>JAWKHV010000010.1:0-188170 GCA_041394645.1 Ilumatobacteraceae bacterium | reverse complement strand
GGCACCGGGGAGTCGTTCAGCCGGCCGAGTCCTCGGACACCGCGCCGTCGTCCACGTCATCGAGGTCGTCGATCCCGGCGAAGTCGCCGAAGCACTGCAGGACTCGGTCGCGAAGGCCATCGGGAAGTTCGTCACCGGTGGCCTTCTCGCGGATCACGATGCGCAACTCGGCGTGGAAGTCGAAGGCGGACAAGCAGTCCATGCAGCCGTGCAGGTGATGCTCGACCGCCGTCTTGGTGAGCTCGGTGAGCTCGCCGTCGAGGAACCGATCCAGCTCCTTCAATGTCTCGTTGCAGTCGCTCATGCCACCAGTCCTCGCGCCTCGGCGAAGTCGTACAACTGCTTCTGCATCGCCTTTCTTCCCCGATGCAGACGAGACATGACCGTGCCGATCGGGATGTCGAGCATCTCGGCGATCTCTTTGTACGAGAATCCGTCGACGTCGGCGAGCAGGACCGGGAGGCGGAAGTTCTCGGGGAGTGCCTCGAGCGCCTGCTTGACCTCGTCGTCGGTGAAGAGGTCCATCAACTGGTCCTCGGCGCTCCGGCTGGCGATGGCGGTCTCGAGTCCACCGATCCTCCGGTACAGGTACATGTCCTCGACGTCGTCGAGGTCACTCTCGTCCGGGCGGCGCTGCTTGGCGCGGTACTTGTTGATGAAGGTGTTGGTGAGGATCCGATACAGCCACGCTCGGAGGTTCGAGCCCTCCTCGAAGGTGTGGTAGCTGCGGTACGCCTTCAGATACGTCTCCTGGACGAGATCCTCGGCGTCCGCCTGGTGGCGCGTCATCCGCATCGCTGCTGCGTACAGCTGCGGCATGAATTCCATCGCCTGTTCGGTGAACTTCGCTCGATCGGCCACTGGCGGCGACGCTACCCCAGGCGGGCCCCGGCGAGTCCAGAAAGCTCAGGCGGCGGGTCCCTCGTCAACGGGCTCGTGGTCGAGCTCGCTGACGTAGTGGTCCAGGGCCCCGACGAACCGACCGAGCAGCGTCGAGAGTGCTCGTTGGTCCTCGGCGCTGAAGGTCTCCAGGATGCTCGACATCATGCTGAGCCGCCGGGTGACCAACTCGGTGTGCCAGGCCCGACCCGCCGCCGTGAGGCCCACCCGCACCCCCCGACCGTCGATCTCGCACGGACGCCGCTCGGCGAATCCTGCGGCCACGACGATGCGCTGCACGGCAAGTGGGTCGCGGTGGACGGATCGACCCGCAACGCCTCGGCCAGCTCGCTCATCCGCCAGTCGTCGCGGCCCGGCGAGCAGCTCGATCGTGTCGATCTGGCCGATGTTCCATGTTGGCGAACCCACTCGCCATTCACTGGTCCTTCAGCGCTGCCATCGCCGCGCTGCGGCGCAACTCCGCCACGCCGACGCGATCTCGAAAGTCGGACGTCGTCGTCGCAGACCGTCTCGACCAGGGCTTCGTTCACGAGGTGAGGGTAGCCGCCGAGCCTCGTTCCCCTGCGTGCCGGGCCGGCGCAGCCGAACCTCAGAGCGCGTGGAGGCGATCGCCGACGTGGCTGGTCGCAACGGCCGCCCGCGGCGCGGCCGCCGACGAGCTTGTTCATCAGAGGTCGAGGGCCCGACCGGGGGTACTTGGCCGGGTTCTCGTCCGAACAACACGTCGGGAGGCACTCGACGATCGAGTCCCAGTCCCCGTCGAAGAAGTAGGCGATCGAGCGGCGCAGCGCCGGACCGTCCACGGCGGCGGGGGGTGGGACCACCCGGTGCAGCGTCGACACCCATCGATCGTTGGTCCACTGGCTGAGGAGGTCGCCGATGTTCACCAAGTAGGCACCGGCACCGGAACCACGTCGGCCCGCCACCCGGATTTCGTGAGCACTTCTTGGAGCCCGTACCGGATCTTCCCGAGCAGGGTGAGGATCCCGTAGTCGGTGTGTGCGCCCCATCCGCTGCTGGCCCGGTGTTGGATCCGTGAAAGCCCGCGGCGCTCGTACCAGTGCTGGGGCATCGCAGGGTCTCGGTCGGATGCTTCCCTGCAGGCCTCGAAGAAGTCCGGTTCCAGACCGAGGCCGACGGCGACGAGCTCCGCCAGGCGGTCGTACAGGGCGCGGGTCGTGCGCATGTAGCTGGGCACGAGGTCCCGGAGGGCCGGTACCTCGTCGGGCCAGATGTTGTCGGCGAAGAGCCGATGGCGTTCGGCGCACGCAGGTCGCTTTCCGTCGAGCCCTTCCGGGCCGAAGTTGAACGCTTCGAACAGGCCTGGCGGTGCCTCGACCCCGAGGGAGTAGGCGAGACCTGCCGACCGCGGAGTAGCCGTTGTTGATCTCGGGCGCCGGTGAGGCGTAGCGGTCCTTCACTTCCTGGGGCAGACGGAACAGTTGCGCAGCTGGTCGAGCAACGACTCGACCAGGCCGGATCGACCCGGTGGCCGACGACCTGGAAGAAGCCGACCTCGGTCGCGGCGCTATCGAGCTGGGCCGGAGCGTCCGGCGAGGTGATGTCGATGATCGGGACGATCGTGGACATGGCGTTCCTTCCTGCGGCGTTCCTTCGTGCGGCTGGCCTAGTTGCCCGGCCGATCGCCCGAGGGCGAGTCGGTGGCCGGCGACCGCTTCGTCGATCGCTTCGTCGATCGCTTCGTCGACCACTCGTCGGCCAGCATCGCGCAGCCGTACCCGTCGTGCCACGTGCCCCGGCGGTGCAGCGCGCCGGAGCGTGTCCATTGCTCGCGGCGCATGCCGACCCGTTCCATGAGCCGCCACGACACCCGTTCTCGACGAAGCAGAACGGACGAGCCGGCGCAGGCCGAGGTCCTCGAAACAGCAGCGCATCAACTCGCGAACGGCCTCGGTCGCGTACCCTGGCTGGAACGCCGGATCGAGCACCCGACGCCCAGCTCGGCCTGGACCCCGGCCGCTGGCTTCGACCTCGCGCTGGGCCCAGGCGTTCTCGATCGAGCACATCAGCTCGTCGATCACCACCTCGCCGAGCTCGATCGCGTATCGTCTTGGAGAGCCGATCGGCGTCGAGGAACAGTCCACGGAACCTTGCCGATCGTCCGGCGCCGAGTTCAGCCACCTGCGACGCCGGGCTGCGAGCGGATGGCCCACATCGGGTCCAGGTCGTCGGCGGCCGCTCGCCGGAGCGAGAGGCGTGCCGCGCGCAGCGGCCAGGGTGCATCGAGGAAGCGATCCGGACATCCACGGAGTCTCGCGAAGGCTGGGTGAGCAAGCTCACGATTCCGTGGGTTCGTCCGCACGTTTGGGCGAGGCCCTCACTGTCTAGCGTGGCTCCATGAACGTTCTCGTCGCTGTCGACGGATCCCCAGAAGCCGACCGGGCGGCGCACTGCGTTGTCCCCAGCCTGACCGGACGCCCACTACCATGCCATCTCGGTGTCGCCGAGTCCCATGGCCTACGCCGACCCCAGCATCGGGTTCGAGGCGTCTACCCCTACCCGATGAACCAGGAGCCCTTGATCGACGAGGCCGAGGAACGCGCCACCGAGATCGTCCACGAGTCGGTCGAGAGCCTGGGCCTGTCCGACGCCGAGGAGATCGCCGAGGTCGGCGATCCGGCCGCCGCGATCATCGCCGCAGCCGACGAGCACCACGCCGACGTGATCGTCGTCGCGGCCAGCCAGAAGGGTTGGTTCTCCCGCCTGGTGACGGGTTCGGTGTCCGACGCCCTCGTCCACCGGGCCCACGTGCCAGTTCTCGTCGCTCGCTGAGGACGCGGCGCAGGCGGGTCCTCGACTCGGTCGGGCCCGCCACGGGAAGTCCTGCGACACCCGTCCGGTAGAACGGGGGGCCATGGCCATCTCGTGCGGACACTGCGGCGCCTCTCATGACTCGGTGGCCGAGGTCCGCGCCTGCACCGGCGGGGCCGGCCGATCGGACGAGGCAGCTCCGCCGGACGCCCCCGAGTTCGAGCGGGAGTTCGAGCCCCGGGACGCCTCCGACTCGCCAGCGCGCCGACCGGCGTCTCGACCCCGTCCCGGTCCGTCTCCGGCCCGGGCCGATCACGGAGCGCCGAGCGAACCCCAGGTCAGAGGGGTGGGCGCCGGCCCGTCCGAGCTCGGGCGGCATGCGATCGTGCGGATCGGCGCTCCGGCGCCGGGTCCGTGGGCGGGGTGCGACATCCTCGTGATCGACCAGGAGACCCTCGCCGATCCGATCGAGGTGGGTCGTCTCGTCGCCCGGGTCCGCCAGGCGGCGACGGCCCGAACCCGACTGGTGTTCGAACTGCCGACCACGCTGCGCTGGCCGGCGGGGTCGACGGACTCGGAACCCCACGAACTGGGTCCGGCGTTCGCGTTCGAGATCGACGAACTCCGGCGCTGGGTGACCGGCAACGCGGTCGACCATCGCCACGACCCCGAGGGACGCTGGGCGCTGGTCGACGCGGCGCTGGAAGCCGGCGCCAGGCTCGCCACGGCGGGGACGTCCGGCGACGTGGTGCTCCCCGACGGCACCGCGGTCTGGCTGGACGGGGGACCGCTCGGGGTGATGGCCCCGATCGACGGGGTTCCGGTCCTGCACGCAGTCGCGGTCGAGCACGCCGCGGCGTACCGGTCCCGCCGCTCGACGACGCGCCATCTCGAACCGCCGCCGAACTGGCCCCCTCGACCAGCGCGCCGCCGTGCTCCATCCCGGTGGCGCGGCCCGGATCATCGCCCCGGCCGGTTCGGGCAAGACCCGGGTGCTGACCGAACGGGCCCGTCACCTCCTTCGGGCGTGGAACCTCCCGGCCTCCGCCGTGACCCTCGTGGCCTTCAACAAGCGAGCCCAGGAGGAGATGAGCGCCCGCACCGCCGATCTTCCCGGCTTGCAGGTCAGGACCCTGAACGCGATCGGCCTCGCCATCGTGAACGGTGTCGCGCCGTCTCAGCCCGCCGGGGCCGCACCCCGCACCATCGACGAACCCGAGGTCCGCCGGTTCCTCGACGAGCTGGTGAAGTTCCCTCGTCGGCGCAACGCCGATCCCGTGGCCCCGTGGATCGACGCCTTGTCCCAGGGCTCGGCTCGGGCTCCGCCCGCCGGTCGTGGTGGAGGCCGAGGCCGGCGGTGACGTCGAGGGGTTCGCGGCGGTGTATCCCGATATCGGGCCGCCCTCCAACGCCGGGGTGCTGGACTTCGACGAGCAGATCCTCGGCGCCGTCGAGGTGTTGCTCGGCGATCCCGAGGCTCGCCGTGCCGCCCAGCGTGCCTGCCGAGTGTTGCTGGTCGACGAGTTCCAGGACCTCACCCCGGCCCATCTGCTGCTGGTCCGCCCTGGCCGGTGCCGACGGTGCCGTGTTCGGCGTCGGCGACGACGACCAGACGATCTACGGGTACAACGGAGCCGATCCCGGGTGGCTGATCGACTTCTCGTCGTTGTTCCCGCTGGCCGGGGACCATCCCCTCGAGGTCAACTACCGCTGTCCCGGTGAGATCGTCCGGGCCGCCGACAATCTCCTGCGCCACAACCGTCGGCGGGTGGCCAAGACGATCCGATCGGGCCGCCCCGCCGACGTCCGGGACGAACTCGAGCCGCCCGGCTACGTCCGTCGATCGGTCCGAGGACACCGTCGCCGCCACCCTCGAAGCGGTCCGGGCCGCCATCGACGCCGGCACCCCGCCGTCGGAGGTCGCCGTCCTCAGCCGGGTCAACGCCCTCCTCGCCCTGGTCCAGGCCGCCCTCGGCGCCGCAGGCATCCCCATCAGCGGGGAGTGGGCGCGGAGTTCGCCGACCGGACGGCCATCCGAGCCGCATCGTCGTGGCTGCGGCTGGCGGTCGCGGCCTCGACCTCGGCCCGATTCGATCCCGACGCCGTCTCCGAGGCGCTGCGCCGGCCCTCGCGCTCGTTGCACCCACGCATCGGGGACTGGGCGACCGAGCAGCAGGACCTGGAGTCGATGTCTGCTGGCCGCCCGGCTGAACGAGGAGCGCGACACCGAGCGGCTCGTCGGGTTCGACCGACATCGAACGGTTGGGACGGATGGTCACCCGTCACGCGACGACCGGCGACCTGTTCGACACCCTCATCGACGACATCGGGCTCGGTGGGGCCGTGTCCACCCTCGACCAACAGCGCCGCGGCATGAACCGGTCGTCCCAGGGCGACGACCTCACGGCGTTGCGCCAACTGGCCGCGCTCCGAGCCGGATCCGAAGCGGTTCGAAGCGTGGCTGCGGAACGGATGATGCAACGGCGGCAGCACCGACGGCGTGGTCCTCGCCACCGTCCATCGGGTGAAGGGTCAGGAATGGCCCACGGTCGTGGTCCATCACGCCGCCGACGAGCTGTATCCCCATCGCCTCGCCGAGGACGACGAGGAAGAGCGCCGCCTGTTCCACGTCGCGCTCACGAGGGCCAAACGGCGCGCCGTGGTCACCTGCGGCACCCGACCCTCGCCCTTCGTCGCCGAACTCACGGCGCCGCCCCCCGACCACGAGGTCGTACGGCCAGGTGGACCCCGGCCCCGGGTCGAGCGCGCCGCGCCCTCGGGGTCCCGGTCCGCTCGCTCGTCACGTTCGTCCGGGGCGTCCGACGATCCGCTCGCCGACAAATCGACCGTGGTCCCGGGAGTCGGGATGATGCTCGACGACAACGGCCAGCAGTGGACGATCGAGGAGGTCGGTCCCGAGGGAGCGCTCGCTCGGTTCGGCACCGCGACCCGACGGTTCCCCATCGGGGCCAAGGTCGTGACGGTGGGCCGCCAACGCGGCTCGCTCCAACTGGACCCGGGCGATCCCGACGGCCTGGCCGCAACGGCGTACGAGGCGCTGCGACGGTGGCGTGAAGTCGCTCGGAGTGGCAAGCCGGCCTACGTGGTGTTCGACGACAAGACCTTGGTCGAGATCGCCCGCACTCGCCCGGCCGACACGTCCGAGCTCGCGAGGGTGCGAGGTGTCGGGCCGGCGAAGCTGGAACAGTACGGTGACGCCGTCATCGGCCTGCTCGGTGACCTGTGACCCACCAATTCGTCACCGCGGCGTGCTCGGAAGGTGACCGATGGTGGAATCCCTCGGGTTCCGGGGGTCAGCCGCAGTGACGCCGGTCGCGAACGGGGGTACGGTCGCCGCCATGGCCTCCCCGATCGTGCTTCCCCGGCCGACGTGGCGAGGACGTCTCCACTCCTGGGCCTTCTTCGCCACCATCCCCGCCGCCATCCTGCTCATCCGGAGTGCGAGTCATCCCGCTGCGGTCGCATCGTCTGCCGTGTTCGCCGGCAGCATGCTGCTCGTCTTCGGGACCTCGGCCACCTATCACCGGGTGATCCGAAGCGAGCGAGCGAAACGGGTCTGGCAGCGCATCGATCACTGCATGATCTACGTGCTGATCGCGGGCACCTACGTGCCGATGTGCATCCTCGCGATGCCGTTGAGCTGGGGGATCCCGCTGTTGTCGGTCGTCGGCGCGGGAGCGGTGCTCGGCGTGGCGATCAAGGGAAGCGGTGCGCGCCGTCTGCAATGGCTGGGCTACGCCCTCTATCCGGTGCTCGGATGGCTGGCGCTGGTCGCCGGGCCGGTGCTCGTGCGCTCGTTGAGCCCCGCCCAACTGGCCCTCGTGGCCGGCGGCGGGATCGCCTACACCGTCGGGTTCCCGGTGCTGCTGGCCAAGCGGCCCGATCCGTGGCCCCGCGTCTTCGGGTACCACGAGATCTGGCACGTCTTCACCGTCGGCCGCGGCGCTGCACTTCAGCGCCGTGGCGACGATCGTGGCGGCCTGACCGCTCACGCGGTGAACTGACCCACGAGTTCCTTCAACCTGTTCGCGGTCTCGGCCACGCGATCAGCGGTCGCCTGCGTGCTGGCCGCTCCTGGTGCTGGTGCCGGCGGCCGCGGTCACCGACACCGCGACACCGAGTGCCTGTGATCGAGCCGGCCGAGTTCGCCGTGCCTGATGCCTCGTGATCCCCTGAGGTCGTCGCGGTCTGTTCTTCGACCGCCGAGGCGATCACGACCTCGGCGTCGCTCACCCGAGATGATCCGGCGGATCTCGGCGATCGCCTCCACCGCCGCCGTCGTGTCGGACTGGATCCGGGCGATCCGGTCGGCGAGTGTCCCCGGTCGCTTGGTCGTGGCCTGCGCGAGCCTGACCTCGCTGGCCACCACGGCGAATCCCTTGCCCGCCTCGCCGGCCCGAGCCGATTCGATCGTGGCGTTGAGGGCCAACAGGTTGGTCTGCTCGGCGATCGAGGAGATCATCGCCGCGACTCTCCGAGATCTCCGACGAGCTCTGGCCGAGCCGGGAGATGACGAGGTCGGCTCCGTCCGCCGCACTGACGGCCTCACCGGACACCTGGAGGCGTTGGTCGCGGACCGGGAGATGTCGTCGATGGCGGACTGGGTAACCTCGGAGGCGGCGAGCACCGACTGGATGACGGTCTCGACCCGTGAGCGGCCGCTGCGAACGGCCGAGGCGCGAGTCCGTGAGGCGGCCGATGCCGCCGCCACAGCTCGCTGACCGACGCCAGCTCCATCGAGCCCGAGAGCAGGGCGTCGGCCCGCTCGTCCACGTAGCCGATCGTCTTGGTGCAACGTCGTCATGAAGGCGTTGAACGACTCGGCGACCTGTCCGAACTCGTCCTTGCGGTCGACGTCGAGGCGCTGGTTCAAGTCGGCGTGACCGGCTCGGGATCTCCGCCATCCGGCGGCCGAGGTGCCGGATCGGCGAGCATCGAGCGGATCACCGCCGAGCTGGAGGGCGCTCACCACGGCCAGGGTGAGGGCGAGGATGACGACCAGGTCCGGGCTCGGGAGTCGGCGGTCGTGATGGTGTCGGCTTCGAATCGAGCGGCGCTCGCCCGTCAGCGACACGACCCGATCGATGGCCGAGCGATGCTGCGTACGGAAGGGGCGGTCTCCTGCAAGGGACCGTCCAAGATCGCCCGAGTGGCAACGAGGTCCCCGTCGGTGATCGCCGGTTCGAGCTCGTTCTCGACGATCGAGAAGAACTGCTGGCCCGGAGCCCACGCATCCTCGAAAGCATCGCGGCGCAAGGCTCATCCGTGAGCGCGGCGTCCCAGTAGGTGTGCCGTTCTTCGAAGTCGGAGCGGAGTGGACGGCGAGCCGGTCGACCGTCGTCGCACTCCCGGCGGCGTCGCCCCCTCGAGCGCGAAGGCGACCAGCTGATAGGCGCTCAGGTTGGACTCCGACGAGGTGGGCCGGGCGGGGAGCACGTCGGCGAGGAGCACGCCGTTCGAGGCGATCTTCCGGTACGGCCTCGCCGATCTGCGGTCGACACGGTCGACATCGAGATCCATGCGTAGGCGACGAGCGCGTTGAGCGAGACGCCGACGACGCGCGGCCCACATCTTCACGGCGACCCGAATGTTCTTGAGTGTCACGGCACCACCTGTTCAGCTTCGGGCGATCCGATGGACCGCCCTCCGAATGTCCAGGACTCAAATCGAATCGAACCGACTGATTTCAAGGGCCTTCAGCTTTGTGAAGGCCGCACCCGCCGCGAACGCAACGGTCGGAATTTCTTGAGCCATTCCCGAGGTCGCCCACAGTCGGTCGCGGTTCGTCGAGTGGCCGCGGCACACCAGTCACGACGACATTGGAGGCGGAAGTGGCCAAGGAACTGGCGGGGCTCATCAGTGCTCCGACGGCGGTGACGGGCGCGATCAGCGTCGAACCGGGTCACGTCTATTGGGTGCGTGATCATGAAGAACGGCCGGACCAATCGTCGTGCGCCG
The DNA here is from genome assembly GCA_041394645.1 of Ilumatobacteraceae bacterium. Classification (GTDB taxonomy): domain Bacteria; phylum Actinomycetota; class Acidimicrobiia; order Acidimicrobiales; family Ilumatobacteraceae; genus JAWKHV01. Next base: position 178,519 of record JAWKHV010000010.1, on the reverse strand, counting down.
GTCAGCGGCGCCGTCCGGGACTCGGGATCCCGTGTTCGGTGACGTCGAGGTCGTGGCCGTGGTGACCGGCCGTCGCGAGGCCGTGGTGAAGGTGTTGAACGTCTCGACCGCCGACGGGTTCCGCATGCCGTCCCTCGACGCTCGGGTCACGATCTCCATCGCGGGTGACGACAACTCTCGCGACTTCAAGAAGGCCGTCGATCGCGACGGCTACGCCTTCGTCGGTCGGGTGGAGACCGTGTTGCGGACGTCGGTCGAACGGATCGTCCGGCAGCGCCTGGGCGAACTCAGCCACCGATTCCTCTATGGGATGGCTCCCGCCGACCTGTTCCGTGACGTGCTCGACGTCCGCCTCGCCGACGGCCTGCTCGCCCTGCACTCCATGGACGAGATCGTGCGAGTGATCCGAAGTTCATCCAGGTTCGCGACGCGGTCGCTCGGGAGACCGCAGCGGTGAAGGCCAAGGGCGCCGTGGCGATGGCCGAAGGAGGAGACCAAGGCCGTGAGGTCATGGTGGCCCGCAACTGTTCGCTCACCCCCATCGCCGGCCGCCAACTGGTGGACTGGCTGCCGACCCCGGCTGCGCCGGGGCGCCGATGCCAGGCGTTCGAACTCGCTCGTACCGCGATGGTGAACCCGGCGGTGATGCGTCGCTTCCCGGAGCTGCAGTCCACGGTCCAGGCGATCATCCGGGCCGGGACCCTGACGGCGATGCCGTCGATCTCGCCCACGCTCGCTGCCTACGGCGACCTCGGACACCGCCACACCGAGGCTGGCCGCGCATCATGAACGTCGCCCTTCCGCTGGTCCGGAGCGCACGGGCGATGCGGTTGCGTTGCCCGAGCTGGTGCGCGACGAGACGCTCGTGTCCATCTGGGAGCACTGTGGCGGTGACTCGCAGGGCCTCCACGGCATCGCGGCGGTCAATCGGGGCCGGGCGAACTGTGATCGTCGTGACCGACGTCCGGCCGCCGGTCGAGGTGTTCACCGAGCCCGCCCGGCCATCGCCCGGTCGGCCGGGGCCGAGCCGGGGGCGCTCAACCTCACCGTGCTGTCCATGCCGAAGGATCTCGACTCCTCGTCAGCGACTATCTGATGAACCGGCTGTTCTTCGTGAACAACGCGGTGACGATCCGCGTCGCCATGGAGCAGACCCCCGACGAACTCCAGCGCCTCAAGATCCTGCTCGCCTCGCGGGACGGCTCGGCACGCCAGCTGATGAAATCGATCAACGACCCGTTGGGGCTGATCCTCGAGCCGCTCACGGCCTTGCTGCCCGTCACGGGCATCGACGCCGTTCTCGACCACGTCGGCGTCCGATGAGCCGCTCGGTCCCCACCCCCGTCCAGGTGTCCCACACCTCGTGGGTGTGGCAGGCCGAGCTGTTGGTCGACGATCGCACGCTGGCCGACGCCCTGCTCGGCTGTTGCGAGCGTTCGCGAGCGACTCGCGCGCCGAGTCTGCGCTGCAGGTCCGGTTGGTCGCCGGCGGATCGGACCGCGACCGGGTCTCGGTCCAGCTCGTCGGTCGATCCCGCACCGAGGACGACGCTGCCGCCCTGGCGGAGCTGCCACCCTGTCGGTCCCGTCGACGGTCGGCTTCCAGCCCTTCGACACCGAACGCTGCGCCCGGGAGCTCGTTCCGTTCGACCTCGACACCCTCGATCTCGACCACGTCGTGGAACCCGCCGATCGCCGAACCCTCGAAGCTGGCCTCGCCGCCGTGCTCCCGTGGCCGGGCGCCGGCGAGGAGGGTTCGAGCCCGACCTGCGCACCCTCTGCGGGCCGCCGGCCAGCCGGTCGTGCCCTGCATCCACGTCGAGCGCGAGGAGCCCGGCATCGAGCTCCTCGCCGACCTGACCACCGTGATCGGCATGCTGCGCGACGAAGCCGAGACCAGCCACGACCCGGTGGTCCAGAAGCTGCTCGCTGCTCACCGCTCGTGGCTGCGCGGCCTCCCGCGCCTTCGCCTTGGTTCGCGCCGCTCTTCGGCGCCGAGCCGCTGCGTCCCGGGCTCTGCGACGTCGTCGGGATCGGCCTCCTCGGCCACGCCCCGTACGAGATCGCCCGCCCCGCCGAACGTCACGAACTCGACCTCGCCCTGCAGATGATCGACGATCAGTCGAGTCGGCACCTGGGGTGCCACGCCCGAGGGGCTCGATGCCGAACTGCGTTTCTGTTCGAGCCGGCCGACCTCGGTCCGGTCCTACGCCTGCCGCTGACCGCACCCGGGACGCCGATCCCGATGATCGCGACGGGGCGTGCTCGAGGCCCCCTCACCCACCTGGCCACGAACACCCGTCTGCACCAGTGGGCGGCCCGTCGTCGCCAGGGTGCGCCCGGCGGCCTCCTCGTCATCGACCTGAGCCGAGGCGACTTCGCCGGTCTCCCGGCCGACCTCGAACTCCCGATCCGACGGATCCGGCCGGTCCCGGACGCGCTCGGCTTCGACCCGCTGCTCGTCCGCCTCGGCACGTCTCCGACAGCCCATGCGGCGCGCAGTGCTCGCCGCCTTCGATCTCGCCTACCGGCTGTCCGCCACGACGCCGGCCGCCGGCTTGCTTCACCGGGCTGTCTACGACGTGGGTACGCCGATCCGGACGCGCCTCGGGGCTGCCTGCTCGCCGAGGCCGGCAGCCGCGGATCGGTTCGCGTTTCCGCCGGCACGGGCGCCCACTCGCTCCGAGCCGAGCTGTTGGGCCGCCTCTCGCTGCTGGATCACGGGCCGCTCGGCTCGCTGCTGTCCTCGGGCCGCCGTTTGGACTGGCGGGAACTGCTCGCCGCGCCGACCATCATCGAGCTCGGCGCGACGCCCATCCTGCCGACCGAGCGTTCGTCGCCGGGCTGCTCGTCGCCTCGTTGCTGCTCATCGCGATGTCCATCCGCTCGAAGCTGGGTTGTGAACACGTGCTCGTCTTGAGCCGGTGGCACCGACACCTTCTCCGCCTCGCTCGAAGGTGCGGTGGTCCTGCAGGAATCGCTCGCCGCCTTCGCCACCGGCGGGCAATCGGTGATCTTCGCGGGTGCCTCGAGCCGCCAGGGCGCCACGCTGCTCGCTCCTGATCGTTGGGAGCTCCCCACGGTTCCCGCCGGGGACCCGACCTCCGTCCCCCCGTGGGACGCCACCTCCGTCCCCGCTGGGGACGCCACCTCCGTCCCCGCTGGGGAACTGGCATCCGCCGGGGCACGAGGCCCCGATCTCCGTCTTGCGTCCCTCTCTGGAGTCGAGCGATGAGCACCGAATACGGAACCAACCAAGGAGCACTGCTGGTGTCGGTCAGCGGACCGACTCCGGTGGTCCGGGTCAGCCGAATGGCGCCCGGCCTCCCCACCGGGCAGCTCAACCTGCTCTCCACCCCCGCCTACGTGCTGGGCGCGATCTGGGCCCTCGCCCTGGTCGTGGGGCGAGCCAACTCGCTCCAGGGCAGCCGCATCGGCACCGAATTCCTCCGCTTCGCCCGCCCGACGGTCAGCGCCATGGCGGTGATGTTCCAATCGGCGTGGCCCGGTCTGCCCGGCCTCAGCCTGCCGACCCAGCTCGCGTTGCTGGTGGCCCTGGTGGCGTCGATCTCCCTGGCCGTCACCGCCCGGCTCACCCAGGGACGGGCGTACGTCGTGCTCCTCGGGCTGGCCGGCCTCAGCGCCCTTGCGCTCGGAGTTGCCGCCGTCGGCCTCGCCGTCAGCGGGCTCCCGTTCTCGGAGGTCGGCGCCGGCCTGGTCGTCCAGGTGACCCTCGTCGTCGCCCTGTCCAACGCGGCCTGGCGACTCCAGCGCCAGCTCGTGCTGTCCGACATCGACGTCACCTCCTTCACCGCCGCCTCCGAACCGCGGGGCATCGATCGTGTCGCCTCGGCGATGTTCTTCTGCTTCGCGGCGTCGATCATCCCCCCGGTGTGGATCGGGCGGCGGATCCTCGGCTCCGCCCTGATCCCGGTCGCCATGGCGGCACCGGATTCCGCCGCCAATCAGCTGTTCAACAGCGCGTCGCCGTGGTTCTACGCCTACGGATTGGCGTTGGGGTCGATCGTGTACGCCGCGATCCTCCTGGTCCCGCCCTACCAGCGCCGAGGCCGGCTGGTGGCGCTCGGCTGCGTCCTCGGCGTGATCGCCGTGGGCCCCGGGCTGACGACCTTCGCCGAGCAGGCCAGGGCCGCATCCCAGAACATCGTCCAGCAGATCCAGGCCGCCCCGATGACCGCCGACCAGCTCGGCTGGGTCTGCTCGACCTGGACCGCACCCGACACGCCCGGACAGCTGTACGTCTGGAGCGGCGACGCCTGCCGGACGCTCAGCGTCTACGAGGGCCAGGTCAAGCGCTCCGAAGTCCAGGTGCAACGGGACCTGTACACCGACACGGCCGTGTCGGCATTCGGCTCGAACAGCTTCAATGCGGGCACCGGATTCCTCCACGGCGTCTACGACGCCGGCTACATCGCCGTCGGAGAATCGCCGTCGTCGCCGGGCGGACATGTGCTCGCCGCCTACGACCTGGCGACGATGACGGAACAATGGAGCTTCACGTGCCCCCAGGGCGCCCCGTCGTTCGGGGTGCGGTTCTCCGGATCGCACGACGGCGACGAACCGGCGTCGAATCGGGAGACCCTCGAGATGTCCGGCTTGATGGAGTACGTGGCCGTCGACTGCGGGGCCGGGCTCCAGTACCTCGTCACCCCCGACGGAGAGCTCGTCAACGGTTGAACTCCTCGTCGTTCGGGGAGGTCACCTCGCTAACGTGCGGCCGATGAACGCACGCCGACTCGTCGCCATGCTCGGCCTGCTGACCGGGCTGTTCGCCGCCGGGTACGGCGTGATGTTCACGGCGCTCGACGACTTCCGCGACGAGTACGGGATCAGCGCCGGCCACCTCGGCTTCGTCGTCGCCGCCGGGTTCTTCGCCCAGTTCGCGGCCCAGGTCCTGCTGGCGCCACGAGCCGACCGGGGCCAGGCCAAGCGCCTCGTGGCCATCGGGCTGCTCTGCAACCTCGTCGGCCTGCTGATCGTCGCCTTCGCCCAGCAGCTCCCACTCCTGCTGGTCGGACGACTCGTCGGCGGGCTCGGTGCCGGGATGGCGGTGCCGGCCGTGCGACGGATCGTGATCCTCGCCGACCCGGCCCACCTGGGCTCCAACCTCGGCCTCCTCCTCGCCGCCGACGTGGGCGGGTTCGCCATGGGTCCGGTCGTGGCGGCGCTGTTGATCGGCCCGTTCGGGATCCCGGCCCCGTTCCTCGCCATCGCCGCGGCGACCGCAGCCTGCTCACCGGTGCTCCTGCGTGTGGACGTCAACGAAGGGTCGGCCGACGTCACAGGATCCAGCGGGCTGGCCTTCGACCTGCTTCGGATCCGCCCGTTCGTCGCCACGATCCTCTACGGCGCCGCGGTGTTCACGATGATCGGCACCTTCGACGCCCTGTGGGTCCTGGTGCTCGACGACCTCGGTTCGAGCGAGTTCGTCTCGAACCTCGGTATCACCGTGTTCGCCCTCCCGCTCGTGGTGTTCGGGTCGCTCGGCGGTCGCATCGCCCAGCGGGTCGGCCCGTTCCGGGTCGGTGCGGTCGGGCTCGTCGCCGGATCGATGTTCATGTTCCTCTACGGCCTGATGCCCACGGGCGGCGCAATGCTCGCCATCGGGATCGTCCACTCGATCAGCGATTCGCTGACGGTCAGCTCGAGCGGGGTCGCGGTCGGCATGGTGGTGCCGGCCTCGCGCCAGGCCGCCGCTCAAGGCCTGCTCGGCGGCACCCAGACCCTCGTGGCCGGGGTGATCGCGATCGTCGCCGGGAACGTCTACGAGACCTTCAACCGCACCGCTGCCTACACGACCTGCATGATCCTCATGCTGGCGATGGTCATCACCGGGATCGTGCTCGCAGGAAGCTCGTTCGGAGTCCGCGGAGAGGTGGCCGAGCCACCGCTGGAGCCGGTGCCGGGCTGAGCGTTCGGCCGGCTCGGGGGATGGTCAGTCGGCGGGGGGAACGATCGTCACGATGGGGACGTCGACGTCGTCGATGGGCGTGATCGCCGGGTCGTCGCCGTAGCCGGGCGGCAACGGCGGGGTCCCGAGGTCCACCTCGACGGTGGAACGCTGTGCGGCAGCGTCGACGGCGTCGCCTCGTGTCGCGGTCTGGCCCCCGGTGTCCGCCGCGGACGCGATCGGCTCGGACACCGAGGCTCCGATGCTCGTTGCGCCAGCGGATGGTCCCTCGTCCGCGGCCAGCGCAGTCGGGGTCGAGTCGGAATCGGGCGCCGACGGCTCGGACGCGCCGCCGGCTGCCACCGGCGCGTTCGCCGCAGGTGTCACGGCCGCGGCCGGGTCCTGATGCCGAGCCGTGGTGCCGGCCGTTCCCGCCGCGTCAGCGGCGCCGTCGCTGGTCGCGGCGGCGGTCTGGTCCTGCGCCGCCGAGCGGGCATCGAGCATCTCGGCCCCGACCGAACCGGAGAGTTCGTCGACGGTGATGTCCTCGTGGTCGGCGAAGACCACGAGTTCGTGGGGCGGAGCAGGTGTGGTCAACAGCGACGCGGCCGACGACTCCGCCCCCACGACTGCCGAGGCCGTGGCGAGGCCCAGGACCAGGAGCCCGGCGGTGAAAGCGTTGGCCAGCGCCCGCCGCTGCTGCTGGGTCGCACCCATCTGACGGGCGAGCCGGTCGAGGACGTCCTCGGCGGGCATCCGAACCGAGACGGCGAGGGCGATCACGTCGTCGCGCCGGAGCAGGATCGCCGGTTCCCGTCGTTGGCGGCGCAGGTCGCGGACCAGCAGGAGGTAGGAGCGCAGCAGCGAATCGACGTTGCCGGGGATGAACCCCATCTCCCGTCCGGCCACCACCACGGTGCCGATGGCGTCCACGACCACCGTGCTGCGACCCGCAGCAACCGCCTCGGGGTTGAACCGTTCGGCCTCGAACGACATGTCCACGTCTTCCTCCCGCCGGTCCCGGACACGCGCGGCCGCACGGTTCGGGTCTCGTCGCAGGCCGATCGACCGGATCGCCGACGATTCAAGGGAAGCGGTCAGATGAACCCCAATTCCTTGGCCGATCGCTCCAGGTCGTCGCGGTGGCTGGGATGGGCGATGGCGATGAGCCGCTTGGCCCGGTCACGCACCGTCTGACCTCGCAGTTCGGCCACGCCGTACTCGGTGACCACCTTGTCGACGGTGTTCTTCATGGTGGTGACGACGGCGCCCTCGTGGAGTTGGGCGACGATCCGCGACATGCCCCCGTGCGTGGTGGAGCGGGTGACGATGAACCCCTGACCGCCCTTGGAGTACATCGCCCCTCGGGCGAAGTCGGCCTGACCGCCCGAGCCGGAGAACAGCTTGGAGCCGATGGACTCCGACGCGCACTGGCCCATGAGATCGACCTCGATCGTGGCGTTGATCGAGACGAAGTCGGTCTCCTGGCCGATCACGCGCGGATCGTTGACGTACCGGACCGGCCACAGCTCGACGGCAGGGTTCTCGTGCAGGAAGTCGTACAACTCCTGGGTCCCGTGGGCGAACGTGGCAACCGCCTTGGTGCGGTTCAGCTGCTTGCGGACCCCGTTCACGACGCCCTGCTCGACCAGGTTCATCAGCCCGTCGGAGAAGAGCTCGGTGTGCACCCCGAGATCCCGATGGTCGCCGAGCGATGCCAACAGCGCGTTCGGGATGGCGCCGATGCCGGTCTGGATCGTGGCGCCGTTCGGCACCCGTTCCGCCACGAGCCTGCCGATCGCGCAGTCGATCTCGTCGGGCTCCACACCGGCCGCAGCGTGCAGCGGATAGTCCGCTTCGCACCAGCCGGCGACCTGAGAGACGTGGACCTGGGTCCGGCCGAACGTGCGGGGCATCTGACGGTTCGCCTCGACGAAGATCGGCGCCCGACCGATCAGCGACGCCACGTAGTCACAGTTGGTCCCCAGCGAGAAGAACCCGTGGCGATCCATCGGCGACGCCGAGACCAGGACGAGGGGGTTCGGGAGCCGCCGCATCAGGATCGGCACCTCGGAGAAGTTGCTCGGGACGAAGTCGATCGTGCCGTTGGCGAAGTGGGGCCGCGTCACGGGGGAGAGGAAGTACGAGACGTGGTGGAGGTGCGATCCGAACGCACCGTGCATCGTCGGACGATCCTTGACCGCATGCATCTGGTGGACCCGCACCCCGTGCAGCTGCTCGGCGTGGGCCTCGATCGCGTCCATGACGCTGACCGGCTCGCCGTTGGCGAGCGGGACGACGAGGTTCGTTCCTGGGCGGACGAGATCGATCACGGACTCGGGTGCGTTCACGTCACCCGAGTCTTCCAGGTCCGCGACGGGCCGCGGGGTAGGGTCCGACCTCATGCGTGCGGACCAAGGTCCCCGCGTCAGGGAGGACTCCGGCATGGCATCGCCGCTCGCCGATCTCGGCACCCCAGTTCAGGTCGCCTATCTGGTCGACGACGTCGAGGACGCCGCGGCCCGATTCGCGGCCCGCGGTGGGATGGGACCGTTCTTCGTGCGGCACCACCCACCGGCCGACGCCGTGGACTCCCACGGGTGTGCCGGGGTGTTCGACCATTCTTCGGCGTACGGGCAGTGGGGCCCGATCCAGGTGGAGCTGGTCGCCCTCGGCAGCGGGACCTCGCCGTCGCTCGTTGCGGACCTCGGTGGCTCGGCCGGGCTCCATCACGTGGCGTTCTTCGTCCCCTCGCTCGACGCGGCGATCGCGTCGGGGGCCCAGGGTGGGTTCCCGCCGGCGATGGTCGCCACGACCGCGAGCGGGCAACGCTTCGCCTTCCTCGACGCCCGGCCCGTGCTCGGTCACTTCATCGAGGTGTACGAGCGCACCGAGGGCATCGCCCGGCTCTACGACCGGGTGGCCCAGGCCGCAGCGGTGTGGGACGGGACGGCGCCGGTCCGACCGATGTGACGGGCCCGGCGATCGTCAACCCTCGATCGTGCAGGTCCAGGCGCCGTTGCGCTCCCACTCGGTGACGGTGGCGACGGCCTCCCGGTTCTCCTCCACCCGGTCGAGCTGACCCGTCAGGTCGTCGACGGCGGCGTCGGAGAGCGACCACCCGAGCGGAGCGAGGACCCCGGGGTGCTCGTAGAGCGAGACGCGCACGTAGCGAGCGGCGTCCATGGTCCCGTCGAGCACGGCGGTGGTTCCGGTCGACATCGGTCGGGAGAACTCGACGGCCAATTCCTCGATCGGCCCCGCGTCACGGGATGCGAACACGTCGAGCGCCCCGAACAGCGGCGCGGTGAACTGCCCGTTGGTGGCCGGCGGCGCGGTGGCGCCCCGGTTGCGGTGCCCGTTGTCGATCTCGACCAGGACGGGGACGATGCATCGATCCGAGGTCCGGTTGAAGTCGTCGACGAGCGGCTCGAGGACCGACCACAGGTCGAGCAGCGCCGCCGCGCCGGTGTTGTCCCGGTAGCCGCCGTCCCCGATGGACAATCCCCAGGGTGCGTCGTTCTCGCAGCCGCCGTTGCGTTCGTTCGGCGGCGACACCACGCCGGTGGGGGAGACGAGCGGGAACCGGGCCGACAGGAACGCGGCGGTCGACCAGCGCAGGTCCTCGTTGGGGCACAGGTAGTCGGCGATGTCGCGTGCCACCGTCTGATCGAGGGTGTCGCCGGCGCCGTCGAGGCGCCGTCGCCGGCAGTCCTCGTCGAGGGTCGCGCCCCGCGGGGCCGGCTCACCGGGATCGGCCGCCGACGAGGTTCGGCTCGGCGAGATCGTGACGCGACAGCCATCGGCCAGATTCGTGCCGGTCAGGAACACCAGGGGGCCGTCCCACCCCGGCCCGGCCGCGGAGCCGAGGAACGGTTCGGTGCCGGGTGACCGTTGGCCGTCGGTGAACCGGTCTTCCCACGCCCGCTCCAGGACCTCGGCGCGATCGGTGCCGGGGTCCAGACCGAGCAGGGCGTTGGGCGCTTCCACGAACAGCTGCCAGGCGAGCTGCGCCGACAGCAGGTCCGTGCCCAGCCGGTGCCGGACCCAGTCGGTCTCCGGCCCCAGTGTGCGTTGGGCGACGACCGATGCCAGCCCGACGCTCCCGCCCGACGCCCCGCTCGCGGCGAACACGGTGTCCCAACGGTCGCCCGCCGCACCCTCGATGTCGCCGCGGCACGAGGTCGGATCGTCGTTGCCGAGCAGACAGTCGATCGCCGAGGCGGTGAACGTCGCAGCGCGGATCCCGCCGCCCGCCGCGGTGACGAAGAACATCGGGACGCCCGGCACGGTTCGCGTGCCGTCGGCCGGCTCGGCCTTCGGCACCTGGGCCTCGGTCCAGCGGGCGAACGCGTCCTGGACGGTCACCCCGCGGGCGGCGCTCACCCCGTCGAGGACCCGGATCTCGTGGTACTCGTCGGCCCGCAACCGGTTGCCGAGCAATCCCCACACGAGCAGGGTCGTCACGATGGGGATGCGCCGGATCCCGAGGTACGCGAGCGAGGCCGGGACGGCGTGCCCGTCGACCAGGTGACCCAACGTGCCGATCGACACCGTGACGAGCACGAGGAACGTGCCGAGGATGCCGTGCACACCGAGCGACGGCGCATTGGCGCGCGGATCGGACACGACCCAGATGGCGACGCTGCCGGCGACGAGCCCCAGCGCGACGAGGGAGCCGACGAAGATCCGCCGTCGCAGGACCTCGCGGTCCGAACCGAGCCCGTCCGCCCATTCGTGGTAGCGCCGGGCGGCGAGATAGTCGACCACGGCGAGCCCGGCGACCAGGACGGAGAGCGGTACCAGCGAACGGGCCGTGGTGCCGGCGACGAGGTCGGAGAGGCCCGCCTGGACGATCGCCACCTCCAGCGCCACCAACGGAGCCATCGATGCCAGGGCGGGAACGAGCGCTCTGGTCCGTTCCTTGGGCCGCACCACGGTCGAGTCCGCCGGCGATGCCACCGATCGGTCGATGCTCAGCAGCGGCACGCTCGCCAGCGCCACGACCGTGACCAGTACCCCGAGCGCCACGATGCCCCCGCCGGTGCCCGTCCGGGAGCGCAGCGCCAACCCGGCGATCACGCACGCCATCCCGACGATCGACATGGCGACGGTCCCGGTGCCACCGAGGACGCCGACGTGTTGCCGCGCCGGCGCATCGCTGTCCAGCCTGCTCAGGCGACGGGCCAGGACGGCCACCGCGAACGACAACAGGCAGGTCGCCGCGATGCCCCAGACGGCGAGCGAGGCCGACTCCGGCCACAGCCGGATCGCATCCCGGCTCTGCTCGCCCGGGATGCTCAGCTGGAGGAGGGCGAAGTGGGCCACGACGATGGCGATCACGATCCGGTAGGCGCTGCCGACCTCCCGGAATCGCCGCAGGGGATGCCACACGCCGAACGTGAGGGACAGGACCGTGTTGGCGACCGCGAACAACACCCCGTAGAGCGCGACACGGCGCAGGAGCGAGGACAGCCGAGCGATCTCGGCGACCGGGCCGAGCGGTGAGCTCCGGGCGAGCATCGCCAGTTCCAGGAGCTGGTTCAACACCCCGCAGGCGAAGTAGACGAGCGTTCCGGCGACGCAGACGCGCAGGACGGCGAGGTGCATCGCCGACCGGCGGAGCCGGGGGGCTCGCGTCGATGCGTACCGCACGAGGGCCAGCAACAGCACCGACGAGATCGGCACGAGCAGCAGTTCGAGCAGGGTCTGGACCGTCGCGACGCGCCGCCCGGTCCATCGAAGCAGATCGGCGAAGTGTTCGCTCCCGACCGCCCAGGTCGACAAGGCCTCGCGTACGGCGTCGGCGCCGTGGTGGAGGTCGTTGGCCCCGAACCCGCGCACGCCCGGCTCGTGGATCTTGGCGAGCGAGGCATCGAGGCTGCGCCGGGCGGCATCGAGCCCGGCGAACGCCACGATGACCAGCGCGGCCACGGTGTGTCGGCGCCACGCGAACCCATCGGTCGTCGGCGGCGCGACGAACGAATCCCACCAGCGCTCGATGCGGCTCACCAGGGTCGTCGGCCTGCCCACGCCGACGACCGTAGGCCACCGGACCGGTGCCCTCGTTCACCCCGCCCCGGCGTCCGCCGTCGCCCCTGCCGTCGAGGGAGTGGCGCGACCGAGTTGGGAGGCTGCGGTGTGGCTGGCACGCTGCTGCCATGGAGTCTCGATCCGTCGTCCGTGCCGCCGTCTTCGACGCCTTGGCCATCGTGGTGTTCGTGGTGCTCGGCCGGCGCAGCCATGACGAGGGCTCGGCGATCGGTGGGGTGATCTCGACCGCGGCCCCGTTCCTCATCGCCGCCGTCGTCACCTGGGTGGCCGCCCGCCTGCCGTGGAAGGACCCGCTGGACCCGTGGACGGCCGGTGTGCCGGTGTGGATCGGGACCGTCGCCCTCGGCATGGTGTTGCGCAATCTGGTGTTCGGTGACGGGACGGCGCTGTCGTTCGTCATCGTGGCCACCACCTTCCTCGGCGCCTTCCTCGTCGGGTGGCGCCTCGTCGCCCAACGGGTCGGCGAAGGTCGCGGCCTGACGACCGCTGTCCACCGGGCGGATCCAGCCGCTCGAGGGACTCGGTCCCGAGCGACCGGGGGTCCAGCCGCCTGCGCTCCGAACCGGGCGCCTGATCGGCGCCGCAGGATCCGAGGGTGAGCGCAGACGGCTCGACGAACTCACGTCGCTGCAGGTGCCCGCGCCCGTTCGACTCGTCGTGATCCCCGAACACGGCCGTCTCCGACTTCATTGGCAAAGTCAGCCGATATGGCCACGGTAAGTAGCAATCTTGAGAATAGCGAGAGGGTCATTCGGCCCACTTCCGATCCTCAGGAGACCTTGAGGAAGCCCTGCGTCAGAACGATTCCTGGGGGGCGTCTCGTCGGGCATGCCAGGAGGGAATGGGCGCAACAGCGCCACGCGGTGTGCACGATGCAGCCAGCGCCTCCACGCCGACCGATCGCTCCGGCTCCCTGCGAGCCTGTCCGATGTGTGCCCGGCGTGTGAGCTCGATCTGTCGACGACGCGACACCCGTCGACGGTGGCGTCGGAGCTGTCCCGGGCCCGGAACCCGGCGCGGGGTTCGCGGTCGTTCCAGTCGGTGCTCCAGCGGGTGCTCGACCTGGAGGCGGCCGAGACGCCGGCCGACACGTTGCTGGGGTTGCCCATCCCGGACGGCGTCCTCGCGGTGCCCCCGCTCGTCCGGTTCGAACGCAAGGAACTCGCTGTCGCCCCGACCGGCGTGTGGGTCACCACGACCTTGGACACCGTCGACGAACCCGCGGTGCGGCCGCGACGCTGGCCGCGCCGCGGCGAGCGCCTCATGTCCGGCGAGATCGATCATCGTGAACTGGTCGAGTCGCTGGAGCGGGTGGCCCGGTTCATCGAGCCCTTGCTCGGTGGGATCCCGATCCGGCTGGGCATCGGCGTTCGTCCCGCGCTCGGCAGCGAGATCGCCCCGCCGTTGCTCCTCGGCGACATCGTCATCGCCCGACCGCGGGCCCTCCTGCGTCGGATCTCGGCCGACGGCCCGTTGAGCGGCGTCCAACTCGATCCCCTCCATCGGCTGCTCGCCTCGGGCTGACCCGGGCTGACCGGGGCCGGGCCGGAACGACCCGGGCTGATGCTGGCCGGCTCGGCACGGCCGGTCGGTTCTGCGTCCGACATCGGGAGTTGGTAGGAACTTCGGCGTGCGCATTGCCTCCACCGACGGCGTCGAACTCCAACTCCACGACCTCGGCGGGTCCGGGCCGGTGCTGATCATCAGCCACGCCACCGGGTTCTGTGCCGGTCCGTACCGCCCGCTCGCGGCGTTGCTCGCCGAACGGTTCCGGGTGTGGGCCCTGGACTATCGCGGTCACGGTGACAGCACCATGCCGTCGCACGGGTCGTTGGAGTGGACCGGCATGGGCGACGACTTCATGGCGACCCTCGACGCCGTGGCGGACGGGCCGGTCGTCGCGGTGGGCCACTCGATGGGCGGCGCAGCGGCGTTGATGGCAGCCTGTCGGCGGCCCGAGGCGTTCGCCGGGATCTACGGATTCGAACCGATCGTCCCCAACGCCGATCCCGCCGCGAGCGCCGATCCGGCGAATCCAGCGGATCCTGGCGTCGGCGGCGATCCGACGGCGATGAAGAACAACATGCTGGCGACGGCTGCTCGGCGCCGGCGGCCCTCGTTCGGATCGAAGGCCGAAGCGCTGGCGCTACGCATCGCCCGCCGCTCGGCCACCTGCGAGCTGATGCGTTGGCGGCGTATGTCGACCACGGATTCGCCGAGTTGGCCGACGGTACCGTCACGCTGAAGTGCACGCCCGAGCAGGAGGCCTTGACCTTCGAGGGGGCCGGCGCGTTCCGCATCGAACACGTCACCGAACTCGAGGTGCCCGTGCTCGTCGCCAAGGGGGCGGTCGATCAGGGCGATCCGCCCGGGCGCTGGGCCGCGCCGCTCGCCGAGGCGTTGCCGCGCGGCACATTCGTCGAGTACGAACACCTCGGCCACTTCGGTCCGCTGCAGGACCCCATCACCGTGAGCCGCGACATCGTCGCCTTCGCCACCCGCGTCGGCGCGTTCGGAGGATGAGATGACCGATCCCACCGTGCTCGTGGAGCGATCAGGTGCCGTGGCCACCATCACGCTCGCGTCGCCGGCCAACCGCAACGCGTTGTCGCGTCGGTTGTTGGCCGACCTCCACGCCGCCCTCGACCAAGCCCTCGTGCCCGACGTCCGAGCGGTGGTCCTGACCCACGTGGACCCGGCGTTCTGCGCCGGCGCCGATCTCAAGGAGCGCTCGTCCGGGCCGCCCGATTCCGGCCCGATGGTCGACGCCATCCGCCGGATCCAGGACGCCGATCAGCCGGTGATCGCCGCGGTCAAGGGAGCGGTTCGAGCCGGTGGCATCGGGGTGATGGCCGCGTGTGACCTCATCGTGATGGCCGAGTCCGTCGACATCGCGTTCACCGAGGTCCGCATCGGCGTCGCTCCGGCGATCATCTCGGTGCCGATCCTGGCCCGGGTTCCCGCCGCACGCCTGGCCGCCGCCTTCCTCACCGGCGAGGTGTTCTCGGCCTCGACCGCGCGCGAGATCGGATTGGTCACCCATGTCGCCGCCGATGCCGACGACGTGGATGCAGAGGTGGACCGGCTCGTCCGGGGGGTCTTGATGGGCGCGCCCGCAGCCGTCGCGGCCACCAAGAAGTTGTTGCGGGAGATTCCCGGAGCGAGCCGTGAGGACGACTACGCCCGGATGCGGGAGCTGAGCGAGCGGTTCTTCTCCTCCGCCGACGGTGCCGAGGGCATGGCCTCGTTCTTCGAGAAGCGCCGCCCGTCCTGGCAGGTCGAGTCCTAGTTCGTCCCGACCGGTCGGGACGAGGTCCGACCCGGCGTCGGAACCCGGCGTCAGGACCCGCTGGCGTCGCGAGCGTCGCTGGCATCCTGCGTCCCGTCGGAGCCCGACTGGGCGCTGAACTGCATCGCCACGCTGTTCATGCAATACCGCTGGCCGGTGGGCGCCGGGCCGTCGGGAAACACGTGACCGAGGTGGGACGAGCACGTGGCGCAGCGGACCTCGACCCGGTGCATTCCATGGCTGGTGTCCTCGAGGTACTCCACGGCGTCGGGCGTGATCGGATCGAAGAAGCTCGGCCAACCACAGCCCGAATCGAATTTGGTCCCCGAATCGAACAGCGCGGCCCCACAGGCCGCGCAATGGAACACGCCGTCGTCGTGGACGTCGAGCAGTTCGCCGGTCCAGGGCCGCTCGGTGGCGGCTTGCCGGAGCACGGCGAACTGCATCGGATTCAGCAGGTTCCGCCATTCTTCGTCGGTCCGTTGCACCTTCTCCATGAGCGCATCGTACGCACGGGATCGGGCATCGCGGACCGGCGGCATCACGAGGCGTACGCCTCGAAGGCGGGAAGGTGCTTGTCGAGGCTGGCGGCCTGGAGGTTCTCGAACACCCGGATCACGTCGGGGAAGTCGTCGGCGATGTCGGCCGCGTCCATCCGGGCGATCAAGGTGTCGTAGAGGTCGCCGTCCTCGATCTCGACGGCGATGCCGAGGTCGTAGGCGTCGGCCAGCGTGGCAGGCACCGTCACGTCGCCCGGGAGGGCGTCGGAGACGTCGATCCCGTACCGATCGGCGACGGTCTGCAGCGAGCTGACGTGACGAGTCTCGGACCGCACGATGTTCGAGAAACTAGCGACGTTCCCGAACTCGTCGAGCACAGCTTGGTAGGTGGCGACGGCGAGCCGTTCCTCGGCCATGGCCTGATCCAGGATCGAGGCGAGCTCGACGAACTGGCTCTCGGTGACGTTCGGGGTGACGTTCGTGGCGACGGTCGGGCTCACCGGTGCGGTGCAGGTCCCGCAGGACCCGTCGTGCCGGCGATCCTGAGCCTGGCCACCGGTGCCGACGCCGGTCCGGTTGCCTCGATCGGCGCCGGGCATCGGCATCGAGGTGTTGCCCCGGCCGTTGTCGGCTCCGCTGCGAGCCCACACCGCGTCGGCGGCGAGCCCGAGTCCGAGTCCCGCGACCACGGTCACGCCGGCCGTGGCGAGGATCTTGTGGGAGCGGGTGGTCCGTGTCATCGTCGTTCTCCTTGTTCCCACCGTTCTCGGTGGATGATTCCCTTGGACGAACCCATGATCCGCCCCGGACGTGGAGCGATCGGGATGCAACGGTGAAGCAACCGTGAAGCCGCACCGGGCCGCGGTCCGATCGGCCGGCTCGACCGCAGGTCGGGACCGAGGACCCGATCCGATCCGCCCGTCGGCTCCTACGATCGAGGACGTGCCGGGCCGTCGAATCCTGATCGTCGATGACGAGGAGAAGCTGCGCCGCCTGGCCCGTGCCTATTTCGAAGCGGACGGGTTCTCGGTGGCGGAGGCGGCTTCGGGGGAGGAGGCGCTCGCTCGGATCGACACCGTCAAGCCCGACCTCGTCCTGCTCGACGTGATGCTCGGGGGGATCGACGGCATCGAGGTGCTACGCCGCATTCGCACGACGTCGGCGGTCCCGGTCATTCTCGTGACCGCCCGCAGCGACGAGCTGGACACGCTGGTCGGACTCTCCGTCGGTGCCGACGACTACGTGACCAAGCCGTTCCGGCCGCGAGAGCTCGTCGCCCGGGCCAAGGCGGTGCTCCGGCGGGGCGGCGCCGAACGCGACGAGACGCGGGAGCCGACCATCGGCGGTGGTGGCCTCGCCGTGGACCCTGCCCGGCGCACGGCCGAACTCGACGGGGAAACCGTCGAGCTGACCGCGCTCGAGTTCGATCTCCTGGCGGCGCTGGCCGAATCACCGGGCCGCGTCTTCACCCGCCGCCAGTTGCTCGAGCGGGTGTGGGGACCGGATCACTACGGCGACGAACGCACCGTCGACGTTCATGTGAAGAACCTCCGTCGCGCGCTCGGGGATCCCGCCGACCGACCCCGGTTCGTCGCCACGGTCAGGTCGGTCGGCTACAAGTTCGTCGGTGGCACGTGACCACGGAACCCGGGCGAGCCCGACTCGTGCGGCGTCTGATCGTGACCCACGTGGCAGTGGTGCTCGTCGGGGTGACCGTCGCCGGCATCGCGATCCGTCTCGTCCTCCCGCGATGGTTCTCGTCCCGCACCGGTCGTGGGCTCGGCGCCGGTCGTGGCTCCGAGCTCGCCGACGACCTGCACGACGCGCTCACCGCATCGATCGACCGGTCGCTCGTCGTCGCCGCAGCCATCAGCCTCGTGCTGGCCGGCGTCGCCGCGTGGGCCATGGCTCGCCGGCTGGCCCGCCCGATCCAGGGCATGGGGGTCGCCGCCCAGCGGATGGCCGCCGGTGACTATGCCGTTCGCGCCTCGCGCGAGGGACTTCGAGAGCTCGATGCGCTCGCCGTCGACCTGAACGTGCTCGCGGAGCGGTTGGAGTCGACCGAGCGTTCGCGCCGCCGACTGCTCACGGACCTGACCCACGAGTTGCGCACTCCGGTCGCGACCGTGGGCTCGTACCTCGAGGCGTTCCAGGACGGGTTGATGGAGCCGAGCCCGGATCTGTTGGCCGAACTCTCCGACGAAGTGGCCCGGATCGAGCGCCTGATCGGGGATCTCGCGCTGCTCTCGCGAATCGACGAGCACCAGGTGTCGCTGTCCTTGGCCCCTCACGACCCCGCCGTCCTCGTGTCGCGCGTCGCCGAACGGCTCGCGCCGCAGTTCGCCGCGGCCGGCGTCTCGCTCGCCGTCGACACGGTGCCGGGGTCGGTGGTCTCGATCGACGAGGACCGGATCGTGCAGGTGGTGACCAACCTGGTGGGGAACGCCTTGCGGTACACGCCGCCGGGCGGATCGGTCCGGGTGTCGTGCTCGGCGGGGAACGGTTCGGCCGTCGTGGAGGTGAGCGACGACGGTCCGGGGATCGCACCCGAGGAACTCGACCGGATCTTCGACCGGTTCCAACGCGGGGCCGGCACGTCGGGGATCGGTGGGACCGGGGTCGGGCTCACGATCGCCCGCAGTCTGGCCCGACTGCACGGCGGCGACGTCGTCGCCCGCTCCGCCGGGCTCGGTCACGGTTCGACCTTCGAGCTCCGGTTGCCGCTCGCGTCATGACCGACGACTTCCCCGAGCCCGTCCCGGGTCGCCGGTACGTCATCGACGGCAACAACGTCATGGGCTCGCGGCCGGATCGTTGGTGGAACGACCGCGCCGGCGCCGCCGCCCGCCTGGCCCAGCAGGTGGCCGAGTGGAGCCGAACCCACACCTGTCCGGTCGTCCTGGTGTTCGACGGCGCGCCGGTCCCCGAGGTCGCGCTGCTGGCGGGTGGGAATCTCGCGATCGAGTTCGCCCCGCGCCGCGGCCGCAACGCAGCCGACGATCACATCGTCGACCTGGTCGCAGCGAACCCCGACCCGGCCTCGGCGGTGGTGGTCACCGCCGATCTTGGGCTCCTCGCCCGGCTCCCGACCGACGCGAGGGCTTGCGGCCCGCGCCGGTTCCTCGCCGGGATCGGCGCGCCGATGCGCTGAGGCCGGTCAGGTCCCGCGGTAGGTCGGCTCCCGCTTCTCGAGGAACGCGGCGACGCCCTCTCGGTGGTCGTCGGTCCGGAACAACTCGCCGAGCGTGGCACTGACCCAGGACCCGAGTGACTCCCAATCGGGATCGGCCGCCAGCCGCAGGCCTCGCTTCAACGCCTGCACGGCCAGGGGAGGGTTCCCGGCGATCTCCTCGGCGAGCGAGATCGCGGTGCTCAGCAGCTCCTCGTGGGGGACGACTCGGGACACGAGCCGGAGGTCTCGGGCCGTCGCCGCGTCGATGATCCTCCCGGTGAACAGCAGTTCGGCGGCGACCTCTCGCCCGACGATCTGCACCAGGCGACCCAATCCCGCCACGTCGCAGCAGAGTCCGCGCTTCACGAACAGCTCCCCGAATCTCGCCCGATCCGACGCGACCCGGACGTCGGCCATCAGCGCCAACTCCATGCCCCATCCGACGGCCGCACCGTTGACGGCCGCGACGACGGGCACGTCGGTTTCGAGCAGGGCGGCAGCAGCAGGGGTGATCCGAGGTTCGCGGCTGAGGCGCTGCGCGGTCTCGGCCCCGGCGGCGACCATGACCTGGCGCACGTCGTCGCCGGAACAGAACGCCGGATCCGCACCGGTGATCACGAGGCAGCGAGCGCTCGTGCGCTCCACGGCATCCTGCAACTCTCGGTAGGTGGTGTGGGTCAAGGCGTTGCGGGCCTCGGGCCGGTTCAGCGTGATGATGCCGACGTGCCCGTGTTCGGCGTAGGTCAGCTCCGTGTACGGCGAGGTGTCACCCATCGGGCGAGTCTCGTCGGCACGTGGCCGAGGGTCACGACCGAGCGCGTCGCTTGGTCTCGCGGAGCGTCATCGACCGGCGCAGCTCGTCGCCGGCCTCGGGTCGCACCACACACAACACCTCGTTCGAGGTCGCGGTAACGGCGCGGGCCTCGACGTTTCGTTCGGCGAGCTGTTCGTAGAGCTCGGCGACGATCGCGCTCGACGAGCGGCCGCGCGGCACGTCGATCACCAGTTCCGTCCAGGAAGAATCGACGGTCACCGGCCCCACTCCGAACCGGGCGGCGATCGTGCCGGCCAACTCGACCACGAGGGCGGCCTCCTCGACCGGGACCGTGATGACGAGCTGCTCGCGCTGGTTGCGCCAGCCGCCGACGAGGCCGTCGATCGAGATCCCCCGATCGGCGAGCGCCCGCACGACCTGAGCAGCCAGCGTCGGCTGACGCGGCATCCGGTCGATCGTCACGATGCTCACCGCATGGGCGGCCCTGCGCTCGGCTGCAGCCGGCTCGATGCGGTTCTCCATGGCCGGGACCGTGTCGGCTGCCCGGGCCGATCAGCCCGCCGGAGCGTCGCGACGAGTCGGCTCGACTACGGACCGACGACCGGGACGTCGGCCAGCTCCGGCCACAGGAGCGCCAAGGCGTGGGGCGTGAGCGGCCGAGCGAAGTGGAACCCCTGACCGAGATCCGCTCCGAGGCCCCGGAGCTCCTCGGCTTGGTGCTCGGTCTCGACGCCCTCGGCGACGACACGCATGCCGAACCCGTGGGCGAGGTTCACGATCACTCGCACCAACTGGTTCGCCTTCGGGTCCGAGGAGAGCCCGGCGATGAAGCTCCGGTCGATCTTGAGCGTCTCGACCGGCAGGGTCTGCAGATAGGACAGCGAGGCGTACCCGCTCCCGAAGTCGTCGATCGCGAGCCGGACCCCCAACCGGCGCAGCGCCCACATCTGGTCGATGGCGGCGGGAAGGTCGTACAGCGCCTGGGTCTCGGTGATCTCGAGGGTGATGGCGTCGGGGCTGACGCCGGTCGACGCGAGGATCCGGTCGAGGGCGGGCACGAGGTCGTCCGCCATGAGGTGTCGGGCCGAGAGGTTGAGCGAGAGCGAGACGTCACCGCGTCCCTCGGGCAACGGACAGGCCTGGAGCACGGTGCAGGCCCGCTCCCACACGAAGCGATCGAGGGACGCGATCAGCCCCGTGTCCTCGGCGATGGCGATGAACAGGTCGGGGGCGATCCAGCCTCGCTCGGGGTGGTTCCAGCGGGCGAGCGCTTCCAGGCTGACCAACCGGTTCGTCGACAGATCGACGAGCGGTTGGAGAAAGACCTCCAGCGATTGATCGTCGATCGCCCGGCGCAGGGCCACCTCGAGCTCGTGGCGCACCACGATGGCGGACTGCATCTCCTCGGCGAAGCACGCGATCCCGGCCCGTGCCTCCTGGCCTGATACATCGCGATGTCGGCCTGGCGCAGGAGCAGCTCGGGCTCGATCCGGCTGGCCGCCGCGGCGAAGCTGATCCCGATCGCGGCATCGGCATACAGCGTGCGGGCGCCGATCGTGATCGGTCGGCGGATCGCCATCAGGATCCGTTGGGCCACCACGACCGAAGCCGTCTTCTCGCGGCCCTCGAGCAGCACGACGAACTCGTCGCCGCCGAGTCGAGCGGCGGTGTCGGAGGTCCGGAGCGATCCGGCGATCCGCTGCGCCACGACGGACAGGACCTCGTCGCCGAGCGCATGTCCGTAGCTGTCGTTGATCGCCTTGAACCGAGACAGGTCGATGAACATCAGCGTGAGGGTGATGCCGGCGCGCGAGCAGCGCTCCACGGACTGGGCGAGTCGATCGAGGAACAGCGCACGCGTCGGGAGTCCGGTCAGCGCGTCTCGCATGGCAGCCTCGGCGTACTCGACGGTCCTGGCATCCATGATCGCCACGCTGGCGTGCTCGGCCAGGTTGACCAGCATCTCGCGCTCGAGCTCGGTGTACGGGCTGCGGTCGAGCGCCGTCCCGACGGCGAGTGCGCCGACGGTCCGGAACCGGTCGCGGATGGGCACCGCCATCGACGAGGAGGTCGGAGTGTCCGCGACGACGCCTGGTCCGGACGTCGCGACGAGTTGGTCGCGTTCCTGGGCCGCCCGCCGCACGGCGAGAGCGACGGCGAGGCGAGCCGAGGGATCGAACCGGCCCGCGGTGAGGGTCACGACGGTGACGCCCCCGTCGGGCTCGCGTAGGTGCAGTTCCACGAGTTCGTCGTCGAGCAGCGCCGTGGCACCGTCGACCACCGCCCGCAGGACGTCGGTCAACGGCATCCGGCGGGAGATGGTCTGTTGGATGTGGAGCAGCCGTGACTGGAAGTCCTGTCGTTCGAGGAGTTCGGCGTGGAGCGCGGCGTTCTGGTCGATCAACGCCTGCTTCGACTCGGCTTCGGCCCAGGCGGTGAGTTCGCCGGTCAGGTCCTTGAACGAGACGACGATCCCGGCGATCGCTGGATCGTCACGATGGTCGACCAGGAACGCCTGGACCGCTCGAGGGCCGTCGGGATTCAGGAGCCGCATCGTCGTGGCGATCTGGTGGAGGTCGGGGTCACCGAGCAGTCGCATGTAGTCCGCGAGGACCTGGTCGAGGTCGTCGGGGTGGATGAAGCGCGACACATCGGGAATCTCGGAGCTGGCGAGGTCCAGATCACCGAGTCGCGAGGAATCGTGGTGCAGGCCCATGAACTCCGCTGCCGCCGCGCTCCGAAATCGGAGCGCGAGGCATTGATCGATCACGACGATCGCGCCGGGAACGGCATCGAGCAGCCGCTGCGCCACTCGGGCCCGGGTGTCGTTGGCCATGTGATCGGCTCGTCTCAAATCCGGTTCAGGGAACCGAGGAGTGCAGGTCGTCAGCCGAGCTCGCGAATGCGCTGCCAGCTGAGTGCCCCAACCCTGTCACACCCAACCCCTACCCTCGCGCAGGTGAACGAGGACGGGACGAGCACCATGCTGGACGTGACGGTGCCCGACGTGACGGCGCCCGACGTGACGGTGGACGTGACGCCGTACGGCCGCCCGGCGAGCGAGGCGCTGGCGAGGGCCGTCGCGGCGGCCAAGGGCGACGACGCATTGGCCCCGGTGACGGTGATCGTCTCGTCGAACTTCGCCGGACTCGCCGCCCGCCGGCTGCTCGGCTCGCGTGACCTCGGCGGTGGTGTCGCCAACGTCCAGTTCGTCACCCCGTTCCGGTTGGCCCAGCTCCTCGCGGGCGGCCGGGGCGCCGACGCCAAGCCGCTGACCAACCCGGTGCTGGGTGCCGCAGTGCGTCTGGCCCTGGCCGACGATCCCGGCCCCTACGCGGAGGTCGCCGAGCACCAGGCCACCATCGCCGCGGTCTCCGAGCTGTACGCCGAACTGTCGTCCGCTGAGCCCGGGGGCCCGGTCGACCCTCCGGCGGGCGTCGGCCCACGGGGCGGCGCTGGTGGCCCTGTCCGACCGGGTCGGCGCTGAACTGGCGGGCTACGAGGGCGAACCGGAGCTGGCTCGCGCCGCGGCCCGGCGGCCGGACCTCGCCGCAGCCGTCGCTCCGCTCGGTCGCTGCATCTGGTACCCGCCGGCACCGATGCGTGCCCCGCTGGTCGAGCTGATGCGAGCGGTCGTCGCCACCGTCGGCATCCACGTCGTGTTGGGTCTCACCGGCGCGCCGGCGGCTGACGACTCGGTGCTCGCCGTGTGCCGCCGCGCCGGCGTCGCCGTGGACGACAGGTCACGGCCCGAGCTCACCGTCGCGACCGCGGCCCAGGTCATCAGCGTCACCGATGCCGACGACGAGGTTCGCCACGTGGTCCGAGAGATCCTCGCGCTGCTCGCCGATCCGGGCAGCGGGGTGCGCGCCGACCGCATCGGAGTCTTCGCCCCGGCGCCGGACCCGTACGTCCGCCTGCTCGAACAGCACTTCGCCGCGGCGGGCATTCCGGCCAACGGGCCCGGCCGTCGCCGCCTCGCCGATTCGGTCGCCGGTCGGACCGTGCTGGCGGCGCTGGCGCTCCCCGCCGAGCGATACCGACGCGACCGTGTGCTGGCGGTGTTCAGCGACGCCCCGGTCCGGCCGGGCGGCACCCCTGCCACCCCGACCGCCTGGGAGGAATTGTCGCGGGAGGCCGGCGTGGTCGAAGGACTGGAGGGCTGGCGGGCTCGTCTCGCCGGGCATCGGGCCCGCCTGGCCACCTTGGCCGACGACCCCGCCCGGCGCGGCTCGGCCCGGGCGCAGCGGAAGCTCCTCCTTCTCGATGCGCTCGCGGTAGCGGTCGAGGGTCTGCACGGAGCGGTCTCGGCGGTCTCGAGGGGGCGCGGCTGGACCGAGCGCGCCGAGGCCACCCGAGCACTGTTGCATTGGCTGCTCGGCCCAGGAAACGGGCATACCTCGTGGCCGGAACAGGAACGGGCTGCGTTCGACCAGGTCGAAGAGGTGCTGGCGCGTCTCGCGGTGCTCGACCAGCTCGAACCGGAGCCGGACCTCGACGTGTTCGTGCGGGCGTTGAGGAGCGAGCTCGATCGACCGAGTGGGCGATCCGGTCGGTTCGGGACCGGGGTGCTCTACGGTCCGTTGTCGACGGCGGTCGGCCACGACCTCGACGCCGTGTTCATCGTGGGAATGGTCGAGGGGCTGTGTCCAGCGGGCCGTCGCGACGACTCGGTGTTGCCCGACATCCTTCGCCAGCAGTGCGCCGGCGAGCTGGCCCTCCGGTCCAGCGGGCTGGACGAGCAGCACCGCCTCTATCTCGCCGCCCTCGCCGCCGCGCCGCCGGCCCGGCGCATCCTGACGTTTCCTCGCGGTGATCTGCGCACGAGCCGGACGGCGCAGCCGTCGCGCTGGCTGCTGGCCACGGTCTCGGAACTGGCCGGCCGGACCATCGATGCCACCGAGTTCGACGACCTCCGCTCCGGCCCGGTCCGCTACGTGCCGTCCGCGGCCACGGGATGGCGACGGGCGGCGGTGGCCGGTTCGCTCGAAGAACGAGATCTGGCGCTCCTCGAAGCACGGCTCGAAGCACGGCGCGAGACACGGCTCGACGCGAGCCCTGAGGCGACCGGCGACGTGCTGGACGATCCGGCGGTCGGGTCTTCCGCCCGGGGCATCCTCGCCCAGCTCACCCGGCGGGGGTCGGACTTCACCGAATGGGACGGGAACCTGGCCGGCCAGCCCGTGCCAGGTCCGAGCGCCCTCCCGATGTCGGCCTCGCGGTTGGAGGAATGGGCGAGCTGCGGGCATCGCTACTTCCTCGCTCGCGTCCTCGGGCTCGACGACCGCGATGAACCCGAGCAGATCGTGACGCTCGGGGCGCTGGAGCGCGGCAACGTCGTCCACGACACCCTGGAGCAGTTCATCCGTGAGGTCATGGCCGAGGCCGGACAGGGTGCGTTCGGGGCGCACTCGCCGTGGACCGATGCCCACCGGGCCCGGCTGCGAGCGCTCGCCGACGAACGGTTCGACGCCCTGGAGGCGCACGGTCAGACCGGCCGGCCGGTCTATTGGACCCAGGAGCGGGCCGTGTTGCACGAGGTGTTGCAACGCGCCCTCGACGACGATGCGGCACTGCGGGCCGAGAGCGGAGTCGTTCCGGCCGCAGTGGAATGGGCCTTCGGCGAGGGTGGTGCCCCACCGCTCTCGCTGGAGCTGCCGAGCGGGAGAACCCTCCAGTTCCGCGGCCGAATCGACCGCGTCGACCGGTCCCCCGATGGTCGGGCCGTCGTCAGCGACTACAAGACCGGCAAGGGGCGCAAGTACGACAAGCTGGCCGAGGGCGACCCGGTCCGGGCCGGCACCGTGCTCCAACTCGGTCTGTACGCCGAAGCCGTACGCCAGGCGTTCGGTGTCGACGACGTCCGCACCCAGTACTGGATCCTGGAGCGGCCCGACAACAAGCCCCGGTTCGAGGGGTACGCCTGGGACGAGGGTCGTCGCGTTCGGCTGCTCGACGTGCTCGACACGATCGCGGAGGGCATCGAGTCGGGTCTGTTCGACCGTCGACCCGGCCGGTACGACACCTTCTTCCGCCGTCACGAGGGCTGCGCCTTCTGCCCGTTCGATCGGGTCTGCGACCGAGGCCGCACCGAGTTCGCCCAAGCGATGGCCGACGATCCGTCGTTCGCGTTGCTCGAGCGGCTCGCGGTCGTGGACGCCGACACCGATGAGGAGGACGACGCGTGACCGTCGATCAAGCCGCCCGCGACGAGATCAGCCGTCTCGGGCTCGACCGCACCCTCTTCGTCGAGGCCGGGGCCGGCACCGGCAAGACGACCCAGCTCGTCGATCGGATCGTCCATCTGGTGACGACGGGCCGGGCCCGGCTCTCGCAGATCGCGGCCATCACCTTCACCGAGGCCGCCGCGACCGAGCTGAGGAGCCGAACCCGGGTGGCGTTCGAGCGGCTCGGTGCCGAAGCCGAAGCAGCCGGCGACTCCGAGCGGGCGGCGCGCTCGAGCGGCGATCGACGATGCCGACCAGGCCGCGATCACCACCCTGCACGGGTTCGCCAACCGGATCCTCGGCGATTTCGCCGTCGCTGCCGGGCTGCCGCCCCGAATCCGGGTGCTCGACGAAGTCTCGTCCCAGCTCGCCCACGAGGAACGGTGGCGCCAGTTCGTCGATCGGCTCCACGAGGACCCGGCCCATGCCGAGCTGCTGTACCTCGGCCTGCTCCTCGACATCCGAGTCGAGGAGCGATATTCGGGCCAGGTGACGATGAAGGACGTCGCCGCCGAACTCGATCAGAACTGGGATCGCCTCGAGGGCATCGAGGAACGGCCGTCGCCGAGACTCGCCGATCTCGACCTGGGCCCGCTGCGTGATGCGGCGGCCGAGGTCCGGGCCCTGCTCGACGAGTGCTCCGACCCGTCGGACAAGTTGGCCACGTTCATCACGGACCGGGCGCTGCCAGAGGTCGAAGCGATGCTCATCTCGACCCCCCGAGACGTCCTCGCGAAACTCCTCGAACTCCAGAATCAGGGCGGCAGCGACCCGGGGCTGTGGAAGCCCGGGAACGTCGGGTCGGCCAAGGCCTGGGCGGTCGACGTGAAAGCGGCCCGGGCCACGGTCAGGTCGCTCAACGCCGCCGCCTTGGCCTGCCTGGCCCCGATGATCGACGCCGTGATCGGGCGCCTGCTGTGGCTCGTCGCCGGCGAGGTCGCCCGAGCCGCCGACGCCCGCCGTCGCGACGGCGCGCTCGAGTTCCACGACCTGCTCGTGCTGGCCCGATCGCTGCTTCGCCGCTCCCCGGACGTGCGCCGGCAGCTCCACGAGCGGTACCGCCATCTCCTGCTCGACGAGTTCCAGGACACCGACCCGATCCAGATCGAACTGGCCGCCCTCATCGCGTCGGGCGACGATCGCGTCGAGCCCGGACCGTGGCATTCCCTGGCCGTTCCGGACGGGCGGCTGTTCTTCGTCGGTGACCCCAAACAGTCGATCTACCGCTTCCGGCGGGCCGACGTGGCGTTGTTCCTGGACGCGTGCCGGACGTACGCCGGCTCGAACCCGGTTCGACTCACCACGAACTTCCGGACCGTGAGCCCGGTCCTCGACTGGGTCAACGACCTGTTCACCTCGATGATGGTCGAGGAGCCGGGAAAGCAGCCGAGCTACGAGCCCCTCGTCGCCGAGCGGCGACCGGCTCCGGGTCGGGATCATCGCCCGGTGCTCCTCGGCGGAGCCCACGAGGGCAAGGTGAGCGCCGGCGAGTTGCGGGAACTCGAAGCCGCCAGCGTCGCCGAGGCGATCGATGCGATCCTCGCCGACCCCGATGCCTGGCCGGTGCGGGACCCCGATGCAGAGCGGGCCGCCGGCGGTGGCCGAGGTGTCCAACGTTGGCGGCGGCCGACCTTGGGGGACATCACCATCCTCGTCCCCACGCGGACCTCGCTGACCTTCTTGCGCACGGCGCTGGAATCGCACCACATCCCGTATCGGCTGGCGACCGGCACCCTCGTCTACGACACCCAGGAGATCCGGGACCTGGTGTCGACGCTCAAGGCGATCGACGATCCGAGCGACACGATCAGTCTCGTCGCCGCGCTCCGTTCTCCCCTGTTCGCCTGTTCCGACGTCGACCTGTTCACCTGGACGCATGCCGGGGGCGTGTGGGATCTGCGGAGCGACGCGCCCGACGCGCTCCCGCCGGACCATCCCGTGGCATCGGCCATCGGCGCGTTGCGGCAGTTGTGGCGGGACCGATGGTGGCTCACGCCGGCCCAACTCCTCGACCGGGTGATGTCCGAGCGGCGGGCGATGGTCCTCGCCTTCGGCGATCCTCGCCACCGCGAGGTGTGGCGCCGGCTCCGGTTCTTCTCGGACCAGGCCCGCACCTTCGAGGAGTCCGGTGGCGTCGGACTGCGAGCCTTTCTCGCCTGGGTCGAGCTGCAAGGTGAAGACCGGGCACGCGTCCACGAGCCGCTGTTGCCCGAGACCGACGACGACGCGGTCCAGATCATGACGGTGCACGGCTCCAAGGGCCTCGAGTTCCCGATCACGATCCTGTCCGGTCTCACCACGGCGCCGAACTCGGGCCAGCGGGGACTCAGCATCCTGTGGGAAGAGGACCGCCCGCCGTCGGTTCGGCTTCGGCGAAACCTGCAGACCGGCAACCACGACCTGCGCGCCGATCTCGAAGCCGAGATGGACGGCTACGAGAAGGATCGCTTGCTCTACGTGGCCCTCACGCGGCCCAGGACCACCTCCTCGTGTCGACCCACCACGTCGTGACCGGCAAGCAGGCCTCGGCCACCTACGCGGCGAAGGTCGCCCGACACTTCGCGGCAAGCCGGAGCTGTGCCGGCAGGTCGTTTCCGAGCCGTCGAGCGAGGGGGAGCCACCGCCGACCGAATCGAGCGCCGCCGCGGCCCCACCCTCGACGTCGAACTCGCCGAACTCGCCGAACTCGTCGTTCCGGCCGCCGTACCCGCGGCCGGGACGGACGAGCGCGATCGATGGATCGCCGACCGCACTGCGCTGCTCGCCCCGCTGAGCCGACCGGCGGTCGTGTCGGCGACGACGATCGCCCGACAGGCGGCGAACGAACGCACGGTCGCCGTCGAGGACTCGGACGACGACGGCGCCGAGGCCGCCGAGGACGCCTCCCCCGTGCCTCGTCGGCGAGGACGCGCCGGCACCGCCATCGGGCGGGCGGTCCATGCGGTGCTGCAGACGATCGAGTTCGGCGCCGATCACCCGCCGGTCGATGCGCTCGTACGCCACGAATGCGACGTCGAGGCCATCCCGGACCACGTGAAGGTGGTCGCGGCGATGGTTCGCTCGGCGCTCGCCAGCAGTGCCGTCGCCCTCGCCGCGGCGAATCGTCACCACAAGGAACTCTTCCTCGCCGCACCGGTGGGCGAGCACACCGCGATCGAGGGCTACGTCGATTTGTTGATCGACACCCCCGAGGGGCTGGTCGTCGTCGACTACAAGACCGACACCGTGCGCACCGAGGCCGATGTCGATGCCAAGTTGGCCGCCTACGAGCTGCAGGGAGCGGCCTATGCCGTGGCGCTCGAACACGTCACCGGTCGATCCGTCGTCGGCTGCCGCTTCGTCTTCTGCAAGCCGGACGGTCCGATCGAACGTGAGGTGGCGGACCTCCCGGCGGTGATGGATCGCGTGCGGCGTTCATTGGCCGATCCTGTGGCGTCCACACCCGCCGCGCGAGGCTGACCCCGTGTCCGATCCACGCACCGAGACCTTTCGAGCCGTCGCGCTCCCCGCCATCGAAGGCGTCGAGGGCTGGCTGAGCGAGGGGCAGGCCGAGCGGCTCTGGGACGCCGCGGCCCGGTGCCCGGCGGACGGCAGGATCGTCGAGATCGGGAGTTTTCGAGGACGTTCCACCGTGGTCCTCGCCCTGGCGGCTCCGGCCGAGGCCGAGCTGATCGCCATCGACCCCCACGCAGGCAACGACCGTGGTCCCCAGGAGCTGGACGGCTTCGAGGACGCGGCGGCGAGCGACCACGAGGTGTTTCTCGCCAATCTGGCGCGGGCCGGGGTCCAGGACCGCGTTCGTCACCTGCGGGCCTTCAGCCACGACGCCCTCGGTGACGCGAACGGCCCGATCGACGTGTTGTACATCGACGGCGCCCATCGGTACGGCCCGGCGCGACAAGACATCGTGGAGTGGGGCGCACTGGTCGAGCCGGGCGGCACCATGCTGATCCACGATTCGTTCTCGTCGATCGGTGTCACCCTGGCGATCCTGCGTGAGTTGCTCGTCGGAGAGTTCCGCTACGTCGGTCGCACCCGATCGTTGGCGGAGTACCGACGAGACGCTCCGGCGAGCCCGGCGGCTCGCGGTGCGAACGCGCTGCGCCAGCTCGCTCAACTCGGCTGGTTCGTCCGCAACGTGGCGTTGAAGGTCGCGCTCAGCGCCGGGGCGGGTCGGTGCTGGCGTCGGCTCGGACGTCCGGAGCCGGAGTGGCCCTACTGATCGGCTGTGCCGGAGCGATCGGCTGTGCCGGACCGGATGGCTCTGCTGGACCGGATGGCTCTGCCGTGATCGCGGGCTGCGACCCGGTCGCCGGGGTGCGCCGTGCCTCGCTCGCGGTGCGGTAGGCCCGCCGTCGCCGTTGCAGGTTGAGCGCGTCGCGCAGCCCCCACCATGTCACCCGGCGCAGCGCTTCGACGACGATTCGGCGGTCCATCTTGGAAGTGCCGGCGATGCGGTCGGCGAACACGATCGGGATCTCCACGATCCGGCCGCCCGCTCGCACCACGTGGTAGGTCATCTCGATCTGGAAGACGAATCCGTCCGCCGTGACCTCGTCGAGGCGGATCGACCGCAGCGTCGAGGCCCGGTAGACCCGGTAGCCGGCAGTGCAGTCGTTCACCGCCAACCCGAGCGCCAGCGCGGCGTAGCGGTTCCCCCACCGAGACAGCCACCAGCGTCGTCGGTCCCAGCCGCGCACCGATCCGCCGGGGACGTAGCGCGACCCGATCACGAGGTCGGCGCCCATCGTGGCCGCCGAGACCACCTCGGGCAGGTAGCTCGCATCATGGGAGAGGTCGGCGTCCATCTCGACCAGGAGGTCGAAGCCGCGCGACAAGCCGAACTGGAACCCGGCCCGGTACGTCGCCGTCGAGCCCCGCCTTGCCCGAGCGTCGGAGCAGGTGGATGGCGGGGTCGTCGGCAGCGAGCCCGGCGACCAGGTCGGCGGTGCCGTCCGGTGACCCGTCGTCCACCACGACGATCTCGGCGTCGGGCAGGCGGCGGCGGACGGCGGCAACCGCGGCGATGATGTTGGCCGCTTCGTCGTACGTCGGCATGACGACCAGCACTCGGTGGTGCCGGGCCGGAGCCGGATCGGACGTCGATGCATGGTCGGCCATGGTGGGGCGCAACGTAGCAGCGGCCCGGACCCGGCTCGGCGGATCCGGCGGTTCTGCCGGGTCGGGGGTCAGGGATCAGGACCGGCTTGATGACGCCGCCCTGGAGCGACGACTGCTCGGCCTGGTTGATGTCGGCCAGTGGGAACTGCTCGATCAGGCGATCGAACGGGAACTGGCCCGCCTGCTACAGCTCGATCATTCGCGGAAGAAGATCCGGGGGTCGGCGGCACCTTCGAGGATGTTCATGATGGTCTTGCCGACTGCGGCGAGGCCGTCGAGCACCAGCGGACCGGTCTGCACCCCGACCAGGCCGCACACCGCGCCGAGGCGCAGCGACACGAGCGCGCCCAGGATCACGGCCGGGATGCCTGTGGTGTCGAAGGCGTACTGGGCGCCGCCCGCCGTGATGCCGTGGATCTGCTCCACGACGTCCCCGTCGGCGCCGTCGATCACGTGCGTCGCGCCCAGTTCGAGGGCGAGGTCGCGGCGGTGGGAGTGGAGGTCGACCGCCACGATGGTCGCGGCGCCCGCGACCTTGGCCGCCATCACGGCCGAGAGCCCGACCGCGCCGGCGCCGAACACGAGCACGGAGGAACCGGGCTGGACGTCCATGGCGACGAGGATGCTCGCCGCCCCGTCTGGATGCCGCAGCCGAGTGGCCCGAGGAGCTCGAGCGGCAACGACGGATCGACCCTGACCGCATTGCGCTCGTTGGCGACGGCGTGGGTGGCGAACGAGGACTGTCCGAACCAGCGGGATGCGACGGGCGCACCGTCGGCGTCGGTCACACCGGTCGATCCGTCGAGTTCAAAGCCTGATCAGATTGCGGAAGACGAACGTGTCGCAGTAGGCCGGAACGCCGGCGACACAGTTCGCGCAGCTTCCACACGAGTCGAAGCTCAACACCACGTGGTCGCCGACGGCGAGGCTCGTGTCCTCGTCCCCGATCGCCTCCACCACCCCTGAACCCTCGTGGCCGGTGATGATCGGCGGGGGAG
The DNA here is from genome assembly GCA_041394645.1 of Ilumatobacteraceae bacterium. Taxonomy (GTDB): domain Bacteria; phylum Actinomycetota; class Acidimicrobiia; order Acidimicrobiales; family Ilumatobacteraceae; genus JAWKHV01. The sequence continues at coordinate 146,473 of JAWKHV010000010.1, read as the reverse complement.
CGAAGGACCCTTCGGCTCGGGGCAGCACGTCGGTGTGACACATCCCGGCGCCGACGATCCGCACGAGCACCTGCCCTGGGCCCGGGGAGCAAGCTCGACCGCTTCGAGCGTGTAGGGGCCATCGCCGGTCCGGAGGACCGCTGCGGTCACCTTCATGTGTCGGAACCCTTTCGTCAAACGGCGTGCGCGACGCCGAGTCCTTCGACCGCGCCCGGCCGGGCACCAACTCTGGCAGCCGGTGCCCGTCGCCCGAGCACGGAGCCGTCGGCCCGTCGGCGCCTCAGGCCGGCGCTCGATCGGGCACTCCTCGAGCGACGGGGAGAACCCGCGGACCCGTCCGCGTTCGTCGAAGCCGAAGAACGCCACGCCGTCCTCGTTCACCTCGAGGTCGCCCAGGCCGTCGGTGCCGAGCGAGACGTTGATCTTCTGGGTGCTCCATTTGCTGACGTCGAGCAGGAGCTCGGCGACTTGCTCCTCGGAGTACAGCTCGCAGGCCTGGTCGACGACGGCGTCGGTCAGCAGATCCGGTCGGATGATGCAGGCGTCGGTGATCCGCAGGGCCGCCTTGACGGCCTCGGGCAGGTTGCTGCGTTCGTAGAAGTCGATCTGTGAGGTGAGGTCGTCGTCCACGCCCTCGCGGCGGGCGTCGGCGAGCCGCAGCGTCGAGCAGATCGTGCAGCGATGGGTACGCGCGCATCGCAGGCGAACCAGCTCCGTCGTCGTCGGGTCCACCGAGGTGCCCCGCACCACCGCTTCCTGATACTCGCTCAGCACCGCTCGCATCGTGTCGGCGTCGCCGTCGTGGTCGTCGTCGTGGTCGTCGTCCGCGGCGGCGGTGGTGTCGCGGGAGCCGAGTGGATCGACGAGTTCGCCGCCGAGGAGTCGGGTGGCCATCGCCCGGATCCGTTGCGTGTACTCCATCACGTACACGCAACGCACGAACTCGGCGAGGTCGGCCTGCGCAGAACCGCCGAGGATGGCACCGCGATCCAGGAAGGCGGCACCGAGCGCCTCGACGGTCTCGGGCGGCATCGAGCCGACGTCGAGGACGAACTGCTCCACGAAGTCGTGCGCCCGCTCCGCCACGGCGGGGGCGAGCGAGACCGATTCGTCGGCCGGGTCGCGCCGACCGATCGGTGGTTCGAACCGGCTCGGGAGCCCGAGCAGGTCGGCGACGGTGAGGTGGAGCGGGCCCAGGATCTCCGGACCGGCGACCTCCCAGGCCCTCCGGTTCGCTCGGGCGAGCGAGGCGCAGGCCTCGGGTCGCAGCTGGACCAGACGTTCGGGAAGGACCCAGGGCGGCCGAGGAGCGGGCATCACCCCAGTGTGCCCGAACGGCGAGATCCGTGCACGAGCGCTCCTCCGGTGACCTCGACCGAGCCCGCCGCCTCGGTACGTTGGCGGCGTGGCGACCGCACCCCGAACCGTCCTCCGAGGGCCCCCACCTCGGATCGTCCGTGGGGCGGGTCTCGGGCGGTTCGGCCCTCGACGGTGGAGGTTCCACGGAACTGGCGATCCGCAATGGACTCGTGGCCGACGCGCTCGCCGAGGGCATGGCCGCGGAACGCTGGATGCCTCTGGGTGCTGGGTCGTGCCGGGCTTCGTCGATCTGCAGTGCAACGGTGGGCTCGGGGTCGATCTGACCACGGAGCCGGAGCGGTGGCTGGAGCTCGCGAGGTGGCTCCCCACCACGGGAGTCACCTCATTCCTGCCGACGGTCGTCACCACGTCGGCGCGCACCGGGCTCGTGCACTCGACGTCCTCGGCCCCCACGTCGAGCGACCTGGCCCGCGGTGCCGAGTCCCGAACTCCGGGGTGGCTCGACTCCTCGGGCTGCACCTGAAGCGACCGTGGTTGGCTCCTGCCCGCAAGGGGGCGCACGCCGCCGCGCACCTCGCCCTCCCGGACCGGGCCGAGGCGGCCCGTTGGATCGAGTCGGGGGCGGTCGCGCTGGTCACGATGGCACCCGAGCTGGACGGAGCGGGACCGGTCATCGAGTCGCTCGCTCGGGCGGGAATCGTCGTCTCGATCGGCCACACCACGGCGGGACCCGAACAGGTCGACGCCGCGGTGGCGCTCGGCGCTCGCAGCGTCACCCACCTGTTCAACGCCATGGGGCCGGTCGCCCATCGTGAGCCAGGCACAGCCGCAGCGGCGCTCGCGCACCCGTCGCTGGTGAGCGGGTTGATCGTCGACGGGATCCACGTCGATCCGGTCGTGGTGGCGGTGGCGTGGCGGGCGCTCGGCAGGGGTCAGTTCGCCTTGGTGTCCGACGCCGTCGCCGCGGCGGGCCTCCGGGACGGTGACGCGACGTTGGCGGGGCGCGGCGTGACGGTGCGACGGCGCCGTCCGGCTGGCGGACGGAACGCTGGCCGGCAGCGTGCTCACCCTCGATCGGGCGGTCCGGAATCTCGTGGCGTTCACGGGGTGCGCCCTGGCGGAGGCGGTCGCCGCCGCGACCTCGGTTCCGAGCCGGCTGCTCGGGCGATCGGACCTCGGTTCACTGGCCGTGGGTGTGTGTGCCGACCTCGTCCTGCTCGACGAGGACCTGACGGTGGCCGCGACCGTGATCGCCGGACGCCTCGTCGTCGATCGGGACGGACGGTTCACCGCGGCGTGAGGCAGTGTTCAACCGGCGTATGGAGCCGTCGACGGTCATGAGCCCGTTGCCGCTGACGTACTCGTCTCGGCGAGCGCATCGCTCTCGTGGTGCCGGAGGAAACGGTGATCGGCCGCGCCGCCCCGCGTTCCTTGGTTCAGCAACCAGTAGGCGGAGGGTGTCGTCGGAGCCGTTGGCGCGGTCGCGGCCGTCGCGCGTGTCGGGGCCGGCGTGGTGGCGCCTCGCGCTGGGCTGGTCAACGGGGAGCGGCCGGGAGCACCTGGCGAGTGTCGAGCGCCCGGGTGGCGTTGTGCGGCGCCACCACCCGGGACTCGGCGACGAGATCGACGATCACGTGGGCGATGGTCGACGGCGTGATGCAGATGTCGCCGGCGCTGTCGGCGCGGGTGATGAAGCTGTTGGCGATGGTCTGGCCGGTGACGAAGTTGATGTTCGACGTGAGGGGCGACGGCAGCCCGTCGTTGCACGGGAAGATGGTTGCGAATCCGGCGGCGAACGGGTCGGTGATCGTCAGATTGCCGAACACCGTCGCTCCCCCGAACTCCGAGGCGTGAACGCGCACGATGCCGTTGCCGGCGATCCGTGCCGCTCCCTGACCTTGGCGGGTGTCCAGCGACCGGCGAGCGGAATGGGTGGAGATCGCCGCTGTCTCGGCGACGAGGTCGACGATCACGTCGGCGGTTGCGTTGGGGGCCACGCACAGGTCGCCGTCGGCATCGGTCCGGGCGACGAACCCATTGGCGATCGTCTGACCGGCACCGAAGTTCACATTCGACGTCAGTGGCGTCGGAAGCCCCTCGTCGCAGGGGAACAAGGTGGCATAGCCGGCGCGGTCGGCGCCGACGACGGTGAGGTTGCCGAACACCGCCAGCGGCCCGTGGCGGGCGACGTGGATTCGTTCCGGAGTCCCCGCCTCGACGGGGGCCGCATCGTCGCCTTGCCGGGTGTCGAGCACGCGGACGGTGTTGTGAGGATCGACGAGTCGAGACTCTGACACCAGGTCGACGATGACGTGAGCGGAGGCATTCGGGGTCACGCAGATGTCGCCGTCGGTGTCGGCTCGGGTGATGAAGCTGTTGGCGATGGTCTGGCCGGCGACGAAATTGATGTTCGAGGTCAGCGGAGTCGGTGGGCCGTCGTGGCAGGGGAAGATCGTGGCGTAGCCGTCGGCGAGCGGGTCGGTCACGGTGAGGTTGCCGAACACCGTTCCGCCCCCGGTCGCGGCGGCGTGGATGCGGACCACGCCCTGCGTGTCGACTCTCGATCCGTCCGTTGGGGTGACGGTCGTCGCCGTGGTCGTGGCGGCCGGAGCGGCTGCGCCTGGGCCGACGACGACGCCGACCGCGAGGGCGGCGACCGCAGCGATGATCGAGCAACCCGTTCGCCGCGCCCGAATTCCGCCCCGCCATGACTGCTCCTCCGCCGACCGGTGGACGCACGCGACGCACCGGCGTTCTGTTGCCGGCCGTGGCGGAGGTGCCTCACCCCGCGACGGCGTCCGACCTGCTGGTCAGCGCACTGTAGGTCGATCAGGACGCGGACTCACGGATGTCGGCAGAGCTGCCCAGCGACGTTCTCCTGCGCCGGGCGACGCCGACGTCACCGGGAGGCGTCGAATCCGGCGATCAGACGGTCGAGCTGGCGGTCGAACCGTTCTGGGTCCCGACCATGGTTCGAGATGATCGCCCACCCGCCCGAGACGCCGTGCTCCTGGGCGAACTCCTGGAGCGCGGGGAGATCCTCGGTGTCGAGCAGCGTCTCGAGGTAGTCGAGGAGCGGAGCGGGCGGCTCGTTGGCCGGATCGTGGAAGTTGGTCCGTTCCATCAGGGCGAACCCGAACACGAACTCGTCGATCGCTGCCATCAGATCGAGGCGGTCGGTCAACGAACCGGGATAGGTCGCGACGGCCGCCAGGGTCTGGTCGAAGTGGCGGATCCCGTTGGGGCCGACCGGCGGATCGTCGATCCTCGAGCACCCATGGATGGCGGCGAATCGCGGTGAGGGTCCGATGGGCGATGAGCCGCACCGAGTCCTGCCACCTGGTCGGGCGCTCGTGACCGGCCGGCAGGTTCACCTCGGCGAGCACGCGGTCGGTCAGCAGTGTCATGAGGTCGTCCTTGGTGTGGACGTGGTGGTATAGCGTCATCGTCCCGACCCCGAGCTCGGCTGCGATACGGCGCATCGTGACGTGCCTCGAGGCCCTCCGCGCCGAAGTTCCATCGCCACGGCGGCGATGTCGTCCGGCGAGAGCTTGATTTTTCGGGTGTCTCGCTTGCGGAGCCACACGTCGATCGCTTCGAGGTGCTGGGCGAGGTGTTCGTACACGTCGCCGTGCCGGGCGGCTCGCTCGGCTTCGGCCGCCAGCGCCTCGGCCTTGGCCTGCTCGATCGCGGCTCGCTTGGTCAGCTTGGCGGCGTGCTTGGCCGCCTGTTTGGCCGCCTGCTTCGTCGCTTCCTGCTTGGTCGTCGCGGCCAGCTGTTTCCGCAACCCCGCCCGTTGCCCGTCGCGAAATTCGCTTGCCATGTCGTACAGCGTACTGCTACACCTAGTCGTACTACGTACGAAAGGTGGTACCATGTCCCAAGATGATCGTTCGGGCCCGGATCCTGGTTCGGGTTCCCGGCCCAGCGGCTCCGGGCGTGGCGTGGTGACGCGTGGACTCGGCAAGCGTTTCGGCGACCTGTGGGCCCTTCGTGGGCTCGACCTCGACGTCGAGCCGGGCACGGTGCTCGGCCTGCTCGGTCACAACGGTGCCGGCAAGACGACCGCCATTCGCATCCTCACCACGCTCAGTCAACCAACGGAGGGGTCCGCCACGGTTGCCGGTGCCGATGTCGTGTCCGGACGGGCACGCATGCGGAATCGGATCGGGGTCGCCGCCCAGCAGGCCACGGTCGATGGATTGATGTCGGCCCGTTTGAACCTGCGGATGGTCGGGCGGCTCTACGGCCTGTCGAAGTCCGAGGCCAATCGCCGCACCGACGAGCTCCTCGGTCGGCTCGACCTCGAGGACGCCGCCGACCGGCTCGTGAAGACCTTCAGCGGCGGAATGCGACGCCGCCTCGATCTGGCCGCCAGTCTCGTCGCCCGGCCCGAGGTGCTCTTCCTCGACGAGCCCACCACCGGGCTCGATCCCCGCAGCCGCAACGATCTGTGGAGCATGCTGCGCGACTCGTTCGCGACGGCACGACACTCGTGCTCACGACCCAGTATCTGGAGGAAGCCGACCGGCTCGCCGACGACATCGTCGTGCCTCGACCACGGCCGCACGGTCGCCCACGGAACCCCGGCCGAGCTCAAGGCTCGCATCGGCAACGTCCACCCGACATCACCTCGAGCACGAGGCGTCGTTGGCTCCTGCTGCCACGGAGCTGGCGCGCTTCGCCCAGGGCGAGCCGCACATCGAGCGGGATCAGCGGCTCGTGACCGCGGCGTTGCTCGATGGCGTTCGGACGGTCGACGTCATGCGAGCCCTCGACGGCGTGGGCCTCGACGTCAGACGACATCAACCGTCGGGGGTCCACCCTCGACGACGTCTTCCTCGCCCTCACCGGGCTGGACCCACTTCGTCGCCCGCTGGCGACCGATCGCTGGAGGTCTCGGTATGAGTGCCATCACCATCGCCACCACTCGCACCGCTCGCCAGTGAGCGCCGCACCGGGTTCCGAGCCCTCGTCTCGACTCGTTCGTGCTCGCCTGCCGGAACGCCGAGCACATCCGCCAGATCCCGGAGAAGCTGGACCGAGGTCACGGTGCAGCCGCTGATGTTCACGTTGCTGTTCGCCTACGTGTTCGGAGGCGCCATCGCCGTCGAGGGCGGGACGTACCGCGAGTATCTCGTGGGCGGCATCCTCATCCAGTCCCTCACGTTCGGGATGATGGGGCCGGCGACGGCCATCGCGACCGACCTGCAGGACGGCGTCATCGACCGCTTCCGCTCGCTGCCGATGCGCAAGAGTGCCTATCTCCTCGGCCACTACATCGCCGAGCTGGCCGGGCTCGTGTTGTCGATCGTGGTCCTCCTCGGCACGGGACTGCTCGTCGGATGGCGTCCGCACACCTCCGTCGCCGAGTTCCTCCTCGCCTCGTTGCTGCTCGTCATGTTCGCCTCGGCGGTGGTCTGGTGCGGCGAGTTCCTCGGAATGCTCGTGCGGTCCCCGGACGCCGTGATGGGAATCGGGTTCGTCGTGGTGTTCCCGCTCACGTTCCTGTCGAACGCCTTCGTGCCGATCGAGTCGATGCCGAACGTGTTGCAGTGGTTCGCGCCGGTCAACCCGGTGAGCGGCGTTGGTCGGGGCGGTGAGAACGCTGTTCGGCAATCCGGTGGCGCCACTCACGAAGCACGTCTGGACCCTGGAGCACCCGGTCATCACGTCGTTCGTCTACGTGACGCTGCTGCTCGCGCTCGGGGTCGCCGCATCGGTCCGCCGGTATCGCATCCGCACCACCGACTGACGCGCCGTCGGCCGCAGGCTCGGCGGTCAGCTCGCCGGGCCCGCAGCCTCGATGATCCACGCCACGGTCTGGTTGACCGGCGTGGGGATACCGTGCCGGCGACCGAGCTCGATGACCCGGCCGGCGAAGATCTCGACCTCCGTGGGGCGGCCCGCCTCGATGTCCTGGTGCATCGAGGTGCTGCCGTCGTGTGGTTGGCGGTCGAGCACGTCGAGCCAGCGTTGCCGGTCGGTGTCGTCGAGGACGATTCCCTCCGCGGCGGCGATGGCGACCACTTCGTCGATCAACGCGAGCATCAGCCGACGCGCCGGACCGTCGTTGCAGAACGCGCCGTACGGCGCGCGCAGAACCGCCGATGCCTGATTGATCCCGACGTTCACCATGAACTTCCACCACATCTCGTGGCGCATGTCCGAGGGTGTGGCGTGGGCGAGGTGGGCTCGGTCGAGGGCTTGCTGCACGGCGGCGACGCGGGAGGACGGTTGACCGTCGGGGTCAGTGCTCGCTTCGCCGAGGACGATCCGGCCGACCTGGGAGTAGCGGATCTCGTGAGCGCAGCGTTGGGCGTCCATCGCCAACGCGATGGAGAGCAGCACGCCTCCCGATCCGAATCGTCCGGCGAAGCGCGACGCGACACGGTCCTCGCTGTCGAGCCCGTTGAGTACCGAGAGCACGACCGTGTCGGGTCCGATCAGCGGGTCGAGGTCGTCGAGCGCGTCGTCGAGCTGGTGGTGCTTGACGGCGACGATCGCCAGATCGACCGATGGAACGGACGGCGCAGCGTCGGCATCGGCGACCGTGGGACGCAGGGTCACTCCGTTCACCACGAGGCCGGTGATCGCGAGGCGTCGAGCCCGTTCCCCGCGCGCCGCGACCACGCAGTCGAATCCGGCTTCGACGAAATGGCGGAGGTACATCCCGCCCATGGCCCCGACGCCGACCACGCCGATCCGCTGGATCGGGCCGTGCCGGGAGGGGTCGGGGTCCGCGATCACGCCCGACGACGGTAGTTGGGTGCGACCGGGCCGACCCGATCAGGACGCGAGATCGGGCGGCTGGGATCAGGGCGCCTCGAACTGGATGTCGGCATGGGTGCCGTCGCAGAGCGGCTTGTTCTTCGACGCTCCGCAGCGACACAGGGTCACGCGGTTGCGGACCTCGAGCTGCTCACCGGCCTCGCCGGTCACCGGGATGCCGCCGGTGACCCACAACGGTCCGTCGGTGACGGCACACACCTCCGTGCCGAGGGAGGGTTCCACGATCTCGCCGTCGACCACATTGGCGAGTCGACCCGACGGGCACTTCTCGACCATGCGGATCACCGTGCCTCGGACTTCGGTGTCGTCGGTCTGCTTCACGAGCTTCCACACCGACGTCTTCGCCGTGCCGCACAGTCCGGCGTGGACACACAACGCCGTGTCGTCGAGCAAGGTGTACCCGGTGCCCTCCTTGCGTCGGGCGCGTGCCTCGAACGGCTCGTCGGGCTGGGCGGCATCGGCGCTGTCCCACGCCGCCTCGGCGTGCGAGCCGTCGCAGTACGGCTTGTCCTGCGAGTGCCCGCATCGGCATAGTGCGATCGGTTGGTCGGTGGGCTGGACCGCGTCGCCGAAGCGCCACGTCATCGGTTCACCGTGCTCGCTCATGACCATCGATGCCTTGCGCACGGGGCTGGAGTGGACGAGATACGGGCCGCCCGGGGTGGTCTCGATGCGGGGCGCGGGGGTGACGGGTTCGGCTGCCATCGTGCGCGGTTACCCGGGCGCAGCGACACCGAATCGTCCCGGGATCCGCCGTCCCGGGCCCCGCGAGGTCAGGTGCGTGATCCATGAGGCCAGGGGTCAGGTCCAGGCCCGAGGCCCGTGCGTGACGTCCATGACTGGCAGGGTCATGACTGGCAGGGTGCCGGCTCGGGTAGCGCCACGGCCATGTCCGAGACGAGCCCTCATGACCGCCCTCGCATCGCCGTGCTCGGCGGAGGCTCAGCGGGGGAGATGCTCGCCGATCTGATCGGGAACGACGCCGAGGTGCTGGTGTTCGAGCCGGGCCTCGTCGGCGGCGAGTGTCCGTTCCTCGCCTGCATGCCGAGCAAGGCCATGCTGCACGAGGCCGCCGCCGGGACCGACTGGTCCGACGCCATCGCTCGCCGCGACGAGATCACCGATCATCGCGACGACTCGTCGCACGCAGCCGACCTCGTCGATCACGGCGCCACCCTCATTCGCGAGCGGGCGGTGATCGACGGACCCGGCGCGATCGTCGCCGGAGGGATGAGATATGCGGTGGACCACATCGTCGTGGCGACCGGCGCCGATCCGATCCGGCCGCCGCTCGACGGCGCCGAGGAGTTCGCCGAGTTCGTCTGGACCAGCGAGGATCTCTACCGCGCCACCGAGCGGCCGGATCGGGTGGTCATCGTCGGCGGGGGAGTCATCGGCTTCGAGAGCGCGGAGGTGTTCTCGCGCTTCGGATCCACGGTGACCGTGGTCGACGAGGTGGATCGTCCGTTCGACTCCTTGCCCGAGGCGGTCGGTGTCACCGTGCAGGAGGCCCTCGAAGGTCGAGGTGTCCGGTTCCGCTTCGGGAGCGGGGCCGCGGCGATTCACCCGGAACCCGATGGACCGGGTGTCCTGGTCGAGCTCGAGTCGGGTGAGCGCTTCGCCGCCGACCGGATCCTGCTCGCGGTCGGCCGCCGGCCGCGCACCGAGGACATCGGTCTCGAATCGCTCGGGCTGGACCCGACCGAGCCCCTGCCGGTCGGCCCGACGGGGCGGGTCGACAGTTCGGGATCGCTGTGGGCGATGGGTGACGTCGCCGGGCTGGGCCAGTACACCCACCTCGCCAACCATCAGGCCAAGGTCATCGCCGATCATCTCCTCGCCGGGGGCGAGCGGCGGTTCGACGACGTCGTCCTGGCGAGTTGCGTGTTCACCGACCCTCCGCTGATCCAGGTCGGCGACTGGGCGACGGTGACCGACTCGAGCAACGACTCGAGCAACGACGACATCGTGATCGCTACGAAGGATCTGGCCAGCTTTCCCCGAGCCTCGACCGATCGCCTCGGCCCCGGGTACCTGGCCGTCGCTGCGAGCCGGAGGTCCGGCACCGCCGTGGCGGCCGCCGGTGCCGGCGCCCGCTTCGACGAGTTGGTCCACGCCCTCGTGATCGCCATCGACGGGGCGTCCAGGTCGCCCGCCTGGCCCAGTCGATGCAACCGTTCCCGACCGTCGGCGAGATCCTCGGGCCGATCTGGCAGGACCTCGCCGAGCAACTGACCGCCGGGGCGTGAGCCGACCGGGTACGTCTGCACGGCTCGGCGCCTGGATGCGTTGGTGCACTGTCCGCCGACGAGCCGTCAGCTCGGCGCACCGGTGGCCGGTTGGGCGAACGGCCAGCTCGACTGGTTGGCCGCTCTCCGTGTCTCGGCCAGGATCTCGTCGACAGCCGTAGCACTGCGGCCTTCTGTCGGCACCCCAAGCGCGAAGCCGAGTCACTCTCGCCCTTCTGGCTCCGACTCAGTGGGCAGAATCTCTGCCAGTCCAGCGACGACGGAATGGCCACGGCGGCGTGGCGCCGCGATGGCTGTGTTCATCCGGCGATTCGTCGCATGAGCGCTTCGAGCGGGCCGCGGGCGAAGCGTTTCCTCCACAGCCATGACGAGATGATCGCCACGATGCTGAACACGATGCTCGTCGAGACTGCCCAGCCGAGCGTCTGATCCTCGAGGCGCTCCAACGCTTCGAGGATGCCCATGCCGACCAGCACGTGGGCGACGTAGGTGGTGAGCGCGAGTTGGCCGGTCGACACGAGTGGCTCGGTGATCCGGGCACTGAGGTGTTCGCTGAACCAGATCGATCCGATGATGACGAGGACGGCGGTTCCGGCACCGGCGGCGACATAGAGCGGAAGCGGTGGGATGGGTTCGACGGAGAACAGCCAGCGCCAGCTCTGGTCATCGAGATCGTCGAGGTTCGACCCCTTGGGACCGAGCACGATCCACGCGGCGGCTTCGGTTGCGACGACGATGATGGCAGCGCGCGCCGCAAGGGTGCGTCGCCAGATGGGGTTCCGGAGGTCGGTGCGGACCACATGCCGAACAGGTAGAACGCGACCCATGGCAGAACCGGATGGAAGCCGTCGACGAACAGGTTGCGAGCGAAGCCCTCGGCGGTGGTGATGCCTCGGTAGGAGTAGTCGTCGAGGTTCCAGTTCTTGAAGGGGTCGAACGTGATGATGAACACGAACGACGCAGCGACCGCTCCGACGGCGAAGGTGATCAGGCGCTGGTTCGAGGTGAACAGGGCGATGGCGCCGATGGCGAGGTAGACGCCGTAGTAGTGGAGGATGTCGGCGGGCCAGATCGGGTAAAACGCCCAGCCCACGACGGACAGGAACAACGCCCGCTTCGCCAGCGTCCACTGTGCTGTGCGCCGTTCAGCGGGGAACCCGACTCGCGCTTGACGCCGGGAGCCGAGGCTCGCCCCGATGCCGGCGAGCACCACGAACGTCGCCGCTGCTCGTCCGTCGAAGACCGCGGTGAGCGTGCGGAGCCACTGGGGCCCGTTGCCTTCTGCGCTCATCGTGACCTTGAAGTTGACGATGACCATTCCGACGATCGCGAACGCGCGGCAATGTCGAGCCCGATGATTCGCTTGCTGTTCCGAGCGACTGGTGGCACTGCGGTGACTGCGTCGCTCACGTGGAGGCCGGCCCTCTCGGTCGGAATGTCTTGTGGACGAGTCGCGCGAGACCACCGAGGGTCAGCACGATGAAGATCGGGTCCGTGAGGACATGGGAGAGCGGTTCGCCCAGCAGAACGAAGACCCAGACGATCGCTGCGGTGATGACGGCATCGATCGCGAAGTTCTTCGGCGAACTTGGCGACGCGGCTTGGGCGGTCGCCGCCATCGGAACCGCGGGTCGTCATAGCGCGAGCATAGCGACACCAGCCATCGTTTTGAGGTGGACTATCATTTTGGTGGCTAGATTCACGGAATGATCAAGGCACTGGGGTTGCGGGAACGTAATCGGCTCACGGCGATGCGGGCCGTTCAGGACGCAGCCGTCGAACTGTTCGAACGTGGCGGCTTCGGGGCCACGACGGTCGAAGCGGTCGCGGCGGCGAGCGCGTCTCGACCGCGACGATCTACAGACACTTCGGAACCAAGGAGAAGATCGTGTTGTGGGACGAACGCGACGGCATCATCGCCGGCGAACTCGAACAACGGCTCGGCCACCAGGCCGACCTCGAGGCGTTCGAGATGCAGCAATCGTCGCCTACGACCAGCGGACGACCCCGACCTGTTCCTCCGACCGGCTCAAGCTCATCTACGCCAACCCGCCGGTCCTCGGCGTCGCCGCTCAGAACGAAGCGCGTGATCGCGCCGAACTCGCAGCCGCGCTCGGCGGTACACGGCCGTCGCCGTTCCACGATGAAGGACGAGGTCTCCGCGGCCGTGGCGCTCGCCGCGCTCGATGTTGCGTTCACCCGCTGGCAGCGAACCAACGCCAAACAACGGCTCGCCCTCACCATCACCTCGGCCTTCGCCGCCGCTCTCGACCCCCCAATAGCCGCATTCAGTCACCAACTCAGCCGATTCGAGTGTCCGCCTCGCCGGTGAGTGGTCCGAGATCATGGTGTCTCCCGAGCCTCGGTGGTGCTGGCGGCCGAGCGCACTCGTCGACCGACGGTTTGGGCCTCGTGCGAGCGACACGGTGCCACGGTCAGATCGGGGTCGGTTCGAGCGGAGCCGAACGGACAGACACGTGACGCAGCCTTCCAACTTCTCGTATTCGCCGACGTCGACCGGAACCGGTTCGTATCCGAGCGAGGCCAGCAGCGCTGCGCTCTTGGGGGCGGCCGACGAGATCAGCAGCCAAGCGCGCCACCGAGCAGGACGACGATGCGCGCCTGGCCCTCGGGCATCGCCAGATACTTCGAAGATCGACGGGTCGTCCACCACATCGGACCAGCCGATGATCGTGCCGTCGGGCAACGCGGTGATGGCGGACTTGAGGTGCAGCGCCTTCGTCACCGGCACGGCGATGACCGTGGCGCCGGCTGGTTCGAGGATGGCCTGAACCTGCTCGACGCCGGGCGGCGTTGGTCGAGCCGGTGAGGCCGACGAGATCGTGGAGCCCACCTTGAGCACGTCGCCACCTTCGAGCGTGCCAGGCGCCTCGATCCGGTGAACGTCGTAGCCGAGTGACCGGACGACCGGTTCGACGCTGGCGGGTTCGGCCGTTCGGCTCGGCGTACCGGGTCGGGTCACGATGGCGACCTGCTCGTACATCAAGACAGCGTCTTCGATGAACACACCGTCCGGGGACTCATCGTCCTCGGGAACCTCGATGATGTCCCAGCCGTGGTCGCGCAGTGCGTCGACGTAGTCATCCCACTGCCGCACTGCCAGTTCGAAGTCGACGGCGCTCCGTTCGATGTGTACGACCGATCCCTCCTCCAGGCGCGGGCTGGGCTTTCGGACGAGTGCCTTCATGGTGATGCTCCATTTCGGTGAGTGGTGTCGAGAGGGACGAGCCGACCGGCAGCGCGAGTGGTCAGCCCACAGCGCCCAGACGATCGTGTGTGATCCGACCCTGCGCGATGGTCACGATGCATTCGGTCGTGAGCGTGTCGACCGGATCGATCGTGGTGAGATCGCGATCCCACAGTGCGATGTCTGCTGACATGCCAGGGGCGATGCTGCCGGCGTCGTCGCGCCCGACCGCCCAGGCCGCTTCGCTGGTGAAGCCAGCCAACACCTCGCGCGTCGTGAGCGCTTGGTTCGCGCGGCCGATCACCATCTCCGGCCCGCTGTGGAGCGGACGCCGTTCGGCCGCCCAGTAGAACGCCAGTCGTGGATCGAGTGGGAGGACCGGCCAGTCCGTGCCCATCACCATGTGCGTCCCGGTCCCGAGGATGTCACGCAGTGCCCACGCTCGCTCCCACTGGTCTGTGGACACGCGGTCCGACCATGTGTCGTCGCGTAGCGCGGACACGAACGCCATGGCCGGTGGCTGCACCGACGTTGCGACGTTGTCGTGCTGCGCGAGCAGTTCGAGATTGCGGTCGTTGGTCAACTCCAGGTGTTCGATGCGATGACGCGCCGACCGATCACACTGCTGGTAGGTCTCGAGGGCGTAGGTGATCGCTGCGTCGCCGATCGCGTGGGTCGCGACTCTGAACCCCGCGGCCGCATAGGCGATGGCGAGCTCTCGGTAGCGTTCGGGCGGCATCCAGAGCGGTCGGCTGTTGCCACCGTGATGGTCGGCGTGGCAGCACCATGCCGACCCGGAGTCGATCACGCCGTCGAGCCAGAACTTCACGCCACTCATGCGCCAGTGACCGCCGCGATCGCCCAGCAGTGCGATCGCCTCGAGTGCGTCGGCAGGGTCGAGCTCGGGTGTGAGGTCCCAACACACTTCGAGGCCGACGGGCAGCTCGCCGCGTTCGTCGAGTTCTCGAATGAGATCGAGTTCGCCGAGTCGGCCGTTCATCATGTGCGCCGTGGTGTAACCGTGAGCCGACATGAGAGCGAGCGTCTCGTGGGCGAGTACCCGCGCCTGGTCAGGCGAGTTCTGGGGGGTGTGATCCTCGACCAGCCGCATCGCCTCGAACTCGATGAGGAACCCGGTGGGTCCGTCGAGGTCGGCTTCGACCGATCCGGATGCCGGTGGCTTGGCCTCGCGCAGCCTGGACTGTCGGATTGCTTCGGTGTTCGCCAGCGCCCCGTGCAGATCGAAGAACATCAGATACGCAGGGCCTGGCCCGGTCGCCTCGTCGACGAGCAGACGGTGCGGGCCACCGAGTGCGAGGAACGGCGTGACCGAGCCCGCGAGCCATCAGCCAGGCGTCGGGGCCGATCTCACGGCGTCGGGATCGAAGTGCCCTCGAGGATGTCGTCGAGCGAGCGCAGGTCGACCAGGTCGAGCCAGTCGAGCATGCCGGCACCCCAGATCCAGTGCGAATGACCATCGGTGAGCCCGGCAGTGGCGAACGCTCCTCCGGCGTCGAGAACCTTCGCCGGCCGGGTGGTCCCGGTCGGTGTGACGGCCGTGATGCGGTCGCCGTCCACGGCGATGTCGACGAGTGCACCCGACGGGTGACCCGCCAACCTCGTGTTGGTGATCACGAGGTGATGATGGGTCGAGTTCATGCGTTGGCGTCGGGCCGACCCGTGGACGGTGAATCGTGAAGTAGTCGGTCGACGATGTTTCGGGTCACCTGTTCCACTTGGACGTCGCAGCCGCAAGCCGTTCACCCACTCCACGCTTCCGGCCGTCATGACCCGCCCGAGCCGGCAGGTACTCGGACAGGACCCCGCAGCCGTACCGAACGGTGTCACGCACGGCGGGAGAGTCCTCGTCTGCGTACGTCAATGCGATCATCCCGAGATCGCCGTCGGCGACATACAGCTGGCTTCCCGGGATGCCGTGGTCTTCTTCGAGGTTGGTCGCCGGAGCGAGGGCGACGATCTCGACACTGCCCGGGTCGATGCCATTGCGGTCGGTCGCGTAGGGCAATCCGTGCTGCATCGTGTAGTCGAGTCCGTCCAGTTCGTAGCACACGGCCCTGCTGTCGCGCCGAGGAGGTCGCCGTAGTGGGCGTCGGTTCCGTCGAGCGACCAGTGGCCCGGCCGATAGATCGTGAAGCCTCCGGATGCCCTCGGCATCAGCGCGCCCAGTGACGAATAGCAGCCGCGGTGCCCGACACGCCGAACGTCTGAGCGGCCGGGTAGCCGATGATGTCCTTGTCCCACGGGAACGTGAGGAGGTGCTTCCTGTCGGGGTCCTCGCGACCGGATCCTCTTCGAGCGCTCGGTACTTCCAGCATTCCTGCTGGGATCCATCGTCGGACAAGCGCACCTGCCAGATGAAGTTCCCGCCAAGTCGGGCGACCTGGCCGCCGCAATCGACGAAGGCGTCGACGTGTTCACGCATCTCTCGCGTCCAGTACTCGTCGTGTCCGGTGAACACCAGTGGCCCACAGTGTTCGAGCAGTTCGGGCCGGAAGTGAAGATCGTGTTGGGTGATGACGTCGACGTCGTAGCCCTCGGTCTCCAGCCACCTCACCAGGTGGCGTTCGTAGGTCGCCCAACCCGATGCTGCGAAGTACTTGGGGTATCCGTGGGCGTAGGCCCAATCGAGTACGGGGTAGTGGGTGTGCGTGCCGGGGGCCGGGGGAGGCGATGGGATGCGGGGCGCTCCCTCGGGCAACCACGCTGTACCCGCCTGCTGGGGTCGGTGATAGCTCAGGACCGGGCTGAACAGGTTGGCTTCACCGTCGATGCCCTCGTAGTGGTTGGATCCGCCCCAGGCGTTGTACGCCTGCCACGTCATCGTGGACGCGGACGAGCGTGAGCCGATGGGGCTGGAGTTCGACGGGTCGCACCGCGATCCAATGCGTATGGTTCAGTTCCATGCCGTCGACGAGCGCCGTCGCACGGACGACGTAGCCGCCTGGTGGCCAGCCGTGCGTGTCGACAGACGTCGTGACCTCCCAACCGCAGCCGTTGCGGTACGCGTCCGGCCGGGTCGGCTGACGACGGCCGCCGACTGCTCGCGCTTCGTGGACGACGTCGCGCTCGGCTCCATCCCGCCAGATCTCGAGATCGAAGGTGGGCAATGTCGTGTGGACACGGAGTTCCAGGTGCTCACCGACCTCGATCGAGACCTCGTTGGTGTACAAGAACAGTTCCGGTCGGTCACCGGTTGCCGTGTCGTACCACCACCGCCACTGCGACGGAGGAGAGCCATGGGGGACGACGCTGTTGCGCGCCGTTGGTCGTGGGTCCCAATTCGCTTGCTCGTCGTGTGTCACGGGTTCGTCCTTGTCGATGGTTCGGGGTGCCCGTCGTCGAATATTCCAAATCCAACGATTGCACATGTCGTTGAAAACTGCAATGGTGGCCCGGATGGTTGATCGAAAAACAAAGAACACGTGTTCTGACGCAGTCGAAACGTGGGTGCGCGTGAGTACTCTCGAGCTCTGCGTTGCGGTCGAGAGCCTGGCCGGTCGCAGCTACGTCATCACCGGCGCAGGGCGCGAGCGAGGGATCGGGGCGGCGATCGGGCGCCGTCTCGCGCTCGCCGGCGGCGTCCGTTGCCGTCACTCGATCGCTGCCGTACGACCATCGAGCTCGCCGAGCTCGATGCCGTGGCAGCTTCGTGTCCGTGACGCGGGGCGGGACGAGGGAGACCTTTGCGCTCGATGTCACCGATGCCTCGCGGTTCGAAGAGGTCGTCGCTGCAGTCGCTGGATGGAGCGACTCCTCGGTGGTCTGGTGAACAACGCGGCGACTCCGGTCGGTGTCGGCAGCGTGCTCGACGGCGACTTGGATCGTTGGGTTCAGTCGTGGGAGGTGAACGTGCTCGGCATGGTGTATGGAATCCGAACCGTGGTCCCGCACCTCGGCACGGACGGAGGCTCGATCGTCAACACGGCCTCGGTCGCCGGCTCGGGGCCGTCGCCGGTCTGGCTGCCTACACCACGACGAAGTTCGCAGTCGTGGGTCTGACGAAGTCGGCGGCCGTCGACCTTGGCTCCATTGGGCGTTCGCGTCAACGCGGTGTGCCCAGGCATGATCGCCACGGACATGTCCGATGTGGAAGTCGCCCACGAGGCGGCGAGGACCGGCCAGTCCGAAGACGAAGCTCGTGATGCTCTCGGCGCCTTGGCCGCCTCTGCGAGATGGGGCGTCCCGAGCGAGGTTGCCGATGCCGTGGCCTGGTTGTTGGGTCCGTCTTTCGACCTATGTCACCGGTGTTGCGCTGCCGGTGACGGGCGGCCTCGGGATCGGTGTGTGAACGCCGCCTGCTGACGGGTGTCTGAAGCTGATCCGGCGGTGGGAGCGCTACGGGTCGACCGACTCGACATGGCAGGCGATCCGGTGACGGCTCGAGCCGTCGAGCTGGGTCGTCCACCGAGCATCGATCGATCGCGGACGGGCATCGCAGTCGGAACGAACAGCCGGTCGGGCGATCGGCGGGGCTGGTGGTTCGCCGGGTAAGGCCGACGAGCCTGGCCGGCGTGCTGGTGATGGTCGGGACGGCGTTGATCAGTGCCTGGGTGTACGGGTGCTTCGGTCGCTCGAAGATCTCGGTCCGGTCGGCCTCCTCGACCACGCGGCCGAGGTAGACGACCGCGACCCGGTCGCACACGTGGCGAACGACGCCGAGGTCATGGCTGATGAACACGATCGCCAGTCCGAGGCGCCGGCGTAGATCGTTGAGCAGGTTCAACACGGCGGCCTGCACCGACACGTCGAGCGCGGCCACGGGCTCGTCAGCGACGATCACGTCGGCGTCGAGCGCGATCGCCCGGGCGATCCCGACGCGCTGACGTTGCCCGCCCGACAGTCGGCGGGGGTACCGGTCGAGCAGCGAGGCCGGCAGCTGAACCAGCTCCAGCAGTTCCGCCGCCCGCGCCTTCGCGGCGGCGCCGGAGGCGAGACCGTTGACCTCGAGGAGCTCGACCAGCATTCGCCCGATCGGCACCTGTGGGTTCAGTGACGAGGACGGATCCTGGAAGACCATCTGGATGCGCCGACGGTCGGCGCGCTCGCGGCGGGCGTTCAGTGCGATCCCGTCGAGCAGGATCTGGCCGCTCGTGGGTTCCGTCAGTCCGACGATCGCTCGGGCAAGGGTGGACTTTCCGCAGCCCGATTCCCCCACGACGCCGATCGCCTCCCCGCGGTCGACCGTGAGGTCGATGCCGTCGACGGCACGGAGGATCGAGCGGTTGGCCCACGGGCCGATGCCACGACGCGACTCGAAGCCGACGTGGAGATCGCTCACTTCGAGCAACGCCATCAGTGTCGATCCTCGTGAATGCGCTCGGGGGCGATACACGCTGTGGCGCGCCCCCCGGGCAGGTCGATCAGGGCGCCGTCGATGGCCTCGCACGCCGTGTCCGCGTACCGGCAGCGTGGTGCGAACCGACAACCCGGCGGCGGTGACCCGACCGGCGGGAGCGAGCCGGGGATCGTCGTCAGTTGCTCGACGTCGTGGGCGACGTCGGGCATCGCGCCGAGCAGGCCGTCGGTGTACGGATGCTCGGGTCGCTGGAAGACCGCGCCGATCGGACCGGTCTCCATGAATCTCCCGGCATACATCACCGCGACCCGCTGCGCGACCTGCGCGACGACACCGAGGTCGTGGGTCACGAACACCATGCCGACGTCGCGTTCGACGCGGATCTCGTCGAGCAGGCCGAGGATCTGATCCTGGACGGTGACATCGAGTGCGGTGGTCGGCTCGTCGCACAGCAGCACATCGGGCTCCGAGGCCAACGCGGCGGCGATCACGATGCGCTGGCGCAGGCCTCCCGAGAGTTCGTGCGGCCAGGCCTGGAGTTTTTGCTTCGGGTCGGGAACCCCGAGATCGCCGAGCAGCGCTTCCGCCTGGCGTCGCGCCTCGCTTCGACCGAGTGGTTGGTGCATCCGGATCGTCTTCTCCAGGAACGTGCCGATTCGCATCGACGGGTTCAGTGCGGTCATCGGTTCCTGGAAGACCATCCCGACCCGACCGTGGCGGACCGTCTGTGCCGTGGCGTCGGTGGTTCCGGTGTCGCCGGCGACGTGGATCCTCCCGCTCGTCGCCACGACGCCGTTGGGCAGCAGGCCGAGCACGGCTCGCAGCGTCAGGCTCTTGCCGGATCCGGACTCACCGACGAGGCCGAGGCACTCGCCCCGGCGAACCGTGAAGCTCACGTCGGAGACGATGTCGGTCGCCGAGCCATCGGCGGCCCGGGTTCCGAGGTCGAGCCGATGCACCGACAACGCCACGTCCCTCGGTAACGCAGTCGACGGTGCGACCTGGTTCTCCGTTCGCACGTCACCCCCGATCTTCGAGCGCCGTCCGGCATGAACTTTACTCTTGACGTCTGTTGTGGTCCACAGATTAGTATTCAACGATCAGCGAACGCAAAGACTTTGATTTCGATGCTTCCGTCGCTGCCAACAGGGGAGAGTCATGCTGAAACGATCACCGATGCGATGGTTGGCGCTGGCGGCGGAGCCTCACTGCTCGTCGCGGCCTGCGGGGGTTCCGACGATGGCGCATCGTCGGGCACCACCGATGAGGGCCCCACGAGCACCGAAACCGACGGCACCGCGGCGCCTTCCGAAACGGACGGCTCCGCGGCGACCTCCGATACCGATGAGGCTGCGGCGCGGGCGGCACGCTGACGGTTGCGTCGAACACACCGGTGGCGCTGTGGGACCTCGCGTCCAGCCCGGCGGGCGAGACCTCTGCGATTGCGTACCCGCTCGTGTACGGATGGTTCATGCGCGAGATCGACGGTGAGCTGGTGCCCGACCTGCTCGAGTCCGCCGTGCCCTCCGTCGATCTGACGACATGGACGCTGACGCTCCGCGCCGGCATGGTGTTCTCCGATGGCACCCCGTCACGTCCGAGGACTTGAAGTTCAGCCTCGACCTGCGCGCCGCCGACCCGACGTACGCGTACACGATCGGCTCGCCGAGCCCCGACGACATCGTGATCGTCGACGACCTCACCGTCGAGATGACGGTCCCGGCGCCCAACAACGAGATCGTGACGCTCGGCCTTGCGGCTGCGAACGAGAACCTCTATCCGGCGGACTTCGGTGGTCGAACCGCGGAGGAGTACTTCCTCGACCCGATCGGCGCCGGTCCGTTCGTCCTCGAGTCGAACAGTGACAGCGGGATCACGTTCGTGAAGAACAACCTGTACTGGGACGCGGAGAACATCACCCTCGACGCCGTCGAGCTCGTGATCGCTCCCGACCCGAACGCCAAGCTCGTCGGCTTCGAGTCGGGTGACTTCGACATCATCACCCGCCAGTCGACCGGCGTGGTCGACCAGCTCGATGCCGCCGGCACCGCGCTCGTCGTCGATCCGTCGGCGAGCGTCGAGGCCGTCTTCCTCAACGGAGCCGTCGCTCCGTTCGACGACGTCAACTTCCGCCGTGCCGTCTGGTATGGCATCGACCGCACGACGATCGCCGACGGAGTCTTCGACGGGCTCGCCAAACCGGCCCAGGGGATGATCCCGAGCGCCCTCAGTGGTGCGACGCCCGGAGCCAACCCACCGGTCTACGACCCCGAACTCGCCGCGGAGTTCCTCGCCGCCTCCGCCTACGCCGACGACGCATCGTTCGACCTGGTTCTGATCGACGGAGACGGCGCCCGCCGCGACGAAGCTCAGGTGATCGCCGACCAGCTGGACAAGATCGGCATCACTGCCAACGTCACACCGCTCGGCTACGCGGAGTGGGCCGACCTCGTGCTCGTCACCCAGGGCCACCAGGCAAACCTCTACGGTTACGAGACCGTGGTCACACCTGCCAGCGACATCATCGGGTTCTTCGCCACCACGGCAGGGTTCTTCGGCGGATACGACACCACGAATGCCTTCGGCCAGTTCGCTGCGCTCCAGGCGGCCCCCGACGTCGCCGGGCAGTCCGCCGTGATCGAGGAGTTCGAGACCGAGTTCGGTGAAATGGCGTACGCCGTGCCGGTGGTGGAGCCGCTCTGGGTGCTCGGTGTCGCCGATGGCGTCACCGGACTCGTCGTGCCGCCGACCGGATTCCCGGACGTCGCCTATGTGAGCCTCGCCGGCTGATCGGACGCGACGTCGAACATGGGTACTCTCGGCTACATCCTGCGGCGGCTGCTGCAGCTCATCCCGCTGTTGTTCGGGGTCGTGCTGGTGAGCTTCCTGCTGCTTCGGATGGCGCCGGAGACCCTGCAACGCTCCTCCTCGGGCCAGCGCGTCGGACGAACAGGTCGCCGACAAACGTGCCGAACTCGGCCTCGACGAGAGTTTGCCGCAGCAGTTCCTGACGTACGCCGGCGGCCTCGTCCAGGGCGACTTCGGCCAGTCGATCCGGTCGCGAGAGGCCGTCACCACCGTCATCGCCGACCGGTTCGTCGTGACGACGTGGATCCTCACCGGCACCTTCCTGTTGGCGCTGGCCATCGCCATCCCGCTGGCCATCCTGGCGGTGCAACGTCCGGGAGGCATCACCGACACCGTCACCCGGGCCACGAGCATGCTCGGGTACAGCCTTCCCGGCTACTGGGTCGGCATCATGCTGACCCTGATCTTCGCGCCCGGCTCGACTGGTTTCCCGTCCAAGGATTCGGCGACGGCTTCAGGGGTCACGTCCACAGCACCTTCCTGCCCAGCCTGACCCTCGCCATCTCCGTTTCGCCGGTGCTGATGCGCTCACTGCGTTCGTCGATGCTCGACGTGCTCGGCTCTGAGCACGTCACGACCGCCCGGGCGCTCGGCTGGTCGGGCTGGCCGCTGTATCGCGACCACGTGATCCGCAACGCGATTCCACCCGTGGTCACTCTGATGGCCCTACAGGTCGGCTACCTGTTGTTCGGCACGGTGCTCGTCGAGCGGATCTTCTTGCTCCCGGGCTCGGCCAGACGATCATCAATGCCGTCGTCGCTCGGAGACTTCGCCGTCGTACAGGGCATCACGCTGGTCTTCGCCCTGATCGTCGTGGTGTCCCAGCTCATCGCCGACCTGGTCCACGGCTCCTCGACCCGAGGATCCGCCGATGACCTCATCGACGCAGTCGGCATCCCGCCCGAACTCGACGCGGCACCTGGTGACACGACCAGGTGGTCGACATCGGTCAAGGTCGGTCTGGGCATCCTCATCGCCTTCGTCGTCGTCGCCGTGGCGGCGCCGTTGATCGCTCCCTACGATCCCGGTTCCACCGACGTACTCAACAAGCTGCAGTCGCCGAGCTGGGAGCACCTCGTGGGCACCGACGGACTCGGCCGTGACGTGTTCTCGCGCCTGGTGTTCGCATCGAGGCTCGACCTCGGCATCGCGTTCGCTTCGGCGACCACCGGCGCTGATCGGGATCGTGCTCGGCGGATTCGCAGGCTTCGGTCCGACATGGGCCGACGCCGTGGTGATGCGGGTTGCCGATGTCATCCAGGCCTTTCCGGTCTATGTGTTGTTGATCGCCCTGTTGTTCGTGCTCGGCGATGGCCTGCGGTCGTTCGTCGTCGCCTTCGTGATCGTGGCGTGGGTACCCTACGCCCGCCTGCTGCGGTGAAATCCTGCGCGCGTGCGACCGCGAGTACGTGGAGGCGGCGATCACCGGTGGGATCGGGCGGCGCCGCGCCTTCACCCGCCACGTGCTCCCCAACACCATCCAACAGCCGGTCGTCTACTACGCCCTCGACGTCGTCGGTGCCGTGGTCGCGCTTCAGCGCGATCGCCTATCTCGGCCTCGGCATCCCGCCCGACACCGTCGAGTGGGGACTGATGATCGCCGACGGACAGCTCTACCTACGCAACCAGTGGTGGCTCGCCGTCGCGCCGGGCGTCGTGATCGCCGCCCTGGGTTTCGGCATGACCCTCATGGCCGACGGCCTCGACACACGATGGAGGAATCGATGAAACCTGACCAGCCACGTCCCGATGCGCCGATTGCGCTCGACGACATCGACCGGCGGTTGATCGATCGGCTTCGAGACCACCCTCGGGTGACGTTCGCCCAATTGGCGGAGGACGTTCAGCTCTCGTCGGTGGCGGTGGCGAACCGAGTTCGCCGGTTGCGCGACAACGGTGTGCTGGTGATCGGGGCGATCCTCGAACCGCCGGCACTCGGCGCCGGCGTCGCCGCCGGCGTCCTCATCGAGGTGACGGGTCGGGCCCTGCCCGTAGCACGCGCGATCGCGGAGCTCTCCGACGTGACGTTCGTCGCGTTGGCCACTGGGGCGGTGGGCATCCACTGCGAGGTCCGCTGCGGAGACGACGACGTGATCGGCGTCCTCGACCAGATCCGAGCCGTGCCCGGAGTCGACCGGCTCGACGTGCTCACCTATCTCGAGGTCACCAAGGAGTACACGAGCCCGCCACGGCATGAGGCTCGACCCCACCAGCTGGATCAGGTCGACTGGCGGCTGATCGAGTTGTTGCAAACGGATGGCCGCGCCAGCTTCGCCCACCTCGCCGAGCAGGTCGAGATGTCGCCGTCCACCGTCGCCGCCCGCGTCAATCGACTCCTCGACTCGGCGGTGATCGTGATCGCCACGACCGTCGCGGCATGGGCGGCGAGCCCGCACGTCGACGGTTGCTTCATCTGCCGGGTCTCGGGCGACGCCGATGGCGTTGCCAGGCAGTTTGCGACACTCGACGCCGTCAGGTTCGTGGCAGTCACGACCGGCAGCTGTGACGTCATCGCCACCACCGAGGTCGCCACCCGCCACGACCTGCTCGAACTCGCCAACCAGGTGCGGGCGATCGACGGGGTCGAGCGCCTCGAAACCGTCGAGTACCTGGGCGTGGTGAAAGAGGACTACCGCCTCGTCAGCAGTGCGCCGCCCGCCCTCGCGTCCAGTGAGGGCGGCGACGGGCCGGTTCTGGACCGGCAGGGCGCCTGAACGACGATGAGTTCACCGACCACGAGCCCCACCCCGCGGGCGACGCCACGTCACGACGCCACACCGAGCCGCCATCTGCAGATCGAGCAGTGCGATGCGGTCGAACTCGTTGCCAGGTTCGGCTCGCCGTTGTACGTCGTGTCGGAATCGGCGCTGCGCTCACGCATCGCCGAGTGGGTCGAGGCGCTGGCGATGGCGTGGCCGAACGGGCCGACGCGCGTGTTACCGAGCGTCAAGGCCAACACCGTGCTCGCTGTGCAGCAGATCGTCCGCGACACCGGATGTGGTGCCGACACGTTCGGCGCGGGCGAGTACGAGATCACCCGCCGGGTCGGTTTCGACCCGGCCACTGTGTCGGTCAACGGGCAGAAGACGCCCGAGCTGATCGAGCGGGCGATCGCCGATGGCGCCAGGCTCACCGTCGACAACATCGACGAGCTGCCGGAGATCCGACGTGCCGCAGCGAGGCTCGGTCGTGTGGCCAAGGTGCGAATCCGCGTCCGACCGCCACTGGACGGTTGGGATTCTCCGAGCGACCTCATCGCCGAGGCGGTGCCCACCTCCACGATCATGGGCATCTACAAGCCGGGCGTGCCGGTCCACCAGCTGGCCCGGTTGAGCCCGGCGGACTTCGGTGATGAGATCGACCTGGTCGGACTCCACGCTCACGTCGCCCGGAACACTCGAGACCCGCAGTACTGGGCCCTCGCTGCTCGCGAGGTGATCGACATCGCCGCCGTTGTGCGTCGCTCCCTCCCCGGGTGGGTACTTCGCGAGATCGACCTCGGCGGCGGCTTTCCGTCGCAGGACGACAATGTGGGTGCAGCGATCGACCGGGTTCGCGAGAAGTACGCCCACAGCGCCGTGCCGACACCAGCGGAGTACATGCAGGTCATGGCCGACGCACTTCGAGTGTACGGTCGACCACGACTTCGATGTCGATGGCGTCCTGCTTTCGGTGGAGCCGGGACGTGGCCTGTTCAGCTCGTGCGGTCACCATCTCGCCACCGTCATGCGCCGTAAGGAACAAGTCACGCCGTTCCAGCATCAGTGGATCGAACTCGACACCTCGGTGGTGCACTTCGGCGTCGAGGAGTCGAACCGCTGGGAGACGGTCGCTGCGTCGCAGGTGGATGACACCCCGGCGATCGTCGCCGATGTCGTCGGCTGCTCCTGTCAGCTCGACCTGATGGTGTCCGGGGCCACGCTGCCCGACCTCGCGCCCGGCGACATCGTCGCATTCCCGGACTCGGGTGCGTATCAGGAGACCGGTGGCAGCAACTTCAATGCACTCGGTCGGCCGGCTGTCGTGTTGATCCGCGGCGCTGATGCAGAAGTGGTCAAACGGCGCGAGTCGATCGACGACGTGCTCGCTCGTGACACGGTTCCGCAGCGACTCGTCGCAGGCGGTGCGTCATGACGGTCCGGTACCGACTGGCGGGGATCCAACTCGAGCATCGCGAAGTGCAGCCGGTGGCCGAACTCCTCACGACACAGCTCGGCTGTACCCGAGTGGTGGGGGCTTCGCCACCCCCCGCAGGGGACCCGGTCCTCGCGAATGGCACGGCGACGATCCACGTGTCGGCCAACAGCGGACCCGGCCGCATCACTGCCCTGGTGGTCGCAGTCGACCGCTTCGATGCCGCTCCCGCCGATCTCGCCCGTCGCGGTGTGACGGCGACGCCTCGTCCTGACGGCACCCTCTCAGTCGTCGACCCCGACGGTCTCGTGACCGTGGTCCGACCCGACGACACCTCGTCGATCGGCACACGCGAGATCGGCCCGCACCTCCACCACGTCTCGATCACCACCGATCAGCTGATGCGCAGCAGCGAGTTCTATGAGCGTGCGTTCGGTCTTGCAGTCGCATACGACTACGCAGAACCGGATGAACCCGCGAAGCTGCGCTTCCTTGCCGACCCGCAGTTCGTCAATGGCGGCCATGAGTTTCTCCTGGAGCTGATGGGCCCACCGTTCCTCCTTCGCGAGGCGGCGGTATTCCATCGATGGGGTGGCGCCTGTTTCGACCACTATTGCTTCACGACCGGTGAACCGGTGGAACTCCACGCGACATGTCTCGCCGCTGGGTGTCGCAGCTCCGAGGAACCGGTGTTCGTCGAGGGCTTCGATCTCACGCTGTCGTATCTCTTCGGTCCCGACGACGTCGAGATCGAGCTGATGGACCCGCCGGGTGCAGACACGATCGCGCTCCCGAGTTGAGGAATGAGGCGCCACCGAGGCGACACCGGCGTCCCGTCTCGAGATCGGACGGTGACCGAACCGTAAGCCGGACCGAAGGGACACTTCATGATCTCGCTCGCCGACTACGCAGCCCACGATGCCACCGCTCTCGGGGAGTTGGTCCAGCGCCGGCGAGGTCACGCCGGCGGAACTCGCTGATGCCGCCGCCACGCCGTTGCCCTCCTGAACCCGCAGCTCAACGCGTGCTCGAAGTGTTCGATGACCGAACCGGAACGGGCGCAGAGGTCGGGCTCTCCGACGGACCGTTTCGAGGAGTCCCCTTCTTCATGAAGGACCTGGGTTCCGGTGTCGCAGGGCGCCTCCAGGAATCCGGCGTCCCGGCGTTCGTCGGCCACGTGGTCGACGAGGGCGCGCCCTTGACCGTCAACTTCAAGGCCTCGGGGGTCAACATCATGGGACGATCAGCAGTGCCCACGATGGGATGGACGATCGACACGACGTCGCCCCTCCATGGCATCACCCGCAGTCCATGGAACCCCGAGCACAGCCCTGGCGGATCGTCTGGCGGCACCGCAGCGCTCGTCTCCGCCGGCATAGCACCCATCTCGCTGGGATCAGACGGGGCCGGCTCGTTGCGCATCCCGGCTGGCTTCACCGGACTCGTCGGGCTCATCGGAACCCGCGGTCGGGTGCCCATGCCTGGCCTCAACGAGTACGGCATGCACACCGGCCGCGAGGGAATCCTGAGCCGAACGGTGCGAGATTCGGCCGCGATGCTGGACTTCATGGCTCGCCACTCACCCGGCGACTCGTTCATTCCCATCGTCCCGCCCGCGACGTCTTACCTGCGCAGCATCGAGCGGGACCCCGGTCGACAGAGGGATCGCGTTGTCGACGGGGGCGTGGGGGGCGCAAGGAATCCGACCCGAGACCGTCGCCGCCGTGCGCCGCTACGCCGACAAGCTCTCCGATCGGTCACGACGTCGTCGAGGGTGGCCGACGACGAGGATCAACGATTGGGAGCACTTCTGGGTGGTCTTCATGCGGGGTGCATCCTGGTTGGGCGGACTGCCGTATGGCGAGATGCTCGACAAGATGGGCGGCGTACCCGACGCCGACTCGCTGAGCTACCAGCTTGCGGCGTCAGGTCGAGCTGAGCCGGCACATCACTGCGGCCGAGGTCAAGAACACGCCATGGCGAATCAGCACTTCAATCGCAGGATCGCAACGTTCTTCGAACACCACGACCTCCTGCTCAGCCCGACCAACGCGATCCAGCCTCCCATCGCGGGAGGTCGGTACTCGGTCATGAACGAGATGGACGGTCAGCAGTGGATCGAGGAACTCTTCGATGCGGTCCCATACACGCCGCTCGCAAATGAAGTCGGCATCCCCGGGATCTCGGTTCCTGTCGGCCTCAGCGAGCAGGGCTTCCCGATCGGAGCGCACCTCTACGCACCGTGGCTCCGAGAGGACCTGCTGCTGGCCCTGGCCGCGCAGACCGAGCGTTGCGTCCCCGAATGGTTTGGCATGCGGCCCCCGTTGCACGTCTCGACCGCCTAGCTACCTTGCCCCGGAGAGCCGGGCTGTCTGAGGGGCAGACCCGAGTCACGCTGTCCAGCGTGAACCGGAACTGCACAACCGGAACTGCACAGACAGCACACAGGCACAGCACACGACATGGTGAGAAGATCGGACTCGTGATGCGGCGAAGGCCTGGAAGATCTTGCGATCTAGCAGGTCCTTCGTGGTCGCTGGGCAGGATGAGAACCCCGCCTCCAGGAAGCGAGCCCGACGTCCGTATCATCGGCTCGTGTCCGATCGCACCTCCGACTACGAGCTTCGGCACCCTGCGCCTTTCCGAACTGGCTCGCACGTTGCATTTCGGACGGGCGGCGGCGGCGTTGAACCTGAGCCAGTCGGCGCTCTCTCATCCAGATCGCACAGTTGGAGCAATCGATCGGCGCACAGCTCTTCGATCGCACCACCCGCTCGGTGCTCCTGACCGCGGCCGGGGAACGGCTCGCCGAGGGCTCCCGTCGGTCGTGTCGCAGCTCGACGATCTCGTCGATGACGTGAACAAGGTCGCTCGGGGCAAGCGGAACGTTGCGCATCGCATCGACGGGAAGTCTGACGTTCGGGTTGCTCCCCGCTGCGCTCCACGCGTTTCGTGAGTCGCACCCGGACGTCGAGATTCGCATCTGCGGCGAGTTGCTGACCCCGGCGCAGGTCGTCGCGCTGAATCGGCGTGAGATCGACGTCGGCCTCCTTCGGCCCCCGATCGTGCAGGCCGGCGGCCTCGTCGTGGAGGAGATCGGGACCGAGCCGTTCTCGTGTGTGGTCGCCGCCGGCCATCCGTTCGCGTCGAGAGCGAGCGTGACCCCCGAGGACTCGCCGACCAGCCCCTCGTGCTGTACCGGAGCGGATCGGCGTTGCGGATCCTGGCCGACGAGATGTTCGCCGCGGTCGGTCGGGTCGTGGCGCCGGTGGTCGAGGTGGGCGAGACCCACACCGCGATCAGCCTGGTCGCGGGGAGGGTCGGCGTCGCGCTCGTGCCGTCGTCGATCTCGAAGCTGCCTAGATCGAGGGGTCGCGCACGTGGCGGTTCGCACCTCGGTGTTCCTCAGCGTGGCGATCGTGCGACGGGCCGAGGCGCCCTCCCCGATCGTCGAGGCGTTCGTCGACGCCGTGCGGGCGTCGATGGGCGGCCTGGAGCGATTCGCCCTGCCCGTCACCGCCTCGTAGCCAGCGCCCGGCGCTGTCGCCTGAACGGCGTTCGTCATTGATCGACACTGCGAATGAATAAACCTTGATCTTTCATTGGACTCGGACAGTTCCCCGTCGTACAACCTGACATCAGGAAACGAGGAGGGGGAACTCCACATGACGTCGTCCAATGCTGCAAGCGCTGGAGCGCGACTCGATCGGCGCCGGTTCTTGGGACTCGCTGGTGTCACCGCACTCGGCGGGCTCGTGCTCCAGGCGTGCGGGTCCGATGGATCGACCAGCGGATCGGCGGACACCGCCGCCGCAGGCGCGGGCTCCGCCGGCGAGACCGCAGGCACGATCAAGATCGGCTACGTCACGCCGCGGACCGGGAACCTGGCCGATTTCGGCAAGGCCGATGCCTTCGTCCTCGACGCGATGCGCAAGCACTTCGCGAACGGATTGACGATCGGCGGCGCGACCTACGCCGTGGAGATCATCGACCGCGACAGCGAGTCGAATACCACCACCGCCGCCTCCGCGGCCCAGGACCTCATCGTCAAAGACGGCATCCATCTGATGCTGGTGTCCTCGACACCCGAGACGACCGTGCCGGTCGTGCAGCAGTGCACGAACAACGAGATTCCCGTGCTGTCCAACAACGCGCCCTGGCAGCCCCACTACGTCTCGATCGGCGGCGACCTGTCCGGGGGTGCACCGCCGGTGGCCTCGGAGTGGAACTACCACTTCTTCTGGGGACTCGAGGACATGATCGACGTGTACACGAGCATGTGGCAAGACGTTGCTCCGGGTGCCGTGATCGGCGCGATGTGGCCGGACGACGCCGACGGCAACGCGTTTTCCGACGCGGCCAACGGCTTCCCGCCGGTGGTCGAGTCCATGGGGTTCACGCTCGTCGATCCGGGCCGTTTCGACCTCTCCGCCCAGGATTTCTCGAGTCAGATCGCGGCGTTCAAGGAAGCAGGCGTCGAGATCCTGACCGGCGTGTTGCCGCCGCCCGTGTTCGGCAACCTCTGGGCGCAATGCCAGCAGCAGGGGTTCCTCCCCAAGGTGGTCACGATGGCGAAGGCGACCGAGTTCCCGGGAGCCATCGAGTCGTTCGAGAATCCCTTGGGGATGTCGGTCGAGATCTGGTGGTCGGATCGGCACCCGACGGTGTCGTCGCTCACCGGTGAGTCCTCCGCAGACCTCGCCGCAGCGTGGACGGCCGCGACCGGGGAGCAGTGGACGCAACCGCTCGGCTATTCCCATTCGCTGTTCGAGGTCGCCGCCGACGCCTTGGCACGGGCAGGCGGCGCGGACGACAAGCAGAAGCTCCTCGAAGCGCTGGGGCAGACGAATCTCGCCACCCTGGTGGGTCAGGTCGACTTCACGAACCCGGTCGTGCCGCACATCACCAAGACTCCGCTCATCGGCGGTCAGTGGGTGACGGGCGAGCAGTGGCCCTACGAGCTCGCCATGCGTACCACGACGGAGTTCCCGGAGATCGCCGTCGACGGTCCGACCGTTCCGATCGAGTGGTGACGAGCGCCGCCACGAGCCGACCGGCGCTCGAGGTGACCGGAGTGGCCAAGGCGTTCGGCGCTCCGGTCCTCACCGGCATCGACCTCGCCGTGGCCTCCGGTGAGGCGGTCGGCATCATCGGCCCGAATGGCGCCGGAAAGTCGACGCTGTTGAACATCGTCGCCGGCGAGCTGCGCGCCGATGCCGGCTCGGTCCACCTCGACGGGGTCGACGTCAGTCAGCTCCCCGCGTTCCGACGGTGTCGGTCGGGGCTCGTTCGGACGTCCCAGATCCCGAGGCCGTTCGAACGCCTGACGGTGTTCGAGAACGTGCTGCTCGGAGCGGTGTTCGGGAGTCGCGAGCGCCGTTCGGAGCGCGACGCGACCGGGCCGGCGTTGGCCGTGCTCGAACGCAGTGGACTCATCGACCGGGCGAACGAACCAGCGGGTTCGTTGCGCATGCTGGACCGCCGCCGACTCGAACTCGCCCGTGCGCTCGTCACCGAGCCGTCGATCCTCCTCCTCGACGAGATCGGGGGCGGGCTCACGGATCTCGAGGTCGTCGCGTTGGTCGAGGAGATCAAGCAGATCAACGAGTCCGGAGTGACGATCGTGTGGATCGAGCACATCGTGCACGCCCTCGAAGCGGTCGTCCATCGTCTGGTCGCCATCGCCGGCGGAGTCGTCGTCGCGGCAGGTCCGCCCGCCGAGGTGCTCGCCGATGCCGATGTCCAAGCGGTCTACCTCGGACTGGACCACGTATGAGCGGTCTGGCGGTCAAGAACCTCGAGGCCGGGTACGGAGCCTTCCAAGCGTTGTTCGGTCTCTCCCTCACCGCCGAGGCAGGGAGTCGGACGGCGATCATCGGCGAACGGCGCCGGGAAGACGACGTTGCTGCGCGCCATCGTCGGTCACGTCGATGTCAGCGCCGGCGAGATCGAAGTCGGTGGGTCCTCGGTGCTCGGGCGCCGAACCTTCAAGCGGGCACGTTCGGGGATCGCGCTCGTTCCCGAGGGGCGCAACGTGTTCGGTTCGCTGACCGTGCTCGACAACCTACGAGTCGGAGCGCACACCCGCCGGACCGGGCGATGGGATCTCGACGCCATCCTCGAGACGTTCCCGCTGCTGCGCGAGCACTTACATCGACCGGCCGGCGTCCTGTCCGGCGGCCAGAAACAAGCCGTGGCCATCGGGCGGGCGTTGATGTCCAACCCCGATCTCCTCCTGCTCGACGAAGTGTCGCTGGGGCTCGCTCCCATCGTCGTTCGCGACCTGTACCGCTCCATCCGCTCGGTGGCCGACACCGGCACCACGGTGCTCGTCGTCGAGCAGGACATCACCCAGGCCCTCGAGTTCGCCGACACCGTCCACTGTCTGCTCGAAGGGTGCATCGCGCTGTCGGGCCGTCCGGACGAACTCACGCTGGACGAGATCCGCGCCGCCTACTTCGGAACGGTGGTCCGATGATCGACTACGTCAACGCCGTGCTGCAGGGGATACTCCTCGGCGGGCTCTACGCCCTGTTCGCCACCGGTCTGTCGCTGGCGTTCGGGGTGATGCGATTCGTGAACCTGGCGCACGGCGACCTCGCCGTGCTCGGGGCGTATCTGATCCTGTCGACCTCGACGCTGCTCGGCGTCTCCCCGTGGCTGGCTCTCCCGATCGTGATCGTCGGAGGCGCCGGCCTCGGGTTCGTCACACAAGCGGGGCTGTTCAACCGGACCCTCGGTGACAACCCGATGCCGAGCATCCTCGTCACCTTCGGGCTCGGGGTCGTCATCCAGAACGGGTTGCTGGAGCACTACAGCGCGACCCAGCAACGCCTCGACATCGGGAGCATCGTCACCAAATCGGTGAGCTTCGGCAAGATCTCCCTCGGTGTCCTTCCGCTCGTGATCCTCGCCACGGCGATCGTCCTGCTGGCCGTGCTCGAAGTGGCCCTGCGCACGACCCGCTTCGGTCGGGCATTTCGCGCCACCGCCGACGATGCGCGGACCGCTCAGCTGTCCGGCATCGACGACCGGGTGATGTACGCCTCGGCCATGGGAATCTCGTTCGCCACCCTCGCGATCGCCGGCTTCTTCCTCGGCTCGCGCACCACGTTCGCTCCGGCCGTCGGACCGGCGTTGCTGCTGTTCGGGTTCGAGGCGGTCGTCATCGGCGGCATCGGCTCGTTGTGGGGCACCCTGCTCGGCGGTGTCGTGCTCGGGGTGAGCCAGACCCTCGCCAATCAGATCTCGATCGGGTGGGACTTGCTCGCCGGTCACCTCGTGTTCCTGGCCATCTTGTTGTTCCGGCCCAATGGATTGTTGGGAGCCAAGCAGTGACGAACCCGACCGGATTCCACGTTCGGCGGAGTACCGCCACGACACGCGCCGGGTTCGGTGTCTTCGCGCTGGCGGCGCTGGCGCTCGCGACCGTGCCGTTCACGGCGAGCGGCTCGACCGAGACGACGCTCACGGAACTGCTCTTCTACCTGGGTCTGGCCCAGATGTGGAACCTGGTCGCCGGCTATGCCGGGCTCCTGTCGATCGGCCAGCAGGCGTGGGTCGGGCTGGCCGCCTACGCGATCTACTTCACGGCCGAGAAGCACGACCTGCCCCTGATCGTCGCCGTCGCCCTCAGCGCCGTGGTGGTGACCGTCCTGTCCTATCCGGCCGGTCTGGTGGCGTTCCGACTCCGAGGTGGCTACTTCGCCGTCGGGACGTGGGTGATCGCCGAGATCTTCCGGCTCGGAACCCTGCGGATCGACGCCCTCGGTGCGGGGGACATCCAGTCGTTCACGGTGGGCCGAGCCTTCAGCGGTCTCGGCGTCGCCTCCCGGCATCACCTGATGTACTGGGCTGCGCTGGTCCTCGGGATCGGGGGGACCCTGATCCTGCTGGGCGTCCTACGGTCCCGGATCGGCTTGGCGCTCATGGCCAGTGCTGACGAGGAGGGGGCGGCCGGATCGCTCGGTGTCGAGGTGCGGCGGCTGCGGATGGTCGTCTGGCTCGTCGCAGCCTTCTGGACCGCGCTCATCGGCGCCTTCGTCCACCTCAACGCGGGCACGGTCACCAACGCCAATGCCTTCAGCGTCCTCGACTGGACCGCGATCGTCATCTTCATCGTCGTCGTCGGAGGAGTGGGTTCGATCTCCGGTCCGATCATCGGGACGGCGATCTTCTGGACCATCACCCAGTTGCTCGAGAACCAGACGACGTGGAGATTCATCATCCTCGGCCTGCTCGCCGTCGTCGTCGCCGCCACCGATCCTCGTGGCGTGGTCGGGCTGATCAGCCGCCGCCGTCGTTTCGAACCGTTCCCCGTCGAGCGCATCGTGACCGCCGTCGGCACGGTCCCCAACGAACCAGTGACGAACGAACCAGTGCCGAACCAGCCAGTGCCGAACCAGCCCTGATCCCAGTGGCACCCGCACGGGAAGCGACGTCCGCTCGACGACGCCTTCTCGAACGTTCACACCTGATCGACCCGCTCAACGGAAGGAACACGAGATGCCGCTCATCAACGTCCACATGGCGCGCGGCCGCACCGCCCAGCAGAAGACGGCGTTCATGGCCGCTGTCACCGAGGCCGCCATCGAGACCCTGGGTTCTCCTCGGGACTCGATCCGTGTTTGGATCACCGAGGTGGACAGCACGGACTTCATGACCGCAGGCGAGCTGCTCTCCGACAAACAGGCCCGGCAACGGGCGATCCACGAGGAGGCGTCGTGAGCGCAGCACCCGAATCACTCCCGAGCGGAGACTACGAACCGAGCACCTGGGACTGGGTGCGCGACCAGATCGCGACCTACGAGCAGTCCGGAGGGACCGAGGCCAACACCTTGCGTGATTCCGGGATCCCGATCGTCGTGGTGACGATGCGGGGTCGCAAGTCCGGCAAGATCCGCAAGATCGCCCTGATGCGGGTGGAGCACGACGGCGAGTACGCCTTCGTGGCGTCCAAGGGTGGGGCGCCGGCGCACCCGGACTGGTACCACAACATGGTCGCGGCGCCCGATGAGGTCTGGATCCAGGACGGCCCCGAGCCGTACCGGGTCCGCGTGCGCCAGGTCGAGGGCGTGGAACGAGCCGAGTGGTGGGCACGCTCGGCCGAGGTCTACCCGCCGTACCTCGAGTACGAGGCCAAGACGGACCGCGAGATCCCGGTCCTCGTCGCCGGCCGGGCCTGAACCGGGGTCCGGACGAGGTCGTCCGTCAGGCGCTGCGCAGCATGTTGCTCATGCCGGCCAACGCCGGCAGGAGCGCTTCGGCGTAGCGCAGGGGCACGCCCGCCTCGGCCATGGCGGCGTCCATGCACCGGACCCACAGCCGCGCCCCCTCGGCGTCGATGTGGAACGGTGCGTGCGCCGACGCGATGCACGGTGATCCCTTGCGTTCCAAGAACAGCTGCGGTCCACCGAGCCAGCCGGACAGGTACTCGAAGAGCCCTTGCCGGATCGCCGACAGGTCGGCCTGGTGCATCGACCGGATCGGGGCGTAGGCCTCGTCGCGGTCCATCAGCCCGTAGAACCGATCGACGATCGAGCGGATCCCGTCCTCGCCGCCGAGCAGTTCGTACATCGTGTGCTCGGCCAGCTCGGCTCGGAGCTGGTCCTTGCGGTCCTGGTGCGCGGTGTCCTCCATACGTCACTCGACGCTAGGGAGCACCCGTCGGCGCCGACAGGGACTTGGGTCCTTTCGCCCGGAGCTCGTCGTTCAGTCGACGAGCACGGTCGCTGTCATGTCGGTGTGGAGCGCACAGAAGAGGGTGTAGGTGCCGGGCTGATCGATCGTGAGGGCGTAGTTCTGACCGGGCACGAGGACACCGGAGTCGAACGCCGCAAGTTCCGGATCCTCCGGAGTCCCGGCGCTGACGGTGTGGGGGACCGAGTCCACGTTGTTGAAGTAGATCGGCTGCCCTGCCGCGACCTCGATCACCGAGTCGAAGGCGAAGTTGGTCACCAGCGACTGCACGGCGTTGGACGGGAAGTCGCTGCCTCGGGTCTCACGGGTGGCGAGCATGTCATCGGCGTTGGACACCGGCGCCAGCAACGGATTCCACATGCTGAACACGCCCAGTTGGTTGTCGTGCTCGGGATCGACCCAGGCGTGGATCATCCACCCCAACGCCGGGCTGTACGAGCCGCCGCGGGCTCGGCACTGTTCGGCGGTGCCGAAGCTGTCCCGTCCCTCGGCCGCGCCACGACACAGGTTGAAATGGATGTGCCAGTTGTCGAGCGGACCTGCGAAGGCTTCCGGGTGGTCGTTGCCGATCACCTGCGGCGACACCAGGAACGCCGTGCCGACCAGCTTCATCGGTTCGCCGGTCCACGCCCGATCGACGCACTGACCCACCGGACCGTTCGGGAACGTGCCATCCGCGAGCGCGTAGAGCAGGATCTCGGGGCGGGCCGGATCGAATCCGTCGCCGATCCACGCCGGGTTGTAGAAGTGGGATCCCATGTTCGGCGTCTGGATGCGGTCCGACACGAACCCCTCGGCGCAGGCCTGGGCCACGTCTCGATGAGCGACCGCGAAGTTGCTCGTCGCGTCCAGTTGGGACACGAGCGCAGCGAGTTCCTCGCTCGTCATCCCGAGCTCGTCGGGCACGGGTGCGTCGGACTCGGCGAGGGCCTTCAACTCGAGATAGCTACACGTCAGTGCCTCGTCCTGGCATCGGTACTGCTGGCCGAGGGGACCCTCGACCAAGGTCGGAACGACCTTGCCGCCGTCGATCTCACGAAAGACGTAGCGCGAGTACCCGGGCGCTCCACCGGCGAGCGGGCGGAGCCCGGCCGGGATCTGCCCGTCGGCGGCACCGGGATCGAAGGTCGCGGCTTGAGCGACGTAGTCGTTGAGGGTCTCGAGATCCTGGATCTCCTCGGGCGCGATCGTCGAGGTCGAGGCACTGGTCGACGTGGTCGGTTCGGTGGTCGACGGCTCCCCGGCCGAGTCGTCCCCGACGGCGACCGTCGCGTCGGGGGCAGCCGTGTCGGAGCCGGCCAGGGTGGGCGCGGCGGAGTCGGATCGATCGTTGGCACCCGAGCAGGCGGCGAGGACGGTGAGGATCGCCACGGCGATCGCGGACTTCCGGTACGTGCGCACGGCATCCCCCTTCGTGACCGGCGTCGGACGCCCCGAGACTACGGCAGCGCGTGGGATCGCCGGGGGTCGGGCAGACTGCAGGCATGGAATCCGACGCCCGCAACGTCCTCGGCGAACCGCTCGAACCGTGCTCGACCGACCCGGTGACGGGGTGGTACCGCGACGGGTGCTGCAACTGGGGTCCGGAGGACGCGGGCTACCACACCATCTGCGGGGTGATGACCGCCGAGTTCCTGGAACATCAGCGAGGCATCGGCAACGACCTCGTCACGCCGATGCCGCAGTTCCGCTTTCCCGGCTTGAAGGCCGGCGACCGCTGGTGCGTCACCGCGGCCAATTGGCTCCGCGCCCACCTCGAAGGAGCGGCGTGCCCGGTCGTGTTGGCGTCGACCAACGCCCGGACCCTCGACGTCGTGGCCTACGAGCTCATCGCCGGCTATGCCGTCGACGTGCCCGACGATCTGTCGTCACTCGGCGACTGACCGCCGAGGTCCGACGACGGTTCAGGCCGCGTTGGGCTCGACCACCACGGCGTCGCCTGGTTTGGCGAGCCGGGCCACCACCGAGTCGTCGTGGGCGAACCGCACGACGATCTGATCGGCGGCCGAGCCCAAGCCCGCCGCCCGCAAGGCATGGAGCGGGGTGTTGCTGACGTTGGCGTCGGTCTCGCCGGCGAAGATCCATCGCAGCGGTGCGATGTCGGCGACGGGATGGCGGTAGCGCTGCCGCAACGAGAGCCCGACCTCGCCGGCCGCGTGTTCCAGCCAGCCGCTCGACAGCGAGGTGAGCACGAACGCCAATGAATCGGCGAGCAGCTCGTCGGCCGCCGTCGCCCAGCGGGGCGCGTCGAGCACGACGGTGGTCGGCACCCGGCCCGCCACGACCTCGTCGGCCACGATGCGAACCACGTCGAGCAGGTCGTGGACGTGATGGACGCCCACCGCGCCGAGCCCGGCCCGCTCGAGATGGTCGCGGGTGAAGCGGGGGTTGTTCGACGTGGTCAGCCAGGCGACGGTGTCGGCGTCGACACCGTCGCGAACGAGCGCCGCCGTCGCGGCGACGGCGTCGGCGGTGGCGAGCGTGCCTCGTTCCGACAGCCGCAGCTGCAGGTGGCCGGGCCGGCAGAGTTCGGCCCACGGGCCATCGGTTCCAGGACGAAGCGTCATCGGTGCTCCTGTGGTTCGGTCCGCCTCGTTGGGTGGGCGGCTCGTTGACGAACGGTCTCAGTCAACGACATCGGGGCCCTTCGCCTGCCGGGATCGAGCACGTCATCGGTCACTCGTGACCCATGACCCAGGCCAACTTCCTGGCTGTCCGTGCAGGAACCTAGAGTCGCCGTCATGGCTCCCGCCGATCCGCCCGTTCTGCCCGATCCCGAGCGCTACCGGGCGGCGGCAGCCGCGTTTCTCGCGTCGTCGGTCGCCGCCGACGAGCACTGCCCGGCGTTCGGCGCCATCCTGCCCCCGGACCTCCACGATCGCGCCCGGGCGTGGCAGCGACGGATGTTCGACGCCGGCTACGCCGGTATCCACTGGCCCGTCGACGTCGGCGGCCAGGGTCTCCCACGCTCCTACTCGGCCATCTGGGCCGAGGAGTGCGCCAAGGCCCAGGTCCAGCACATGCTGAATCTCCAGGGGATCGTGCTCGCCGGCGAAGCGATCCTGCGGACCGGCACCGCCGACCAGCGGGCGCGGTTCCTGCGCCCCACGCTGTCGGGCGAGATCCTGTGGTGCCAGTTGTTCTCCGAGCCGGGCGCCGGCTCCGACCTGGCCGGTCTCGCGACGACCGCGGTCCTCGACGGCGATCACTACGTCCTGAACGGCCAGAAGGTGTGGTGCTCGAACGGGCAGTTCGCCGAGTTCGGGATCCTCCTGGCGCGAACCGATCCGGACCAGCCCGGCCATCGAGGGATCTCGTTCTTCCTCCTCGACATGCATGCGCCGGGCGTCGAGGTCCGTCCGCTCACGCAGATGACCGGCGATGCCGAGTTCTGCGAGGTGTTCATGGACGACGTGGTCACGCCGGCGACCTCGATGCTCGGTGAGCCGAACACCGGGTGGGCGGTGGCGATGGCGGTCCTCCAGGACGAGCGGGGGTCGTCCGGGTCGGCCGGGTTGATCGGGTTCGAACGCCGACTCTCGAAGCTGGCCGGGTTGAAGAGCGACGATCCGGTGCTCGGCGACGAGCTGATGCACCTGCTCGTACGGGGTCATGCCCTGCGAACGATGTTGATGCGCTCCGGCGCGGGAGCCGCCGCAGCGTCGGCGGCGAAGCTGATGCGGACGGAACTCGAATTCGCGGCCGAGGAGCTCGAGACTCGCCTGCGCGGCGCCGACGCCATGCTCGTCGACTCCCACACGCGAAGGTTCCTCTACTCGCCGGGCATGAAGATCGCGGGAGGGTCGAGCGAGATCCAGCGCAACATCATCGGCGAGCGGATCCTCGGTCTGCCGCGCGAACCGCGCTGACGGGATGCCGGGCTCGCCGGGGTCGGTCCCGGGCCGGCGATCCGGACGGGTCAGGCCGCGCCGTCGTTCAGACCGGTGAATCCCGCCGGTGCGTAGGGGCCGACGACGATCTGCTCGAGCGCGCCCACGCCGGTGCGCTCACCGTCGCTGAGGGCACACACCTGTTGCACGTGAAGGTTCTCGAAGCTCGTGAGATCGAGTTGCTCGGGATCGAATGATTCACCCCCGATCGCCAGTTCGCCCCGCCACGCACCCTGGCGCCAGACCGGATGTCCGTAGCCGAGCCCCTTCATCTGGAACCGGAGCAGCGGATCGAAGCGGATGGTCCGCACCGAACCGTCCAGCGCGATCAGGTCGAGTTCGGCGCCGGCGGCGAGGCGAGTTCCCGGGTGGTACTGGACACGATGGATCGCCGTGAGCATTCGCGTCTCGGTCTCCTCCGTGGCGTCCGGAATCTGATCGGGCGTGGCGAACAGCGGAGCCGTCAGTCCCTCGCGGACGAGGGGCTCGCCCCGGGGTCCGTCGAAGAACACCGCGTGGGAGACGTGATCGTCCCAGAACAGCGGCGCCCACAGGAAGAACGCGCTCGGGAACCGGTGCGGGGGCGCGGCCGGCGGGTCGGGCTCGCCGACCCCTCGGATCCCCCAGGAGCGATCCTTCGTCCCGAGCCAGTCGACGACGTTCGCCTCGCCGTCCGGATGGCGGATCGTTCCGGTCCAGCGTCCGAACTGGGCGAAGCGCGTCGCATCCATCACGCGGCGGGTGCCGTTGTACAGGATCTGGCGCGCCTCCTGGATCGGCGCGGTCCGAGCGGAGAACGTGAGGTCGCAGGACAACCCCGACTCGTTGTCGTCGAGCACGACGCGAGCCGATCGCATCAGCTCGAGGATCTCCAGCCGGAACAGTCCGACGGTGAGCTCGGTTCGTTCGAGCGGAGCCAGGCGTGACCCGTAGAAGCAGTGCTGGCGGCCACCTCGCTCCACGACGCTGACGGCTGCAATCGCATGACGCGCCGGTGCGGATAGATCGCGATCCCGATCCCGAAGTACGCCGAGCCGTCGGCGGTGTACCCGTTGAACCACGTGCGGTCGTAGACGTTGCGGTCCGAGCTGGCGTGGTGGGCGAGCGGTTCGGGCGTCTGATGGATCGGAAAATCGTCGAGCGCGTTCAGCACGAGCCGGAACGTAGACGCCGCCGCCCGGCGCCAGCGATCCGTGGGGACCGCGGCGCCGGGTGGCCGGGGGAGATGGGGTTGGTGACGTCAGATGTGGTCGCTCACCGGTGCGAGCAGCCAGGCGGCCAGATACAGCCAGATCCCGAACCCGGATGCGATCGCCGCGAGCATGCCGATCCTGACGAGGGTCGGGTCGACGTCGAAGGTGTTGGCGAGGCCGCCGCACACGCCGGCGATCTTGCGATCGTGGCGGGCCCGCACGAGCCGGAAGCGCGGCTCGGGCGCAGGCTGGGGTTGGCTCGGCGGCGGGAACCCGGTCGAGGTGTTCGTCTCGGTCGGGGCGTCGAGGGTGGCGACGGGGCTGGACGGGATGGCGGCGTCGGAATCGGGGGAGATCGTCTCGGGCTCGGTCATGTCGTCATCGTGCGCCGCGCCGGCCCCGACGACATCGGGGGTCGACCCTGAACGGACCCCGGTTCGTCCCTGAGCGACGAACCGGGTGACCGGAACGATGAACGGCGTGGCCGGGTGACGAACGGTGCTCAGCCGGCGACGGTCGCCGTGCGGATCTGACCGTAGGGAGCGATGGCTGCCGCGAGATCCTGCCCGGCGCCGCTCATCGCCCCGGCCAGACGATTCCACTCGTCCGCCGATGAATCGTCGAAGGCATGGCGAAGACCGGTGTGGCCCTCCACGTAGCGGCCGAACTCGACGGCCGATCCGGCGAACGCCGTCCACGCCGAGGTGACGTTGGCGGGGCACCCCGCGCTGGGTGCAGCCATCAACGCCTCGCCGTAGTGTCGCCAGGCGTTGCTGCCCTGGATCGACCACCGGGCGTCGTAGCCGGCCAGGGAGGACTGCACTGCAGCGAAGGCCCGTTCCTGCACGGCGGCGAAGTTCGCCGCGCAGGCCTCCTCGCCGGTTCGAGCCGGCGCCGACGTGGCCGCCGCCGGGGCCGGCGCGATGGCAGCCGGCGGAGCATCCACACGAGACAGCGCCCAGGCGCCGAGCGCGGCGAGCCCGGCGGGGATCAGCAACGACCAGAGCCACGGCGTGCGCAGCGCTGGGGTCTTGCGGCGAACGAGCTTGGCGCCTTGCGGGTTCACGGAGTACGGAGCGGGCGCGCTGGTGGGCGCGGTCATCGAGCCGAGATCGAGTCGCTTTGCGGTATCGCCGAACACGTCGAAGCCGTCGCTGACGTAGCCGGTCCAGATCGACCCGCCCCAATACCGGAACGTCAATTGTCCGAAGGGATCGGAGTACCAGCCTGCCACTGCCATGAAGAGACGCCCTTCCGCGAAGATCGTCTAGAACTTAGGCAATGAGTAACGTTGCTGCCACCCTGCAGGAGGAGGAATGAGGATGAGCCGGATCCGGACCAGCGCATCGTTGCTCGCGGTCGTCGGATTCGTCACGGCGGGCATCGGCGGTGCACTCGGGGCGATCTCTCACACGTCGGGCGAGGGAACGACGGTCACCGAACGTTTCGGTGAGCTGCTGCCGTCGCTCGAGACCACGCTCTGGGTGGTGCTCGTCGCCGGTGTCGTGTGCACGTTGCTCGCCCAATTCCCCTTCCAACGCTGGGCCGCCTTCGGAAGTCTGGCCGCCGCCGGCGTCACCGGACTGCTGGCGTATCGACTGTGGGATCGGGCCACGCTCGCGCCGGACCGGCCGGGCTCGCTCGGGTTGGAGCCCGGGACGGTCGAGCCGGCCCTCGGACTGTGGCTGCTCTCGATCGGCGCCGGCGTGGCGGCAGTCGGCGCGTGTGCGGTGTTGCTCAGCCGGCGTCGGGCGCGCCGAGCGCGACTCCGCCAGGAGCCGCCGATGCTGCTGCCGGCCGAACCGGTCGAGGTCCATCCCGTGGCCGACCGTCGACAGCTCCGCAAGATGGGGCTGCCGAGCGCGTCCTCTGCGTGGTTGCCCGATCCGTGGAATCGTTCGGACGAGCGTTGGTGGGACGGGACCGCTTGGACCCATCGGGTCCGGGGCGCAGCCCAGGTGACGCGGCGCGAGCGTCGTGCGGCCCGACGAGCGGAACGGGCGGCGACCGAGCGGGAACTCGCGGAGCGGACGGCGGCGGCGGAAGCGGCGATGAACGTGGCGGACGAACCGGTGCTCGCGCCGGCGGCCGAACTCGACGAGTTCGGCTTCTCGACCCGACCGGCGACGGACGACTCGTGGTTGTTCGATCCTCCTGCGGGCACGCCCGTCGTGGTCGACGATCCGTTGGCCGTCGACGCCGAGCAGGTCTCGGAGGCGAACGCTCCCCGCTGAGCCCATGGTTTCGCCCGGGGGTGGCGGGGTACGTCGCCACCCGTGATGGGTGACTGCAGCTTCCGAGACCTCTTCCGCGCCCGCCCGCTGGACGGGGTCCTGAACCTCGCCGGCTACGACCCCACGTGGACGCCCGCCGCGCCCTCGAAGTCCGATGCCAAGGACGCGGTCGAGGGCGCCCTCGCCGAGCGGCTGTTCGATGCCCATGAGTTGCTGTACGCGTCGAAGGAGCGGTCCGTACTGCTCGTGCTCCAGGGCCTCGATTGCAGCGGGAAGAACGGCACGATCAAGCACGTCGTGATCTCCATGAATCCCGCCGGGGTGCGGACGGCGTCGTTCAAGGTTCCGAGCGAGGCCGAGCGCGAGCAACACTTCTTGCAGCGATACCGCGAACGACTCCCGGAGCCGGGCCAGCTCGCGGTCTTCGACCGATCGCACTACGAGGACGTCATCGTCCCGCTCGTCCACACCGATCTCGACGAGGACGGCATCCGCCACCGCATCGACGAGATCAACGACTTCGAGCGCGAGCTCCACGATCGGGGTACCGAGATGGTGAAATGCTTGTTGCACATCTCCTTCGACGAGCAGCGCGACCGGTTCCTGCGGCGCCTCCGTCGGGACGACAAGCGCTGGAAGTTCTCCGAGGCCGACGTCGACACCCGGCGCCAATGGAACGAATTCCAGGCGTCGTACGGGATGGTCGCCGGGATGACGTCCCCCGATCACGCGCCCTGGTACGTGATCCCCGCCGACCACAAGTGGTATCGGAACTGGGCGATCGCCAACCTGCTGATCGAGGTCTTGGACGCGATGGGGCTCGCGTACCCGCAACCGGAGCTCGACATCGAGCGGCTCCGAGCGAGGCTCGAATCACCGAACTGATCGCGTCACCCGTCGAGGCGGACCGGCGGGTCGGGGTAGCTGCCGCTCTTGGTGATCACGTCGTCGGGGACCGTCACCATCGCTGCGTACTGCTCGGGCGGGTAGTCGAGATGAGGCTTGCTCGGATCGATCGCCGGTTGGGGCACCGGCGCGTCGGGCTGCTCGAACTTCGGCGGATCCACGAACGTCGCCAGTTGTTCGGTCGAGATCCCCGCCTGCTCGACGACGGCCGGGTCGATCCACATCCGATGGTCCATCGGGCCGGCCGACCATGCGGCTTCGAGGGCGAGACCCTCGGGCCCGGCGAAGTAGATCGAGCGGCACATGCCGTGGTCCAGCGGCCCGAACACGACGATCCCGTTGGTCCGCAGGCGGTCGCGCAAGGCGAGCAGTTCGTCCTCCGACTTCACCTGGAACGCCAGGTGCTGCATGGTCCCGGGCGCGCTCACGCCAGCGCCGCTGCCGGCGTGGGTGACGCCGATCGTGGATTCCACGTCGAACATGCCGGGCAACTGCACGAGCGAGAAGAACACGGTGTCGTCGAGGGCGAGAAAAGCGTGGAGTCCGCCCGGGACGCCGTGCATCTCGAACAGCCCGACGAGCGGGATACCGAGTACCTGGCTGAAGA
The DNA here is from genome assembly GCA_041394645.1 of Ilumatobacteraceae bacterium. GTDB lineage: Bacteria > Actinomycetota > Acidimicrobiia > Acidimicrobiales > Ilumatobacteraceae > JAWKHV01. The sequence continues at coordinate 102,056 of JAWKHV010000010.1, read as the reverse complement.
ACTCGATCTGGCCTCGCATGTCCTTGGTGGAGATGGCGAGATGGTGGACACCAGTGGGCTGGGACATGGAGACCTCCGTGCGCTGCGGCGTTGGGCCCCAGGATAAGTTGAGTTATGTCCGATGTCACGAGCGGAGGGGAAGCCGTGGTCGCAGCGCAGTTGCCGGTGTTCGAGGTCGAGCGGATCGCGTACCCGATCACGTTCACCGAGCAGGCGGCGTTCAAGGACACCTACGGCGGACCCGGCGGGCTCGTCATGCTCGAGTCGTATCTGCTGAAGCCGGTCGGACGGCCGTCGGACACCGTGCTCATCTTCATGCACCCGATCGGTGGCGGCGGCTACCTGCCGTTCGTACGGGCGCTGGCTCGTGCCGGGCATCACGTCATCTACTGCAACAGTCGCTATCGCGGCACCGACTCCGGGCTCATCATGGAGAAGGTCGTCCTCGACCTGGACCACGCGATCAAGGACGCCAAGGATCGTCTGGGCTACGCCAAGGTGGTGCTCGCCGGGTGGAGCAGGGGCGGCTCGCTGTCGCTCTTCCATCAGGCCGAAGCCGAGGACCCCTCGATCACCGACCTCCCGTCCGGGGAACCGTTCGATCTGAAGGGCGCCGGCCTCACACCCGCGGACGGGATGTTGCTGGTCGCCGCCCACTCCTCCCGCCACCGGGTGTTGACCGACGCGTTGGACCCGTCGATCACCGACGAGACCGATCCGACCAAACGGCTCGTCGAACTCGACCTGTTCGATCCGGCGAACCCGAACCAGGTGCCGTTCTCGGCCGAGTACATCACCCGGTTCCGCGCCGCCCAGGAGGCTCGCAACCGTCGCATCACGGCATGGGTCCTGGACACCCTGGCGTCGATCCGGGCCGCCGGGCGTCCCCACGACGAGCGAGGCTTCGTCGTGCACGGGACGATGGCCGATCCCCGGAACTTCGACGGTGCGCTCGATCCCAACGAGCGCGCCCTCGGGATGTCGTTCATCGGCGATCCCCAGATCGCCAACATGGGACCGATCAGCCTGGCCCGCTTCTGCACCCTGCGCAGCTGGCTCTCGCAGTGGAGCACCGAGTACGCCCGGGCCGACGGCATCACGTGCGCCGCTCGGATCAGCGTGCCGACGATGGTCGTCTACAACCTGGCCGACGACGTCTGCTACCCGTCCCACGGCATCGCGATGTTCGACGCCGTCGGTCACGACGACAAGGAACTCGTCGCCGTGCCCGGGGCCACGCACTACTACGCCGGTCCGGACCAGCGCGGGCCGCTGAACGTCGCCCTCGGCAAGGTGACCGACTGGCTGGAGCGTCACGACTTCGGCGGTGAGTGAGGCTGCAGCCCGCGTGCCCGGGGTGGAGGACCAACGCTCACGAGGCCGGGACCAGTGGATCGAGGCGGGCCAGGAACTCCTGCGTCGAGGGGGCATCGCTGCGGTCAAATTGCACGCGTTGACCGCTGAACTCGGCCTGACGACGGGGTCGTTCTACCACCACTTCTCCGGCATGGCGGAATACCTCGACGCGCTGGCGTCGGCGTACGGTCGAGCCCAGGTGATGCGCAACCTGGAGGGTCTCGACGACCCCGATCCGCGTGTGCGCCTGCGCCGCGTCATCGACTTCACCCGAGAGCGCCGGATGCTGCCGCTCGGGGCGGCGATGCGGGACTGGGCCGGGAGCAACCCGGTGGCGGCGGAGGCGGTTCGCTCGACCGACGCCGAGCTCCTCCGGTTCCTCGCCCGGGCGTTCGAGGATCTCGGCTACTCGCGTCGCTCCGCTCGGCTCCGAGCCCAGCTGATGGTCTCGAGCGGCGTGGCCCGGGTGATCCCTCCGTGGAATGCGACGCGATCCGATGCGCAAGAGTTGCTGGACATCCTCGCTCCCGACGACTGAAGGAGGCCGCTCGATGGCCGTTCACGTCTCCACCGATGGCCCGATCACCGTCGTCACCATCGACCGTCCCGATCGACGCAATGCGATCGACGGCCCGTCGGCGGCGGCATTGTTCGAGGCGTTCCAGACCTTCGACACCGACGACTCGGCCTCGGTCGCCGTACTCACCGGGGCGGGAGGGACGTTCTGCGCCGGCGCCGATCTGAAGGCGATCGCGGGCGGGGACGGCAACCGGGTGGAGGCCGACGTCGCCCGGCCGGGTCCGCTCGGCCCGACCCGGATGCTGCTCTCCAAGCCGGTCATCGCCGCGGTCGAGGGGCACGCGGTGGCGGGAGGACTCGAGCTCGCGCTGTGGTGCGATCTGCGTGTCGCCGCTCGCGACGCGGTGTTCGGCGTGTATTGCCGGCGTTGGGGCGTCCCACTCGTCGACGGTGGCACCGTGCGGCTGCCTCGCCTCATCGGTCATTCGAACGCCCTCGACCTGATCCTGACCGGACGGGGAGTCAGCGGCGACGAAGCCCAACGTCTGGGGCTCGCCAATCGGCTCACCGAACCGGGTGGAGCACTCGACGGGGCGATGGAGCTCGCTCGAAGCCTGGCCGCGCTCCCGCAGGGGTGCCTGCGCTCGGACCGTCGCTCGTCGTACGAGCAGTGGGACGCCCCACTCGACCGAGCGCTGGCTCGTGAGACCGAGTTGGGGTTGATCACGATCCGCTCCGGCGAGACACAGGCCGGTGCGGCGCGCTTCGCCGCCGGAGCAGGACGACACGGCGAAGCGGTCTGAGCTTCGGTACCGTCGCCGCTCATGCGAGCGCTGACCTACGAGGGCCCCCACACGATCGCCGTCTCGACCATGGCGGACCCGGTTCCGTCCGACGCCAACGGGGCGGTGGTGCGCATCACGGCCGCGGGCATCTGCGGCAGCGACCTCCACATCTACGACGGTCACGGGTTCTCCACCGATCTCGGCTTCTGTGTGGGCCACGAGGCCGTCGGAGAGGTCGTCGAGGTCGGCAGCGGCGTCACGGCGTTCCGGCCCGGCGACCGGGTGATGGTCCCGGCCTCGACCGGCTGCGGCCGGTGTGAGGCGTGTCGGGCCAACTGGGTCGCCGGGTGTACCAACGGGGGATCGGGTTGCTACGGCTTGAGTCACGGGCTCGAGGGCTCGCAGGCCGAAGCGGTGGCGGTGCCGAACGCGGACACCAATCTCGTCGCGCTGCCGGACTCGATCTCGGACGACGCCGGGCTGACGTTGACCGACAACTTCCCGACGGCGTGGTACGGCGCTCGTCGCGCCCGTATCCAACCCGGCGATCGCGTCACGGTGGTCGGCCTCGGTCCGGTCGGTCAGTTCTCGGTCATGTCGGCGCTGCTGATGGGAGGGTCGCAGGTGTTCGCCATCGATCTCGTCCCGGAGCGGCGGGAGGCAGCGGCGAAGCTGGGGGCGACTCCGCTCACCGAGCAGGATCCCATCGCAGAACTTCGCGAGCTGACGGGCGGGCAGGGCACCGAGGTCGTGCTCGAAGCGGTCGGCGCCGACGCCACCATCGAGCTCTCCCTGCGCGCCGCGGCGCGCACCGGGCGGGTCTCTGTGGTCGGCGTCAACCAGACCAGGAACTTCCCGATGAACCTGCGGCTGGCCCAGGTGAAGGAGCTCGAGTTCTCGATCGGGTTGTGCTCGGTGCAACGAGAGCTGCCCGCGTTGCTCCGGCTCGTGGCCGCGGGCCGGGTCGATCCGTCCGTGGTCGTCACCCATCACTTCGGGTTGAGTGACGGTCCTGCCGCCTACGAGCTGTTCGCCCACTCAGCTCCGGACTGTGTAGGGTCGGCAAGGTGGTCCTCGACCCGACCCGATGAGTTCCTGACGTCCTGCCGGCGTTCAGCCCGGCGGCGTCCGCCGCTTGCGGGCCCGGTGTCTCGGCGGTATGGGTCCGGCTGGCGCAGCGTGGATCGCCAGCAGAAGCGCCTGGATCGGAGCGGTTCTTGGTCGGATCGAAGAAGAGCCGGGCAACGCTTTCCGTCGGCCGCACACCGGCCGAAGCGCTCGGTGCCGTCCTCGCACAGCAGTTGGCCGATCGCCATGAGGATGTCGACCACGACCCAGCGCTCGGCGAACAGCATCTGACGGAGCCCGACGTCCTCAGGGTGGATGCCCGGTGGAGCACCGAGGCGCCGAGGTGGAGCGGGGCGCCGTCGTGCTCGATCAGCGTCAGGGTGGAAGGCAGGTGTCCGGCGAGTTCCTCGTTCACCGCTGCGTCGACGGCGGCGGCCAGGTCGCCGCCCGGAAGCGAGTCGAGCAGACGGGCCACTTGCTGCGGTTGCGCTATCTCGCGTCGCGAGCGCTGCGTCGAGATCGGCGGTCGGCGCATGTCGTGCCCGGATGAAGTCGTGGTCGATCAGCACCGCCCGGACGTCCTCCGCTCCCTGTACTCCGGCGTGGCGAGCACGTTGGCCAGCTCCAACGCGGCATCCGCGGTCACCCGCCGTTCTTCGTCGAGGGACCGGGCACGTACGAGCACGACGCCAGGATAGGAACTCGCAGGTGTGTAATGACCAAAGCGCGATATGCTCCTTTCATGTCCCCGATCCTGGAGCTGCTCGTCGTCGCGTCCGCCAACGTCATCGGAGCCGGCATGGCCGTGCCCCAGGCGGTACGGCTGGTCCGCACGCGGCGCGTCGACGGCGTCTCGCGGGCATGGGCAGCGATGAGCGTCACCGTCAACGGGTGGTGGATCGCCTATGGCATCGGCGCCCGCAGCTGGGGCGTCCTTCCCGTCACCGTGGTGTCGGTCGCGGCCTACTTCGTCGTGGTGACAGGTCTGCACCGCTTCGATCCGAGCAGCCACCGGCGCACGGTTCGTGAGACCGTCGCTCCCGCCCTCGTACTCGGCCTGCTCCCGATCGTCGCGCTGCGCATCGGTGGCTGGCCGGCCGTCGGCGTCACCCTGGGCACGGTGTACGCCGTGCAGCTCCTCCCGGCCGTCGTCACCGCGTACCGTTCCGCCGACGTGAGTGGCATCGCGGCGGGGACGTGGGTCCTGGCGTGGATCGAAGCCGCCCTGTGGGGCGTCTACGGCCTGCCCCGCGCCGATGTCGGGATGCTCTCGCTGGCGGTCACCGGCACTGTGATGTCGTCCCTGGTGATCGCTCGCCTCGCCTGGAAGCGGCCCCGCCCGGTGGGTGGCGGCGCACTCGCCCCGATCGGTGTGTGAGGCTGGTCGCCGTGACCGAGTTGCAGGTCGCCGTGGGCGACATCACCACCGAGACCGTCGACGCCATCGTCAACGCCGCCAACGAGTCGCTGCTCGGCGGTGGGGGAGTCGACGGCGCCATCCATCGGGCCGCCGGACCGGAGCTGCTCGAGTTCTGCCGCGGTCTGGGTGGCTGCCTGACCGGCCGGGCGAAGGTGTCGCCGGGGTTCCGGCTCCCTGCGGCGCACGTGATCCACACCGTCGGACCGGTGTGGCACGGAGGCACGGCCGGCGAGCCGGAGCTGCTCGCGTCGTGCTACCGGGAGTCCCTCGCCCGGGCCGACGAGATCGGCGCGCGTTCGGTCGCCTTCCCGGCGATCTCGTGCGGCGTCTACGCGTATCCGAAGCCGGCTGCGACCCGCATCGCGATCGAGACCGTCCGTTCCGCGAGGACCGCGGTCGAGCTGGTGCGGTTCGTGTGCTCCGACGACGCCACGGCCGCGCTCTATCGCGAGGTGCTGGACGCCTGATCGCTCGGTGGTCAGGTCTGGAACGGCTTGACGTACACCGCGAGGTAGGCCTGCAGTTCGAAGCCGAGTGACCGGTACAGGTGGAACGCGCCGCCGGGATTGTTCGTGTCGACCCCGAGCGCCGCGCTGGTCATACCGCGCTCCCGCAGCGCGAGCAGACTCCTCGCCAACAACGCGCCGGCGATGCCGCGGTTGCGCCAGTCGTGGCGCGTCGAGATGTACTCGGTGTAGCCCCGCTGGTAGCCGCGTTCCTCGTTCTCGTCGTGGTTGATGAACGGCTTGACCTGACCGACGACCTCGTCGTCTGCCCACGCCACCTGCCACAAGGTGGGATCGCAGTACGGGTCGTCGAGCACCCAGGCGTACGCCGCCTCGTTCGGCTCCACGAAGTCCCATTCGCCGCGGAAGGCCTCGAGGTGGGCGGCCATGATCGTGCGGAGTTGCTCGTGCGTGGCCGGTCGGAGCTCGACCCCTGGCGGCAGTTCGCGGGCCGGGACGTCGTCGAGGTGGGGACGGACGAGCGCCGCCGACCAGTGCGCGGCCTCGTACCCACGGGACTCGAGCCATGCCGCCTCGCCCGACGCCGGCTCACCCGGGCCAGGGTGGCGGGCGTCGGAACGGAAGCGAGTGTGACTGGCGTCGACGACGTACTTGGCGGCGTGGGCCTCGACGCCGGCGGCGATGCCGTGGAACAGCGCGGCGGAGACATGGTCGGAACGGAGCGGGAAGAACACCATCAGCTCACGCCCCGTCGTGAGGTCGTCGAACATCGATCGGCCGTATCCGATCGGTGCACCCTCGTGCTCGACCAGGAAGATGTCGAGTTCGGGGTCGCATCGCTCGAGATGCCGATAGCTCGATTCGATCTGGGCCGCATCGACTCGCTCCGGCTCGCCGTTTCGGAGACGGTGATCGGTGAGGATCTCCGCCATCGCCGGGAAATCGGCGGCGCCACGGAACGGCCGAGCGCAGTACCCGGCGGGGAGCTCCAGGCGATCGGCGATGTGCACGACGACACGGTAGGACGAGGGGAGCGCGCCGGTGGGCTGATTATCCGGCGGCAGGGAACGCGATCGCGAGCCAACCGGGTCGGGACCAACGACCCGAAAGCGTCCGGAGGGACGCTCGCGCCAGGCTCCGTAACGAGGTGTGGTATCGGGGCATGCCAGAGTCCCGATCGTGAGCGAACACTTCGACGTGCTGATCGTGGGGGCGGGCATCTCGGGGGTCGGCGCCGCCTACCACCTGCAGGACCAATGCCCCACCAAGACCTTCGTGGTCATGGAGAGCCACGAGTCGTTCGGCGGGACCTGGCACCTGCACCGGTACCCCGGCATCCGCTCCGACAGCGACTTGTTCACCTTCGGCTATCGCTTCAAGCCGTGGGAGGGGGCGCCGATCGCCACCGCGGCCGAGATCCTGAAGTACATGGGCGAGGTGATCGAGGAGAACGATCTCGACCGTCACATCCGATACGGCCATCGCATCGCCGAGGCCTCGTGGTCATCCGACGACGCTCGCTGGACGGTGCGGGGTGTGCGGACCGACGCGGCTGGCAACGAGGAACCGTTCACGGTGACGGCGAACTTCTTCTGGGCGTGCCAGGGCTACTACCGGCACGACGAGGGGTACACGCCCGAGTGGCCGGGCATGGCGGACTTCGGCGGTCAGGTCATCCACCCCCAGCGCTGGCCGGAGGACACCGACCTCACCGGCAAGCAGGTGGTCGTCATCGGCTCCGGAGCGACCGCGGCCACCCTGGTGCCGAACATCGCCGGTGATTGTGCCCACGTCACGATGCTCCAGCGTTCGCCGACCTACTTCTTCCCCGGCCGCAACGCCGACGAGCTCGCCGACATGCTGCGCCCACTCGACCTGCCGCCGGAGTGGACCCACGAGATCGTGCGGCGCAAGCGCCTCCACGACGGCCGGACCATCACGAAGATGGCGCTCGAGTACCCTGACCTGGTCGCGACGGAGCTGATCAACGGCGTGAAGGCGTTGTTGCCCGAGGGCTACGACATGACCCACTTCACGCCGCGCTACAAGCCCTGGCGGCAGCGCATCGCGTTCGTTCCGGACGGCGATCTGTTCCAGGGGATCAGCGACGGGCTGGCCTCGGTGGTCACCGACGAGATCGATCATTGGGACGCGACCGGAATCCAGCTGAAGTCCGGCACCCACCTCGATGCCGACGTCATCATCACGGCCACCGGGTTCAACATGAACGTGATGGGCGACATCGGGTTCGAGGTCGACGGCAAGGCGGTCGACTTCGCCGACACCGTGACCTACCGGGGCACCATGTTCACCGGCGTCCCCAACGTGGCGTGGGTGATGGGCTACTTCCGGGCCAGCTGGACGCTGCGGGCCGACATCCTCGCCGACTTCGTGTGCCGCTTGCTCGGGCACATGGACGAGCTCGGGGTCAAGAGCGCGACCCCGCAGCTGCGGGACGAGGACGCCGACATGGAGATCCTGTCGTGGTCCGACGCAGACGAGTTCAACCCGGGCTACCTGCTGCGTGCCGCCGATCAGTTGCCGAGGCGCGGTACCAAGCCGCAATGGGAGCACTCGCAGGACTACTGGACCGAGAAGGACACCTTCGCCACCGCCGACCTCGACGACGGCTGCCTCGTCTACCGCTGACCCTCCAGCCGCTCAGGCGGTGAAGCCGTCGGCCCGGGCCAGGACCTGCAGCATCACCTCGTCGGCCCCGCCGCCGATCGAGGTCAGCCGGTTGTCGCGCAAGAAGCGCGCCGTCCACGTCTCCTCGACGTAGCCGATCCCGCCGTGGAACTGCAGGCATTCGTCGGCGACCTTGCGGACGAGGCGCCCCGCGGTGAGCTTGGCGATCGTTGCTTCGCGGGTCGTGTCGAGCCCGGCTTGGTAGCGCTCGGCGATGCTCCGGTTGTAGTGGCGCAGGAGGTCGACCTCGGCGGCCAACTCGGCCAGTTTGAACTGGATGTACTGCTTGGCGAGGAGTGGCTCGCCGAACACGTGCCGCTCGCGCAGGTACTCGGCGGTCCGTTCGAGGGCCCGGTCGCAGGCGCCGACCACGCCATAGGCCCCCCACATCCGTTCGACGACGAACTGCGCCATCTGCTGCTGGAACCCTCGTCCTTCGACGCCGATGGTGTTGGCGACCGGAACCCGGCAGTCGTCGAAGCTGAGCAACCCCGTGTCCGAGGCTCGCATGCCGAGTTTGTCGAGCTTCTTCGACACGCTGAACCCGGGCGCGTCGGTCGGGACGATGATCTGGCTCATTCCCCGATAGCCACCTTCGTCGGAGGTCCGGGCGAGCAGGCACAACCAGTCGGCCTGGAGCGAATTGGTGATCCAGGTCTTGGACCCGTTGATGATCCATTCGTCGCCGTCGCGCACGGCGCGGGTCCGGATGCCGGCGACGTCGGATCCGAAGTCGGGTTCGCTCACGGCGATCGAGGCGACCATGCGCCCTTCCATCGCCGGCTTCAGGAACCGCTCCTTCTGCTCGTGGGTGCCGAACTTGGCCAGCGATGGCGTCGCCATGTCGACCTGGACGCCGAGGGCCATCGGCAGGCTCCCGTGGTCGCAGCGCCCGAACTCCTCGCTCAGGATCTGGGTGAACACGTGCTCGGCTCCCTGACCGCCGTACGCGGGGTCGTACTCCAGACCGAGCATCCCGAGTTCGGCCATCGCCGAGAAGATCTCGCGGAGCGGCATCATGCCCGCGGCTTCCCACTCGGGAATGCGGGGGTTGATCTCCTGTTCGACGTATCGCCGCACCATGGCGCGAAACGCGTCGTGCTCCTCGTTCATCAACATCCGGTCAGTCTGGGCGACGGCGGCGGTCCGAGCGAGGGTCGGAGCGGATCAGGGTGACGGAGGAATGATCTCGAGCACGGCGCCGGCGTCCTGGGCCCGTCGAGCCATCTCGGCGGTGCCGCCCGGCGCCGGTGCCGGGGCGCCGTCCCAGATCGCGAGGAGTCGGACCGGCGCCGGCCCGGCCTGGGCTCGGGCGACGTCGAGCATCCAAGCGTTCGCGATCGAATACACGTCGCTCGGGTCTTGTTCGGCCTCGGCTGGGTCGAGCACCCACGACGGCGTTCGGGCGAGCAACGCCCAGAATTCGTCGGCCCATCCGGGTGCAGCGCCGGCCACGGAGCCCTCCAGGAAACGCGGCGCGGCGCGAGCCAGGAGCACCCACACCGTCGCTCCCCGCCGGCGGGCGACGCGCGCTGCGAGGAGGTCGGCGCCGCGGGCGCCGCCGCAGATCACCAGCGCGCCCTCGCCGACGCCCCAGTCCGAGAACTGCTGGTCGATCGACCGCTCGACATCCGCGACGGCGGATTCGGGGAACCTGGCGCTGGCTCGCCCGGAGGTGTCGGTCATGTGCCCGCTCGCGACGACCACCGGGTCGAATCCGTGATGATGGCTCAAGATGGCGGGATCGGCCACGGCCGAACGGTAGCCCGTCTCGACCCGAGCGGACGCGTCATCCGCCCGCGGACGAGTTCGAGGTCGGGGCGAGTTCCCACGACGCGAGGTCCGAGCACGATCGTTCGAGCTGATCGCGGATCGTCGGGTCCCGGACGAGCTCGAACAGCGACCGCAGGTGATCGAGCACGCTGTTCCGTTCGGAGTGGGTCGAGCGGGCCGCGAAGGCGGAGGAGTATGCCTCGACCATGCGGCGGCTGAGGTCGGCCGCGGTGTGCGGGTCCGATGCCCGCAGGAGGTCGCTGAGGTGGCGGTCACCGAGGTCGGAGCACTCCCAGAAGCTCCGCCGCAACGACGTGCGCTCGTCCGTCCGGCGCGAGGTGGCGCGCCGCGCCGGTTCGGTCGGGGCATCCGGGAACGGATCCGGCTCGTCGAGCAGCGCCGCGATCTGACGGGCGTTCTCTCGGCCGTACACCCCGATGCCGTCGTCATCGATCGCGAGATCGCCGACGCCGAGCCGAGCGGCGGTGAGGTAGCTCTGCAACGCTCCCTGGAGGTGCTCCTGACGGCGATCGGGCCTGTGCCAGGCCGCCGCCGGCGCACGCCGCCGAGGATGCCGTGGCTTTCTCGTTATCCCCGATGATGGCGCAGGCCGCTCGGGCGAGGCGCTCGGCGCGTTCGATCTCCTCGGCGCCTGCTCGCGCCAGGCAGTTCGCTGCGGCCTGGAGATCCGAGCCCGCCGTCGAACCATCGCGCAGTCGGATCACCGGCGGAGGTTCGAGGTCTCGGCGACCATCGTCAGATACCGGTTGGCCGCAGCACGGAAGTCACCGAGCTCCCCGCCACGTGACCGAGATGGCGCTGACTTCGGCATCGTCGCAGGCGATTCCTGTCGGCCCAACCAAGAGGTCCTGGAGGCCAAGCAAGGAGCTGCTGCCGACGCTGCTCCAGATGCACGGTGTCGTGTCGGCCGAGTCCACCGGCGCACCTGGAGTGCCGCCGCCGGCGCAGGAGGTCGGCCTGGCTCGCCGGTTCACTCAAGATCTCGGCGGCGACCGGGACGCCCTCGAGAACACGAGCGCCGGATCGCCGCAGCACTGATAGGCGGCCCAGGTCTCCGACCCGCCGGCGGCGTCCGAACATGGCGAGCTATGCGGCGACTGCATCGCCGAACGGTGTGCCGGTCAGGAAGAGTTCCGAACCGGGCGGCAAACGCCGTTTGCGGGGCTGTCGCCGACCGGCCACCCCGCTGCGATGACGGCGCTCCCCGATCGCCATCAGCTCGCGGGCGAGTCCTGGGTGGCCATCCGGTTGAGCCCCGACCCGGCCGAGGTTGCAGCAGTTGAGGACGACGAGTTCGGGGACGGTCGGGAGTTGGCGGACCTTCGAAGCGGTGAGGATCACCTCCCGGCTCAAGATGGCCCCGGTGCGAGCCGGTCTGTCGTCGACGTGGTCGCCGTGACTCGCGATGTGCAACACCTGGTACTCGCCGAACGCCTCGATCATGAGGCTCGCAGCGTCGAGCGGCTCGACCCGGTCCTCGAGCAAGGTGACGGCGAGACCGGCGTTGGACACGAGCGAGGATCGAACGGCCTCGGCCTCCGTAGATGCCGGGGAGGTCGGGGAGCGTCGGCACGTTTCCTGCTGCGATGACGAGCGCTCGCCCTGGAGCCGCCCGGCGCGGGCGTCTGCCGTTCGTCGTGCTCGGTGAACTGGCGAACGATCGATGTCCCTTCCGCCAGCTGCGAGGCGACCCGCCCGCGGTGTCGAGAGCAGCTCCCACGGAAGGTCTGCAGATCGGGTCGACGACGAACTGGACGCCGGCCGCGAACCTCAGCCGCAGCGACTCTGGCACCAGGACGTTGAACAGGGTCGCCGCCGCCTCGGGGTCGGAGCGATTCCTACCGAGGCGCGCTGCACGAGCGCGCCGACGACCGACTGTCGAGCTCGTGCACGACGGTCGGCCCGAGCCTCCGCCCCGAGTGCGGTGATTCCAGACAGTGGATCCGGTCTGGCCACCGTCGGCTCGATGGCGGATGCCCCCGATCACGAAGCGGTGCCAGTCCTGCGGGGTGTCGCTCACCGTGGATCCCGCCGGGAGTCCTCCTCGCTTGGACGCCGACCGTGACCTGCTCGACGTCGTCAGCCCGGGCCGAGCCGTACGAGACTCGGCAGGAAGCAGCGACGGCGAGCGCGATCTGCTCGATCCGCGGCACCGACGAGCTCGAGGGCCGTGGACGTCCCGGTCCGGCGGCGGTCCTCGCACCGGAGCGAGCGCCTCGTTGGCCTGAACCACCTTCGACGATGCCGGCGACCGACTCGGTGACCGGAAGGCCGTCGCCGCGCCGTACGCCCAGCAGCGTGCTCGGGACACGCCGACGTCGAACACCTGCCGTCTCGCGAGCGAGCAGTAGACAACGGTCCACCAGGGCGTCGACGGTACGGGTCAACTCCGTCGCCCGGAGCGCTCCGATGGCGCCGAGACCCACCACATAGGCACTGCACAGGCCGGACGGGGACCGGGCGTTCCGGCGGGACCCGGCACGAACAGCGAGGTCCCGGAGACCTGCTCGATACTTGTCGACGTCGTACCGGGCCGTCAGGCCTCCTTGAGCCGCCCGTCCAGGAATCGCTCCGGCCTTCGGACGCCACCGCCTCGTTGGCGTACGTACCGACCGATGGCGTACGTCGCTTCGATGGAGCAGGACGACGCTCGATCTCCACCGGGAGGCTGCCGGAGCGTCCGCGACACGGTACGAGTCCGCTCGAACGATGGTTGCGGCGCGCGATCCGGTGTCGCCGCCGAGGAGCAGGGCCTGAACGTCGCCGGGTTGGTCAGGTATCGGCCAAGGTCCTCGGCGGAGAACAGCACCATATTGGCCGCCGGCACGACGGGATCCGAGTCCGGACCGAACACCGATGCGACCGGCGTGACGAGATCGCTGGGTCCGCTCCACGCCGCCATCCGCTGCCGCCGCTCTGGCGCGCAGCCGCGAGATCCGAGTCGGTGGGCGGTGAGTAGTCCGAGGCCACGGCGAAATTCGAGTGGTCGTCGCTCCGAACTCGCCCAACCGCTGCATCAGCGAAGAGCCGGGCGCCATCGAGGTGATCCCGGTCAGCCAAGTAGTCCCCCGAGGAGGAGGTGCGACGAGCGTCAAGACGCCGTCGGCGACATCTTCCACGCCGCCGAGGGAAGCCATCCGATGACGTTGGTGAGGCGGTCGGCGTAGGAGCGCAAGGACTGATCCGCCAGTGCCTGGCCTGCGTGCGGTGTTGCGACACACACGACGGTGCCGATCCGCCGGTGTCCTGGCTCGTTCGGGACCGAGCCAACCGCTGGTCGAGGCACCAAGCCACGAGCCCGCCCCGCCCGATACCCAGGAGGTCGATCGCGGCGGCATCGGTTCCCAGTTCGGTGAATTCGGAACAGCGCGGCGTTTGCCAACGGAGACTTGGAGAGCGGGGTGATCGAAACCGATGATGCGTGACCCGTACCGCTCGGCGAGCGATGACGTTGCGGCGGGCGACAGCGAGGCGAGGGCGGAGTCCGTGCGTCCGAGCAGACCATGGAGCACGAGGAGCGTCGGACCGCCGTCGAGGCCGGATGGTCGCGATGTGGCGCCACACCGGACGGCGACCACGACACGAGCTGCTCCGGACGGTGCGAGCGCTCCCAGCGTGTAGCCAGGCGCTCGCCGGCTCCTCGGCGAGCAGCGGCGTCGACGATCGAGGGTCGCAGATTCGCACGATCTGTTTGCCGAGCGTCGAGATCAGCCCCTCGATCGTTCGGACTGGCCAGCGTGAAGTCCAGCATCGTGGTGGAGTCGTCGGATCGATCGTGGACCGGCGTGGCCAGGCCCAGCGCAGCACGCCTGTCTCGGGGTCTCTGAGGAGCGCGATTCGAGTCTCGCCGCGATCGACGTTCGACAGCCCCTCGCCCCGGTGGTCCCGTCGATCGGGCGCTCGTCGGTCTGCTCGAACCAGCGGACGAGGGCCGGGTTCGAGATGGTCGAAGGCGGAGGACCGACTCGTCGGCCGTCGCGGCTGGTGCGGGGTGACACGGGCATCGTCTCCCTGTCGAGGCTCGTCCGCGCGAGGGTACTTCGGCACGACCTCACGCTCTCCCTGCACGCATCGGAGTGCTTGGAATAGCTGCACCCGCAACTTCTCTTGTGTTCGGAACGACCGTCTGGACGCGAGAGCCGAACGCGACGCACGTTGTCGCTCGTTCGATCCAGGCCGGACGAAGGGTTACGGTGCAGCCATGGTGACCGAATCGGTGCGCACCGCTCCCGGCGACAGTTCCGGGCTTCGGGGTTCGCTCCTTCGTCGGCTGATGCCGATCGGTGCGGGGTGCTCGAACGCTTCGTCGCTTCCGGGTTCCGCTGTCGCAGGGAGTGGGACTCCGATGTCCGCCGGGCCGACCCCGACATCGCCGTCCCGACCAGCGAACCGCCGGTACGGCCGCCACCGAGGCGACGTCGACCTCTCGACCTCCTCGACCTCCTCGACCGCTCCGCCTACCGAGCACGGCGGCTGGGCTGCGTGTCAGGAACCGATCGACACCGTCGAGGCCTCATCCTCGGTGACGGAGCGGGTGGTCTCGGTCGGCGCCGGCCTGTGGAGTCGTTGGAGTTGACGTGCCGGGCCCGACGATGACGGTCCCGTGCTCGATGGAGGTCGTGGTCGAGGTGTCGGGTGACGGGGGAGCCGGCGTCAGCCCAACAAGCGCGACCTCGTCGCGGGTGGCTCGCTCGGTTGGGACTGGAGCGTGGTCGATGTGGTCGGCTCGCCGTCGTTGGTCGTTCGATCTCGTCCGCCTCGGGCCCTGGTCCCACCTGACGTTCCCCAAGCGATCGAACGGGACGGGCCGACCGTCCCCACCGGTCCGCCGACGTCATCGCCCGCGAGTTCCACGACGACGTTTCACCGATTCGTCGTCGACCACGTCGGACGGGCCCGACACGCCAGCGACGTCCGTGGTCCCGTCGTCGACGTCCCCGTCCCCGGGGACGGAACCCAGCTCCCACCGAGCAACCGCCCGACTCGGGAGGCTGGAGCCGACCGCACCGACCCTCCCGGCAGAACCGCTCGGCGACCGCCGCGCTGAAGCATGCCGGCAACATCGTCGACCAGCTGCTCGATGCCGCGATTGCCTACGAGCCGACCGCCTCGATGGTCGTCGGTGAGTCGTCGACGGTTCGAGCGGCTATCACTTTGGCACCGACCGACCGGTCGAGTCGATCTTCGGGCCGTCGTCGCCCAGACGATCGAGAACGTCGTGGTCACCTGCCAGCTCGAGGCCTGACTCCAGCGCTCGAATCCGACTCTCGAACTCACACCTTCCGACTTCGAGGCGCGAGGTGACCGGCGAACAAGACGCCGTGTGGGTCTGGAGCGTCAAGCCCAAGCGGGCCGGTCGGGCTGCTGACGCTCGTCGTGCGGGTTCGACGACGGGACCACGACGGCCGCCACCCCGATCGTGAAGACGATCGAGGTGACCGCAGCCTCCGGTGGTGCCGGTGCATCGTCGGGAGCCATCGTGGGTGGTGCGGTCGCGGCTGGCGGCGTCGGGCGCAGGAAACGCTGCTGCTCGGCTGGCGGCGACGCCTTCGCCCGGTCCCGCTGCCGCCGCCGTTCCTCGTGGAAGTTCCGACGCCGTGTTCGTCAGCTACCCTGCAGGACTCGGCGACAACCGCAGCACTCGTCGCGGATCCGGAGTCCAACGGGTTCTCGGTCTGGCGATCTTCGACGACATCCGGGGCGGTGAGAAGTGGCGACAGTCGATCGTCGACGGGATCACCGGGTCGAGCGTGGTCGTCCTGGTGCTCTCTCCGAACTCGCTCGGATCGGAGAACGTCGAGCGGGAGATCTCGCTGGCGCAGGAGATGAGACGCCCGGTGCTCCCCCTGCAGATCGCCCCGGTGACGATGGACGGCGGATTCCGCTATCTGCTCGCCGGCGTGCAGCTCATCGACGGTGCAACTCGATCGCCAGGGCCGATCGCAGGTGCTGGCTCAACGCCCTCGAACCATGGAAGACGGCCGTGTTATGACGAACGATCCGCCGCCGGACGGTTCGCCGGAGGCCGGCCGGGCGGGACCGGTGCGTGACCGCCGTAATGCTGCCTGTATCGAATGCGCGGTGGCTGGCCGAGCGGCTACGAGGTCGACGGGCAGACGCCGGCCTGATCGCTGAGCAGACCGAGGAGAAGGGTCACCAACCCGTCGATGTCGTCGAGGTGATGCTCGCGAGGACCCTGGGGACGATCGGTCAGGACGGTTTCAGACGGGGACGTCGCCCTGATGGGACTTCGGTGGGACACCGGTTCGTCGGACCTCGACCGGTCGTGGATCGGCGTGAGCCTTCGGCCAACACGAGGTCGACGTGGCCGAGATGACGATCCACCACCTCGCCGATCCAGCGAGCTTCGGCTGCCTCGGTCCGGGAGCGCCGTGCTGACGCCGTGTGGTGCTCGTCCGCCTCATGGTCACCGGCGTCCCCTGCGAGCCGTTCCGAACCGCCGGTTTGCCGGAATCCGCGGACGCATCGAGGAACAGGACGCAGGTGCCCGCTCCGGCGAGCAGCATCGGACGCGCCGGCCTCGCGATGGCGGGAGGAATCGAGCCGGGTTTGTCTATCGAATCCGTGGGGCGTGGCTTGACCGTTACATCGTACGACCCTGCGTTGATGGCGGCGAACGGTGCTCCAGAGCGTGGTCTTGCCGACGCCCGACGGGCCGACGAAGGAGACGACGATCGGTCCGGTCAGCGGCATGTCGGGTTGGCTCACGGCTGCGAACGCTACCGGGGCTCGTGACTAGAGTCCGCCGGGGCCGGACGCTCGAAGCGCGCGCCGCCCGCTCCTGGACGAACTGCGACATGGGGGCACTGACCGCATGGGTGACGATCCGCTTCGGTCTTGCCCGAGAGGTTCGCCTGGTACAACATCAACGCCGACATGCCGGTGCCGATGTTGCCGCCTCTGAACCCGCAGACCGGTGAGCCGGTGACGCCGGAGTTCATGCAGGTGCTGTCACCCAAGGCGCAGGTCGCCCAGGACATGTCGATGGACGACTTCATCGAGATTCCCGAGCCCGTGCGCGAGATCTACAAGCTGTGGCGGCCGACCCCCTTGCTGCGTGCTCGCCGGCTCGAGCAGGCGCTCGGGACCCCGGCCCACATCTACTACAAGTACGAAGGGGTCTCACCCGTCGGCTCGCACAAGCCGAACACCGCGGTGGCGCAGGCGTTCTACTGCGCGGACGAGGGCTACGAGGGATTCACGACCGAGACGGGCGCCGGTCAGTGGGGCTCGGCGCTGGCGATGGCATGCAACTTCTTCGACATCAGCTGCAAGATCTTCATGGTCCGCGTCAGCTACGACCAGAAGCCGTTCCGGCGCAACGTGATGGAGGCCTACGGCGCCACGGTGTTCGCCAGCCCCTCCATGGAGACCGAGGCGGGACGCGGCCTGCTGGCCGCTCGGCCCGATCATCCCGGCTCGCTGGGTGTCGCCATCTCCGAAGGCGTCGAAGCCGCCGTCACGTCCGGCGGACGGCTCAAGTACTCCCTCGGGTCGGCCCTGCCGCACGTGCTGCTCCACCAGACCGTGATCGGTGAGGAGTCGCTGCAGCAGATGGAGATGGCCGGGGAGTACCCGACGTCGTGATCGGGTGCGCCGGCGGTGGGTCGAATTTCGGCGGAATCGCCTTCCCGTTCCTGCGGAGCAACGACAAGGGCACCCGGATCATCGCCGTCGAGCCCGCAGCATGTCCGACGCCGACGTGGCGAGTACATCGTGGGACTACGGCGATGCGGTCGGCGTGGCGCCGATCATCAAGATGCACACCCTCGGCCACGGGTTCATCCCGCCCGGGATCCACGCCGGCGGCCTGCGGTACCACGGGATGGCGCTCAGGTCTCCGCCTCGTGAACGGCGGGTACGTCGAGGCGCAGGCGATCGACCAGCTCGACACGTTCGAGGGCGGGATCATGTTCGCCAAGGCGGAGGGCATCCTTCCTGCACCGGAGTCGAACCACGCCGTGCGCGTCGCGATCAACGAAGCGCTGGCGTGCAAGGAGACGGGCGACGAGAAGGTCATCTTGTTCAACCTGTCCGGGCACGGGAACTTCGACATGAAGGCCTACGACGCCTACCTCAGTGGCCAGCTCGAGCGCTACGAGTACCCGGCCGACGACATCGCCGCGGCGATGGGCGACCTGCCGGCGGTCAGCTTCCCCGGCTGAGCACGAGGTCGCGCCGATTGTCGGGTCGGGGTCAACGCCGGGGTCAGCTTCGTCCGGCCAACGTGAGGAGTGCTCGCTCGAATCCGACCGGGTCGGGTCCGCTGCGAGCACGCCAGGCGACGTGGTGGTCGGGGCGGACCAGGAGGGCGCCGTCATCGTCGATGGCGCAGAGGCGCCGCCAGGAGTCGAGTGCCGGCGTGTCGACACCGACCCGCACGACCGCGATCGCCTCGCCGCCTCGCGCACCGCCGAGTCGGTCGACCCAACGCTCGTGGTCGCCGAAGGTGAACAGCACGGGTCGGTCGATCGGGACGAAGTCGAGCGTCGAGGTGCCGCCGACCCCGTCGACCCAGGCGTGGGGCAACCGCGCACCCGGCTGTGCCGTCGGCTCGTACTCACCCGGTGACCCCGGCCCGGACGACGACCCGTCGGGAACCAGCGCGCCCTGGCCGTAGACGTAGCCGAGTTGCAGCCCGAACAGATCGAAGTGTTCTCGCTGCGCTTCGACCGCGGCCGCGATCCGATCGGCCCTCGACGGGTCCGCGAGCGAGGCGTGCAACCGCTCGGTCGTGGGCTCGGCGTCGGTGCCGAGCGCGGCCGGCAGCTCGACCAACTTGATGGCGTTCGTCAGCGACTGGTGGGCGTTGTTCTGCGCCACGGGGATGCGCTCGACCTCGTACGAATCGAGCAGCGCCTCGGAGGCTCGGCCGGCGACGATCGCGGCGAGACGCCACATCAGGCCGTGGATGTCCTGCACCCCGGAGTTCAGGCCGAGCCCGCCGGTGGGCGGGAAGCGGTGGGCGGAGTCGCCGGCCAGGAAGATCCGGCCGTGCCCCATCGAGTCGGCGGTCTGGGAGCTCATCCACCACGTGCCCTTGCCCAGGATCTCGGCGTCGAGTTCCGTTCCGGCCGCCCGTTCGATGACCTCCCGGCACCGGCCGTCGTCGTAGTCCTCGACCGATTCGGTCGAGGGGTCGATGGCGTGCATGAACACCCAGTCGGACTCGACGTCGTGGGCGATGAAGGTGCCGGGAGCTTCAGGGTCGAGCGTGAAGTGCAACACGGCCGGTCGGTCGGCGGTGAGGGAACGGAGGTTCGCCGCGAAGTGGATCATCAAGAAGCACTGGAGGAGCGGCGGCCCCACCATCTCGATGCCGAGCTGCTTGCGGACCCGGCTTCCGGCGCCGTCGCAGCCGATGACGTAGCGGCTCCGGATCCGGACGGTGTCGCCGGAGTCGAGGTCGACGAGGTCGGAGATCACCTGGTCGTCGAGCTCCTCCGAGCGCTCCCACTGGTGTCGGTAGCGCAACTCGGCGCCGGGCGAGGCCGCAGCTCGTCGGCCAGGATCGGTTCGAAGCGATGCTGGGACAGGTTGCGCAGGGGAGTCGGGGTGCCTCGAGGCACGCCTCGCCCTGACGCTCGAACGGCAGACGACCGATCAGGTCGCCACTCAGCCGGGTGACGAAGTTGACGTGTCCGGCATCGGCCGGATCCTTGCCAGCGGTGAAGATGCGTTGCATGTCGAGCCCGGCCTGCCGGCAGATCTCGTAGGTGCGGGCGTTGACCACATGGGCCGCCGGTGCTGTCTGCGGTCCGTCCCGCCGCTCGACCGCGAGCGCAGTGAGCCCTTGGCGGTCGGCGAGGATGCCGCCGAGCATCCCGACCGGCCCCGCCCCGACGATCAGCACGTCGACGTCCACCTCGACCTCCACATCCACATCCACCTCGAGAACGAGGTCGGGGTCGACGGCTGGCTCGCGGTCGCCCGTCATCAGAAGATCCCTTCGTAGCTGCCGCCGTCGAGTTGCAGACTCTGGCCCGACAGGTAGCCGGCCTGGGCCGAGCACAAGAACGCGAACGCGTCGCCGAACTCGGCGGGACGACCGAGCCGACCGGCCTTGATCGAAGCGACCTGCTCGGCGCGGGCCTCGTCGTAGGTGACGCCCTTGAACTTCATCACCAGCTCGGCCATCTGCTGCTGACGTCCGGTGTCGAACCGCTCCGGGAGGAGCTGGTTGACCGTCACGTTGTGAGCGACGACCTCCTTCGAGAGCCCTTTGAGGATGCCCGCGAGGCCGAGGCGTGTCCCGTGCGACAGGCTCATCATCGGGTTGGGGGACTTCACCATGGCCGAGCTGACGGCGACGATTCGACCGAAGCGCCGTTCGACCATGCCGGGCACCACCCGCTGGAGGAACCCGACCGGACCGACGACCGCTTGACGGAACGCGGCGTCGAGCCGGTCGCCGGTCAGCTGCGAGAACGGGGTCGGCGACGGTCCCTCCCCGTTGAGCAGCACGATGTCGGGCTCGGGGCACGCATCGAGCAGCGCGTCGTGGACCTCCGCCGTCGACGAGTCGCCGACCACGCCGGTCACCTCGACGTCGTACACCCGACGGAGCTCGGCGACGGCGGCGTCGACATCGGCTGGCGTGCGCCCGTTCACGACGACGTGCACTCCCTCGCGGGCGATGCTCTCGGCGCATGCCCGACCCAACCCACGGCTCGATGCGAGCAGCACGGCCCGGCGCCCGGCGATTCCCAGGTCCATCGCCTACGCCCCTTCGGTCCGGCCGTCGAGGCGGGCCCGGAACGCGGTCTTCCACTCCGCCATCGGCTGGAACTCGGCGTGGTTCTCGATCCTGGCTCGGGTGTGGGCCTCGATCGTCGCGTCGTCGGCCGACAGGTCGAGCCCGTCGGCGAACGGTTGAGCGACGTGGAACGGGCTGTCGACGAAGCACTCGAGGCCGTTGCCCTCGGGGTCGTTGAAGTACAGCGACCACGCGTTGCCGTGGTCGATCGGGATGACCCCGGCGATTCCGGCCGCGTCGAGGCGCGCTCCGATCGCCCGCAGATCGTCCAGGGTGCCGGTCCGGAAGGCCAGATGGTCGGCCATCACGAACTGGTGCTCTGGCTGGGGCATGCCGGACACGAACACCATCTGGTGGTGCTCGGTCGGGTCCTGGGAGAGGAACGCCATCTCGCCCGCGCCGATCTCGCCTCGGTTGGTGACGGCGAAGCCGAGCACACCGCAGTAGAAGTCGAGCATGGCGTCGAGGTCTCGGACGGCGACGGTGGTGTGGCTCAGCGCGAGCCGAGCGGCGGGTGCGTCAGACGGGACGTGTGGCGGGGAGTCAGGCATGGTGCCGAGTCCTTTCGAGCGAGCGGGTCGTCCGAGCGATCAGCAGCGACCGGGTGGTCGCCGACCCGTCGTGTGCGTCAGGTCGCTTCCTCGGATCGGCTCGGAACTGGGATCTTTGTCAGAAATGACAAGATTGTCAATTGTGGGGAGTGCGGTGTAGAGTGCGGCGATGAGCCAGGCGCGGCCGAGCAAGCGCGAACGCACCCGCCGCAAGCTCCTCGACGCCGGGATGCAGGTGATGGCCGAGCGCGGGGAGGCGCTCACCGCGTCCGACGTCGTGGTCGCCGCCGACGTCTCGAACGGCACCTTCTACAACCACTTCGTGGACCGGGACGACTTCATCCAGACGCTGGCCCGTGAGTCGCTCACGGCGCTGACGAATCGAAGTGCCGACGACACCGAGGGCGCCGATCCCGCCTGGCGGTTCGCCGTGGCCTCGGTTCGTGTCCTCGACGCCGGCCTCCGCGATCCTCGGTGGGGCCGCGCCGTCCTGCGTCTCAGCGACACCCCGACGCCGCTGCACGCGGCGGTCCAACGACACCTCCGGACCGACCTGGCCGACGGCCACCTCCTCGGCCGCTTCACCCATGGCGACGACCCGGTCACCGTCGACCTCGTGACCGGCACGTTGATGGCCGCGCTGCGCCGCCTGGTGGCCGTCGACGACGCCTCGGGCACGAGCCCCGGGGCCTCGGGCCAGACGGGTGAGGGTTTCGGCGCCGAGGTCGTGGCCCGCCTGCTCGAGGCGATCGGTGTCGAGGGAGCCGAGGCGCGCGCCCTGGCCGGTGCGGCGTACGACGACGAACGCCATCTCGCCCGCGGTTAGCGGGGGCTCGCGTTTCGGCCAACCCACTGCGCCGCCCCCGGCGGCTGGTCGTGCTCGATGCTGCGACCGCCAGGTCCAGCGTCGCCGGAGACGACTCCCCGTCAGGGTGCGCGGCGGTGCCGCCTCAGCGCCTCGGCGAGCTCGGCGTGGCCGGCCCGTTCGGCCGCACCGATGGGGGACAGGTCGTCCCAGCTGACCCGATCGGGATTCGCCCCGGCGGCCAGGAGCAGCGCGGCGCTCGCCGCCGCACCGCCATTGGCCGCGTGCCACAGCGCGTTGTCCAGGTCGTCCATCGTCGGCGCCGGATTCGCCGCCAGTCGGTCGGACAAGGCCTTGCTCAGATCTAGTGCCGCCTCGTGCCAGAGCTCGGTCCGTGCGCCTCGTTCGACGAGCCGCCGGGCCGCGTTCCACTGCCCGAACGCGACGGCGTCGAACAACGGAGTGCCCCCGGCGATGACGCCCCCGTCCGCCTCGATGTCGGCACCGGCGTCGAGGAGGGCGTCGAGGGCGGCCACGTCGTCGCTGCTGGCGGCCCAGTGGAGCGGGGTCTCGGTGTGCGGACCCTCGAAGCGAGCGTCGACGCCGGCACCTGCGGCGACGAGCAACGCGATCGTCTGCGCCACGCCGGGGAAGTTGCCCGGCCAGTCCGTGGCCGCATGGAGCAGGGTGCGGGACATCTGCTCGGACCCGTGACGGTCCGTCGCCAGCGCTGGATCGGAGCGGAGGAGTTCCTCGAGCTTCGCATGATCGCCACCGACGATCGCTTCGGTCGCGGCGACGACGCCTGGATCGTCGGTCGGGCGCATGGCGCGACGTTAGCGGGCCTCGCCTGGGACAGGTCGGCGATCAGCTGCGATACTGGAGACAGTCTCCAGTAAGTCGCCGAGGAGAGTCCCTGTGTACGACAACCTGTTCGAGCCGGTGCAGTGCGGACCGTTGACGATCCCCAACCGCATCGTCCGCAGTGCCCACGGCACCCTGCTTGCCGGCGAGAAGCTGATCGCCTACCACGAGGCCCGGGCCGCCGGCGGCGTCGGGATGAGCACACTGGAGGCGACGGGCGTCCACGCCAACGCGCCGAGCGTGACCCCGCTCTACAGCGACGACTGCATCCCCTTCTACCGGGAGCTGATGGCGCGAATCCGTCCCTACGGCATGCGGATGTTCCAGCAGATCTACCACCCGGGCTCGGCCACCCGGCCGAAGAAGTCGCCGTTCCAGGTCTCCTCCAGCCCGATCCCGAACCCGATGGTCGGCGGCGTGCCGCTCGAGATGTCGACCGCGGAGATCGCCGAGATGGTCGAGGCGTTCGCCCTCGCCGCCCGCCGGTGCAAGGCCGGCGAGCTCGACGGCATCGACATCCACGCCTCCTCCGGCTACCTGATCGAGCAGTTCCTGTCCCCGGCGATGAACATCCGCACCGACGAGTACGGGGGCTCGCTCGAGAACCGGATGCGGTTCTTGATGGAGGTCCTCACGGCCGTGCGCGACGAGGTCGGCACCGACTACTGCGTGGGCATCCGGCTCCCCAACGAGGAATACGTGCCCGGCGGTCTGACCCCGGAGGACATCGCCGAGATCGCCACGCTCGTCGAGCCGTACGTCGACTACGTGTCGCTGCACATGGGCTCCTACTGGCGATTCCACAAACTCCTGTCGCCGATGGACGATCCGCTCGGCAGCGAGATGCCGATCAACGCCCGGATCACGCCGTCGCTCACCAAGCCGACCATGGTCGTCGGGCGCATCATGAGTCTCGACCACGCCAGCCAGATCGTCGCCGACGGTCAGGCCGACCTGGTGTCGATGGTCCGGGCACTGATCGCCGATCCCGAACTGGTCAACAAGGCCCGGCGGGGTGACGCCCACCTCGTTCGGCCCTGCATCGGCTCGAACATCGGGTGTGTCGGCCAGATGATGGCGACCGGTCAGCTCAGCTGTGTGGTGAACGTCGCCGCGGCGAAAGAGACCGAGATCCCCTTCGAGCCGGTGGGTCCGGCCGCGGTGAAGAAGCGGGTGCTCGTCGTCGGCGGCGGTCCCGCCGGGCTCGAGGCGGCGCGCACGGCCGCCCTGCGCGGCCACGAGGTCCACCTGCACGAGGCGACGCGCCAACTCGGTGGGCAGGTGGCCATCGCCGCCACCGCGCCGCACCGGGCCGACATCGGAGCCATCACGGAGTGGTTGGCGGGCGAGCTCGAGCGGCTCGGCGTCACGATCCGCCTGCGGTCGATGGTCGACCCCGACGTGATCGAGGAATTGGCGCCGGACGAAGTCGTCATCGCGACCGGCGGATCGCCTCGACGCGACGGGTTCCAGCTCTCCGCTCCTGTCACCCCGATTCCTGGCCACGACCTTCCCCACGTCCACACGTCCTGGGACGTGTTCGGCTTCGGTGGTCGCGCCGACCTGGTCGGTCCGGCGGTCGTGTTCGACGACACCGGGACCTTCGAGGCGATCTCGGTCTGCGACGCCCTCCTCGAAGCGGGGCTGGCGGTGACGATGGTCGGACGGTTGGAATCGATCGGAGCGACGCTCCCGTATCCGCCGGCCACGGTGGAGGCCGCTCGTGAACGATTGATGCGGGGTTCGTTCGACTTCATCGGCGGCCACCACCTCCGCTCGATCGAGGCGGAACGGGTCCACATCGGTGTCCCGTTCACCGAACGCGACCGGGTCCTCGAGGCCCGCACGGTCGTCATCGTCACGTACAACTCCCCGAACCGCGAGCTCGGCCAGTACCTCGCCGAGATGAGCGGCCCCGACGGTCCGACGTTCGGGATCACCTACATCGGCGACGTCACCGGAACGAACGGTGTGCTGCCGGCGATCCACCAGGCCCGAGGGCGGGTCGGGGCCCTCTGACCGCGAGGCGCGAGGATCGGGCTCCGCTCCGGCCAGGATCCGGCCGGGTCGCTCAACCGATCGGGCGGTGGATCCCCAGCCTGCTCGCGATGCCGTCCCGGTCGGCGCGTGCTCCGATCGGTGCCCGGCGACCGTGGGTCTGCTCGAGATCGACCAGTGCGCCGAGGCACAGGTACTCCTCGTACGTCCGTTCGGTTCGCCGCGCCCGGTCCAGCGCGTCGTCGATCAACGCGACTCCCGTCTCCACGTGTCCGGAGCCGACCTCGGCGAGGCCTCGACACAGCCCGAATGTCACGTGCACGGTCTCGTCGGCCAGGGGCAGGTTCCGCTCGACGCGTGGGACGAGCGCCAACGCATCGTGGTGCCGGTCCTGCCGAAGCAGCCGGTCCATCGCCACGACGTCGCAATCCGCCAACATCGCACGGTCGTGCAGCCCTTCGAAACGATCGCGTGCCGCGGCGAGCAGACGATCGGCGTCGGCGTACCGCGACTCGGCTGCGGCGACCTGACTCCGAAGCAACCACGCGTAGGCCCCGAGCAGTTCGAGACCAGCCGCCTCGAACACCCTCGACGCCCGAGCACCGAAGGCGTCGGCGAGCTCCGGTCGGCCCTGACGGAGCACCAGGAAGGCGGTGTTCAGCTCGACGATCGCCACCGTTCTGGTGTCGCCCGTGCGCGCTGCGGCTGCGGCGGCTCGGCCGTACAGGTCGATCGCTTCGTTCCAACGGCCCGCGCCCATCGCCGTCAATCCGCAGTTGCTCAGGGCTTCGGCGAGGTGACGGTGATGTCCGATGGACTCGAAGATCTCGACGGCCCGGGCGCCATGCTCGACGGCCCGCGGATCCAGTTCGTTGCTCAGCACCATCTCGAGGTGGAGGTGCGCTCGGGCTTCCAACATCGGGCTCGAGACGGCCACAGCCGCGGCCAGCGCGTCGGTCGCCAACTCCCGGCTGTCTCCGTGGCGGCCCATGAAGTGGAGTGCGGCGGCATCGTCGAGCAACAACGTGCCGCGCAGCTCGGCCGCCTCCGGGAACGGCGCGGTGAGCAGCAGGCCGCGCCGAGCGGCGGCGCGAGCCTCGGCGTAGCGGGCCCGGCGAATGGCGAGATCGGCGCGATGGCTGCAGAGATCGGCGAAGTCGAGCGGATCCCCGAGCTCGCGGCCCGCGGACCGAAAGGCCTTCCCGGCCCCTGCGAGATCGCCGAGCTGCATGAGCGCGTCGCCCTGTTCCAACAGCAGCATTCCTCGCGCCGAGCGATCCACGATCCGTGCCATGCGGGCTGCCCGGCCGAGGAGTTCGCCGGCCTCCACCAGTGCTCCGCTGGCGGCCGCCGAACGTCCAGCCGCCACCGCGAGCGGAAAGGCCTCGCGCGTCCGGCCCGCTTCCTCGAAATGCAGCGACAGTTCGGCGTCACTCACGCCACCGGACTCGACGAGTCGGTCGGCGATGGCGCCGTGCAGCTGACGTCGCCGTTGGAAGGTGAGGGACGCGTAGGCAGCAAGCCGGTACGCATCGTGTCGGAAGACGAGGGACCTCGGACCGACCGGCCGGAGCACCGCTTGGGTCCCCGACCATGCCTCCGGATCGGCCAGCTCGGGGCGGCCGAGCACCTCGCCGATCAGGTCGAGGGGGACCGACCGACCGAAGGCCGAGGCATCGCGGACCAGGACGCGAAGCCGCGGATGCAGGGCATCGATCCGTGCCGTGGCCAGCCGTTCCAGCGAGTCGGGGAGTTCGCTGCGATCGGGATGCTGCACCAGCTCGGTGAGCACGAAGGGGTTGCCGTTCGCCGCGGCGACGATCCGGTTCACCTGATCGTCGCGAAGCAGCGGTTCGACTTCGAGGACGAGCTGGGCCGCTTCGTCGGGATCGAGTGGCGCGAGCGCCAAGGTGTCGGCTCGTCCGGAATGGTCCGAGGTCTCGCTCGGACGGCTCGCCGTCACGACGAACCAGGGGCGCTCGTCGGCGAGCTCTCGGAGGTCGTGGATCGTGAGCCGGGACGCATCGTCCACGTCGTCGAAGCGGTCGACGGCGAGTAGCCACGGGCTCGGGGCGGCGGCGGCGATCAGCGCGACCAGTGCTCCTCGGGCTCGGCGGGCGGTCGCGACGGGGTCGGCGCCCGGGCCGACCGGCCGCCGCTGGATCGCGGCCGCTGCGTCGTCGAGCCAGTCTCGCTCGGTCTCCGGGAGCATCGGGGCGAACGACGCGAGCCAGCGCCATGCGATCTCGGTCGAGGATCCCTCCCCGCTGGCAGCTCGGTCGTCCTCACCGTGACCGGCTGCGGCGGCGAGGGCGACCACGATCGATGCGACCGTGGAGTACGGCACCAACGATCGGAACGGATCGCCCGCGACCAGGGTTGCCGCCCCGCCGGCCAGCTCCGCCACGTCCTGCAGCAGCGCCGACGAACCCATACCTGCCTCGCCGACGACCGAGAGGGCGGCGCCGCGTCCTGCGACGGCTCGTTTCCAGGCCGACGCCACCCGGTCGGCGTCGCTCGTGCGGCCTCGCCGACCGCGGTTCACGCGCCCGAACTGCCCCAACTGCACCGGGCTGGGTGCACCGACGCGATCGACCCGCCACATCTCCATCGGAGCGGTTCGGTTCTTCAGCTGCATCGGACCGAGTGACGAGGCCGTCACGAAGGTGCGCTCGGCGACCCCGAGACCGTCGCCGACCACCAGCTCGCGCGCTCCGGCGACGCCGAGGGCACGGGCGGCCACGTTCACCGGGTCGCCGAGGAGTGTGAAGGTCCGCCGCCCCGGCACCCCGAGCGCGCAGGCGAAGACCTGTCCGCGTTGGGCTCCGGCGCGCAACGGGACGGAGCACTCGTCGAGCATCCGACGCAGCGCGAACAGCATCCGCCCTTCGTCGTCCTCGACGGCGTGTGGTGCTCCTGCGGCGAGCAACAGCTTGATCCCGTCGGGTCCGACATCGGTGTCGAGCCACGCGACGGAGAGTTCGTCCGCCACCGCGACGACGGCGTTCACCATCTCCCCGAGTGCGTCGTGCACGGCGTCAGGGCCCTCACGTCGGAGTCGATCACCGAGCCCGTCGAGCGCGATGAACCCGATCGAGGCCGACCGATGGTCGGCGACCGGCACGTCGGCCGTCACGAGGGTGTGCACGGCGGGGCTCAGCAGGGTCATCCACCGCTCGAGCACGCCCCGGTCCACGGCGCCGTCGCCCGTCGATGCCCGATCGTCGGAGATCGAGCGTTCGGCCAGTTCGGCTGCGCCGCGGCGGCCCCGTCGTCGGAGTTCCACCCCTGGTCCGGCCGGCGGTCCGACCCCGTCACCGTCCAGTCGGGCCGCGATCGTCGGGCTGGCGAGGACCTGGCCGTGCGAGGCGGCGGCCTCCAGTCGAACGAGCGTCGACATCTCCGGCCCACACCAGACGATGCTCCGCTGCTGCGAGCCGACCAGCATGGCGGTGAACGTTCCGGCGTGGACGCCCACGCTGGCCCGGAGGCGACGGCCGCCGGTGACCGCGGCAGGGAGCCGGGCGAGATTCTCCGGCATCGCGATCGCGGCCTGCGCGGCGCGGCGTTCGTGTCCGTCACCGTCGAACCAGACCAATGCCGCGTCGCCGGCGAAACCGATCACGTCGCCGCCAGCGACCAGCGCTGGTCCGAGCATCGAGGAGAAGCACAACGTGAGGGCGCGATGGAGGACCTCGGTCCCCTCCGCACCGCGGGCCGAGAGGGTTTCGGTGAGCCGGGTGAAGCCACTCAGGTCCGCCAGGACCGCGCTCCCGGGCAGGGCCTGCCATCGGGGCGGTTCGTCGGCGCTCAGCCATGCCTTGGCCAGGCGGCTGAGGTGATCGAACCTCACCGCATCCTCACGCCGTTCGTGGCCGGCGGGCTGAACGGGCAGCCGAACGGGGCATCGACCAGCTGGATCGACACGTTGCGACCGTCCGAGGTCGCGCACACCGTCACCCCGTACAGCAGGCGGTCGAACGCCGGGTTGTTCGGCCACGACTCGGTCGTTGCCCCGGCCCCGCCGCATCGGTCGGTGACGAGCGCGGCCACGGTCACCACGGCGATCTGGTGCCCCGGGACGGCGTCGGGTCCGTTGTCGTCGAACAGCTCGATCGATCGGCGAGCGACGGGGCCGTCCGAGCCCGCCTCGCCCCATCCG
Organism: Ilumatobacteraceae bacterium; assembly: GCA_041394645.1. Classification (GTDB taxonomy): domain Bacteria; phylum Actinomycetota; class Acidimicrobiia; order Acidimicrobiales; family Ilumatobacteraceae; genus JAWKHV01. Next base: position 72,802 of record JAWKHV010000010.1, on the reverse strand, counting down.
TCGTCGGTCGTGATGCGGACCGGGAGGGGATCGAGACCGGTCGGGCACACACTCGTCTCGGGAACGCCGCTGACCACGGCGAGCAGATCGAGTGACCGCGGGGGACCGGACGCCGGTACCACCTGGTAGCTGAAGGTGAGATCCGGCGTTCGTTCGTCGGGCGTCGTCGCCTGCAGCAACGTGTCGTCACACGTCGGGGTGTCCTCGTCCGCCGTCGCCGTCCGGGTGACCCCGTCGGGTCCGGTCAACGTCCAGGACGGACTCGGGCCGCCCGCCAACACGTAGAAGGCCGGGGACACCCGGCCCGGAGCGAACACCGTCGGCACGTTCGGATCGTCGTCCACGACCTGATCGGTGAGCCGATTGTCGACGGGATCCTCGATCACGATCGGCGAGGTCCCGGAGTTGGTGTAGGCGAAGCTCACGCCGACGTCTCCGAAGACGTTCCTGACGCACACGACCTCGGGGACCACCGATGCCGCCGGGCCCGGGTCGGCTGCACCCGTTGACGACGCGGGATCCGTCGACGACGGGGCGTCGTCGGCAACGTCGGACGCATCGGGAACCACGGACGCATCGGGAACCACGGACGCGTCGGGGGGACCGGCAACCGGACGCGGGCCGGGCTCGGTCAGGGTGATCGTCTCCACCGGACTGTCGACGGTGCCGCAGCCCAGCGCCGTCAGGCACGCGACGAGCAGTGGGACCCAGCGTCTGGACATCGCGACATCGTCCCACACCGCCTCGCCGGGTCGGGCCGTGGCGCCGAGCAGGGCGACGGTCGGCCGCTGGATCTCGGGTACGTTCCCATCGAGCGCCGAGCAACGGCACGGAACCCGGAGGTACGGAGCATGTCGGTCCACGAGTACGAGGTGAAGCGGGCAGACGGAGGCGAGCAGTCGCTCTCGGAATTCGCCGGCAAGGTGATGCTCGTCGTGAACGTCGCCAGCAAATGTGGCCTCACCCCCCAGTACGAGGGCCTCGAAGCGCTGCACCGGGAGCTGAAGGACCAAGGACTCGCCGTCGTCGGCTTCCCCTGCAACCAGTTCGGCGCCCAGGAGCCCGGCACCGACGACGAGATCCAGGAGTTCTGCTCGGTCAACTACGACGTCACGTTCCCGGTCTTCGCCAAGATCGACGTGAACGGTGACGACGCCCACCCGCTCTACCAGTATCTGCGCTCCGAAGCTCCGGGCACCTGGCCCGATGCTCCGGGTGCCGATCGGCTCAACCCGTTCCTCGAGGCGAACTTCCCGCAGTTCCTGGGCAACGACTCGGTGAAGTGGAACTTCACCAAGTTCCTGGTCGATCGGGACGGCAACGTCGTGAAGCGGTTCGAGCCGACGATCCCGCCCGAAGCCCTGAAGGACGAGGTCGCCGCAGCGCTGTAGCCCGCTCCGGAGCGGGCCCGAGATCGGGCGGTCTCGGGTCCGCTCGGAGGGGTGGTGACGGCCCAGGACCGCTGACCGGCGACCCGGCGGGGCGGACCGAAGGACCCTGGTCCTGCCCCGGTGACACCGACGTACGTTCGCAAGCGGATGTACGAGATCGTCGAGCGGACCCTCCTCAACGAGACGACCTTCGCGTGGAAGGTCGTCGCCCCCGCCGTGGCCGACGCGGCCCGTCCCGGCCAGTTCGTGATGGTGCGACTGCACGAGGGATCCGAGCGCGTCCCGCTCACGATCGCCGACATGGACCCGGACGACGGGACCGTCACGTTGGTCGTCCAAGCCCTCGGTCGCTCGACGATCGAGATGCGCGACAAGTACGCCACGGGCGACGCGATCGCCGATCTCGTCGGGCCGCTCGGCCTCGCCGCCGAGATCGACGGGGTGTCCGAAACAGGCTCCGCCCACGTGGTGTTGGTCGGTGGTGGGCTCGGTGTCGCCCCGATCTTCCCGCAGGTGCGCGCCTTCCACGCCGCCGGCCATCGCGTCACCGCGATCGTCGGATTCCGTTCCGCCGACCTCGTGTTCTGGACCGATCGGCTCGCCGAGTTCGCCGACGACGTCATCGTGTGCAGCGACGACGGCTCCACCGGTCGCGCCGGCCTCGTGACCGACGCGCTGGCCGAGGTCGTCGAGCGGGACCGTCCGGATCTGGTGGTGGCGATCGGCCCGATGCCGATGATGCGGGCCTGCTCCGAGGTGACCCGTGCTGACGGCATCGCGACCCGGGTCTCGCTCAACACGATCATGGTCGACGGCACGGGCATGTGCGGGTCGTGTCGGGTCACCGTCGACGGCGAGGTCCGGTTCGCCTGCGTCGACGGTCCCGAATTCGACGCCCACCACGTCGACTTCGCCGAGCTGACGGTTCGGCAGCGACGGTTCAAGGAGGAGGAGTCCGCCGCCAGTGACGACTACGGCCACCGGTGCCGGGTCGAACAGACCCTGTTCGTCGAGGGCAAGCGGACGTACAAGAAGCTCAAGGAGATCGAACCGACCCGCGTCCCGATGCCGGAACGGGATCCGGCCGCGCGGGCGAGGACCTTCGACGAGGTGACGGTCGGGTACTCGCTGTCCGAAGCGCTCCGAGAAGCCGAACGCTGTCTCCAGTGCTCCCGTCCGACGTGCATCTCCGGTTGTCCGGTCTCGATCGACATCCCCCGGTTCATCCGCCATCTGCTCGTGAAGGACGTCGACGGAGCCCTCGGCGTCATCCACGAGTCGAGCGTCCTGCCGTCCGTGTGTGGCCGGGTGTGCCCCAGGAGACCCAATGCGAGGCGCAGTGTGTGATCGCCAAGCGGATGGAGCCGGTGGCGATCGGCCGTCTCGAACGCTTCGTCGGTGATCACGGGACGCTTCGCGCCCCGCATCGCCGGCGCCGGTCGGTCGGCGGGTGGCGATCGTGGGTTCGGGCCCGGCCGGGCTGGCGTGCGCGTCGGACCTCGTCCGGCTCGGCGTCGACGTGACGGTCTTCGAGGCATTGCACGTCGCCGGCGGCGTGTTGCGATACGGGATCCCGTCGTTCCGGCTCCCCCGCGAGATCATCGATCGCGAAGTCGCCGCGCTCGAGGCCGCCGGCGTGCGGATCGAGACCGACCGTGTCATCGGGCGGACCTTCACCGTCGAGCAGCTTCGCGACGAGCTCGGATTCGACGCGGTGTTCCTGGGGGTCGGCGCGGGCGCCCCGTCGTTCCTCGGGAGCCCGGGCGAACACGCCGGACGCGTCGTGAGCGCGAACGAGTTCCTGACCCGGGTCAATCTGATGGGTGGTGACCGCTTCCCGGAGGTCGAGACGCCCGTCGGGATCGGGGACGACGTGGTGGTCGTCGGAGCGGGGAACACGGCGATGGACTGCCTGCGCACCGCCCGTCGGCTCGGAGCGTCGAGGGTGCGTTGCGTCTATCGCCGGACCCGGGAGGAGGCGCCGGCGCGCGCCGAGGAGCTACGCCACGCCGAGGAGGAGGGCATCGAGTTCGCCATGCTCCGGAGCCCGACCGAGGTCCTGACCGACGAGACCGGCTCGGTGCGCGCGCTGCGGGTCGAGCAGATGGAACTGGGCGAACCCGACGAACGCGGCCGTCGTCGTCCGGTCGGCACCGGCCGGTACGAGGACCTGGACTGCGACACGGTGATCGTGGCGCTCGGCACGAACCCCAATCCGATCATCACCCGATCCACCCCGGGCCTCACCCTCGACGAACGGGGCTACATCGCCGCCGACCCGTCGTCCCAGACGACCAATCTGCCCGGGGTGTTCGCCGGTGGCGACATCGTGACGGGTGGCGCGACGGTGATCCTCGCCATGGGCGCCGGTCGTCGAGCCGCGGCCGGCATCGCTCGCTACCTCGGGATCGAGGACGGCCGGTCGCTCGAGGAGGCCGGCCGGGACTCCTCCACGTCGACCGCGGCGCCGATGGCAGCCGGGGTCCCATCCGTCGGAGCGGCACGATTCGGGGCGGGCCACTGTCCGCGCTGCGGCCTCCCGTCGGACGACGGCGAGGGCGACGACGCCATCTGCTGCGCCGGCGACACCCTGGCCTGGCGATGCACCGAGTGCGCCAAGCGGAGCGAGGGATTCGCCTTTCCGTACGGGAGTTGTCCGGCGTGCGGCGGAGCCCTGGAGTTGTCGGGACCCTCGCCGATCCCCGGCAGCGCAACCGGTATGCCCGGTCTGGCCGATCTGGACGGTCGGGCCGGTGTCGAGGCCCGAGCCGCGGTTCGGACCGCGATGGAGATCGAACTCGGCGGCCTGGACTTCTACCGGACGGCGTCGGGCCAGACCGACGACCCCGGGCTGGCGGGGCTGTTCACCCGGCTCGCTGCGATGGAGACCGAGCATCTCGACACCCTCGTCCGGCGCTACCACCTCGACGTCCCACCCGTTCCGGGCGCCGGATTGCGCCCCGCGTTCCTCCGCGCCGCTCGCCGGCCGCATCCCGATGATCCCTTCGATCTGCTCGAGTTGGCGATCGACCTGGAACGTCGGGCCGAGGCCCACTTCCGGTCGGCTGCCGAGGGGTCACCGGTCGCCGAGCTGTACCGGGAACTGGCGGCCGAGGAGGCCGAACACGTCGCCCTCCTGACCACCGAGCTGGCCGCCTTGCGGGCCGGCCGCCCCGGCCTGATCGCCTGACCATCGGCCAGGACCGCACGAGCGGGGCAGCGTGACGGCGGGCCCGCCCCGAAGTGCTAGACCACGGCCATGATCTCCGTGCACATCCTCTATCCGAAGACCGACGACTCGACCTTCGACATGGACTACTACAAGTCGACCCACATGCCCATGTTCGCCGAGGCGCTCGGCGAGGGCTGCCAGAGCTGGGGTGCCTCCACGGCGCTCGGCGGCGATTGGGCGGCGATCGGCTGGGCCATCGTCGACAGCCAGGACACCCTCAACAGCGCCATGGCCGAGCATGGCGCCAAGATCATGGCCGACGTCGCCAACTACACGAACGTGGCGCCGCAGCTCGTCGTCGGGGAGATCGCCTGACTTCCAGACCGCTCGTCTACGTCGCCGGACCGCTGTTCGACGAGGGCGAGCGTTGGTGGATCGAACGGGTCGAGGCGCTGGTCGCCTCGACCGGGTTCGACACGTTCCTGCCCCATCGCGACAATCCGCCGAAGACCGCGGACAACATCGCGGAGATCTTCGCCAACGACCGTGGCGCGCTCGATCGGTGCGATCTGGTGGTGGCCAACCTCAACGGGATCACGACCGACGACGGCACCGCCTGGGAGCTCGGCTACGCCTTCGCCCGAGGCAAGTACTCGATCGGTGTGCACACCGATTGGCGGAGCCGATTCCCGAGCGAGACGGTCAACCTCATGATGGAGTGCTCGCTCGACGAACTCGTGGGTTCGCTCGACGAGCTCCGTGCCGCGCTGCTCCGGCGCCTCGGCGACACCTGGGAATCTGACCTCGGACCCTAGCCAACTGATACCCCAAGGGGTATGTTCCGGACATCCGAACGAGGAGGTCCGGTATGTCACGAGTCGTGGTTCTGGGAGCGGGTGTGTCGGGTCACACCGCGGCGCTCCACCTCCGGCGGCTCCTCGGGCGCGGTCACGAGGTCGTCGTGGTCTCCCCGAACTCCCGATGGAACTGGATCCCCTCGAACATCTGGGTCGGGGTCGGCAAGATGACGTCGGAACAGGTGACGTTCCCGCTCGCCCCGATCTACGAGCGCCGGGGCATCCACTTCCACCAAGCCAAGGCCGTCGCGCTCCTGCCCGAAGGGGATCGTGACGATCCACGGGGAGCGGTCGAGATCGTCTCGACGGCGCCGCACAACGGGGGGACGACCCAACTGCTGCGCTACGACTACCTGGTCAACGCGACCGGCCCCAAGCTTCGCTTCGAAGCGACCCCCGGTCTCGGGCCCGACGGGAACTCGGTGTCGGTGTGCAGTGCCACGCACGCGACCCAGGCCGCTGCGGCGCTCGATGCCGCCATCGAACGGATGCGTGCGGGGCAACGCCAGACGTTGGTGGTCGGGATGGGCCACGGCACGTGCACCTGCGAGGGGGCGGCCTTCGAGTACGTGTTCAACGTCGATCACACCTTGCGCGAGGCCGGCGTGCGCGAGCTCGCCGAGGTGATCTACCTCACCAACGAGCACGAACTCGGCGACTTCGGTGTCGGTGGGATGGTGCTCGAACACGGCGGGGAAGCCCGCACCAGCGAGGAATGGATGGCGGGACTCTTCGCCGAGCGCGACATCAGGGTGATCCTCGGTGCCCACGTGACCGAGGTCCGTCCGAGCGAGGTCGCGTACGAGACGATCGCGGGCGAGTCCGGCGTGCAGCCGTTCGACTTCGCCATGCTGCTGCCTCCCTTCGGGGGCGCCGGCTTGCGGGCGTTCGACCGACTCGGGACCGACATCACCGAACGGCTCTTCGCCCCGAGCGGCTTCATGCGTGTCGATGCCGAGTACACGAGCAAGCCGTTCGAGGCCTGGGAGGCGGCCGACTGGCCGTCGACGTATCAGAGCCCTGAGTACGCCAACCTGTTCGCGGTCGGCATCGCGTTCGCTCCGCCCCACGCCATCTCCCGCCCGTACGCCACGCCCGACGGAACGCCGGTCGCTCCCTCCCCGCCCCGCACCGGGATGCCGAGCGGGGTCCAGGGCAGAACCGTTGCTCGAACCATCGCCGACCGGATCACCAGCGGCAACCCGCAGGCACCGGCTCACACAGCCTCGATGGCGAAGATGGGCGCGGCATGTATCGCGTCGATCGGGACCGGGCTGCGGAGCGGCGCCGCGGCGGCGATCACGATGTCGCCGATCGTTCCCGACCGGAGCCGCTTCCCCGAGACCGGTCGCGATCAAGCCGAGACCTTCGGCGAGGTCGGGTTGGCAGGTCACTGGATGAAGCGGCTGCTCCACACCCTGTTCATCTACAAGGCCAAGGCCCGTCCGGGCTGGTGGCTGATCCCGGAATGAGGAGCGCTGCGATGTCCGAATCGATTCCCGGCCCGACGCCATCGACCGGCGAGCTGGCTCGCCGGTCGAGTGTCGTGCGTCAGTTGTGGAGGTTCGTCGTGCTGAACCTCAAGATCCTGAAGCTGTCGCGCCAACACCATTGAGCGGTGCACCGGCAACGCCTGCCCCAGCACGGGCGGGCACCTGCGCTGCGTCCGGCGGCGGGAGCGTCGCTCGCGTCCGAGCGGCCGACCGCAACGACTTGCGGTTCGACACCCGGTACATCGCCGCCCAGGCGACCGCCCCGATCGAAGCGACCGCCGTCGCCTGGTACAGCGGGCTCGTCGTGTCGCTTCCGGCGAAGGCGGCGTGCAGGCTCGTCAACCAGAACACGACGTAGCTCGAGAGGTGGACGATCCGCCAGTACTTGCGGGGGATCTTCTTCATCGCCATCGAGGTCGCCTGGACCGCGGCGAGCAGGTACATCGAGACGATGCCGAGGGCGATCGCCCCGGGCTTCCACGACGTGGCGTAGGGGACCAGGATGTCGCGCGCTCCGAACTGCACGTAGCTGTCGGCGACGAGGGCGGCGATGTGGAAGGCCACGAACGTGACCGTGAGCCCACCCAGCCAGCGGTGCAGGTCCAGCAGCCAGGCGGGCCGGCGCTTGTTCGGGAAGGCCTTGGTCGACAGCACGATGCCCCACACCACCGAAGCGGTGAGCATGAGCCAGGCCACGATGCCTGACGCTCGGGTCACGTACCACCAGATCTGCGGGTTCATCGGTGTCCTCCGACGGGTTCGAGGGGGAGGACCGCGAGGTCCTCGGTGGCGAGGATCTCGCCGAGGTCGGTGATCACGAGACCGGAGAGTCCGCGTCCCGTGAGGAGATCGAGGGCGTCGTCGCTCCCGGCGAGCAGGGCGGCGGTGGCCTGCACCTCGGCCTGCCAGCCGGTGGTGGCGACGACGGTTGCGGTGAGGAGATCGGTGGGCGATGGCTCACCGGTCAGCGGGTCCAGGACGTGATGTCGAGCGGTCCGGTCCATGAACCACCGGCGAGACACGGTGCTCGAGGTGGCCACGCCCCCGCTCGGCACGGCGAAGCGGCAGATCGAGCCGATCCGGTCCGGCTGCTCGATCTCGACCGTCCAGCCCTCGGGGTCGGGAGGCGTGCCACCCATCGACAGGTCGCCGCCGATCGAGCACAGGAATCCGTCCGCTCCGAGTTCGAGGGCTCGACGCACGGCGAGATCGCCGGCGAGACCCTTTCCGATGCCGCCGGCATCGAGCACGAGCCCACTCGGGACCCGCACCGCGCTGTGCTCGGTGTCGAACTCGATGTCCCAGAGGTCGCCGCGGCGAGGGGCCGGCGCCGGGAGGAGCGTCCGCTTGGTCGGATCATGGCGGCTGGCGTCGTAGCCGAGCTCCACGAGCCGAGGCAGCATCGTCGGGTCGTACCGCCCGGCGGTGAGTTCGACCCCGGCCTGCATCGTGGCGAGCAGCGTGAGTGTCTCGGGCGCCACGGTGACCCAGGCCCCATCGGCGAGGTTGATGTGGGTGATGTCGCTGTCGGGGAGGAAGCGGCTCCAGTGCTGCTCGAGCTGGTCGAGGAAGCCGGCGATCCGGCGGACCACGTCCTGAGGTCCGCCGACGGCGATCAGCTGGAGTTCGCTGCCCATCACCCGACCGACGAGCTCGCTCATCGAGCCGTGGTGCGTCGAGCGGTCAGTGGCTGCCACTGGTCGTCGCCTTCTTGGCGGGCGCCTTGGGCGCCGGGGCCGCAACGACCTTGGTCTGGACCGCGACCGGTGTGGGCGCCGCCGGCTGGGCGGCGATCGGTGTCGCCGTGCCGTTGGTGGTGTGGTGCACCACGATCTGGACCGGTTGGACCACCGGAGCGACGGGGACCGTGGCCGGCACGGTGTCGGCTCCGGCCGTCCCGCTCTGGGCGGCGACGGCCATGGCGCCGACGATTCCGAACATGGCCGCCATGCCGACTCCGGCGGCGGCGACGCGAGAGGCCTGGGCCGGGTGCTTGCGGCGGGTGCCGGGCGTGCGGGGGGGTACGGGCGGCAGCAGGGGTGCGAGTCGACTCAGTCATCGTCGTCGTGTCCTTCGTAGTCATGCGAGTGGTGCGAGGTGGTGGCCGGTTGGGCGGGAGCCGGAGCGGCTTGGCCGACGACGGTCTCCTCGACGGTGGCGGCGATGCCCTGATCGGTCGACGTGGCGTGGAAGACCAGGGTTCGGGATCCGTCGGTGAACGAGATCGCCACCGAGGAGAGGTCGGACTGGGCGAGTGACCAGGTCCAGCCCGGATTGGCCTGGACGTTGGCGATCCGGAGGCCGGCGGCATCCTGGGCGACGCTGACGACGCCGGCGCTGTCGACGGCGAAGTCCTGGGCGACGGGGGTCGAGGTGGTCGTGGTGGGGTCGTTCACGTAGACGTCCACGACCTGGGGCGTGGTCGCCGCCGTGGTGTCCACGCTCGCCGAGAGGGATCCGACGTTGGTGTCGGCGGCGGCGTTCAAGATGCCGATGTTGGCGCTGATGGCGACGGCGCCGGCGAGGCCGACGGCGAGCACCGACGCCATGGTGACGAGCTTGGTGCGGCCGGAGAACCATCCGGGGGAATCGGTCGTGTTCATGGCTCAGACGGTACGGACCCGGGGTCAAGCGGCCGGCCAGGGCAAGGCAAAGGTTCGGCAAAGACGCCTCGGGGCCAGGCCGAACCTGTCATCCTCGGAGCTGTGAAGTTGCTGGTAGTGGAGGACGACCCGACCATCGCCGGCCCGCTCACCGAGGGGCTGGCGAGAGAGGGATTCGAGGTGACCTGGGCGCCGACCGGGGCCGAGGCCCTCGCCGCGGACGGATACGACCTGGTGTTGTTGGACCTCGGTTTGCCCGATCTGGAAGGTCGGGTCGTGTGCCAGACCATCCGCACCCGCAGCGCGGTGCCGATCATCGTCGTGACGGCTCGCGGTGACGAGTTCGACCGGGTGATGCTGCTCGAACTCGGCGCCGACGACTACGTGGTCAAGCCGTTCGGCTTTCGCGAGCTCGTGGCCCGGATCCGGGCGGTGCTCCGCCGCACGACCGCCGCCGGGACCGCCGAGCCGGTCGCCGAGCAACAGATCGGGCCGATCGCGATCGACCGCCGGACCCGGCAGGTCACCTGTGACGGTCAGCCGGTTGCGCTCACCCCCAAGGAGTTCGACCTCCTCGCCAGCCTCGCCCAGGACGCCGGAGCGGTCCGGGGCCGGGACCAGCTGATCCGGGAGGTGTGGGACGAACACTGGTGGGGCTCGACCAAGACCCTCGACGTCCACATCGCCTCGCTCCGCAAGAAGCTGCGGCCCGAGCTGATCGAAACGGTCCGCTCCGTCGGCTATCGGCTCGTGCCCGACGCGCCTGCGGCTCGATGACCCGCCGCCTGCTCCTCAGCTACCTCACGGTCACCCTGCTGGTCCTGTTGTTGCTCGAGTTGCCGCTCGCGATCTTCTACTCCCAGCGGGAACTGGAGCGCTTCACCGCGGATGTGGAACGCGACGCCAGCGTGCTCGCCACCATCTACGAGGACACCCTCGAGTCCGGCCAGACTCCCGACGTCGCCGCGGCCCAGTCGTATCGGCTGAAGACGGGTGCGAGGGTGGTCGTGGTCGACGATCGCGGCGTGTCGGTGGTCGACACCGAACTCCCGCCGCCGCGTGACTTCTCGACCCGGCCGGAGGTCGCCACCGCCTTGACCGGCGTGCGTGCCGCCGGAAGCCGGTACTCCAACACGGTGGGGGCCGATCTCGTCTACGTCGCCGTGCCGGTCGCGTCGTCGGGCCAGGTCCACGGCGCCCTCCGGGTGACCCTGAGCGCCGCCGAGGTCGATGCCCGAGTCCATCGGTTCTGGATCGGCCTGGTCGTCATCGCCGTGATCGTGTTGCTGATGATGGCGTTGATCGGAGGGCTCATCGCCCGCTCGATCGCCTGGCCGATCCGCCGGCTCGACGACACGGCTCGCCGCTACGCCAGCGGTGATCTCGCCCCGCCGGCTGACGCCGGGCCGCCGGAGGTCCGGCGACTGGGCGCCACGATGGGGGTGATGGCCGAGCGGCTCGACGCCATGCTCGAAGAGCAGCGCTCGTTCGTCGCCGATGCCTCCCACCAGCTGCGCACCCCACTCACCGCGCCCGCCTGCGGCTGGAGAACCTGCAGTCGCGAGTGGAGGCGAGCGGCGCCGAGCGAACCGGCGACGCCGCCGAACTGGAGGCGGCGATCGACGAGACGTCCCGGCTCGGATCTGGTCACCGAGTTGCTCCAGCTGGCTCGAGCCGAGGAAGGCCGAGCGAGCGAACCCTCGACCTCGCCGAGGTGGTCCGCGATCGCGCCGACACCTGGGCCGCGGTCGCCGACGAGGCCGGCGTCAGGCTGGCCGTCGAGATCCCGAGCGGGCCGGTGGCGATCAGCGGTGCCCGGCGCAGTGGAGCAGATCCTCGACAACTCGCTGGACAACGCGGTGCTCGTGAGCCCCCGAGGGGCCACGGTCACGGTGCGCATCGTGCCCGACGACGCCCAGGTGCGACTCGTCGTGGCCGACGAGGGTCCCGGATTGTCCGACGAGGACAAGGTCCGGGCCACGCGACGGTTCTGGCGGGCCCGACCGGACCATTCCGGTACCGGGCTCGGCCTCGCGATCGCCGAGGCACTCGCCCGGGGGTCCGGCGGCTCGCTGCACCTCGAAGACGCCCGGCCAGGGGCCATTCCGCCCGGTCTCGCCGTCGTGGTGGTGCTGCCCGCGGGCCGTCGTTAGGCTCCCCTAACGTGACGCCCACCTCGCTCCCGGAAGCGACACTCGCTGCGCTCCCGGTCGGTGCCCACGGGGTGGTGGATCACCTGGTCGGCCGAGACGAGCCCATCGGCGCCCGGCTGGCGTCGCTCGGCTTCCTCCCCGGTACCGAGGTTCGCGTCGTGCGCCGGGCGCCGCTCGGCGACCCGACGATCTACGAGCTTCGAGGGACGCGGCTCTGCCTCCGCTCGACCGAGGCCCGCCGGGTCGTACTCCTCGTCGAGGGAACCGGCTCGTGAGCAAGAACTGCCATGGATGTGATGCCTGCGGTGGGAACGCGCCGCCCGCGGCGCGACGGATCGCACTCATCGGGAGCCCCAACGCCGGTAAGACGACGGTGTTCAACCAGCTGACCGGCGGGCGGGCCAAGACGGCGAACCACCCCGGCGTCACGGTGACGCGGCGCGAGGGGATCACCCGGATCGGCGAGACCGAGGTGCTCGTCGTCGACCTGCCCGGCACCTACAGCCTGGTGCCGACGAGTCCCGACGAAGCCGTGGTCGACGAGTACCTCGCCGGGCGGCTGCCCGATGCCGAGGTGCCCGAAGCGATCGTGCTCGTCGCCGATGTGACGTCGATCGAGCGGTCGCTGCTGCTCGTCGCCGAGACCCTGGCGCTCGGCCGGCCCACCTGCTTGGTGCTCACGATGATCGACGAGCTCGGTGAGCGGGGCGGTTCGCTCGATGCCGAGGCGCTCGCGGCGTCGTTGGGCATCCCGGTCGTCCCGGTCGTGGCCCACCGAGGCGTCGGCGTGGAGGAGCTGCGCGAGCGGGTCGGCGATGTCGAGCACTGGTCGCGTCCCACCTACGAGCTCCCCGCCGACGACGCCGGACGGGCCCGCTGGGTCGACTGGGTCCTGGCCGCAGCCGGTGCCCGCCGTCCCGAACCGAGCCGCCGCACCGAGTTGGTCGACCGGGTGGTGCTCCACCCGATCGGCGGGCTCGTGCTGTTCGCCGCCGTGATGGTGGCGTTCTTCCAGGCGATCTTCGTGCTGGCTGCGCCCATACAGGACGCTCTCGATCGGGTGGTCGCCTGGGCGGCGGATGGGGTGATGCGCCTCGTGCCCGGATGGCCCGGGCAGCTGATCGGCGAAGGGGCCATCGCGGGTGCGGGCGCCGTCGCGGTCTTCCTGCCCCAGATCGTCCTGCTGTTCCTGATCATCTCGTTCCTGGAGAGCGTCGGCTATCTGTCGCGCGCCGCCTTCGTCATCGACCGGTTCATGAGCCGTTTCGGGCTCGAAGGCCGGTGCTTCGTGTCGATGCTGTCGTCGTTCGCCTGCGCCGTGCCCGGCATCATGTCGACCCGCTCGATCCCGTCGTCCCGGGACCGGATCGCAACGATCATGGCGGCCCCGCTCATGACCTGCTCGGCGCGCCTCCCGATCTACACCTTGTTGATCGGGGCCTTCGTGCCGGACCGTTCCGTGCTCGGCCCGCTGCGCCTGCAGGGGTTGGTGCTGCTCGGCTTGTACGTGCTCGGCGCCATGTCCGGGCTGATCGCCGCAGCGGTGCTTCGGTCGAGCGTCCTGCGCTCGGACTCGATGCCGTTCACGATGGAGCCCGCCCTATCGCGTTCCCACCGCGCAGCTGATCTTCCGCCAGGTGTGGGAAGCCGCGACCTCGTTCCTGCGTCGAGCGGGCGGGATCATCCTCATCACCTCGATGGTGTTGTGGGTCCTGCTCCACGTGCCCAGCGTGACGCCGCCGGCCGGACTGACCGAGGCCCAGGCGACCGAGTACAAGATCGAGCAGTCCTTCGCCGCCGATCTCGGCCGGGCGATGGAGCCGGTGTTCGCACCGCTCGGCTTCGACTGGCGGATCAACGTGGCCGTGCTCTCGAGCTTCTCGGCGCGCGAGGTGTTCGTCTCGACCTTGTCCCAGACGGTGGCCACCGACGAGACCGACCTCCGGGACTCGTTGTCCGGGCTCCGGAACGAGCGCACCGGCGGCCAGCTGTTCGATGCCCCCACCGTCGCGGCGGTGCTGATCTTCTTCGTGTTCGCCTTGCAGTGCATCTCGACGATCGCGGTCATGCGCCGCGAGACGAATTCGTGGAAATGGCCGGTGATCGCGTTCAGCTACATGGCCGTGCTCGCCTACTCCGGCGCGCTGATCGCCCGTCAGATCACGATGCTGGTCACTTGACGGGCCGATGACGTGACGGAGCTGGTGACCTGACGGGCTGGCGAGACGCGAGCGTCAGCCGAAGACGACCTTCGACGCCGTCTGGCCGAGGAGCTCGACGCGACCCTCGAGGTGGCCGTTGGCCGGGGCGTTGATCGTGAACCCGTCGATACCGAGCGTCAGGTCCGCGCTCAGCTGTTCCCCCACGGTGTCGGGGTCGCCGACGATGAACCGGCTCGTGACCGCGGTCCGCATCTCGTCGGGCATCGACCCGAGGTCGAGCCCGCGGAACTCGAAGTACCGGGCCAGATCGGCCTGCGCCGCTTCCATCGTCGGGGCGATGCACGCCGAGCGTTGGTAGGAGACGGTCAGTTCCGATCGGTCCCGGCCGAGCGCTTCGCAATGGGCCGCCAGCGCCTCGAGCTTGCGAGGGACGTCGCCGCGATCGGCGATGAGGTTCGACTCGTCGGCGTACTGGGCGACCATCCTCAGGGTCTTCTTCTCGCCGCCTCCGCCGATCATGATCGGGATCTTGCCGATCGGAGCGGGAGCGTTGACGGCGTTGTTCACCGTGTAGTGGGCGCCGTTCAACGTGGCGGCCTCGCCGCGCAGCATCGGACCGATGATCTGCAGCGCCTCCTCCAACTTCTCGAACCGATCGGTGAACGTGCCGAACTCGATGCCGAACGAGTCGTGCTCGAGCTCGAACCAACCCGCGCCGATGCCGAGCTGGGCCCGGCCCCGCGAGACGATGTCGAGGGTCGTCACGATCTTGGCGAGGATGGCCGGGTTCCGGTACGTGTTGCCGGTGACGAGGGCGCTGAGCCGTACGCGCTCGGTGACTCCGGCGAGGCCGGCGAGCAGGGTGTAGCACTCCAACATGAACTCGTCCGGGCTCCCGAGCATCGGGAGTTGGTACCAGTGGTCCATGACGAGCACGGTGTCGAATCCGGAGGATTCCGCGGCGCGGGCCTGGGCCGAGACGACGTCGAACAATTCGCTCGGACCGACGTTCGGATACGTGAAGTTGGGGATCTGGTAGCCGAGGCGGGTCATGCTCCCGGTCTATCGCAGGGGTGGCAGCATGTCGCGGTGGAACGGGTGGACATCGAGCAACGACGACGATCGGTCGCAGCGCGCCACCACCTCGCGCCGTGGGCTCGCTCCTCCGAGCTCCTCGACGTCGTGGACGATCTCGTCGCGCTCCACGCCACGGATCCGGCGACCGTGGTCCTGTCGGCGTGGGCTCGCGTCGACGGGCTCGCCGAGGACGCGCTCGCCGACGCCCAGTACGAGTCGCGAGCGCTCATCCGGATGATGGGCATGCGGCGGACCGTGTTCGTCTTCCCGGCCGACCTGGCCGGTGTGGTCCACCAGGCGTGCCTCCCGAAGATCGCCGCGGCGAACCGCAAGCGGCTCGTGGCCCTGCTGGAGCAGAACGGCGTCGAACGGGCGGGCGCCTGGCTCGACGCCGTCGGAGCCGATGTGCTGGCCGTGCTCGACGAGCGGGGCGAGGCGTTGGCGGCGGAGCTGTCGGAGGCGGTCCCGGCGCTGGCAACGCGGATCACCCAGCACGAGGACAAGGCGTACGGCGGGGAGGGTGCGGTGAACAACCAGGTGCTCACCCTCCTGGCCATGGAGGGCAAGATCGCCCGCGGCCGTCCACGCGGTTCGAGCCCCTTCGCCAACCAGTATCGGTGGGCGCCGGTCGGGCGTTGGTCGACCTCGCCGCTCGACGCCCTGGACCCGGGTCGAGCCGAAGCCGAACTGGCTCGGCGATGGCTGCGCACCTTCGGCCCTGCCCCGGCCTCGGACCTGCAGTGGTGGGCCGGGTGGACCGTCACCCAGACCAAACGGGCGCTGGCCGCCACCGACGCCGTCGAGATCGAGGTCGAGGTCGCCGAGGGCGAGTTCGAGGCGGGCCACGTCCTCCCGGAGACGATGGCCGTGCTCGACCAGAGCTCGGCCTCGCCCTGGGTCGCCTTGCTCCCGGCGCTCGACCCGACGTCGATGGGGTGGAAGCACCGGGACTGGTATCTCGGGCCGCACCGCGACCACTTCTTCGATCGCTCCGGCAACATTGGTCCCACGATCTGGGCCGACGGTCGCGTCGTCGGGGCGTGGGCCCAGCGAGCCGACGGCGAGATCGTGACCCAGCTGCTCGAGGACCTCGGTGCGGATCAGCGCAGCGCCGTGGCAGCCCGGGCGCAGGAACTCCGAGCGTGGCTCGGTCCGTTGCGGTTCAAGCCCAGATTCCCGACTCCGTTGGAACGAACTCTGCGATCATGACCTCGACGTCGAGGTGAGCGCGTCGAGGAGGGTGTGTTGGATCTGCAACTCCAGGGCAAGGTCGCGCTCGTGACCGGGGCCAGCCGAGGGATCGGTCGAAGCGTCGTCGAGCGGTTGGTCGCCGAAGGCATGCGGGTCGCCCTCTGCGCCCGAGGCGCGCAGGACGTCGAGCGGGCAGCACGCGAGCTCGGACCGAACGGCGAGGTGCACGGAAGCGTCGTGGATGCCGGCGACCCGGACGCGGTGGCCGCGTGGGTCGAGGCGTCGCAGGCCCGTTTCGGCCGGCTAGACGTCGTCGTGTCCAACGCCAGCGCGCTCGGAGGCATCCCGAACTCGGTCGAGGGTTGGCAGCGCAGCTTCCAGGTCGACGTGCTCTCCGCGGTGTCGTTGGTCGAGACGGCGATCCCACATCTGGTGGCCGGTGGCGGCGGAGCGATCGTCCAGCTCGGCACCATCACCGCCGTCGAGTACCACCACTATCCCGGAGGCGGGCTGAGCTACGGACCGGTCAAGTCGGCGCTCGTGAACTACATGGCCCAGCTGGCCAAGGTGTACGCCGCCGACGGCATCCGGGCCAACGCCGTCTCGCCCGGACCGATCTACCTGAAGGGCGGATCCTGGGACCGGATCGAGCAGAAGAAGCCCGACTACTTCCGGGAGAACCTGGCCCGCCAGCCGCAAGGTCGGTTCGGCACCCCGGAGGAGGTCGCCAACGTCGTGGCCTTCCTGGCGAGTCCCGCCGCCAGCTGGGTCACCGGGCAGAACCTGGTCGTCGACGGCGGCTTCACCCAGCGGATCGGCTTCTGATCCCGCTGCGCCCGACCGTGCCGCGCCCGACCGTGCCGGGTCTCAACCGCGCCGGTCTCAACCGCGCCGGGCCGACTGCCCGCCGTCGACCGGCAACAGCACGCCGGTGACGAACCGGGCCTCGTCGCTGGCGAGGAAGAGCGAGGCGTAGGCGCAGTCCCACGCCGTGCCCATCGCCCCGAGCGGTACCTGGGCGCTGCGCTCCGCACGCAGTTCGTCGCGGTCCATGCCGCGAGCCGCGGCGATGCCCTCGATCGCCATCGGAGTGTCGAGCAGCCCCGGCAACACCGCGTTGGCCCGGATCCCGAACCGGGCGTTCTGGACGGCGATCTGCTCGGTCAGGGCGTTGAGCGCCGCCTTCGACGTCTTGTAGGCGACCATGTCGGTGGCGCAGATCGAGGCGATCGACGACACGAAGGTGAACACGCCCCGTCCCTGCTCGCGCATCGACGGCAGGGCGCAACGGGCCATGAGGTACGCGCCCTGACGTTCACCGAGTGGATCCGGTCCCAGACGTCGGGGTCGATCCTCGTCGGCGAGCCGTCCCGCCCACCGATGCCGACGTTGTACTGCACGATGTCGAGTTCGCCGAACCGTGACCGGGTCTCGGCGACCACCCGCTCGCAGTCGTCCTCGATCGTGGCGTCCGCGGTCACCGCCACCGCGGTCCCTCCGAGCGCGGCGATCTCGGCTGCGGTGGCCTCGGCGCGCTCGGGAACCCGGTCGGCCACCACGACCGAGGCACCGTGCCGGGCGAACAACAATGCGGTCGCTCGGCCGTTGCCGAGCGTCTCGCCCGGTGTTTGTCCCGCGCCCATCACGATGGCCGTGCGACCCTCGAGACGCCGCTCGCCCGTCCGTTCCTCGATCTCGACCTCGCTCACTTCGTGCTCCGCTGCTTCTTGCCGCGGGGCTTCTTGGCGTCGGCGAGTCGGACGATGGTGTCGAACTCGTGCTCGGTGAGCGGCAGCACCGAGAGGCGGTTGCCCTTGGCGAGCAGGCGGCACTCGGCCAGTTCCGGGACCGCCTTGAGCTCGTCGAGCGAGACGAACTCGAGCTTGCGGACCGGCGCCACCGTGACCCAATCCCACCGCGGGTCCTCGGGCTTGGATTTCGGGTCGTAGTACTTCGAGGCGGGATCGAACTGGGTCGGATCCGGCTCGGCCGGCTTGACGATCTTGCAGATGCCGGCCACACCGGGAGGGGTGGCGTTGGAGTGGTAGAAGATCGCCTGGTCGCCGCGGGCCATCTCCCGCATGAAGTTGCGGGCCTGATAGTTCCGAACGCCGTCCCATCCCTCGCGCTTGTTGGCGACGAGATGGTCGTACCCGAACACGTCGGGCTCGGACTTGAACAGCCAGTACGCCATGGGTCGAGAAGCTACCGAACCTGTCGAGCCGCACGTGGCACGGACCGCTCCGACCGATTTCGTACTGACTGGTCAGTCAGTGACCAACGCCACGGGGACATTCGGCCTCGCCACGCGTACGCTCGTCACGTCACCGAAATGCGCACTGATTGGCGGTGCGCCCCGAGCAACCCGCTCGGGCGACGACGATTCCAAGGGACGTGATCTCCATGCAAGGCGCTGCCGTCGCCCTGCTGTACTCGAATGCTCGCGATGCCGGGCGCCGCACACCTGCGGTGGCTCGCCGGGAGCAGACCTCACTGATTCGCCGGGCGCTGGCGCGCCGGGCCGAGGTCGTCGACCAGCCCTGATCTGCGCATCGCGCATCGATACCATCGACCGGGTGACCGACCCTCAGGCCGTCTTCACCCGACTCGACACCAACCGCTACCTCGCCACGGCGTACGCGCGCGGCCCCTGGGATCCGCGTGCGACGCATGGCGGCGCGCCCTCCGCGCTCGTCGCGGGACTGCTGGAGCGGGCCATGCAGGAGGCGTCTCTCGATGCTGCGCCGATGCATCCGGCGCGGCTGACGATCGATCTCGAACGTCCGCTCGGACTGGTTCCGATCACCGCGTCGGTGGCGATCGTGCGCCATGGCAAGAAGGTCCGAGTCGCCGAGGTCGAACTCCACGACGACGCCGGCACGCGAGTGCTGCGGGCGTCGATGGTCGGTATCCGCTCGACCCCCCAACCACTCGACTACGCCGAGGCCGTCGAGGGGAGCAGCGTCGCGCCGCCAGAGCTCCCTGATTCGCCCCAGGATCTGCTCGCCGCGACCTTCGCCTCCCCGACGGACGGCCCGATGTTCCATTCCCATGCCGTCGAGCATCGTTTCGTTCGCGGATCGATGAGCGAGACCGGGCCCGGGACGGATTGGATCCGGCTCCAGGTCCCGGTGGTCGAGGGCGAACCCGTCTCGCCGCTGCAACGGGTCGCCGCCGCCGCCGATTTCGGCAACGGGGTCTCGTCGGTGCTGCCGATGGGCTGGATGTTCATCAACCCGGACCTCACCGTCACCCTCCACCGGCTCCCGGTCGGCGAGTGGGTGTGTATCGACTCGGCCACCCGTCTCGGTCCCGCCGGTGTCGGCACGGCGGAGTCGGAGTTGTGGGACGAGCACGGTCGGCTGGGCCGATCGATCCAGACCCTGCTCATCGAACCTCCGAGCGAGTGAGCGTCGTCCACGACGCCGCCCACCACGGGCTGCTCGGCACCGTCATCCTCATCCGCGTCACGGCAGCATCGGCCGAGCTCGCCGAGACCGCCGAGCGGGTCATGGTCCACGAGATCGACCGGTTGCAGCGGGTGTTCAGCATCTACGACCCGTCGTCCGAACTGAACCGGTGGCGTCGAGGCGAGTTGGACGACCCCGGCGGCGAGCTCACGGCGGTGCTCGCGGCGGCTTCGAGCTGGTTCGAGGCGAGCCAGGGGACCTTCCATCCCGCGAGCCGGGTGCTCACCGATCGCTGGCGGGCCGCCGAGGCCGCTGGCGCGGAGCCGAATGGGAGGAGTTGGCTGCCCTGAGCTCGACGTTGTCCACGCTCCCCTTCAGCGTCGCCGGCGGCGCGGTGACCCGTCGCGGGGATTGCGGAGCCGTCGACCTCAACGCCTTCGCGAAGGGCTGGATCGTCGACGCCGCGATCGCTGTGGTGTCCGGCGAGGCGGGGATCGAGTCGGTGCTGGTGAGCGCGGGCGGGGATCTTGCCCACGCCGGAGCGGGAGGGGTGCGGGTCGGGGTGGAGAACCCGCAGCGGCCCTTCGACAACGAGCCGCCGCTGTTGGTGTTCGAGCTCTCCGGCGCTGCGGCCGCGACGAGCGGCTCGGCCCGTCGCGGGTTCCGTATCGGTGGCGTCCGCTACGGGCACGTCCTCGATCCGCGCACCGGTCGACCGGTGGAGCACACCAGGTCGGCGACGGTGGTGGCTCCACGAGCGGCGGTCGCCGACGCCGTCGCGACGATCGTCAGCGTGCTGGAACCGAGCGAGGCCACCGGTTTCACCGACCGTCTCGACGACGTGAGCTGTTGCGTCGTGGCGGCCGACGGAACCGTGCATCGCAGCTCTGGTTGGACCGACCTCGAACTCAGGTCGTGAGGACGATGAACACGATCGTCAACGCCAGCCCGGCGACGGCGAAGGTGACGGCCCGGGTCCGGCGTTTCCTCAAGAGCAGTTGGATGCCGAGCCCGGTGAGGGCCACCACGACGAGGAACCCGCCGAGACGTCGATCAGCCACTTCCAGGCGGAGTTGGAATCGCGGCCCTTGTGGAGGTCGTTCATCACGCCGAGGAAGCCGGCTTGCTCGATGTTCAGCTCGAACGAGCCGTCGGTGGTGGAGAAGAACAGGTCGGCGCCGTAGCCCGGCGAGCGGAACGAGATGGTTCCCTCGCCGGGGGTGTTGCTGTAGCTCGATACCGGAGCACCGACGCCGTAGGTGGTGCGGACGTACTCGGTGACGGCGAGGAAGTCGACGGGATCTGAGTTCCAGCCCGACGGGAGCGTGCCCGATTCCGACGTGGTCGAGCCGGCGCCGCCGAAGGTCCAGCTCGGGTGATTGAGCGTGATCCCGGTGATCCCGAAGAACAGGATCACGACGAAGGCGATCATGCTCGTGTAGACGTGCAACCACGTGGTCCACTTGCGGGTGGTCGCCGATGCGCTCCGGCCGCCGCCGGATCGTCGAGCCGATCGTTCCCGCAACTCGGCAGGGATGTGGTCGGCGCCCGAGGGGTGGGGTCTGCACGTCGGTCACGGTAACGCCGGTCCTCAGACCGTGTAGGTGACCGCGACTGCGGTCAGCTCGTTCACGGGTGCAAACGTCTGGGAGAACCCTTCGGCGCCGACGGTGATCGGTTCGCGGATCAGCTCGTAGGGGCCGTGCTGCGCGGCCTCGATGCGCAGGTAATAGGTGCCCTGGGGCACCAAGGTCCCGTCGTACGAGGTGCCATTCCACGAGACGGAGTAGTCGCCGGCGGTCCTGGTGGCTCCGGTGATCGTGTCGGCGTGGCGACCGCATCGCCGGTCGCCACCCCGGGCCGCCTCCTGGTCGTGCCAACGGGTGAGGGTGGTTCCACCAGCGTTCGCCCTTGCCCTGCATCAACCACAGGCTGATGGTCTGGAGCATGTCCCCGGCCTCGGTCTCGAGCCACACCGCGATGTATGGATTCCTGGCGCGGCCCTCTCCGCCGGTGTTCGTGAACGTGAAGTCCACGACCATCTCGGCGCTCGCCGGCACGGTGGCACCCGACGTGTCCGCGCCGGCAGGAGAGGTGCCATCGGCCGAGGGCGCGTCAGGGCGCGGCGACGTCGGTGCTCGCGGGGCGAGTGTCGTGACGGTCGTCGCCGTCGAGTTCGTCGTGGTGGCGCCGGCGGCCGTCGTCGCGGCGGTGGCGTCCCCGGTGGTACCGGCGTCGGCGAACACCTCGGCGTCGTTGTTCCCACAGGCGGCGAGCGCCACTGCGCCCGAGGCCGCGAGCCCCGCTGCTAGGGAACGCTTCATGAACGCTCGACGGGAGACCGCTTCGAAGCGGGAGGTGGCGTTGCTCATCAGGCCCTTCCTGAGTTCGTTCACCCTGTCCACCATGGCGGGTGGCGCGGGCGAAGCTACGAACTCGAGGTAGGAGCAGGGTAAGAGCTCCCTGGAAGGATCGTGAGACCGGCCGTCAGTGGGTCGTCACGCGACGAACGGAACGTACCCCTGGATGTCGACGATGACGTGGGCTGCCCCACCGCCACCGCAGAAGATCTCGATGTCCTGCTCCCCGCCGACGGTCGTGAGTGCGAGGTTGGCCAAGGTCAGACCGGTCGCGGACCAGTTCACGTTGGACGTCGAGGGTGGGGCAGGGTTCCCGATCCGTCGGCCCCGCACACTGAGGAATCCCAGCCGACGGTGTCGGTGGCGGTGATGTTGGCGAACACGGCGCTGACGAACCCTTCGTAGGCAGCCGACACCGTGACCAGGATCGACGACCCGGACGCGAGCCGGCTGCCGCCGAGCAGGGTGGTGTCACTGCGGGAGTCGTAGACCCGGATCGGGTCGAGCAGGGTGACCAGCTGCCCGGACACCGCAGCCGCGGCGGGGGTCGGCCGAGCGGCGGTCGTGGCGAGCGCGGCGGCGCCCCCGGCGGCGAGAACAGAACGGCGTGAGATCGTCATGGCGGATCCTCCTCGATGTGGGCCTATCGCCATACTGAGCGCGACGGGCCGCGTTGAATACCCTGGCGAGGTGAATTGGTCCCCGTTCGGCGCAGCATTGTTCGATCTCGACGGCGTCATCACGCCCACGGCCGAGGTCCATCTCCGGGCCTGGACGGCGATGTTCGATGCCTATCTCCTGGAATCCGGGACCTCGGGCGGTCCCTTCACCGAGAGACGACTATCTCGCCTACGTCGACGGCAAGCCGCGCTACGACGGGGTCCGCTCGTTCCTCGCCAGCCGGGACGTCCACCTGCCCGAGGGCACGCCGGACGACGACCCGGACGCCCAGACGGTGTGTGGGCTCGGAAATCGCAAGAACGAGTTCGTGGCCGCGAGTGCTCGAACGCGAAGGCGTCGAGGCGTATCCCGGCTCGATTGCACTCGTCGATGCCCTGGAAGCGAGGGGCATCGCGATGGCGATCGTCTCGTCGTCCAAGAACGCACCGAACGTACTGCGTGCCGCCGGGCTGCTCGAACGGTTCCCGGTGATCGTCGACGGCATCTTCGCCGCCGAACACGGCATCGCCGGGAAACCCGCACCCGACACCTACGTCCGGGCGGCCGTGGAGCTGGGCATCGCAACCCAGCGCTGCGTCGTGTTCGAGGACGCCATCTCCGGGGTGCAGGCCGGACGAGCCGGAGATTTCGGGCTCGTCGTCGGCGTGGATCGCGGTGCAGGAGCCGACGAGCTGCGCCATCATGGCGCGGATGTCGTGGTGACCGATCTCGACCAACTACTCCCCGAGGATTGATATGGACCTGTCGGACGCCCGACTCGACCCGGACCGATACCCCACCGATCCCTGGCGGTTGGTGGAGGTCGACTACCGACCCGAGGAACTCGGCCGGAACGAGACGTTGTTCTCGGTCGCCAACGGCTACGTGGGGCTGCGCGGCAATCTCGAGGAGGGACGTGACGCCC
Organism: Ilumatobacteraceae bacterium; assembly: GCA_041394645.1. GTDB lineage: Bacteria > Actinomycetota > Acidimicrobiia > Acidimicrobiales > Ilumatobacteraceae > JAWKHV01. The sequence continues at coordinate 49,348 of JAWKHV010000010.1, read as the reverse complement.
ATCAGCACGGCACGTTCATCAACGGTTTCCACGAGACCTGGGAGATCAAGCACGCCGAGGACGCCTTCGGCTTCGCGCGTGTCGGTCAGACGATCGTCAACGTCCCCGACGCCAAACTGATCAAGCTCTACGTCGACGACGAACCGTTGCTGCTCACCTACGGCGACCTGTACGACTACGAGCGTTCGCTCGACTTCCGGGACGGAACGCTGCGCCGCACGCTCGTCTGGCGGACGCCGTCCGGGAAACGGGTTCGGGTCACCTCGAGCCGAATGGTGTCCTTCGAGCACCGGCATCTGGCCCTGATGACCTTCGAGGTCGAGATGCTCGACGGCTCGGCGCCCGTGGTGATCTCGTCCCAGCTGCTGAACCGCCAGGACGGAGAGGACGAGTACCACGTCCCGTCGGCCGCGCTCGGCGAGGGTCAGGACCCGCGCCAGGCCGAGCGGTTCGAGCACCGCGTGCTCCAGCCGCAATTGCAGCGGCGCTCCGGCGAGCGGGTCGTGCTCGGCTACCGCTGCGCCAACAGCGGCATGACGCTCGCCTGCTCCTTCCACCACGTCGTGTCGAGCGATGCCGAGGTCCGGATCTCGACCGAGGCGCGACCCGACGTCGCCAAGACCGTCATCAACGGTGCGCTCGGCGAGGGCCAGAAGCTGACCCTCACGAAGTACGTCGCGTATCACTCGTCGCGGGGTGTCCCGAGCAGCGAGCTGGCCGACCGGTGCGAGCGGACCCTCGACCGTGCGATGAACGCCGGGGTGGAGGCGCTGCGCGACCAGCAGCGTGCCTGGCTCGACGAGTACTGGTCGCGCAGCGACGCCGAGATCGAGGGCCGACCGGAATTGCAGCAAGCGCTGCGCTGGAACTTGTTCCACCTGGCGCAGGCGACGGGTCGCACCCAGGAGGGCGTCGCGGCCAAGGGCTTGACCGGTGACGGCTACGGAGGACACTTCTTCTGGGACACCGAGATCTACGTGATGCCGTTCCTCACGTACACCGCGCCGCGGGTCGCTCGGTCCTTGCTCCACTTCCGATACCGGATGCTCGACTACGCCCGGCGTCGTGCCCGCGAACTCAACCAGGTGGGCGCCCTGTACCCGTGGCGCACGATCAGCGGCGAGGAGGCGTCGGCGTACTACGCGGCGGGGACGGCGCAATACCACATCAACGCCGATGTGATCTACGCCCTCGATCAGTACGTCCGCATCTCGGGGGACCGCGAGTTCCTCTTCCACGAGGGCGCCGAGATGTTCGTCGAGACGGCGCGGCTCTGGGAGGACCTCGGCTTCTACGAGCTCGGGAGCGAGGAACGGTTCCACATCCACGGCGTCACTGGCCCGGACGAGTACACGACGGTCGTGAACGACAACCTGTTCACCAACGTCATGGCCCGCTTCAACCTCCGGCGGGCGGCCGAGGTGTTGCATGAACTCGACGAGGTCGACGGGACCCAGCATCGATTGCTGGTGAAGCGGGTCGGGCTGCGTGACGGGGAGATCGAGGCCTGGCGGCGGGCGGCCGAGGCGATGCACGTGCCGTACGACGAGCGTCAGGGCATCCATCCCCAGGACGTGCAGTTCCTCGATCGCGAGCGCTGGGATCTGTCCGGCGAGACCAAGCGGCCGTTGCTGCTGCACTACCACCCGCTGGTGATCTACCGGTTCCAGGTGCTCAAGCAGGCCGACGTCGTGCTCGCACTCTTCCTGCAGGGCGAGCATTTCACGATGGAGGAGAAGCAGCGGGACTTCGAGTACTACGACCGCATCACGACCGGCGACTCATCGTTGTCGGCGTGCGTCCAGTCGATCGTCGCGGCCGAGGTCGGGTACGCCAACCTCGGCTTGAACTACTACCTCGCCGCGTTGTGGGTCGATCTGCTGGACACCCACAAGAACACCTCCGATGGCGTGCACGTGGCGTCGACGGGCGGGGTGTGGAGCGCGCTGGTGTTCGGCTTCGGTGGCCTGCGTGACTGGGGCGGCGTGCTGCGCTTCGACCCGCGTCTGCCCCAGGGTTGGGACGCCATCTCGTTCCGGCTCACGAAGCTCGGGACCCGCGTCAAGGTCCGCGTCGCTCGCGACGAGATGTCGTTCGAGGTCGAGGTCGGCGAGTCGATCGAGGTCGAAGTGCGCGGCGAGCCCTACACCGTGAAAGCCGGGGAGGTCACCGTCGTCGAGCTGGACGGCCATGGGCCGGTGCTCGTCGAGAAGGCCGGCATGGGCATCGATCTCCCGGAGCCCGACCGCCACTGACCTCGCCGGGCCCACGAGCCACTCGCCGGGCCCACGAGCCATTCGGCGAAGTGGTTCGTCTGCTCCACGTCCGCTTCAAGCCGGTCTCAAGCGGGGCCTGGTGTCGTGGGGCTCATGAATCGCACCACGAACCAGCATCTCCGGGTCCTGAGCGGACTCGCGTTCGGTCTCCTCGCGTCGATCCTCTCGGCGTGTGAGCTCCAGGTCGGCGACGCCGCACCGCAGCCGTCGGTCGACACGGCCGCCCCAGCCACCACCGCAACCTCGCCGACGACCACGTCGAACGCGAGCGACCAACCGCCACCGACGACCGGCGTCGACGGGATCGACGCCGTCTCCGCCTCCACGGTTCAGATCGTTGCTCGGGGCACCTTCCTCGATCCAGAGTTCGGTGCCTACGAAGCCGCGGGCTCCGGCTCCGGGTTCGTCATCGATCCGTCCGGGATCGCCGTCACCAACAACCACGTCGTCGGTGGAGCCGGCTTGCTCGAGGTGTACGTCCCGGGCGAGAACCGTCCGCGCAACGCCAGGGTGCTCGGGGTGTCGGAGTGCTCCGATCTCGCGGTCATCGACATCGAGGGCGCGGCGTTGCCGGCATTGCAGTGGTACACCGGTCCCGTCGCCCCGGGTCTCGAGATCTACGCCGCCGGATTCCCACTCGGGGACCCGGAGTACACCCTGACCCGAGGGATCATCTCCAAGGCCGAAGCCCGTGGGGAGACGCCATGGGCGTCGGTGGATCACGTCGTCGAACACGACGCCTCGATCCAACCGGGGAACTCCGGTGGCCCGCTCGTCACGTCCACGGGACGCGTCGTGGGTATCAACTACGCGGGCGGCAGCCCCACCAACACCGAGCAGTTCTTCGCCATCGAGGCGGCGGACGCCCGGTCGATCATCGACCGGCTCCGCCGCGGCGAGGACGTCGACTCGCTCGGTATCAACGGCCGGGCGGTGCAGAGCGACGATGGTTCACTGGCCGGGATCTGGGTCTCGGGCGTGACGTCGGGATCACCGGCAGACCTCGCCGGCGTGGAGCCGGGCGACGTCCTCACACGACTGGAGGGCGTCTCGCTCGGCACGGATGGAACCTTCGCCGACTACTGCGACGTCATGCGTACTCATGCACCCGGCGACGTTGGCGGTCGAGGTCCTCAGGTATGCGACGAGCGAGATGCTCACGGGCCAGTTCAACGGGAGCCGCTCACACCAGCCTTCAGCTTCGCCGACGAGTACGACGGCTCGACCGGAGACGGTGAGGCCTACTCGGACTACGTCACGATCAGCGACGACAGCGGCAGCTTGACGGTGAGTGTCCCCGCCGAGTGGTCCGAGACCGATGGCGCCGATCGATCTCGACGGAGTCTCCTCACCGTCCATCCGGGCCTCCGCCGATCTCGGGATGTTCGAGGGCAGCTGGGACGAACCCGGAATGCAGTTCGTCGCCAGCGAGGCGCTGGTTGCGTACAACAGCGATGAACTCCTCGATCTCGCGGCGCCGGCCGACGCATGCACGAGCATCGGCCGGGAGCCGTACGACGACGGATACTTCACGGGCCAGTTCGAGACCTGGTCCAGTTGCGGAGGGACCGACGCGGCGATGGTGATCGTCGCCGCCTACCCGCCCGACGGAAGCTATGGCGTCCTCGTCGTCGTCCAGGTCGTCACCGACGCCGATCTCGAGGCGCTCGACCAGATCCTGCGCAGCTTCATGGTGCAGTGACCACGAGGCTCTTCTCGAGCGGTCGCGAAGCTGCGTGAGGACCCGGGCCCTGCGGCCCGGGTACGTTCGCGTCCGTGTTCGATCTCATCATCCGCAACGGAATCATCGTGGACGGGACGGGCGCCGACCGTTTCGTGGCCGACGTCGCGATCACCGATGGAACGATCGTCGAGATCGCGCCCACGATCACCGGCGAGGCTCGCGAGGAACTCGACGCCTCCGGGTTCCTCGTCACGCCGGGGTTCGTCGACATCCACACGCACTACGACGGTCAGGTCAGCTGGGACACGCTGATGGAACCGTCGAGCGGCCACGGTGTCACCACCGTCGTGATCGGCAACTGCGGCGTCGGGTTCGCCCCCGTGCGCCCGGGCACCGAGGAATGGCTCGTGCAGTTGATGGAGGGCGTCGAGGACATTCCCGGCACTGCGCTGCACGAAGGCATCTCGTGGGACTGGGAGACGTTCCCGCAGTACCTCGACGCGATCGACGCCCGGCGCTACGCGGTCGACATCGCCGCCTACGTCCCGCACGGGGCGGTGCGCGGCTACGTGATGGGGGAGCGCGGCGCTCGCAACGAGCCTGCCACCCCCGAGGATCTCGCCGAGATGGCCCGGATCGTCGGCGAGGCCCGCGCCGCCGGCGCGGTGGGCTTCTCCACCAGTCGGACGATGGGACACAAGGCTCGCGACGGGGAACCGGTACCGGGGACCTTCGCCGACACCGATGAGCTGAACGCCATCGCCGATGCCCTCGTCGCCGCCGGCGGCGGACTCTTCGAGGTCGCCCCCGAGGTGTTCCCGGGCGACCCGACGGCTCCGACCCAGGGACTCATGGACGAGTTGAAGTGGATGGGTGAGCTGTCGGAGCGAACCGGCCTCAAGGTCACCTACCTGTTGCTCCAGTACGCGTCCATGCCGGGCCTGTACCGGGACGCCCTCGCGTACTCGCGTGAGCTGGTCGAGCGCGGCGTCTACGTGCGCCCCCAGGTCGCGGCTCGCCCGTTCGGGATCATGATCGGCTGGACCAGCTATCACCCGTTCACCAAGCGTCCGACCTACCAGCGGATCGCGGCGGAGTCCGGTGCCGACACCGCCGCGCTCGTGGCCGCGCTCGTCGACCCGGCGGTGAAGGCCGCGATCCTGTCCGAGACCGATCTCCCGGTCGATCCGACCATTCCGTTCGACGGAATGCCCGAGCTCCTCGTCGCCTCGCTCGGTGTGATCTACGCCACCGCCGCCGACGAGCAGGACCCGAACGTCGACTATGAACCGACCGCCGATCGAACGGTCGTTGCGATCGCCGAGGAGCGTGGGGTCGATCCGCTCGAGTGCATCTACGACCTGATGATGGAACGGGGTGGCACCGGGTTCTTGATGTTCCCGTTGCTCAACTACGTCGACGGCAACCACGACGTGATCTACGAGATGCTCACCGATCCCGTCGCCATCAACGGTCTCGCCGACGGTGGGGCGCACGTCCGGATGATCTGTGACGCCTCGATCCCGACGTATCTGCTGACCCACTGGGCCCGGGACCGAGACCGGGGTCCCCGGCTCAGCGTCGAAGAAGCGGTGCGGCTCCAGACCTCGGCGACGGCGGAGGTGCTCGGTCTGGAGGATCGCGGCACGATCGCGGTGGGCAAGCGAGCCGATCTGAACGTCATCGACTTCGAGCGCCTCCACCTCGGTGCGCCCTACCGGGTCAACGATCTTCCTGCCGGCGGAGCCCGTCTCCTCCAGGACGCCACGGGCTACGTCGCCACGCTCCTGAACGGCCAGATCACCCGGCGCGACGGCCAGGACACCGGCGCTCGCCCCGGCCGCCTCGTGCGAGCCTGACCCGCGGGCCGTGACCAGCTGACGGGACCGGCTCACGGCCCCGTCGAAGACGCGAAGTGAGCGCGAGAACCCGGCGCTGCCGGGTTTCGCGCCCACGTCGACGAGGTGTGAAGGTCAGTCGAGGCGCTCGATGATGGTGGCGTTGGCCATGCCGCCACCCTCACACATCACCTGCAGGCCGTAGCGGCCGCCCGTCCGCTCAGGCTCGTTGAGCAGGGTCGACATCAGCTTGGTGCCGGAGCAGCCGAGCGGGTGACCGAGGGCGATGGCGCCACCGTTCACGTTGACCTTCGACAGGTCGGCGCCGGTCTCCTTCTGCCACGCCAGCACGACCGAGGCGAAGGCCTCGTTGACCTCGAACAGGTCGATGTCGTCGATCGTGAGACCCGACTTCTCGAGGATCTTCTTCGTGGCCGGGATCGGGCCCTTCAGCATCGTCACCGGATCGGTCCCGGCGAGGGCGAAGCTGTGGAACCGGGCCCGCGGCTTGAGGGCCGAGCTCGGCGGCCTTCTCGGCGCTCATGATCAACACGGCCGACGCACCGTCGGAGATCTGCGAGGGTTGCCCGCGGTGATGAGGCCGTCCTCCTTGAACGCCGGCTTCAGTTTGGCCAGCGACTCGGCGGTCGTGCCCTCGCGGATGCCCTCGTCGGCGGTCATCATCTCGGTCTCGCCGTCGATCACGACCGGGACGGGCACGATCTCGTGGTCGAAGCGATGCTCGGCCGTGGCCTTGGCGGCACGCTGCTGGCTCATGGCGCCGAACGCATCGAGGTCTTCGCGTCCAGGCCGTACTCCTGGGCGATCATGTCGGCGCCGATGCCCTGCGGGGGCAGCCCGCTGTCCTGGTAGCGGTCGAGCTGTTCCTGGGAGAACAGCATGCCCATGCCCTGCACGATCGACGCCCCCATCGGGGTCCTGGTCATCACTTCGACTCCGGCGGCCACGACGATGTCGTAGGCCCCGGAGATGACGCCCTGGGCGCGAAGTGCATCGCCTGCTGGGACGAGCCGCACTGGCGATCGACGGTGGTGGCCGGTACTTCTTCGGGCCAGCCGGCGGCGAGGACGGCGTTGCGGCCGATGTTGATGGCCTGCTCGCCGACCTGCATCACGCATCCCATGATGACGTCGTCGACCTTGGCCGGGTCGAGGTTGTTGCGCTCTGCGAGCGCCTTGAGGACGTGGGCGGCGAGCGAGACCGGATGCCAGTCCTTCAGCTTGCCGTTGCGCTTGCCACCGGGGGTCCGGATGGCGTCGACGATCACTGCTTCGGTCATGTCCTTGGAATCACTTTCTGTCGGGGGAGTTGTCGGTCGGTCGGGGTCGGGGAGTCGGTGCGAGCGATCGCCTCGTCGACGTTCGCCCGGAGTCGGTTGATGAGACTGGCCGGGAGCTGGCGGTCCTCGCGGCTGATGCCGTCACGAAGCTCGGCCCGCAGCGTGCGGTCCAACTCCTCGATCTTGCCCGCCGCATCGGTCCCGAGTGAGGTCGGGGCGACGAGCCACACCCGCCGATCCTCGGGATCGGGTCGTCGTTCGACCAGCGACTTCCTCTCGAGCTGGTCGACGAGGGCCCCGGTCGCGGCCCGCCCCAACGAGAGGTGTTGGGCGATCCGGGTCTGGGTCGCCGGGCCGAGGTCGACCACGTAGGCCAGCAGGCTGGCCTGGGACAGGTTCAGCTCCAGCACGCTGAGCCGCCGGTCGTACACCTCTCCGGAGGTGCCGCGCCGTCGCCATGAGGGTGGACTCGACGCGCCGCCAGGGCGGGGCGTCGAGTTCGTGGCTCGTCGTGGGGGGAGGTGGGGTCACGCCGAGGACTTCTGGGTGCCGACCTTGAGCTCCCGGAACGGCAGGTCCTTGTCGACCATCGGTTCCGCGGCAGTCCGAGCCCGCGATCGCCGATGATGTTTCGCTGGATCTCGTCGGTGCCACCGGCGATGCCGGCCTGGAAGCTGTTGAGCACGTAGCGCTGCAGGTCGTCTCCGCCGGCGCCCTCCCAGGCGATGCTGCTCGGGCCGGCGAGCTCGAGGGCCAGGCCGCGCGCGTACCGAGCGATGATCGAGCCCGCCAACTTGCCGAGCGAGCCGCCCGGCCCGGGGGTCTTGCCCGCCTTGAGCTCGGCGCGTGTCCGGAGTGCCACCATGGCCTTGGTCGACTCCATGCAATAGAGCTTCATCAGCGCGTCCCGCACCGTGGGGTCCTGCAGCTGCTCGGGTGAGGCGTGCTTCACGAGCATCTTGTAGGTCGGCTGGGAGATCGAACCGGAGCCCGACGACCCGATGGCGACCCGCTCGTACATGAGCATCCCGGTGGCGAGCCGCCACCCGTTGTTCAGATCGCCGATCAGGTTGTCCTTGGGCAACCGGACATCGGTGAAGAAGACCTCGTTGAAGTGGCGGCCCCCGTCGATCTGATGAATCGAGCGGATCTCGACGCCGGGCGACTTGAGATCGATGATGAACATCGAGATCCCGGCGTGCTTGGGCTGATCAGGATCGGTTCGAGCGATGACGATGCCGTAGTCGGACACGTGGGCGAGGGTGGTCCACACCTTCTGACCGTTGAGGATCCACTCGTCGCCGTCGAGTTCGGCCTTGGTCTGGAGGCTGGCCACGTCGGATCCCGCCCCGGCTCGGAGAACATCTGACACCACAACGTCTCGCCGTTGATGTTCTGGGCGAGGTACGTGCGCTTTTGCTCGTCGGTGCCGTACTCGTTCAGCATCGGCAGGCACATGCCGTGGCTGATGATGTACTCGCCGTTCATCGTCGGGTACTTGGCCGACACCTCCCGCCAGATCCGTTCGTGGGCGAGGGTGAGGCCGGCGCCGCCGTATTCCTTCGGATAGGTCAGCCCGGCCAGCCCGGCCTCGGCGAGGGCCTTCTGGAACGCCCGTTGATTCTCGAAGCCCGGCCCCGCTTCAGGGCAACCTGCTCGTCGAGGAACGCCACGCACTTCGGCGCGGAATGCGTCGAGATCCTGGCTGCTGGGCTCGGTCACCGTGTCGGTCATCTGGCTTCCCCTCGTCATCGGTGGATCGGTCGGCAAGTGTGCTGCCGGAGCATCGATCCGCACCGTCCTCATCGTACAGCTCCCGATTGTATGGAGGGCCATACAACAGTCGGTCGAGATCCAGGTCGAGGGCGGTCGGTCGGCGTCGTGCCGAACGAAATCGCTGGCGCCTCGGCGCCCGTCGCGCCGAGGATGGGCGCATGGAGCACTGCGAGATCTGTGGGTTCGTGTGGGAGCTGGTGGCGTCGGCGGAGCAAGCGAGCCGCCTGGCCGAGATCGGGTCCGCGTATCGCCGGGTGCTGCTCCCTCCCGACCGCCCAGCCGGCTGGGCCGAGCGAGCCTCGACCCGTCCGTCGCCCGAGGTCTGGTCGGCCGTCGAGTACGCGTGCCACGTTCGTGACGTGATCCTGACCTGTCGGGAGCGGATCCTGCTCGCGCTGGTCCAGGACACGCCGGTATGCGCGCCGATGTTCGCCGACGAACGAGTCCTCGGCGCAGCGTACGCGTCCGAGGATCTCGGTGATGTCGTCGCCGAGATCGAGGTGGCGTCGGCATTGTTGGCCCGACAGGTGGCTCGGCTGTCCAAGGACCAGTTCGCCCGCACCGGCGTCTACGGGTATCCGCAGTCCGCCGAACGTTCGATGGCCTGGGTCGGGGCCCAGGTGATCCATGAAGCCGAACACCACCTGGTCGACATCTCGGCCCAACTCGCCCCGTTCGCGGGCGGTCTGGAGCTCGTGCGGCGAGCGCCGAAGGACTGCGGCCGAGTCGACCTCGTCGTGCGTCGACCCGATGTCGACGATCGCGAGATCCTCGACGTCGCCCACCTCACGGTCGCCGAAGGGATCGAAGGAGACAACTGGACGGCAGGGTAGCCGCCGGACGACGGACGGGTCGTCGTTGGTCGACGCCCAGCTGAACCTCATGAGCTCACGCCATCCGATTGATCTCCGGTGGAGATGACCACGAGCGATGGGCCTGGCCGGCGATCAGCTCTTCGTCGACCTCGACCTGAGCGAATCGTCGCTCCCGCCTGGAACGCGACTCGCGATGGGCACGGCCGTGATCGAGGTGACCCCGGAGCCGCATCGCGGATGCGCCAAGTTCACGAAGCGATTCGGGCTCGACGCGCTGCGCGCCGTCAATTCCGGTGAGGGCCGAGCGCTCCGCCTGCGGGGGCTGTGCGCCAAGGTGGTCACCGAGGGCGAGGTCCGCCCGGGTGACGAGATCCGCGTGATCCGGTGACGGCGCGATTCCTGGCTCGATGGGAGCTCGACGGTGTGGGCGGCACGGTCGTCGCCATCGACGTGATCCGGGCGTTCACGACCGCGGCCTACGCGTTCGGCGCTGGAGCGCGTGAGATCTGGTTGGTCGCCGGGGTCGAGGAGGCGTTGGCGCTCGGGGATTCGATTCCGGGCGCGCTCGTGATGGGCGAGGATCGCGGCCGCCGACCGGAGGGCTTCACCTACCCGAACTCCCCGGTCGTCCTGGCCGGCGCCGATCTCGAGGGCCGCACCCTCGTCCAGCGCACCTCGGCGGGAACGCAGGGGGTGGTGATGGCGTCGGATGCGGAGCGGCTCTTCGCCGCCAGCCTGGTGTGCGCGTCGGCGACGGCTGCGGCGGTGGATGCCTGTGGCCTCGGAGCGCCGACCTACGTCATCACCGGGCGGCACCCCGACCGTCCCGACAGCGGGGCCGACGATCTGCTGACCGCAACGTTCATCGAAGCGCTGCGACGCGGCGAGGCGCCGCCGGCCGCGGAGGTCGCCGTGCAGGTCGCGAACTCGGACGAAGCGCTGCGAACGTTGGCGATCGGCGGTGAGCACGTTCACCACGACGACGTGGCGTTCGCCACTGATGTCGACCGGTTCGCGTTCGCGATGGAGGTTCGACGAGAGGTGACCGGGCTCCGCTTGACCGCTCGGCATCCGTGAGGACCGTCACGACGGATCGTTCGCGAGCCCCACGATCGGCCAACATGACCTGGTGAAGATCCAGGACCTGTTCTCCCTCGACGGAAAGACCGCCCTCGTCACCGGAGGGTCGCGCGGCATCGGCGAGATGATCGCTGCCGGCTTCCTCGCCAACGGGGTGAAGGTGTACATCAGCTCTCGCAAGGCCGCGGCGTGCGACGAGACGGCGGCTCGTCTGTCGCAAGAGTACGGAGGCGAGTGCATCGCGCTGCCGGCCGACCTCTCCAACCTCGCCGGCGTCGACGCCCTCACCGCCGCGTTGAAGGAACGTGAGGATCGCCTGGACATCCTCGTGAACAACGCCGGCGTGTCGTGGGGCGCGCCGCTCGACGAGTTCCCCGAGAACGGGTGGGACAAGGTGTTCGACACCAACGTCAAGGGGGTGTTCTTCCTGACCCAGCGCCTCCTGCCATTGCTCGAGGCGGCCGCCACACACGAGGACCCCTCGCGCGTCGTCAACATCGGATCGATCGACGGACTCCACTCGCCCGCGTTCCAGACCTTCTCCTACGGGCCCTCGAAGGCCGCCGTCCACTACCTCACCCGCCAGCTCGGTGGACAGCTCGTGCGCCGGAACATCCTCGTGAACGCCATCGCTCCAGGGCCGTTCCCGACCTGGATGCTGAGCACCGGTGTCGGCACCGGCGGTGACGTGGAGGGAACCGACTGGGAGGGCCTCGGCAAGTCGATGCCCAGGGGTCGAGTCGGGACGCCCGAGGACATCGCCGGTCTCACGATCTTCCTGTGTTCGCGCGCCGGCGCATTCACCGTTGGCGAGACGATCACCTGCGACGGCGGCGCCATCGCCCGCAGCTGAGCGCGGGCTTCCTGGTCGACGACGCCTGTCGGGCGGGATCGGTCGGCCTGGGCTCAGCTCTCGAACAGGGCGTCGCCGACGTAGCGATCCGCGCCGCGCACGCCGGGAGGAACCGCGAACAGCGCCGAGCCGGTGTGTCGGAGATACTCGCTCAACCGATCGTCGCGGGCGAGCTTCGTCTGCATCGGCACGAAATGCCGGACCGGGTCGCGGGTGAAGGCGATGAAGAAGAGCCCAGCGTCGAGACGGCCGAGCCCGTCGCTGCCGTCGGTGAAGTTGTAGCCCCGCCGCAGCAGTCGGGTCCCGCCGTTCTCCGAGGGGTGGGCCAGCCGGACGTGCGAATCCACGGGGATCAGGGGACCATCGTTCCCGGTGAGCGCGAACTCGGGTTCGCTGAACTCGGTCCCGCCCGACAGCGGCGCGCCGTGACGTTTGTCGCGACCGATCACGGCCTCCTGCTCGCCGAGCGAGGTGCGGTCCCACGTCTCGATGTGCATGTCGATCCGCCGGGCCACGAGGTACGTGCCGCCGCCGAGCCACGAAGCACCCGGATCGTCGGCGGGATCGACCCACACCATCTCGGCGAGCGCGGCGTCGTCTTCGGCGACGATGTTCGCCGTGCCGTCCTTGAAGCCGAACAGGTTGCGGGGGTGGTCTGACTCGATGACGTGGACGACGTGCGACCGAAACCGAGCTGGGACCACCGCACTGCCGCCACGCCGAACGCCAGGCGGGCCAGGTTCCTGACGGCATGGACCGCGACTTGAGGATCGTCGGCGCATGCCTGGACGCACAGGTCGCCCCCGCTGCGGGCCGGCTCGAGCTGGTCACCGGGAAAGTGCGGCAGTTCGACCAGGGATCGAGGGCGGCGGCCCGAGAGCCCGAAGCGGTCCACCCCGTCAGCCGTGCGGAACAGCGACGGACCGAAGCCAAAGGTGATCGTCAAACGGGATGCCGACAGGTCCTGGGCCTCGCCGGTGTCGTCCGGGGGTGCGAGGTAGGCGCCGCCGGTCGCTCCGGTCGTACCCACCGGTCGCCCCTGCGTCATCTGCGCCGCCGCCGCGGTCCACGTACGCAACAGCTCGATCAGCGCGCTCCGGTCGGTCGTCGTGAGATCGAACGCCGCGATGTGCAGCCGATCCTGAGCCGGTGTCGTGATCCCCGCCTGGTGCTCACCATGGAACGGAACGAGGTCGGAGACGGATGCGGAACTGTCGGGACCTCGGAGCGCGACGGCCCCCGCCCCGGTCGCGGCGACGGCCGCCGACCCCCCTGCGAGCGACAGGAACCTTCGGCGTGACCAGCTCACAGGACGACGGCGGCGGTCAGGTTCGACAGCGGCTCGGCCAGCGCGTCCACGGCATCGACCAGTTGGCGAACCTCGGCCTCGGTCAGCTCGTCGTAGAAGACGAAGCCGGCCCCGTCTCGATGGGTGTCGAGCGACGCCTGGACCGCGGCAAACCGATCGGTCAGAGTCTCGACGAGTTCCGGGTCCTTGCGGTCGAGCATCGGCTGGAGCACCTCGAACGCGACGCGGGCGCCGTCGATGTTGGCCTGGAAGTCCCACAGATCGGTATGTGACCAGATCTCCTCCTCACCGGTGACCTTCCCGGTCGCCACTTCATCGAGCAGTTCCTTGGCCCCATTGCCCAGCACGGTCGGGTCGTAGGTCGATCCGTCCACTCGTTCGAGCAGCTCGGCGGTGTCGGCGACGAGCAGATCCGCCAGCGCGCTGCGCTGCTCGGCGGTCAACGCGCTGTAGCCCTCGGTCGGCGGCCACAAGTCCTTTTCGAACACGTGCCAGCCGGTCCATTCCTGGCCGGGTTCGAGGTCGGCCTCGCGCAGATCCAGCCGAGGATCGAGATCCCCGAACGCCTCGGCGACGGGCTCGATCCGTTCCCAGTACGTACGGGCCTGCGGGTACAGCGCTCGGGCCGCCTCGTCGTCACCGCCGACGACGAGGGCGGCGAAGTCCTCGGTCGCCTCCAGCAACTCGGTGGCCTGCTGGTGGACGTAGTCGTGGTATCGGTCCGATGCGGTCGCGGCCAGCTCGACGATGTCCGCCGCGGCCAAGGGATCGACCCCCGAGTCGGTCACGGTGAACGCGGCCCGGATCCCGTCGCCGCTCATTCCCGGCTTGCAGGCGGTGAGGTACTCGCCCGGCGCGACCTGGACGACGAGGTTGCGCGAGATGCCGGGCCCGATGTTTTCGACTTCGCCCACGACGCGGACCCCGTCTTCGGCGTACACGTAGAACTCGGTGACCTGCCCGCCGTCGTTGGTGACCTCGAAGACCACGTTGCCGCTGGGCGCGCTGGTCGCGCTCAACTCGCACGCATCGTCGGTGCTCGAGACCTGGATCGTGGCGTCGGAATTTCCCGACGCAGACGAGTCGTTCTGGCTCGTGCACGCCACGCCCGCCAGGAGAGCGAGCGCGCCGAAGGAGAGGGAAGAGATACGGGACATGATCCTCAGGAGGGGGTCGAGACGGTGGTGGCCGTCGGGGTGTTGGTGGCCGGGTCGGACGACACGGCCGGGTTCGGCTGCGGGGCGCTCGGCCGAGGCCGCACGCTGCGCCGGAACAGGTACATCACCGGCACCAGATAGGCGGTCCAGGCGACGGCTTCGAGCACGGTGGTACGAGGCGAGAAGTTGATCGTGCCCTTCAGCAAGGTGCCGTACCAGGAACCCGGGGGCACCTGGCGGCTGACGTCGAACGCCACCGTGTTCAAGCCGGGCAGGATCCCGGCCTCCTGCAGATCGTGGATGCCGTAGGCGAGGACGCCCGCTGCGACGACGACGAGCATGGCCCCGGTCCAGCGGAAGAACGTCGCCAGGTTGAGCCGGACCGAGCCCCGGTAGACCAGCGCGCCGAGCACGACGGCGACGGCGATGCCGAGCATCCCGCCGAGCAACGGCTGGGTCGACGAGCCCGTCGCCTGGGCTGCGGCCCAGAGGAACAGAGCGGTCTCGAGGCCTTCACGGCCCACGGCCAACAGGGCGACGATCACGAGCCCGCCCCGCCGACGGCGATGGCTTGTTCCATGCGCCCTTCGAGCTCGGACTTGAGGGCCCGGGCGGTTCGGGCCATCCAGAAGATCATCCACGTGACGAACCCGACCGCGATGATCGAGAGGGTGCCGCCGATGGTCTCTTGGGCCTCGAAGCTCAGCCCCGAGGGCCGAACGTCAGCGCCGCCCCGGCGGCGAGCGAGATGGCGATCGCGACACCGACGCCGATCCAGACCTTGACGAGCAGCTCACGTCGGTCGGTGCGAACGAGGTAGGCGACGAGGATTCCGACGACGAGCGCCGCCTCCAGTCCCTCGCGCAGCCCGATCAAGAAGTTGGCAAACATCGGAACATCTCCCGCGTCGTCGGTGCGTGTTAAGCAACCCTAACGCGAGGCGGTGGCATTGCCAAGACGTGTCGATCGGGAACGTCAGGACCCCGGAAGACTCACCGGATCTTGGCCATCCGCTCGACCACCTCGACCAGGATCGGCCGGGGCGTGGCGAAGTTCAGACGGACGTTGCCGGGAACACCGCACAAGGCGCCGTCGGTGAGGGCGACGCCCTGTTCGAGGCATCGTTTCCGCGTCGTGTCCCCGAGGCCGAGCCGTTGGCAATCGAGCCATGCGAGGTAGGTGCCGTCCGGGGGGCGGTATCCGATCTCGGGCAGGTGCTCGGCCAAGAGTTCGGCGAGCAGGGTGCGGTTGCCGTCCAGGTAGGCCAGCACGTCGGCCAGCCATGGCGCGCCGGTCTCGAACGCGACGGTGTTGGCGATGACTCCGAGGTTCGAGGCACCGTGCTTGGCCAGCGAACCGACCTCCCGCTCCCAGACGTCGCGATCGGCGTCGTTGGTGAGCAACAGCTGCGCCGTCTTGAGGCCCGGGAGATTCCACGCCTTCGAGGCGGACAACGCGGTCACCGAGTGACCGGCCGCCGTCGCATTCACCGAGGCATAGGGAACGTGACGTGCGGCGCCGAAGGTGATCGGCGCGTGGATCTCGTCGGAGAAGACGCGCCCGCCGCATTCCTCCACCACGTCGGCCAGTTCCTCCAACTCGGTGCGCGTCAGCACCGTGCCGACCGGGTTCCACGGATTGCACAGCACGAGCAGCCCGCCGCCCTCGTGCCGAAAGGCGTGGGCGATCGCGTCGAGATCGAGTCGATAGCGGCCGCGCGAGTCCCGCGGCATCGCCACGGTGACGAGATCGCGGCCCGCCTGGGCCGGTACGTCGAAGAACGGCATGTACGCCGGAGTCGGCAGGATCACCTTGGAACCGGGAGCGCTGAAGTGCCGAATGGTGACCTCGAAGCCGCGCAGCACATCGGCCATCGGATGGATCGCCTCGGCCGGTTGGTCGAACCCGAACTCGCGATCGAGCCAGGCGGCGCAGGCGCGGACATCTCGTTGGCGAGCGAATCGGACAAGTAGCCGAATCGTTGGGCATCGACCGCATCGCGCAGCGCGCTCAGGATGAGCGGGTCGGTGCCGAAGTCCATCTCGGCGACGAACGCGCCGAGGACGTCGTCCCCGAAGGCGTTCCACTTCACGCCAGCGCGAGCACGCAGCGTTCCCACGTCGAGCTGGTCGAAGGGATGCGGGGGCAATGAGGCGGCCATCACGCCACCACCCGATTCGCGCACTCCCGGCCGGCGCCGACGTCACTTAGATTGGCGAGTGTCGTGTCCGCGATCGCGTGCAGCGCATCGTCGGTCAGGAACGCCTGATGGGCGGTGATCAACACGTTCGGGAAGGTCAGCAAGCGGGCGAAGGTGTCGTCGGTGATCACCTCGGCCGATCGATCCTCGAAGAACAACTCTGCTTCCTCCTCGTAGACGTCGAGCGCCAGGGATCCCAGGCGGTGCTCCTTCAGCGCCTCCACCGCAGCGGCAGCATCGATCAGCGCACCTCGTCCAGTGTTCACCACCATGACGTTGGGCTTCATCTTGGCGATGGCGTCGGCGGAGATCAGGTGGTGGGTCTCCGGGGTCAGCGGGCAGTTGAGGCTGATCAGATCGCTTCGGGCGTAGAGCTCGTCGAGCGAGACGTACTCCATCCCGAGCTCGGTCACCGCCGGGTTCTCGACCACGTCGTACGCCACGACGTGACATCGGAAATGCCAGAGCAAACGGGCCACGATCGTCCCGATCTTGCCCGTGCCGATGACGCCGGCGGTCTTTCCGGCCAGATCGAACCCGACCAATCCGTCGAGAGCGAAGTTTCCTTCGCGCACCCGGTTGTACGCCTTGTGGATCCGGCGGTTGAGGGCAAGGATCAGCGCGATGGTGTGCTCGGCCACCGCGTTCGGCGAATAGGCGGGGACCCGTACCACGTCGATCCCGAGCGCCGCCGCGGTCTCGAGATCGACGTTGTTGAACCCCGCACACCGGAGGGCGACGGTGCGAACGCCGGCCGCGTGCAGGTGCTCGAGCACCGCGGCATCGGCGACGTCGTTGACGAAGATGCACACGGCGTCGGCACCTTCGGCCAGCGACGCGGTCCGATCCCTGAGGCGGTCCTCGAGGAAGTCGATCTCGTGGCCGAATCCCCGTTCGCCGCCGAGAACGTTCGTTGGTCGTACGGCTTGGTACTGAACATCGCGACACGCACCTCATGACGGTACCGCCCTGGCCGAACGGGCGCGAGCAGCGTGGCGTGATCAGGAAGGCAGCTCGATCCCGGGCGACTTCCAGGAGCCGTCGGGGAGATAGACCAGGCTCTCGCCGGCGCCGCCGTCGACGAGTCGTTGCGCGACCAGCTCGGCGCTGGCGAGATCGACCGTGCGCACCGCGACCACGCACGGATAGGGCGTGGACGGCAAGGACACCTGGCGAACCGCTCGCTCGCCGCCGTAGCGTCCGAGCCCGCCGAGGAAGGCGCCCACGACGCCGCCGATGAGGAGTCCGGCGACGATGGCGAAGACGATGGCGACCGTCGAGGAGGTGACCGCCAGGCTGACGAGCCCGACGCCGGCGGCGCCGATGAGCGCGCCGATGGCCGCAGAGAAGCCGACCTTGGAGGCCTCGAGCCCGGCGGGACCCTCGGGGTCCGGGCCCACCACACCACGGTCCTCCAGCGGGACCATCTCGGCGACATCGAGCAGATCGAGGCCGGAGGAGCCGGGAGATCCCGGGTGGCGGCGGTGGCGGTGGCGACGTCATCGAAGACGGCGACCGTGCTGAAGGAAAGTTCCCGGCCGACGATGCGGCGCGGATCTCGCGCATCGTGTGACCGGGAAAGGCCGAAGTTGCGTACGACGTGAGTGAACCGATCATGGCGGCGGTCGTACCCGTCCCTGCGCCGGCTCAATCGCGGCGACACGCGAGCGTCAGTCGCCGGTGACTCCAGCCATCAGTCGCCGGTGACCCCGGCCATGAGGAGTCCGAGCTGTTCCGGGGTCGCTCCGACGGCGTCGACCACCCGGTGATCCGTCCGTCGCACATCACGGCGATCCGGTCGGCGAGGGCCAGGATCTCGTCGAGGTCCTCCGAGATCAGCAGGGTCGCCGTCCCGGCGGCCCGTTGGGCGATCAGCTCGGCCTGGATGTGCTCAGCCGCTCCGACGTCGACGCCGCGGGTCGGCTGCGCCGCGATGAGGACCTTGGGGTCGCAGGCGAGTTGCGCGCCACGATCACCTTCTGGATGTTGCCTCCGAGAGCTGCCCGATCGGGGTGTCGGTCGTCGGCGTCTTCACGACGAAGCGATCGACCAGTTGCTTGCTGTGGCTCGCGATCGCGGCACGTTGCAGCAAGCCTCGCCTCGCGAACGGCTCCGAGCCGTGGTCGATCAGGAGCAGGTTCTCCGCCACCGAGAACGAACCGATGGCGCCGTCGCGCATCCGTTCCTCAGGCACGTAGCCGAGTCCCGCCGCCTGGACCTGCTTGGGTCCTCGACCCAGGAGCGAGGTGCCGTCGACCTCGACCACCCGGTCTGGGCCGGACGGAGCCCGGCCAGCACCTCGGCCAGTTCCCGTTGGCCGTTGCCCGACACGCCGGCGAGCCCGAGGATCTCGCCCTCGCGGATGTCGAGGGCGGCGACGTCGAGAGCGAGCTGGCCCCGGTCGCCGAGCGCGGTCAGATCGCGGATCGACAGTCGCACCCGGTCGCCGGGGGCGGTCACCCGCTCGGGTGCCGGCTGCAGCGCTCGGCCCACCATCAGCTCGGCCAGTGAGCCGCGGTCGGTGTCGGCCACGTCGACGTTGGCGACGACCTTGCCGTGCCGGAGCACCGTCACGTGGTGGGCGAGGTCGAACACCTCGTGCAGCTTGTGGGAGATGAAGACCAGCCCGCGGCCGTCGTCGGCCATCTGGCGCAAGGTCACGAAGAGCCCGTCGACCTCTTGGGGCGTGAGCACGGCGGTCGGCTCGTCGAGCACCAGCAAGCGAGCGTCGCGGTACAGCGCTTTGAGGATCTCGACGCGCTGGCGCTCACCCACCGAGAGCTGCCAGATGAACGCGCCCGGGTCGACGGCCACGCCGTAGCGCTCGGCGAGCTCGCCGACCATCGCCTCGTCGTCCTTGCGCTTGGTGAACACGCCGCGGCGATGGTGGCCGAGCGTGACGTTCTCGGCCACCGTCAGGGTCTCGACCAGCATGAAGTGCTGGTGGATCATGCCGATCCCACGCTCGATGGCGTCCGCCGGTGATCGCAGGACCACCGGCGAACCCTCGAGTTCGATGGTGCCTTCGTCGGGCTGTTGGATCCCGAACAGGATCTTCATCAGCGTCGATTTGCCGGCACCGTTCTCGCCGAGGAGGGCGTGGACCTGGCCCCGTTCGATGGTGAGATCCACCCCCTCGTTGGCGACCACGCCCGGGAATCGCTTGGTGATTCCCCGCATGGAGAGCAACGTCATCCGGTGACCCCGGTGGTGATCTCGCCCGGCGCATCTTGGCGGCGGTGTCGTCACCGATCGCCTTGATGGCGGGGTCGAGGGCGTAGCCGTCGTTGTAGGCGATGCCCAGGCCGTCGTTGGCGAAGTTGATCGCGAACGACTCGCCGCCGAGCTGACCGCTCTGGATCGCGGCGATCATGTCGCGAAGGATCACTTCCCAGTGGTACACCTGCGAGGCGACCACGACGTCCGGGCCGAGCTGGGTCTGATCGGCCTGCGTGCCGAACCACGGGACCCCCGCTGCCGCGGCCTTGTTCACGGCGCCGACGACCATCTGGGCGGTGCCGGTCATGGCTCCCACACCGGAGCTGATGAAGGCGTCGGCCGCTTCGGCGGCGAGCGACACGTCGCTGAAGGATCCGGTGTAGGTGACCGGGACGTCGGTGTTGCCGCCGGCCGCCGCACCCGCCAGGAACCCGTCGATGTACAGCTTGGCGTCACCGGCTTCGATCGGACCGACCACGCCGATGGTGTCGGACGTCAAGGCGGCAGCCATGGCGCCGAGGATGTACCCACCTTCGTCGGCCGCCGAGGTGTAGGCGAACACGTTGTCGAGTCCGAAGGTGTCGACCGCCGTGCCCCAGGCGAACGAGACGTCCGGGAAGTCGGGAGCGATCTCCTGGAGCGAGCCGCCGTACTGCGTGCCGTGGCAGATGACGAGGTCGTAGCCCTGGCTGGCGTAGTCGCGAATGGCGGCCGCCGCGTCCTCCACGACGAACATGCCGTCGGAGTAGTCGATCTGGAAGCCGTCGCCGTACTCGCCCTTGATGACGTTGAGGGCGTCGGCCATCGACTGGCTGAAGGCGAGGTCATTGGTCGCCGAGGGCGAGACCAGGGCCACCTTGAACTCGCCGCCGCCGGTCATGGCGGCGCCGCTGTCGGCCGCGCTGTCGTCGGTCATGGCGCTGTCGTCGGCCGCCGCACTCGATTCGGGAGCGGGGGCCGCGGTGGTCTCGGCCGCAGCCTGGGTGGTGTCGGCGGCGTCGCTG
Source organism: Ilumatobacteraceae bacterium (assembly GCA_041394645.1). Lineage (GTDB taxonomy): Bacteria > Actinomycetota > Acidimicrobiia > Acidimicrobiales > Ilumatobacteraceae > JAWKHV01. The sequence goes on along the minus strand of JAWKHV010000010.1, from coordinate 28,837 downwards.
TTGCTGTCACTGCCGCAGGCTGCGACGAGCAGCGCGACGCTGGTCGCGGTGGCGCCGAGGATGAGTTTGCGTCGGCTCGTGCGGTGGCTGAGCTGGGTCATGGGGATTTCCTCCGGGTGTTCACGCTGGGAAGGGCATTCAGTGCTGTCCTCGGACGAACGGCACGGTGAGCGCCGCCGGAGCCCGCACCTTGCGAGCCACGACGACGAGGGCGACGACGGTCAGGACGGCCGGAGCCATCGCCGCGAGGTCGCTGACCTCGCGAGGGATGACTCCGAGCGCCTTCCATTGCAGGACGGTTGCGGCCACGAGGCCGTACAACAACGAACCGGCGAGCACCCCCACGGGTCGCCAGGCGCCGAAGTACACGAGGGCGACCGCGATGAAGCCCAACCCGCTCGTGATGTTCTGCTGGAAGATGCCGAGCTGGAGGGCGAGCACCGCGCCGGCCAGTCCGGCGAACACGCCTCCGGTGATGACGGTCAGATACCTGATCGCCGTCACGTCCACCCCGAGGCTGTCCAACGCCGCTGGGTTCTGACCCGCGGCGGTGATCCTCGTCCCGAGGTGGGTCCGGTCGAGGAGCAGCCACACGAGCGGCACGAGGGCCAGAGCCCCGTAGACCGCGATCGAGTGGCTGAACAGCAACTTGCCGAGGAACGGGAGGTCCGACAACGGCCCGAAGTCCACGGCTTTGAAGGATCGGATCGGCAGCGGCGTGCCCACGATCTTCTGGTAGAGCAGGTCGCTGCCGCCCAGCCCGACCAGGTACAGCCCGATCCCGCTGATGCCCTGTTCGGCGCGCAGCGTCACGTTGACCACCGCGGTGACGAGGCCGAGGCCGAGCCCGACGAGCGCCCCGAGCAGGAGGCCGAGGGTGAGGCTGTCCCAGCGGAGCACGGCCCAGTAGGCCGCGAAGGCACCGAGCAACATGATCCCGTCGACGCCGAGGTTGAGCACGCCGGACCGCTGCCCGATCGTCTCGCCGAGCGATGCGAGGAGATACGGGATGGCGAGCCGGATCCCCGAGGCCAACGTGGCGAGGAGGACCGAGCCGGTCAGGAACTCGCTCATCGATCGCCTCCGACCCAGGAGAGGAGCCGGTTGCGGAGCCGATCGGACGACACGACGAACAGCACGACCAGGCCGTTGAGCGCCACGATCAACGCGCTCGGGACCTGCACCGCGCGCTGCATGGCGTTGGCCCCGACGAGCAGCGCACCGAACAACACCGACGCCGGGATGGCGGCGATCGGGTGCAGGGCGCCGAACAGCGCCACGACGATCCCGTTGAAGCCGGCGTTCCCCGTGAACCCGGTCGAGGAGCCGTCGGTGACCATGCGGTGGGACTCGGACCCGATGACCAGCATCGTGCCGGCCAACCCGGCGAGCGCTCCGCTGAGGGCGAGCGAGGACATGATCGACCGTTCCACGCGGATGCCGGCGTACTTCGCCGCCGGCCGGCTCTCCCCGACGGCGCGGATCCGGAACCCGGCCGGGGTACGCCACAACAGGACCCAGACCGCCACGGCGACGACCACGGCGATGAGCACCCCGAGGTGGATCCGAGTGCCCGGGATCAGGTTCGGGAGATCGGTGTTCGCCGTGAGCCGCTGGGTCTGGGGGATCGACGTCCCTCGTTCCCGCTCGGCGGGGTCGATCATCGGACCCCGCAGCAGGTAGTTCATCATCTGCACCGCGACGATGTTCAACATGATCGTGGACAGGATCTCGCTGACCTCGTAGCGGGCCTTCAGGAAGCCGGGGATGGCGCCCCAGGCGCCACCGCCGGCGAAGCCGGCGATCAGCAGCAGGGGGAGCAGCACGACGCGTGGGACGTCGGGGAGGTTGATGGCCAGCGCGGTCGACACGAGCGCACCGGCGATCATCTGACCCTCGCCGCCGATGTTGATGACCTTGGCCCGGAACGCCACGCAGATGCCCGACGCCACGAGCAGCAACGGTGCCGCTTTCAGGATGGTCGCCGACCACGCATCGGAGGAGCCGAAGGCTCCGTCGAGCATCGCTCGGTACCCCTCCCACGGCGATGCGTCGAGGGCCCCGAGCACGATCGCACCGATCGCCAGGGCGAAGAGCACGGCCACGATCGGGACCCCGGCCCGGATGGCCGGGCGGATCAGCGACGAGGAAGCGGGTCGGGCGGACGACATTGGATGGCGAAACTATTCATGGGGCGTTTCCAGAATGTTTCGTGACCACGTCGTTCGCCAAATTTCCGCGAATTTGCCGTTTGACCGTGGATGAAGCGGGGAAACCCTGCGGGTTCCCTCCGCCCTTCGTCACGCAGCGTCGTAGCGAACCCACGTCATGCGTTCGACGTCGTACAGCTTGCAGGCCTTGGTGGCCTGGAAGTACTGCCGGGGTTCCAACGCTCGTGGCGAACGATGCCGGGGTAGTGCTGCTCGATCGCCCGAGCCGCCGCCGGAAGCTGGTGGAACGGGATGCGCATGTCCACGTGGTGCGGCGTGTGCACGAAGATGTGGTGGAACCACAGGTTGTCGATGATCGAGGGGAACTCGAGGATCGTGGTCGACTCCATCTGGCCCTTGAACTGGTTCCAGTCCCGGCGGGGCCACCACTTCACCGACGGGTCGACGTGGTGGACGTACACGGTCCAACCGATCACGTGGCAGAACATCAGGAAGGAATGATCAGCGGTCGCGGCGACGAGCCAGAGCGCACGGAACACGCCGCCTTGGAGGGCGCCGACGGTGGCCATCGCCGCGACGAGCACGGCGAACCGGGCGAACATCACGCGGTTGTCCTTCACGTAGGCGGCGCCACGCTTGCCCTCGGGGGTGTAGCGCATCATCTTCTCCCACCACACCGAGCGGAAGTAGTAGGCACCCGAGCCCAGCCACGACCACTCGAGGCGGTGGCGCAGGCGATGGAAGCGGCTCATGGCGGCGAATTCCTCCGGCGTGGAGGGATGCCACACGAAGTCGAAGCCGATCCGGGTCGTGAAGCCGTGATGGATCCGGTTGTGGCCCAGATCCCACGCCGCTTCGTTGTGGAGCGAGGGGAGCATGCACCAGCGAGCGGTCGCCTTGTTGGCGGCGCTCGACTCGAACAGGGCGCCGTGCGAGGCGTCGTGGCCCAGGACGAACAGGCCGGCCACGCCCAGTCCGACGAGCACGACCGGCACGAAGGACCACCAGGCGGCGTCGGTGAGGAGGAGGACGGCGACCGGGACCAGCCACAGCAGCCAGCCCTGGACGAGGGCGAGGACGGCGCCGGGTCGGCGCTCGTAGCACGACGCCGGGATGATGGCGTACGTCGTTGAGAGATCCGTCGCGGCGGCGGGCGGGCGCGCCGGTGGCGGTCGGCGAAGAAGCAGGCATCGGGTACCTACTCTACGTCGATGACAGTAGTTACTGTCAAGATGAATCTGACAGTAATGACTGTCAGCGACCTCCCTGTGCTTGACTTCTGTGACGATGGACCCCGAATCGGACGTGACCTTCTCCCTGGCCGAACTGGCCGCGGATTCCAGGGTGCCGGCCTGCACCATCCGCTACTACCAATCGGAAGGAATCCTGCCCCGGCCCGACCGCCGGGGCCGGGGCGCGGTCTACCGGGCCGAGCACCGCGAACGGCCTCGAGTTGATCCTCGAACTCCGGGACCGGGGCCTGACCCTGACGGCGATCAAGAACCCGTCACCGCCGAGCATCCGATCCGCACGGTGTCGGAGGGGCTCGGGGTCGACGCGACCCTGAGCGTTCCCTGGTCGGCGGATCGGCCCAAGGTCATGGCGCGCGACGAGCTGCGCAACCTGATCGGCCCGAACCGGAAGGGGCTGGTGTCGGCGCTGGAGGAGTCGGGCTACATCCGGCCCGATCCGGAGTCCGGCACCTGGTTCGTGCCGAGCCCGGCGTTGCTCGACCTGGCCCTGGCCCTGCAGGAGGCGAGGGATCGACCTCGAGATCAGCGGGTTGCTGCGCGATCTGCTGAGCGAACGGCTCGGCGTGGCCGTGGACGAAGCGGTGCAGCTCATCGTCCGCCGGGTCGGCAGCGGGTTCGCGGGCCGAGCGAGCACCGACGAACTGGCACTCGCGCTCGGTGCGCTACGTCCCACGGCCAGGGAGATGACGAGCCTCATCCTCGCCCAGCAGGTCGAGCGGGCGCTGCGCGAGCTGGTGACCTCCGGGCCCCGGTCGGTGCTGCTCGCCACCCGGCGCCGGGTCCGGCGGCTGGAGCGGGAGCAGGGCGCTCAGGACGAGGGTCGGCCGTACGCGTACGAGGAGCCGGCGTAACCGACGTAGACCACGCCGTACTCGTTGCGGTCGCCGCTGATGGCGCCCGGGGTGTCGATCGTCAACGGGTAGGTACCGATCTTGGTCCAGCTGGCCGCGGTGTCGTCGGAGCGCCAGATGCCGTACTCGCCGTCGACGTCGCCGACGATGAAGATCGTGCCGACCGCCGACCCCGGTGCCGCCGCCCCGAACCCGAACGTGAGCACCTTGTCGACCCCGGGCACCTCGCGCCACGTGGCGCCACCGTCGGTCGAGTGCAGCATCGGCCAGCCGCCGTGCGGGGTCGGCCCGGCGAAGGCGTGCGGCCCGGCCCCGCCGTCGGTGAAGAACAGTTCGCCCTCCGAGCCGGGCAGCGCGCCGAGTCGCGAGTGGTAGAACGACTCCCCGACGCTCGGGTTGCCGGAGAACCGCTGCTCCCAGGTCACCCCGCCGTCGGTCGTCGCGAACACCCCGACGTCGAGTAGGTACAGGTAGAAGGTGTTCGGCCTCGCCTCGTCGGCCACGACGAGGTGTCGATTACGACCGAACATGTAGCCGCCCACCGAGTCGAGCGGATACGACGACACCCCGGGGAGGACCACCGGCTGCCACGTCGCCCCCCGATCGAGCGTGTAGTAGGGCTGGCCGTCCTGGGTCTGCGACGGGCCGAAGAACCCCGGCGCCCAGACCATGTTGTCGGCGGTGCTCATGGCGATCGTCCCGTAGCCGAACTCGGCCGCCGAGGTCGCGCCCTTGGGCATCTGGTCGAACACGTTCCAGGTCTTCCCGCCGTCGCCGGTCCACGCCGAGCTGATCGGATACTTCCCGGACATGACGTAGTCCGTCGTCACGCTGGCGGCGAACCCGTCGTCGAAGGGCGAACTGGCGACCGAGGTGGTGCCGCTGAAGAAGTCGACCGGGCCCTTGACCAGCGAGAAGTCGTCGAGGTCGTCGGATCCCGAGAACTGTCCGAAGTCGTAGACACCGAACACCGGCGGACCGTTGCGGATCGACGTCACCTCGGTCGAGACCATGTTCTCGATGCCGCGCGCCGCCTCGATCCAGGCGACTTCGGCCGACGAGTCCCCGAGGGTGGCGTATTGGACCCCGGCCCCGGTGGTGAGCCAGATCCGATTCGGCGTCGCCGGGTCGAAGATCAGGTCGGCACCCACGATGTAGTAGTCGTCGATGCCCCGGGAATCGAACCAGGTGATGTCGCCGACCTCGTCGTGCCAGTGGAGCCGGGTCCAGTCCTCCCCGGCGTCGCGGGAGCGGAACATCTCGCTCGAGTTGCCGATCACGACGTCGGTTCCCGTGGGAGTGACCGCGATGAACGGTCCCTCGCGCCAGTCGTCCTTGGCGTCTCCGGGCGTCACGTCCACCCAGCCGCCGGCGGCGTCGTAGCGGTTGACCCGCATCGGTCCTTGCTTGTCCTCGGTGAGGGCGAAGTAGTGCCCGGCACCGTCGACCGCGCCGTGAGCGACGTTGGTCGGGCCGCCGATGGCCTCCCAGGTGGCCTCGCCGTCGGCGGTGCGGAACACCCCGCTGCCCCACACCGCGGCGTAGGCCACCGCGGTGCGGCCGTCGACCACACCAGACGCCCGGTCGAAGGCGATCCCGGTGGAGCCGACGCTCGTGATCTCCTGGTTCGAGGAGTTGGCGATCTCGTCGACGAACGCCCCGGTCGGCAGACTCGTGTCGGCCCAGGTGGCGCCCCGTCGACGGTGCGGCGCATCGGCTCCTGGGGCGATCCGGCCAGGACGTGGTCGGGGTCGATCGGATCGACGGCGAGCTTCTCGTCGAAGCGTCGATCGAACTGGCCGTTCGCATTCCACGGTGCGTTCGAAGGCGGTGCGGACGAAGGTGGTCCCGCCGTCGCTCGACGCCAACACATCGCCGGCGTACATGACGTAGATCCGGTCCGAGTTCGAGGGTGCGACCGCAGCCGCGAGGCGCCGAACCGTACTTGGGTTGGTGGTACTCGGCGGGCAGCGCGCTGGTGGTGAGCAGTTGGCGCCAGGAGAGTTCCCCGGCCTGGCGCACGTAGCGCCATAGGTGTCGCTGGTCGCCACCAACGTTCCGTCGTCGGCGGCGTCGATGCCGACGACGTACCCGCCGGCACCGATGCGGACCGGCTTCCAGAGGTAGCCATCCTGATGTCCGCGACGTCGAGCGGGGAGTCCGATCCGCCGGGCTCGATCGTGTCGACCGGTGGCCCGGCCGGTGGGCGGGGTGGTCTGCCAGCGTTCCTCGCCGTATGTGCGACGCATCAGGTACGCGATCGCCACGAGCAGCACCATGCCGGCGACGGCGCTCGCCAGGAGCGCGATCTTGCGTCGTCGCCGGTTCGCCGCCATCGGGTCTGTCTATCGCAGACCTCGGATCAGGTGACGTGCAGGGCGCGCAATGCCTTCTTGTCGATCTTGCCCATCGGGTTCCGCGGGACTTCGCGGTCAGGGCGATCTCGCGGACCTTGTACCGGGCCAGCGTCGTCCCACACCATTCGAGGAATTTCGGCCGGGCTCGGCGCCGTGCCGGCCACCGGTTGCACCACCGCGACCAGCCGTTCGCCGAGATCGGGATCGGGCACGCCGTAGCACGCGGCGTCGGCGACGGCGGGATAAGGAACGCAGCGCCTGTTCGGCCTCGGCGGGGTAGACGTTCACCCCGCCCGACACGACACCTCATGTCGGAGAACCGATCGGTGATGTACACGTAGCCGTCCTCGTCGATCCGGCCGATCTCGCCCAGCGTGAAGACGCCTGGAGCGATGTGGGCCGCGGCGGTCTTGTCCGGGTCGCCTTCGTAGACGATCCCTCGACCGGTGGTGTCCCGGAAGTAGAGCCGTCCTTCGGTGTTCGGTGGTTGTTCCACCCCGGCCTCGTCGTAGATGACCGCTTCGAAGGGTGCGACGGCTCGGCCGACCGAGCCGGGATGGCTCAGCCATTCCTCCGGCCCGATCGAGCACGTGCTCCCGGACTCGGTGCCCCCGTACGACTCGTACAGCACCGGGCCCCACCACCGGAGCATCCTGCGCTTCACCTCGACCGGGCAGGCGCCGCCGGTGTGGACGACGCATTGCAGGCTGGACACGTCCGCCGCTCGCCGTCGCTTCGTCGACCTGGAGCATCCGGACGAAGTGGGTCGGCACCATCACCGACGATTCCACCCCAGCTCGGCGATCACGCGCAAGGTGTCGGCGGCGTCGAAACGAGCCGGGATGGCGAGCGGCACTCCCGCCAGCAGGAGTCGGACCGCCGTCAGTGGACCGTTGTGGTAGAGCGGTCCGACGACGAGATGCATGCCGTACCGGGCCATGCGCTGGGTGCGGATCAGCTGGTCGGCGAATCGGCGAGGAACGGCGAGGCGCCGACCGTCTTCGGGGGCAACTGCACCGACTTGGGCCGGCCGGTGGTGCCGGAGGTGAACAGCAGGCTCGGCCGAACCTCCTGCTCGCCCGGACAGCCTCGAGCCGCGCATGGTCGGCGATGAACGCGTCGGAGCCGTCGCCGTGGGCGCCGGACCCGGGGAGGAGCACCACCTTCACGTCTCGGCCTCGACCGCGGTCCGGGTCGTGCCGATCGTGGAGGAGTCGGCGAACACGACGCGGGCATCGGCTTCGTCGACCTGATACTGGATCTCCGGTGCCGTGAGATGGAAGTTCACCGGCACGTTGCAGGCGCCGGCGAGGATCGACGCGCGTGGGCGAGGACGGTGCCCGGGCGGTTCTTCGCCACGACGGCGACCCGGCGCGACTCGCCCAGGTCTTCGGCTCGGATGGCGGCGGCGAGGCGCAGGACGACGTCGTGGGCCTCGGCCCACGCCATCTGCCCGTCCGGTGACCAGATCGCCGTCTCCTGCGGGGTCTCGGCGGCCCGGACCTGGAGCCTGATCAGCGCCTGGTCCTGCCCTCGAGACCGCCTTCGATCACGCCTTCGACCACGGTGTCCTCTTCCCATCCCGACCCAGGTGGTCGGACCGTCCGGTAACTATAGTTCGAGGCAAGTAAGTGTCCCCTGCCCGGCGCGGGTGGGGCCCGACCGACAACGAGGGACCGATGGAAGACGTGGCAGCGTTCCGAGCCCGAGCTCGTCAGTGGCTCGAGTCCACCGTCCAGCCGCTCCAGCCGACCAACCAGCGTTGGGGTGAGGGCGAACTGAACGTCGAGGTCTTCCACGACTTCACCATCGAGGAGGAGCGCGAGCACCTGCGCAACTACGTCGAGTGGCATCAGCGTCGGATCGCCGCCGGGTTCGGGCTGATCGACGCCTCGCCCGACTGGGGCGGGCAAGGCCTCACCAAGTCCCACGAGCGGGCCTACACCGAGCAGGAAGCCGGCTTCGACGTCCCGCCGAGCCATGAGCTGATCTCGGTCACCACCAAGCTGGTCGCTCCGACGATCGTCGACTTCGGGACGCCGGAGCAGCAGGAGCAGTTCGTCGCCAAGTTCCTTCGGGCCGAGGAGTTCTGCTGTCAGCTGTTCTCGGAGCCCGAGGCCGGGAGCGACCTCGCCGGATTGACGACCAAGGCCGTCCGGGACGGCGACGAGTGGGTCCTCGACGGGCAGAAGGTGTGGTCGTCGGGCGCCCACATCTCGACGTGGGGCCTGGCCATCTGCCGCACCGACCCCGACGTCGCCAAGCACGCCGGACTCACCGCCTTCCTCGTCCCGATCCCGCACGACGGAGTGGAGGTCCGCCTGATCCGCCAGATGAACGGTGGGGCCGGGTTCAACGAGGTGTTCTTGTCCGGCGCCCGCATCCCGGATTCGCTCCGGATCGGGGCGGTGGGAGAGGGCTGGAAGGTGGCCCTCACCGTCCTCGGCTACGAACGTTCCTCGGCCGGGACCTCGGGAAAGCGGGGCGGGAGCTTCGACGAACTCCTCGGTCTGGCCCGGGCGATGGGCCGGACCGAGGATCCGGTCGTGCGCCAGGCGTTGGTGAAGGTGTACTCGAAGCATCGGGCCCGGGAATGGGCCCGCAGCCGTGCCGCAGCGGCGGTGCGCCTCGGGGGCAAGGCCGGGCCGGAGGGCTCGATCGGGAAGCTGCTGTGGTCCAACGCCATGCAGGACATGTCCGACGTCGCTTCGATGCTGCTCGGCGCCAAGCTCACCGCGGACGCCGGGGAGTGGGGCACCTACGAGTGGAACGACCACCTGCTCGGCGCGCCGGGGTATCGAATCGCCGGAGGATCGGACGAGATCCAGCGCAACATCATCGGCGAGCGAGTCCTCGGGCTGCCCGGCGAACCAGCGTCGATCGCGACATCTCGTTCCGGGAGCTCCGCAGCCGCAAGCCCTGAACGGCGGCGGTCGGGCTCAGCGAGCGCGGCGCCGGTCCGGTCGTCGCCTGACCGGCGAAGGCCTGGGCGTGCTCCATCCAGTCGCGACCGGCGGGCCCGAACTCGAGGGCGGTGTCGGCGTGGTTGCGGCTGGGTCACCACCAGACAGAAGTCCTCGGCGGGCCCCCGCAGCACCTCGTCCGCATCGTCGGGCCCGTAGACCCAGACCTCGCCGGAGGGGGCCGTCAACTCGGCGCGGATCGTCGTCGCGGGCGCCTGGGCCCCACGGACCTGGTACGACCACCCGCGAGTGATGAAGCCGAGTTGGGCGATGTGGCGGAGGCGCTCCGTCGCCGGCCGTTCGCCACCGAGGGCGTCGACGACGTCTTGTCCGTGGGCCCACGTCTCCATCAGCCGGGCCGTGACGAACGACTTGGCCCCCATCGACGGTCCGTACCACGGGACCCGGGCGTCGTCGGCCAGCTGTCCCGCCGCCTCGACCAAGGCGGCACGCCCCGCCCGCCAGCTGGCGAGGAGCTCCGCACCGGTCATCGAGCGAGCCGTCGCCAGCGTCGGATCGTCCATCGAGCCGCCGGCGGCCATGGCCGCCATGAGCTCCGCGGTCGCGGCCGCGAAGGCGTCGGCATCGGTGATCGCCAGCGCCGCGGTGCGGTCGAAGTACGTGAGATGACCGATCTGGTCGGCGACGTCCCAGCCGGGGCTCGGCGTCGGGGTGTGCCACGCCTCCTCGGAGATCTCGGCGACCACGGCATCGAGCGCCTCGTGTTCGGCGGCGAGTTCGGCGAGCAGATCGGCAAGGTTCATGGACGGAGTCCAGCAGATCCGCGTTGGCGTGCCGGCTACGGAGCCATCCGTCGGGTCGGTGCCGACCCGACGGGATTCACGACCCGCGAAGGTCCGGCGCGCCTCGGTGGAGCAGGGTGAGGGTGCGGCGGGCGAACTTCCATCCGCTCTCGGTCCTCAGGTACTCGTCGTCGTAGTAGCCGTGCAGGACGGTCGGCTCGCCGTCCACCTTCCAGGCGCTCTCCTGGATGTACCAGCGGCCCGTGGCCGTGAAGTCGTTGTCGCCCAGCCGGACCGTGCCGCTCAGTGTGGTCTGGATCGTGAGGCGGTACTTGGCCATCGACGTCCGCCAGAGCTCGACGATCGCGTCACGACCCTGGACGTCACGGCCGCCGGGCAGCGACCAGAACGCGTTCACCGCCCACGTCGATGCCCAGCGCGCCTCGTCGGCGTGGACGACGGCATCGCAATAGGTGTGGAGGAGTTCTTGGACCTGGTGTCGGAGTTCGGCGCTCATCGCGAGAGCACCGTGCAGGTGCTGAGGCCCGGGGCGCCGTACACGTGGGTGAACGCCGTCTTGGGTTCGCCCCCGACCTGCCGATCGCCGGCCCGCCCTTGCAGCTGGAGGACGCACTCGATGACCTGGCGCAACCCGCTCGCCCCGATCGGCTCGCCGTTGGCGATCAAGCCGCCGTCGGTGTTGACGGGGAGCGTGCCGTCGATCTCGAGCGCACCCGATTCGATGAGGTCGCGTTGTTGGCCGTGCTCGCAGAAGCCGCACTCGGCGAGGTGCATCAGCTCGGCCCCCGCCTCGGTGTCCTGTAGCTGGGCCACGTCGATCTCGTCCGGTCCGATCCCGGCGGTCTCGAACGCGGCGCGAGCGGCGAACACCGATGGGCTGTCCTCCCGATCCGGAGACAGCCAGGGGCTGAACACCTCGAAGGTGCCGAACTTGCGCGTGCGGAACTCGACGGCGCGCAACCGCACCGCCCGCTCGTTGAGCTGCTTGGCCTTCTCGTCCGAGGCGAGCACGATCGCTGCCGCTCCCTCGCTCGGGCTGCAGAACATGTAGGAGGTGAGGGGATCGTTGACCATCGGAGCGGCCAGGATCTCCTCGACGCTGCGCGGCGTGCGGCGCCAGGCGTGGGGCGTCTTGGAGCCGTTGCGCAGGTTCTTGGCCGCGATCTCAGCGAGCAGGGTCGAGTCGAGATCGTGGTCGTGCAGGTACCGCTGGATCTTCATGGCGAAGAACTGGGTGGTGACCATCATCCCGTTCTCGCCGTACCAGGGCTCGAGCCCGTACTCGGCCGGGTTGGAGGCGAACGCGCCGCGAGCGTGCTTGTCGAAGCCGATCGCCATCGCGATGTCGGTGATGCCGGACTCGATCGCGTTGCGGGCCATGCCGATGGCGGAGCCCGCCGTGGCACAACCGTTGTAGACGCTGACGAACGGAGCGCCGGTCAGACCGAGCTCGGAGACGAGGGCGTCGGCGTGCCCGCCGTCGCGGCTCCCGCCCGCGGCGAAGCCCACCTCGTTCCAGGTGATCCCGGCGTCGTTCAACGCCTCGGTGCACGCCTGGAGCGCCATCTGGCGCGGGGTGGCGTCGAACCGACCGAACGGGTGCAGGCCGACGCCCACGATGGACACGCTCATGACTGACTCCCTGCGGGGCTGAAGGCGTAGGACGCGTAGACGCCGTCGGCGTCCTTGGCCGCGACGAGCTCGACCTCGTCGCCGATCGTCCACGCATCGACGTCCCGCCCGACGAGTGGCGTCTCGACCCGGACGACGCCGAGATCGACGTAGCCCACCCCGAACGGTTCGAAGGGGTCGGGCGATTCGTAGGGCGGCTTGGGCTGCAGACGCTGGACGGTGTAGGTCCACAGCGTTCCCGAGGTCGGGAGCACGGCGTCGTCGCAGTCGTTGCCGCACTTGGCGCAGCGGCGCAGTTTCGGGAAGGTGTGCGTGCCGCAGACGGTGCACACCCCGCCGACGAGGGCGGGGGTGCCGCCAGCGTCGGTGATCGGGACAGGGGTCCTGCTCATGTCGGGCTCCGTGGTGCTCAGTAGCTGCCCTCGGCGTGGCGGTCCACACCGAGCAGCTGGATCAGGTCCTCGTGCAGTTCCATCCAGATGTCGTGGAACGAGTTGCACATCACGCCGGTGAACATCTTCGTCTCGCCGGCCTTGGTGCGAGCCGTGGCCGCGGTCAGGCGGTGCTGGTAGGCGGCGAAGCGACCGACCGCGGTGGCGAATCCGTCGATCACCGGGGCCGAGTCGTGGGTGAGCTGTTCGAGTCGGGCGATGCAGCTCGCGTCGTACTCGGCGTCGGTGTGGTCGTTCGGCTCACCGTTGCGCGTCTGCCATTCGGTGCACAGCTCCTTCAGTCGCGTGTTCAGCTCGAGGAACTGGTCGTAGGGAATCCGCAGCCCGTCGGCGGCCTCGCCGACCATCTTCGGCAGTTCCGTGGCGTGGTGCTCCCGACCGTCCGGCGTCAGTTGCCAGAGGTCTCGGGCCGGGATGTGGCGGGTGAGGCCCTGATCGGCGAGTTCGGTGAGCAATTCCACGACCCGGGACTCCTCGACGAGCGACAGCTCCGAGATCACGGCGGCTTGCCCGAAACCCTTGATGCGCAAGGCGTGGATCACGGCGAACCGCGCCTCGCCGGCGTCGGTGGGACCGGCGGGCAGCGCAGTTCCGGCGTCGCCGGTCTCCTGTTCGGTCCCGGTCCGGGCTGCGGTTCCGGACTCGGCGTCGCCGGCGGCCGGGGCGCTCGGGCTGGGCTTGATCCGGAGTTCGAGGCGTCGAAGCGTCCGCATTCGATCAGCGCCTGGGCCACGGCGAGGCGAGCGATCGGCACCCGGTACGGGCTGCAGCTCACGTAGTCGACGCCGGCTTCGACGAGGAAACGAGCCGAGGACGGATCACCGGCCTGTTCGCCGCAGATGCCGATCTTCATGTCGGGCTTGGCGGCGCGGGCCTCCGTACACGTCATCTGCACCAGCCGACCGACGCCGTCCTGGTCGAGCTTCTCGAACGGGTTGAACGGGAGGATGCCGGTCGCGAGATAGGTGGGCAGCAACCGCACCTCGACGTCGTCGCGGCTGAAGGCGTAGGTGAGCTGGGTGAGATCGTTCGTTCCGAAGGAGAAGAAATCGGCCTCGGCACTGATGCGCGCCGCACACAGCGCGGCGCGAGGGGTCTCGACCATCGCGCCGATGCTGACGGCGTCGGCGGCCATCTCGGCCAGCCCGATCTCGTCCAGCGCATCGGTCACCCAACCACGAGCCATCTTCATCTCGGCGGCCGAGACGACGAGCGGGATCATGATCTCGACCTGGGGCTGGCGGCCCTTGCCGAGCAAGGAACCGACGGCGCGGCACAGGGCGCGTACCTGCATCTGGTAGACGCCCGGCTTCACGACCCCGAGGCGAACACCGCGCGTGCCGATCATCGGATTCGTCTCGTGCAGCCGGCGCACCGCGGCCAGCTCCGCGGCGGACTCCGCAGTCAATTCGCCCTTGGCCTCGGCCACGATCAGCTTCTCGTGATCGGGAAGGAACTCGTGCAGCGGCGGGTCGAGGAGCCGGACCGTCACGGGCAGACCGTCCATCGCCGACAGGATTCCCTCGAAGTCCTGCTGCTGGGCCGCTTCGAGGTCGGCGAGTGCGGCGGCCTCGGTCGCCGCATCGTCGGTCAGGATGAACCGCCGGACCAACGGCAGGCGATCGTCCGCGAGGAACATGTGCTCGGTGCGACACAGGCCGATGCCCTGCGCTCCGAGGTGTCGGGCGTGAGCGGCGTCCTCGGCGGTGTCGGCGTTGACACGAACGGCCACCAGTCCTTCGCGGACCACGTCGGCCCACCGGAGCAGGTCCTCGAGCTCGGCGGGCGCTTCGGCGGTCGTCATCGTGAGCGAGCCCAGCAGCACTCTCCGGTCCGTCCGTCGATCGAGATCTCCTCGCCTGCGGCCAGGAACCGTTCACCGATCCGGATGCCCCGTCGACCAACTCGACCTCGCCGGCCACGACGGCCGGGATGCCCCAGCCGCGAGCGACGACCGCCGCATGGGAGGCCAGGCCACCTCGGGAGGTCAAGATGCCCTGCCGACTGCATGCCGAGCACGTCGTCGGGTGAGGTCTCGGTCCGGACGAGGATGACCGCTTCACCGCGGTCGGCGGCTTCGACGGCAGCGTCGGCGTCGAGCACGATCTTGCCGGACGCCGCGCCCGGTGACGCCGGCAGGCCGGTGGTCAAGAGCTCCCGGTCGCCCGAGGTGTCGAAGCTCGGATGGAGGAACTCCGACAGCGAACCGGCCGGCACGGCGGAGATGGCGTCGGCGGCGGATTTCGCCGAGCCCGGGTCCTTGGCCTCGTTGACGACCCGCGTGATCAACGCCCCGATCGTCTCGTGCGTCGTGTTCGTCTCGTTCGTTGCGGTCACAGCTGTTCCCCTTCGTCCAGCCGGATGAGCATCTTGCCGACGTTGCCACCGCCGAGCATCGACAAGAACCCCTCGACGGAGTGGTCGAGTCCGTCCACGACCGTCTGGCGGTCTCGAGTTGGTTGGTGTTGAGCCATCCGCCGACCGTGGTCTCGAACTCGGACCGGAGATCCTCGTGGTCGCGCACGATGAACCCCTGGACCGTGATCCGGCGCAACACGGTCTGGATCAACTGGTTGATGTCCTGCTTCGGGGCGGACTCGTCGAACATCGAGATCATCCCGCACAGTGCCACCCGGCCCTGCAGGTTCATGTGGTTGATCGCGGCGACCAGATGGCGGCCCCCGACGTTGTCGAAGTACACGTCGACGCCGTCGGGCGCGGTGCGGGCCACCGCCGCCATCGGGTCCTCGCTGCGATAGTCGAAGGCGTCGTCGAATCCGAGTTCCTCGGTCAGGAGCCGGACCTTGTCGGCCCCGCCCGCCGATCCGACGATCCGGCCCGCACCGAGCAGGCGGGCGAACTGTCCGGCGGCCGATCCCACGGCGCCGGCGGCGGCGGACACGAACAGGGTCTCGCCCTCGGCGAGCCGTCCGATCCGGGTCAGGCCGACCCAGGCGGTGAACCCGGTCTGGCCGAGCACGCCGAGCCAGGCGCCGAGGGGGGCGATCGCCGGGTCGACGATCGTGGCGGTCGAGGCGTCGATCACGGCATGGTTGCGCCAGCCCATGCGATGCCGGACGTAGGCGCCGACGGGCACGCCGGGCTCGTTGGATTCCAGCACCCGCCCGAGCGCCGAGCCGTCGAGGGGCTCGTCCACCTGGAAGTTGGTCGTGTACTGCTTCTCGGAGGTCTCCAGACGGCCGCGCATCGACGGGTCCACGCTCATCGCCACGTTGCGTACGAGCAACTGGCCCGCCCCGAGGTCGGGCAGCTGCAGCTCCCGGACCTCGAAGTGCTCGGGTCGTGGATCGGCCGTCGGCCGGCTGGCCAGCACGACAGCGTCGGTCGTCATTCCCATCGGTTGCCTCCCGAGGCGAGATACGGGTTTCCCAAAGTTCCCAACGCGGCGCGCCACGGACGCGTCCGGCGGCGCGCAGCCCGGCGACCACGCTAGCCGTAATCGGCCGCTCGGTGAATTTCTGTAGGATCGCCGCGGTGGAGAGCGGAATGCGCGTCTTGTCGATGACCGGCGGGCACCGCGTCGATCTCGACGCCTGGCTGCAGATGCTGGGAGCGATCTGCGAGGAACGGGGCTGGCGGCACGCCCATTCGGTGCACCCGGCCGCCGACCGATGGTGGGATGCGGACCTGCGGGACTCGTTCGACGTGGTGGTGCTGCACGATCTGCCCGGCCTGTTCCTGAAACGTGGGGAGGCACCCCGGCCGGTCGGTCCGACCGACGAGCAGCGGCGGCGGATCCGGGCCGCGCTCGACTCGGGGATCGGTGTCGTGGCCGTCCATCACGCGCTGGCCGGTTGGCCGGCATGGGACGAGTGGGCCGACGCCCTCGGTGGCCGCTTCCTCTACACGGGCGGCGAACTCCACGGCTCGGCCCTTCCGTGTTCGGGCACGACGATCGACACCTTCACCGTGGAACCCGTCGATCCGTCCCATCCCGTGTGTGCCGGGGTCGAACCCTTCGTGCTCACCGACGAGCGATATCTCTGCCCGGTGTTCACCGACGACGTCGTGCCGCTCCTTCGGGCGGCGGACGCCCCGCTCGGTGGCGACGCGTTCATCTCGACCCATGAGCACGTGGTCGTCGGCGCTGACGAGGCGCCGCGATGTGCGGCCGACCGTCGCGCCAGCGACCTCCTGGCGTGGGCCTCGCGCGGTGCCGGCACGCCGGTCGTCTACGTGCAGCCCGGTGACACCGCCGCCACCTTCGCCCGCCCCGAGTACCGTTCTGTCCTCGCCAATGCCGTGGCGTGGGTGTCGTCCCCCGAGGCCCGGACCTGGGCCGCCGAGAGGAGCAACCACTGATGGATGCCGACTACCTGGCCCGTTTCCGGGAGCGCTCCGCCGAGGAGGCGGCGCGCACCGGTCCGCCGCCCGAGTTCCCGGCGCTGCCGGACCTTCCGCTCGGTCGCTACACGGACCCCGAGTTCTTCGCCCTCGAGCGGGACCACCTGTGGCGCAAGGTCTGGCTCTACGCCGCCCACGAGACCGAGTTGGAGGGGGCCGGCGCCTTCAAGAACGTCGAGGTGCTCGGGGCGCCGGTCGTGCTGGTCCGCAACGAGGCGGGCGAGGTGCACGCGTTCATGAACGCCTGCCGTCATCGGGGTGCCCCGGTCGTGCGGGGACCGCAGGGCCACGCCCGACTGCTCGTATGCCAGTACCACTCGTGGACCTACGACCTCGACGGAATCCTCAAGCGGGTTCCCGACGAGCGTGACTTCGCCGGGCTCTGCAAGGAGGATCGTGCGCTGGTGCGGGTTCGCTGCGAACGATGGGGCGGGTGGTACTTCGTCTCGCTCGACCCCGACGCCATGCCGCTCGCCGAGTTCTTGGATCCGCTGCCACGCGTGTTGCCCGAGGTGGCGGCGGCCGGACTCCGGGTGCTCGACCACAAGTCCGTCGTGCTCGGGTGCAACTGGAAGGTCCTCGCCGAGGCGTTCTTGGAGGTGTACCACGCCCGAACGGTGCACCCGACCACGGTCGCACCCACGGTGGACACCAAGGGCACGGTCATCACGCTCTACGACCACGGTCACCAGAGCATGCTCTCGCCCGTGATCCCGGGCACTCGGAACGACGATCGTGAGGCGCTCCCGATGTGGGAGGGCGTCACACCGGTGTTCACCGACGGCATCCAGCCGGCCCACGGCATCTTCCCGAACATCATCTCGCCGTTGGACGCCCGGGGCTTCCCGTTCCTGGTGTTCTGGCCGGTCGACGTGCGCACCACCCGGCTCGAGATCACCTGGTTCGCCACCGACTGGGGCGGCGGCGAGCATCCGCGCTGGGACATCTGGAAGAAGCGGCTCGAACGCTTCGACGTGTTGATGGACGAGGACTACCTGAACCTCGAACCGATCCAGCGCTCGATCGAGGCCGCCGCTCATGGTGGCCAGGTCATCAACTACCAGGAGCGCCGGATCTGGCACGTCCATGCCTGGATCGACAAGTGGATCGGCGCCGAGCGGATCCCCGAGCAGCTTCGCGTCGCCGACGCCCTGGGCCACCTGATCCAGGCCGTCTGAGCCCCCGGGCTCGGGTCAGCGACCGCGCTCGCGACGCCAGGCCCGCAGGTCCTGGTTCACCGCGGCCGAGGATCCGCCGTCCACGGGCACGATGGCGCCCGAGACGAACGACGATGCGTCATCGAGGAGGAACTCGACCACCGCGGCGACCTCGTCGGCGGCGCCCCACCGCCCGAGCGGAATCGTGTCCTGGAGGGCCTGGAAGCGATCCGGGTCGGCGTCGGCCAACGATTCGGTCATCCCGGTGAGCACCGGGCCAGGGCACACGGCGTTGACGCGAACGCCGTCGGGCCCGAGGTCCTGGGCCACCGCCTTCACCAGGTTGATCACCGCTCCCTTGGCCGTGTTGTACGGCCAGCGCTGGTACTCGCCACCGAGCCCCGACACCGAGGCGGTCACGACGATCGATCCGGAACCGCGGCGCCGGAGGACGGGTGCCGCCGCGCGCAGCCCGATCACGACGGCTCGGACGTTCACGTCCATCGCGAGGTCGAAGCGCTCGAGGTCAACGGACTCGATGGTCCCCGAGACCGGGACCCCGGCGTTGAGGAACACCGCACCGAGTCCGCCGAGGAGTTCGGCGCGCCGCACACACTCCTCGTTGGCGGCTTCGTCCCTGACGTCGCCCGGGACGACGGTGAACCGCTCGTCGCCCTCGGTCCACGAGGTGTCGGCGTCGGGGAGGTCGAGGATGACGACCGGGCCAGGGGCGTCCGCCCATCGGCGCGCCGTCGCTCGACCGATGCCCGACGCGGCCCCGGTCATCCACGCGACGGCGCCGGACGGACGGTCATCCGTCGCGTTCATCGCAGGGCCTCGGCCAGGCGCTCGGGGAACTCGACCCAGTCCTCCTCGCCGGTCACCTGGGTGGTGAACGCGGTGTCGATGACGACGTGGTCGTAACCCTGCGAGCGAGCGGTGGCGACCCGGTCGGCGAGCTGTTCGACCGTCATCGGTGCCAGACCCGGCACGGTGAAGGGCGGTTCGGTGAAGATCCGCAGGTACAGCTCGAGCGGGGCGGCCCCGTCCGGCCGCATCGTCGCCATCTCCGCCATGGCCGCGGCGTGATCGGCGGCGGCGCCCGACGCCGGATTCCAGATGTCGAACCACGCCGCGGTTCGCCGCAGGCCCGGCCCGGACCGCATCCCCGACAACAGCTTGGGACGCGGGTCCTGGAACGGCTTGGGTTGGACGAGTGCCGGGTCGATGTCGAAGAACTCACCGTGGAACTCCACCGGATCCGGCCCCCAACAGGCGAGCAACGCGGCGACGAGTTCGTCCATCCGTCGGCCCCGCGTCTCGAACTCGACGTCCATCTGCTCGTGCTCGTCCTTCGACCAACCGACGCTGAGCCCGACGACGAGCCGCCCTTCGCTCAGCTGATCGATCGTCGCCAGACGCTGGGCGAGTTCGACGGGTCGGTGATACCCGCCGACGAGGATCCCCGTGCCGAGGCGGACCCGTTCGGTCCACGCCGCCGCGGCCATGAGCGTCTCGGTCGCCGCGAGCACCCGGCGGTAGGCCTCGGGAACCGGCATCCCCGGCCGGGCGGCATACGGCGCTTTGGGTTCGAGTGGGAAATAGAGGTGCTCCTGCACCCAGAGGCTGTCGAACCCGACCGCTTCGGCCCGTTCGCAGAACCCGCGCAGCGCCCGACGCGTGACGTGCTCGCCGAGCTGCGGCACGGTCAACCCGACCCCCATGTGTTTGTTCACAAGGACTACAGTAAGTCGCGCTGGCCCGGGACGAAAGTCCCTTCCGATCGGCCTCGCCGCATTTCTTTACTGGGTGAGCAGTAACGAGATGGGGGAGGGGACATGTACACACGGCGACACCCGCTGAGCGGCGCCTTGTACGACGTTCGAGACGACGGCCTGGTGGACGTGACCGAACACGGCGTGTCCGGAGTGTTCGACGCCGAGGGCCGGTGGGTCTCGGGCGACCTCCACCACGTCGACCCCCAGCTGTGCGGTTGGCTGGCCGGCCCCCGCCCGGCCGGTTCGGGGCTGAATCCCAAGGACTTTCCGGCCGGGACCGAGGAAGGACACCGATGACCACCATCGATCGCACCAGCACGCGAGCCGACGCCTACCAGGAACTGCTCGACCGGGACAGCCGGGAGGTGCCGGCGACGTATCGGTTCGTCTCGACCCTCCGCTCCGGTCCGCTTCGCGTCGGCGTCGACCGCTACGTCGACCCCGAGTTCCACCGTCGGGAGGTGCAGCAGGTCTGGAAACGGGTCTGGCAGATGGCCTGTCGTGAGAGCGATCTCCCCGAGGTCGGCGACCACCTCAACTACGAGATCTGCGGGATCCAGCTGCTCGTCACCCGGTCGGCCCCCGATCGGATCCAGGCGTTCCACAACGTCTGCCTGCATCGCGGCCGCCAGCTCAAGGAGCACGACGGCCGCGCCGAGGAGTTCCGGTGCCCGTTCCACGGGTTGGCCTGGAACCTCGACGGTTCGCTCAAGCACATCCCGTGCCGATGGGACTTCGGCCACGTCGGCGAGGAATGGCCGCTCGGCGAGGTGAAGGTCGGGTTCTGGGGCGGGTTCGTCTTCGTCAACCTGGACCCGGACGCCGCACCGCCCGAGGAGCACCTCGACGGATTGACCGAGCAGTTCGAGGCGTGGCCGCCTCGAGGACCGGTACACCGAGGCTCACGTCGGCAAGGTCCTGCGGTGCAACTGGAAGCTGGCGCAGGAAGCGTTCATGGAGTCGTTCCACGTCATGGCGACCCACCCACAGCTCCTGCCGGGCATGGGCGACACCATCACCCAGTACGACGCCTTCGGCAACTGGAAGCGGCATCACGCCGAACGGGGTGACCAGCACCCATGTGAAGTGGGAACCCACCGGGCAGGAGATGATCGATGCCCTCGTGGACCGGGGCCTGGACCAGGATCCGTTGCTCGTCGTGCCGAGGGCGCGGATCCCCGCACCTTCCTCGCCGACCATCGCCGTCGCAATCTCGTCCCGATCCTCGGTGACGACGCCATGAAGCTGTCGGACGCCGGAGATGAACGATCGCTCGTCTACGCCGTGTTCCCGAACTTCCACCCATGGGGCTCCTACAACCGGATCGTCTATCGCTTCCGGCCGTGGCAGAACCGGCCCGACCGCTGCCTGATGGAGGCGATGATCCTCAGCCCGTATCGCGGCGAGCGACCGGCCAACGCCAAGATGCGGTTCCTCGACGAGGACGACGACTGGACCGAGGCCGACGAGCTCGGGGTCCTCGGCCGGGTGTTCAACCAGGACGTCTACAACCTGCCCAAGGTCCAGACGGGGCTGGAGTCCGGCGCGCTGTCCGAGGTCGTGTTCGCCGAGTACCAGGAGACCAAGATCCGGTTGTTCAACCTGCGGCTCGACGAATGGATGGCCCGACCGAGCTGACCGGCGGGTTCAGCCGACCAGCACGATCCGGCTGGAGACGGCTCGCACCGCGGCGCGCAGATCGGCGGGGGATTCCTTCGGGAGGGAGCCCTCGCCGCTCATCCGCACGTGCTGCACGGCCATCAACACGTCGACCAGGGTCCGTACGGCCAGGGTCGCGGCCGCGTGGCGGGCCGTGTTCGACGGCTCTGGTCAGCTCCGGGTGCACCGACAGATAGTCGAACGCCCGGCGTACGTGGAGATCGTCGAACTCCGCCGCAACACGCTCATCTGGCGGGTCGCGCCGGGAGATGGGCGTAGGCCAGCGATGCCTCGGCCGGATGGTCGTCGACCCAGTCCCACACCGCGCCGATCACCGCGCCCAAGGCTTCGTCATCGCCCGGCTCGCCGTCCGGGCGGGCCTCGAGACCCGGTCACTGATCTGCCTCGAGGACGTGGCGCATCGCCGCGCCGAACAGTTCGTCCTTGCCGGAGAAGTGGTAGTACACCGCCGTCACGGCGACGTCGGCCGCCTCGGCGACGTCGGTCAGGGCGGTGTCCACGAAGCCTCGCTCGGCGAAGACCCGGATGGCGGCGTCGATGATCGACTGTCGACGAGACGGTCGATGAGCGGGTCGCTTCCTCGTGGTCACCCGGACCACCCTAGATTGGCAACCCGTGACCTCTGCGATCCGTCGACCGGCGCACCGACCGTCCCGCAAGGCGGCGGTGGTGGAAGCAGCGATCGGGCTGTTCGCGACCTATCCCATCGACGAGGTCACGGTCGGCGACATCGCTGCGGCGGCCGACATGACCTCGGCGGCGGTGTACTACCACTTCGCCTCCAAGGAACAGATCCTGCTCACCGGGCTGGGGGAGTTCGTGGACCGGCTGCTCGACGAGGCGCGCCGAGCGGCGTCGGTGCCCGATGCCGTGCCCTCGCAGGTCATCTCGGCCACGTTGACCTGGATCCGAGCCCAGGGCACGCCGGCCGTCGTCTACTTCATTGCGTCGGCCGGGCTGAACATGCACCTCGAGGCCCTGCGACGCGACACCCGCTTCGAACTCAACGCCATCCTGCAGCCGGTGATCACCGCCGCTCGCGCCGATGCCAACCGGGCCGAGGTCGGGGTCATCGCCACGGCGTTGGTCTCCCTGCTCGAAACGGCCTCGGCCGCCTGGCTCAGCGAAGACGTCGCCTTCCGAGGTCTCGGGGCCCGCCGGTTCCCGACCGAGGTCGTCGCCCTGGCCGATCGGATCACCGGCGCGTCCTGAGGGTCGGCGAACGGGACCAAAGTCGGTGCCCTCGGCGAGCCCGGGGGCGCATGCTGGGAGCAAGGAGGTGTCTCATGGACACGCGTCGCGTCTTGGTCTTCGGCGACGACGGCTCGACGGAGGCCGACGTCGCCTGGCTCTGGGTGGTGACCCAGCGGTGGCCCGGTTGGCGGGCCGAAGTGCTCGAGGCCCATCCGCCGGCCGGTGGTGTCGTCCCCGAACACGAGCGGGTCGAGGCGTACGAGTGGACGCCCCCGACCCCTCGTCCGGCGTTCGCCGAGAGTGGTTTCGAGGCCGTCACGCACCTTCGGTCCGAGACCGATCCGCGCCTCGCCTTGACCCGGCGGGCCGATCTGCTGGTGGTCGGACCGCGAGGAACCGGCGTCTTGAAGGCGCTCCACCTCGGCAGCACCACCGAGTGGCTGCTCGTCCATCCGCCCTCGCCGTTGCTGATCGCCCGCCACGGTCGGCGAGTGCGCAAGGTGCTCGTCGCGGCGGACGGATCGGTACACAGCAAGCTCGCTGCGACCACCTTCGCCGAGTTGCCGTGGGCCTCGGAGACGGAGATCGTCGTGCTCAGCGTGGACGACGACCGCACCGCCGCCGAGCAGGTCGCCGAAGCGGCGGGCGCCGAGCTCAGCGCCCGGGGCCTGAACGTGCGGACCCGAGCGATCTGGGGACGACCGACCGCCGAGCTCCTCGCCGTCGCCGAACAGGAGCAGTCCGACCTCCTCGTGCTCGGGACCCGAGGGCTGACCGGGTGGAGCAGGCTTCGGCTCGGTTCCACCGCCGCGGCCGTGGCGCGCGGCGCCTGCTGCTCGGTGCTCGTGGCCGGCACCGACGACTGACACTGCTGCTCCGCCCGTGAGGGCGACTCAACCCGCCGGGGACGGTCGCGGGGCGATCTGGTCGGCCGCAGCTCGATGCCCCGCCGCGACGGCGTCCTCGATCGACGCACCCGTGACGAGCGCGACGGTGAACCCGGCGGCGAAGGCGTCGCCGGCACCGGTCGTGTCCGCCACCCGGAGCTCCGGATCGACGACCGGGACGCGGACGGGGGCGACGTCACGCCGACGGACCTCGACCGGGGCCGGCCCGTGCTTCACGATCATCGCCCGCACGCCAGCGGGCCAGCGCCCCGGATCGTTCCACCCTCCCCGATCGAGCGCAGCGCCCTCGTCGTCGTTGGCCAGCACGTACGCCGCCCCGATCTCATCGACCGTGGCCGTGAAGCGGGCGATGTCATCGGGGCCATCGAGCAGGGCGACCGACGACGCATCGATCGTCACGGGGATCCTCCGATCGCCCGCGGACGGCACAGCGCACGAGCCGAGGCGGCGAGCGGTTCGGAGGTGAAGGAGTAGTACGGCACGTGGAACAGGTCGACGCCGTCCAGCCACGACGGATCGATCTGGGCGAAGGCTGGGCGCAACGGCGCGATCGGTCAGCATCGACCGTTCGCCATCGGTATCGACGAGGGCGACCACGGTCGCACTCCGGCCCGCCACCGGCCCGGCGATCTCGACGCCGCTCGCGGTCATGGTCGCTCGCAGCCACGAGCCGATCGGGTCGGCCCCGCTCGCCCCGATGAACCGCGGGGTGTCCGCGCCGCAGGCGCCGCCACGTTGGCCGCACTCCCGCCCCGCCGGTGCTCGATCCGGCACGTGGTGTCGGTGGCATGGCGGATGTGATCGGCCCCGAGGACGATCACGTCGAGAATCAGGTCCCCCATGACGGCGATCACCGGATCACGGTATCCGCCGGTCGCGGGTCGCTCCCGCCCGCTGGGTCGCCCGCTCGCCGGGTCGCTCCCGCCCGCCAGCGCCAAGGGTCAAGCGCTGCGTGACGAGTCGGCTCTGCAAGGAATCCACGGCACCTCGGCGCGGCGCGCCCCTCGCTCCCGTCACTTCACGCTGGGCGGTGGCGTGTTCACCCGCTTTGAGATCGACCACGCAGTGCGGTCAGTCCAGTCGTCGACGCGACCCGATTGAGTCCCTGGCGAGTCAAGGCGCGCGTGGTACACCACCGTCCGGGACCCCGTCGGCCCGGCCTGCGACCTGGTCAAGATTGGTTGCATCCAGGGGGAACCCGTTGCACAGTGTCGTCCATGAGCATCCCTGATGACCTTGCTCGCCGCCTCTCCGATACCCGCCCTGCGAGCACCCTGAGTGCTCAGGAGCTTGACGAGACGACCCAGGCCTTCGCCGTGCTCGTCAAACTCGCTGCCGCTGGTCAGGAGAAGTTCGTGGCCCGCCGCTACTCGCTCGTCGCCGCCGGTGACCAGCTCGCCGCTCGCCAGCGAGACCTGAACGTGTCGGCCCAGGACGCGGCCAACACCGAGACGGGCGCTGGCCCGACCGTTGCCGCCGACCTCGCCGAGCTGCACGCGGACCTCGAGGCTGCACCTGAAGGCGTGGAAGAACTGGAAAAGAACCAGCGATCTGGCTACCGTGCTGACGGCCGCAACGGTGCTCGAGCTCGCCGCCGAAGTGGCCAGACGCGAGGATCTCGTGGTGGTGACCGCCAGGTCACCACCACGATGAGGACACCACGACACGGTGGCCGGCCACGGCCACTGGCGAGTCGAAGACGTTCGACGCTCGGGACTTCGAGTCCGCCTGCGAGTCCATTCGCCAGGCGCTCACCAGCGCGCCGGTGGATGGGGTGGGACGGTCCTGGGCGTCCGACGCATCTTCGGCGGCTCCGATGGCCTCCGACGCTTCGGCGGCGGCCGTCCTGGGCCAACATTCGCCCATGAGCGCCTACCCGTACGCCGACCGGTATCCCGTCCAGCGACACCTTCCGGAGACCGGACGACCCGTGGACGAGGTGCTGCGCGTAGCCCAGGGAGATGGCCGACGCCGAGGACGGCAGCTGGGAGGCGGGCCGGATCTCCGGCTCGATGTACTGCGGGGACCGCGAGCACTACGCCGTCATGAACGAGGCGTTCGCCAAGTACTCGCACATGAACGCCCTCCAACGCGATGTGTGCCCGAGCGCCACCCGCATCGAAGGCGAGATCATCGCGATGGGCCTCGACCTGATCACGCCGATTCCGTCCACGACACGACCCCGGTCGAAGCGTGACGAGCGGTGGGAGCGGATCGATCCTCCACGCCATGCTGGCCTACCGCGAGCTGGCCTGGGCGGAGGAGCCGGGGCGTCGGGTCAGCGTGGTGAAGCCCGAGACGGCCCACCCCGCCTTCGACAAGGCCTGCCACCTGCTCGGGATCGAGCTGCGCCGGGTGCCGGTCGACCCCGACACGACCCAGGCCGACCTCGATGCGGTCGCGGCCGCGATCGACGACACGACCGTGGCCCTGATCGGGTCGGCCTGCAACTACGGGTACGGGACGATCGACCCGATCGAGGAGCTGTCGGATCTGGCCCGCTCGCGCGGTGTCGGGCTCCACGTCGACGGATGTCTGGGCGGTTGGATCCTGCCGTTCGGCGAACAGCTCGGGTATCCGATCCCGCCGTTCGACTTCCGACTCCCCGGCGTGACCACGATCTCGGCCGACACCCACAAGTACGGCTACGGCCTGAAGGGCACCTCGGTGCTGCTCTATCGCGACAAGGCCTTGCGCAACGCCCAGTACTTCACGATGAGCGACTGGAGCGGCGGCAAGTACTGCTCGCCGGGCATCGAGGGGTCGCGGTCGAGCGGGCTGCTCGCCGCCACCTGGGCCGGGATGGTCACGACGGGGCGGGACGGCTACCTCGCTCATGCCCGCGAGATCTTCGAGACGAGCTACGCCATGCAGGACGCCGTGCGGTCGCATCCCGAACTCAGACTGCTCGGAACGCCGTCGTTCCTGTTCGCGTTCACCTCGGACGTGTTCGACGTGTACCACGTGAACGATGCGCTTCGGGCCCGCGGGTGGCGGATGAACGGCCAGCAGTATCCGAACGCCCTCCACATGTGCGTGACCCGACCCCAGACCCGAGACGGGGTGGTCGAGCAGTGGCGACAGGACCTGGCCGCCGCGGTGGCCCACGCCGTCGAGCGAGCCGACCAGCCCGCCCGCTCCTCGTCGATCTACGGCGGGGTGCCCGACGGTTGGAGCCCGGATGCCGATCAGTTCATCCGCGCCGTGATGAGCGACATGCTCGACCAACACCAAGGCCTGCCGCCGGAGTGATCGGCTTGCCGTCGGAGTGATCGGCTTGCCGTCGGAGTGATCGGCTGCGGGCCGTTGTGCCCGATCGACGGTTCGTTCGAGCACCGGCTGCCCGAGCGAATCAGTCGCCGGAGATCTCGACCACGGGAATCGATGTCCGTCGACGGAGCCGGCTCGACAGGTCCAGCCGCAGCCATCGAGACACCGCGCTGGGGAGGGTCGAGACGAGGATCTCGTCGAAGCTGGCTCGCTCCAACACCCGCAGCACCGCGTCGGCCGGGTCGTCGACGATGACCTCTCCGGTCGCGGTCGATCCCAACCCCCGGAGCCGATCGACCTCGGACCGCACCCGTTGCACGGCGGTGCGGATGGCGTCCTCCTGGCTCTCGGCGAAGCCGGCGTCGGTCGGGCCGATGCCGGTGCTGGGGTCGCCGAGCGACGCCGCCGCGGCCCAGCCACTCGGCAACACCGGCGCGAGGACGTGGAACTCCGTCGCGCTCCCGGCTCGGCGGTCGAGGGCGTCCACCAGGTTGTGCTGACCGATCGACGCGTTGGCGACGACGAGCACCCGGGACACGGTGACTGGACCGGACGCCGCCAGGCGGCGCCGATCGATGCGGTACGACGCTTCGAGCTTGACCCGATAGCGAACGACCCGCCCGCCCTCGACCACCGTGTCGAGTTCGGTGACCCGAGCGACCCTCAGATCGTCGATGCTCCGGGCGAGTTCGGCGATACCGGCATGCGCCGCGGCCTCGAAGCCGTCCTCGTGGGTGGCGACGATCCGGACGACGCGATAGACCGCATCGGGGTCTCGCCGGGCCGAATCACTGTCTGGCATCGGGGTGAGGTTACGCTACGGCTCGTGTCCAGCACGGTGTACAGCGACGTGGAGCTCATCGGCTCCAGCCCCGAGTCCTGGGAACAGTCGACGGCCAACGCCGTCGAGGAAGCAGCCCGAACCATCGGCGACGATCTGCGCGTGGCGGAAGTGATCGAACAGGACGTGTTGATCGAGGCGGGACGGATCGTGGCCTTCCGGGCCAAGGTGCGCCTCTCGTACAAGCCGAGCTGACGCCCGGCCGGCCGTCCTGCGAACGCCACCGCGGGACCGCCCTCGCACGAGCCGGCGTCAGTCGGTCGCGTGGAGATAGCGCTCGAAGTACGGCAGGGCGAACCCGAGTCGGCCGTCGCGTTCGAACACGACTCCACGACGCAGCAGCGCGTCTCGCGTCGGTGCGAGTCGTGACGTCGCCGGATCGAAGCGCACGGGATCGCCGAGGCGGCGGGCCACGTCGGCGAACGGCGCCTCGGTCCCTTCCTCGGCCAGGGCCCGCAGGAAGCGACGCTCGCTCGGATCGAGGGTGTCGAGCACCGGCGCGAAGAACGTCTGCTTCAGGTCCCGCTCGACCGGCAGCGTCACCGCGGCCACGTCGTCCGGGGTCACCTCGCTTCCGTCGCCGTGATCCCACGCCGCGGCGGCGAACGCCTGGACGAAGTAGGGATGTCCTCCGGTCCGGCGTCCGATCGCGGCGACGGTCTCGGGCGGGATGTGAACCCCGAGCGGTTCGGCCGGCGCAGCCAACGCTTCGTGGACCTCGGGCGGGGTGAGCGGACCGAGCTCGGCGAGATTGGCGAACGATGCCGGAACGGTGCCGGGCAGCCCGGCCGCGACGATGGCGATCCGCCGGCCCGCCTCCGCCAGTTCCGCGGCGGCCCGCAAGACGTCGGCGAGTTCGAGCGGATCGTTGTGGCCGGCATCGTCGAACGCCAAGAGGCAGCCCGAGCCGATCGGGGTCAAGCCGTCGGCGAGCCGTTCGAACAGCACCCCCACATCCGCGTACCGGCTTCCGGGCCAGGACACCTCGACGGGAGGAGCATCGAGCGGTAGGTCGAGGTCGTGGGCCGACGCGTAGTGGCGGACGACGCCGAGCAGTTCGACCAACTGGTGCTCGCTCCGCCGCCGCTTGGCGTGATGGAGCAGGGCGGCCGCCGTGCCGCGAGCGACCTCGTGCTCGATCGGAACCTCGCGCTCGAGCGGGAGGACCGCGGGTGCCCACCCGTTGGCGGCGGCGTGCCGG
>JAWKHV010000009.1:0-190044 GCA_041394645.1 Ilumatobacteraceae bacterium | reverse complement strand
TTCGTGGCCCGACCGTCGATGTGGCCACCCTGAAGACAGGAGCCCGACCCATGGTGACCAAAGCTCTCCTCGTGCGGCTCGAAGCGCTACCCGGCAAGGAGAAAGAGCTCGCAGACTTCCTCGTCGGGGCACGGTCGATCGTGATGGACGAGCCGGGCACCACCGCTTGGTTCGCCATCCAACTCGGTCCATCGACCTTCGGTGTCTTCGACGTGTTCCCTGACGGCGAAGCCAGAGATGCTCACCTTGCCGGCGGTGTGGGTCAGGCGCTCGGACCCAACACCGGCGTCCTCTTCGCCGAGCCGCACATCGAGAAGATCGACATACTCGCCGACAAACTCCCGACCTAGACGTCCACGCCACGAGCCCAGGACATCCCGACGAATGGTCGGCGGGTCTCGCTCGTCGCGGGTTCGCGCCCGCTCAGCGGACCAATTCCCGCGATGAAGCCCATCCAGCGTCGAGTAGCGGGCCCAGACGCGACGAAACCCCTGCCAGGCAGGGGTTTCGATCAGAGCGGACGACGAGATTCGAACTCGCGACCCTCACCTTGGCAAGGTGATGCTCTACCAGCTGAGCCACGTCCGCGTTGCGTCGCACATGATAGCCACGCTGCCCTCGAAACGGACAACCCGCCCCGGCGAGATTCAGGCGCCGATCGTGTCCGGTTCGATCACGCTCGCTGCGGTCTGGGCCGGGAATCGGCGCCGCTTGGCCTGGGCAAAGGCGATGGCGGCGAGCGAGGCGATGACGCCCCCGATCCCGAGGATCTGCAGCAGATTGAGCGACTGACCGAAGAACACCCACGCCCCGACCATCGACAACGGGGCGTTGCCCAGGGTGAGCACCGAGGACACCGAGATGTCGACCTCGGCCTGGGCCCAGGTCATCAACCCGTGTCCGACCAGACCGGGCCCGAGGATCATGCCCCCGACCAGCAGCAGGTCTCTCGGCTGCACCGCACCGAGATCGTCGGCCACGATCAGCGTGTACGGCGTCACCACCACACCCGCGACCGTGAAGATCGACGCGATCAGGGTCCAGGAGTGGATCCCGGCCGAGCGCAGTTGCTTGCCGAGCATGAAGTAGGTCGAGAAGAACAGCAGATTGCCGAAGGCGAACAAGTCGCCTCGCAGCGACGACGTCCCGCTGTTCGACCCGGCCAGCACGACGAGCACGACCCCGCTCAGGGCCACGGCGGCCAGGCCGAGCAGCCCCCGGGTGATGGTCTCCGCGAACAGTCGCTTGGCGAGGAGCAGGATCACGACCGGAGTGAGAGCGGCGATGAGGGTGGCGTTGGCGATCGACGTGGACCGGAACGACGCGAAGCCGAGCAGGAACGAGATGCCGAAGGTCGCCCCGGCCGGGATCGACCGGCGCAGGACGTCGGTCGAGAATCGCCCACCCGAGGCGTAGGCCACCGCCCACATCACCGGGACGGCGCACCACAACCGATAGAACGCGAACGTTGCAGAGTCGACCGAGGCCGCCCGCACCCACAGCGGGCCGGAGCCCCACGCCGTGACGGCGAGGCAGACCGCGATGAGCGGGAGCTGGGTTCGGTGTCTGTGGAGTGCTGCCCCGACGGCGAGGTTCACGAACGAGCGTCCGGCGGGCGCAGATCGACCCGTAGGACCAAGACCCCGTCCTCGATCGCCCCGGTGGCATCCCCGATGATGGCGAAGTCCTGGAAGTCGACCTTGGCCTGAGCGATGAAGTTCTGGCGTTCCTCACCTGCGACAGGCGGGAGCGGGCGGCGCTTCACTGCGGTCGCGCGCTCCTTGAAACGGTCGATCATTGCGTCGATGTCGAGCTCGGCCATCTCGTCACCGTACCGCTCGATCAGGACGGTGACGCCCCCGAAGAGGCCTGATCGGAGCCGTCACGTTCGTCACGCGCCGCACCCGAGTCGCCTCGCTCGTCCTCGTCCGAGCCGTCCTCGTCCGAGCCGTCATCGGCGGCGCGCAGCTCCTCGATCGGAGGGAGCGAGCGCGCCGCCAGCGCGGCGAAGTCGGCGAGCTCGCCGGGCGAGGTCGAGATGGGGTTCTCCGACCCGTCGTGATCGGGCCGGGCTGCGGCGAGTGCCCGACGGCGGGCCTCCTCGTCGGCCTTGGCGAAGCTGCGGGTCCCGAGCACCTGGAGCGGAGCCAGCGCATCGGGCTCGGGACGGGTCGAACGCCACAGCCACCACGTCACGCCGATCAGCACCACCCCGAGCACCAGCAGCGCCGAGACGACCAGCAAGACCCGTGTCGACGCCGAACTGTCGTCGAAGCTGGTTCCGGTGCTCTGGGCACTCGCGAGCACCACGGAGAACAGCGAGCGGGCAGGGGGTCGCACGGGCGGGAAGTCTGGCACAACTCAGCGCTGGTGCAGGGGACACGAGTACGTGGTCCGGCCGCCGATCGTTCGACGCGAGAACTCCGCGCCGTCGATCGGGCACCTCGCTCCACGCATGCGAAGGTCGACGGCGAGGTTGCCGGCGTGGCTGCCGCCGCGCTCGAGCAGTTCGCCGAGCATCGGACCGAGCGCGTCGTGCAGCGCGTCACGTTCTGCCGCCGAGAGCGAGACGGCCGGACGAGCCGGGTCGATGCCGACGCGGAAGAGCAGTTCGTCGGCGAGCATGTTCCCGAGCCCTCCGATACGTGCCTGGTCGAGCAGGACTGCCTTCACCGCGGAGCGGCTCTCGAGGGCGCGGTCGAGTTCGTCCCGGGAGATGCCGAACGCGTCCGGTCCGATCGCCTCCTCGGGCGGATCGAGTTCGACACCGCCGAGTCGTCGCGGATCCTCGATCGCGAGGCGACCTCCGCCGTCGAAGTCGAGGCCGAACCGGATCCAGTTGGGATCGGAGCGGCGAGTCGAGTACTCGAGGTCGAACGGTGCCGCCGACTCGTCGAGCAACGGACGCCCGGTCATCCCGAAGCGAAGACCGAGCACGTGCCCGCCGCTGAGGTCGAGGAGGAGCAGCTTGCCTCGTCGGCGAGCAGCCGAGATCCGCTCCCCCGGCAGTTCGTGCTCGAGCTCGGTCGCAGTGAGTCCCCGCTTCAGGTACCAGGCATCGGGAGCGTCCACGGCGCGGATCGTCCGCCCGACGACCGGCAGGATCGCCCGTCGGTAGAGCTCGATCTCCAGGACCTCGGGCATCGGCTGAGTGTGGCGATCCCCCGCCCGGAGCACCAAGCTGAGCGGCGATGTTGCATTCTCGATCTCGGACGTGCTGTGGACCGTCCTCGGCGGCGGTCATCATCGGCCTGGGGTGCTCGCCAAGCACCTCGAGCCCCACTGGGTCGCCAAGGACGCCAACTCCTTCACCTGCAAGGTTCAGCCGCTCGATGCCCGCGGAGGGATCGCCGGACGATGGCGGGATGCACGGGTGACCGTTCGCGACCATCGCCTCAAAGTCGTGGTGCGGGCGACCGGGATCGGCCCCACCCCGATGGTCAGCGATCGGCAGTCGGTCGCTCCGACGACCCACCGTCTCGTCGTGAGGTGTTCGTGCTCGACGGCGAACCGATGTGGGCGCTGCGGATTCCTGCGTCCTCGCGCGAGTGGCCCGCCTCGAGGCGTTGCGGACCGACGCCTGAACTCGGGCGGCGAAGCGACGTCGGGTCAGCGCTCGGCGGCCTGCACCGCAGCGAGCGCGCCGGCGAAGTCGGCGATCAGATCGTCGGGATGTTCGAGGCCGACCGAACACCGGACCAAGCCCGGCCCGATCCCGGCCGCCTCGAGCTCGTCCGGGTACAGGCTGGCGTGGGTGGAGTTGGCCGGGCTGGCGACGAGGGTCTCTGGTCCGCCGAGGGACGTCGCCATCCGGGCCAGGCCGACCGCCTCCACGAACGTGCGTCCGGCGCCGAGTCCATCGGCGAGATCGAAGCTGAGCATCGAGCCGCCCGCCCCGCATCTGGCGCCTCACGAGCTCGGCCTGCGGGTGGCTCGCCAGTCCCGGATAGTTGACGTTCGACACCGCGGGGGTGCGTCTCGAGGAACTCGGCCAACGCCAGGGCCGTGGCGCTCTGACGCTCCACCCGGATCGGGGAGGGTCCGGATCCCCCGCAGTCCGCTGTGGGCGTCGTGGGGCGAGGCGATCGCGCGCCATGGAGGACGTGATAGCGCCACAGCTCGTCGATCAGATCCTTCTCACCGGCGATCACACCGAGCGTCGCGTCGTTGTGACCCCCGATGCCCTTGGTCGCCGAGTGCAGCACGAGATCGACGCCGTGGGCGAGGGGTGTCTGGAGCACCGGCGTGGCGAAGGTGGAGTCGACCACGGTGAACGGACCCTGGATCGCGCCGAGCTCGTCGAGGTCGACCACCGAGAGCTGTGGGTTCGCCGGGGACTCGGCGATGACCAGCATCGTGCGGCCCGGCTGCACGGCGGCAGCAGGCGCCGGGTTGGCGCGAGTCGACCCAGGTGACCTCGATCGAACCGCGCACACGGCCCGGCAAGGAACATCTGGGTGCCGGAGTAGATGTGGCGCTGGGCCACGACGATGCGAACCCGGCGAGCACAGGGCGAACACCAACGTCGAGATCGCCCCCATGCCGGATCCGAGCGCGAGCGCCGCTTCGGCACCTTCGAGCGCGGCGATCGCGTCCTCGAGCGCGTTCACCGTCAGGTTGGCGTACCGGGCGTAGAAGTTCTCCTTCGCGTCCCGGTGGATCGCCGGCGGGCGTCGTCCAGGGACTCGGTCGCCCAGACCGTCGAGGGCCAGATCGGCGCCGCGAGGTGACATGCCGTTGGCCCGTCGGCCCGACGTGATGCGACCGTGTCCGGACGGGCCCGGTCAGCGGGTTCGGCTGGGGGTTCGGTTGCGGGACATCCGGTGACTCAGCCATGGTCGGACACTCCATCCAGGAACGGGGCGAGCGCGTCGCCGACTTGATCGAGGTTGATCAGGAACGCATCGTGGCCGTGCGGGGAGTCGATCTCGGTGTACTCCGCAGGCCGTCCGGCCTCCCGGAGCAGATCGACGATCTGGCGCTGTTGATAGGCGGGGTACAGCATGTCGCTCCAGATCCCGACGGCCAGGGTCGGACCGGTGACCCGGCGCAGGGCGTTGACCGACCCGCCACGGCCCCGCCCGACATCGTGGAGATCCATCGCCTTGCCGATCACGAGGTAGCTGTTGGTGTCGAAGCGACGCACGAGCTTGTCCCCGTGATGATCCAGGTAGCGCTCGACCTCGAATCGCCGCCACAGGTCCAACTCGTCACCGAACGCGCCACCGTCGGCGAGCTCGCGGCCGAAGCGCTGGGTGAACACGTTGTCGCTCCGGAAGGTGACCTGGGCGACCATCCGGGCGACCGACAGCCCCTCCCAGGGGCCGTCGCCGGGTGAAGCGTCGTAGTAGTCGCCGCCTCGCCACTTGGGGTCGAGGCGGATGGCCCGCCGACCGATCGCACCCCAGGCGATCTGCTGGGCCGTCGCCTGCGCACACGACGCCAGGACGACCTGGGACCGGACCCGGTGCGGGAACGTGATCGCCCACTCGAGCACCTGCATGCCGCCCATCGACCCGCCGATGACGCTGTGCCACACCTGGATGCCGAGGTGGTCGGCCAGGCGAGCCTGGACCCGGACCATGTCGCGAATCGTGATGACCGGGAAGCGGGACCCGTACGGCCGGCCGTCGTCGGGGTGCGGGGACGCGGGACCGGTGGAGCCCTGGCACCCGCCGAGCACGTTGGGGCACACGACGAAGTAGCGGTCCGTGTCGATCGCCATGCCCGGCCCGATGATGCCGTCCCACCAGCCGTCGCCGCGGTGCCCGGCGGTGCCATGGTCGGCGGCGTGGCTGTCCCCGGTCCACGCATGGCAGACCAGGATGGCGTTGCTCGCCGTGGCGTCGAGCGTCCCCCAGGTCTCGAACGCGATGTCGATGTCACGCAGGGTGCGACCGCCGTCGAGGGCCAGGGGTCGGTCGGTCGCACTCCGGAAGAACTGGCGGGGCCCGACCGGATCGCCGGGCATCCACGCCCCCGTCACTGGGAGCGCGGCATGCCGCTCGGGCACGTTCATCGTCGATCCTCCTCTCGCTCCGAACGAGGCGCCTGGACGTCCAGGCGCCGTGCGTCACGAGCGAGCGGAAGCTTCGTTGCCGCCCGGTGGCGGCCACATCTCCACGTCGAGGTGGGAGGCACCTTGGGGCTTCCGTCCCAGGTTGCCGGGACCGGCCGAAGCCGGTCCGCTCGTGATGCAGTTCGAGGAGGTTAGCAGCGGCCTCAGCCGGTGACGCGCTCGGTCGCGAGGTTCTTCAGCCGCTTGTAGTCGACCTTGCCGTTCGGGGCCCGGCCGATGGTGTCGACCACCACCAGGTCACGCGGCGCCTTGTAGGCGGCGAGCTTGGTCTTCACGTGCTCGGTGAGCTCGGCCAGGTCGGCCGCAGCACCGGGCTCGAACTCGACGACCGCGCAGATCCGCTCGCCGAAGCGGGGATCGGGGATCCCGACCGCCACGGCGTCACGGACACCGGCGTGGGTCTTGAGAGCCTCCTCCACCTCCTCGGGGAACACCTTCTCCCCACCGGTGTTGATGCACACCGAGCCCCGGCCGAGCAGCTTCAGCGTCCCGTCGGCCTCGACCTCGGCCCAGTCCCCCGGGACGCTCCAACGGGTGCCTTCGAAGGTCCGGAAGGTCTTGGCCGTCTTCTCCTCGTCCTTGTAGTAGCCGAGGGGGATGAAGCCGGACACGGCCACCATCCCCTGCTCCCCCGACCCCGGTTCGACCCGGACGCCGTCCTCGGTGAACACCCCGCAGGTCGGGCCGAGCTGGAACCGCGCCGTGGCGGCGGCCGCTCCGCCGCCGGACACCGACCCGCCGAGCCCCACCGCCTCCGACGACCCCAGCGAATCGAAGAGGAACACGTGGGGCATGTGGCGCAGCAGACCGTCCTTGTTCTCCTGGCTCCACATCACGCCCGAGCTCGACATGAGCTGCACCTTGGACAGGTCGTAGGCGCCGGGGTGAGCGTCGAGTTCGTCGAGGAGCGGACCGGCGAACGCCTGGCCGACGATGACGATCGACGTCACGCCGTGGCGAACGACCTCGGACCACAGCTGGGCGGGATCGAACGATCGTGACGGGAGCTGTCGCGACGGCACCACCCATTGCGAGGGTGATCAGCGCCGAGAACTGACCCGTGCCGTGCATGAGCGGGCAGGCGATCAACGCCACGGGCGGGTTCTCGAGGTGCGGCGGCCCGGTCGGTCAGCTGGGAGGTCTCGGTCGCCGGCTCCACGCCGAGCAACGCCTGGCCGCCGGCGCCGAGGACGTTGAACAGGTCGTCCTGGCGCCACATCACGCCTTTGGGCATCCCGGTGGTCCCGCCGGTGTAGAGCAGGAGGAGGTCGTCGCCACTGCGTCCCCACGGGGCGACGACGCGGCCCGGGTCGTCGGCCACGATCGACTCGTAGGACACCGCCCAGTCCGGGCCGGACCCGGCCTCGTCGGCGGCGACGACCCAGAGCTTCACCTTGGTGAGCCGCTCGCGGATGTCCTCGAGCAGCGGGGTGTAGGTGGCGTGGAACACCACGGCCTCGGCGTCGGCGTTGTCGAAGAGATAGAGGATCTCCTCGGGACCGTAGCGATAGTTCGTGTTGACGGGTGCGAGTCGGCCTTGAGCACGGCGAAGTAGGTCTCGGATACTCCGGCCCGTTCTGCAGGTAGGCCGCCACCTTGGCCTGGTGGCCGAGGCCGGCGGCGAGGAACCGCGCCGCGAGTGCGTTGGCCCGCCGGTCGAAGTCCGCCCACGAAAGGACCAGATCCCCTCGGATCTGACATGGGCGATCCCCCGCCCCTGCCGCGACGGCTTCCAGCACGTCTGCGTAGTTCCAGTCGGACATCACTACCCCCGGGTCGATGCGGCTCGCCGGGAACCTAGCCAACCGGATCGTTCGATCCCCGATCGAGCGGATCGCGACGCCCGGCGGCCCCGGTCCGCGTGCCACACAGCGAGCCGTTCACTGACTGACTGGTCAGTCGCACCCTTGCCTGCTGACTGACGCGTCAGTAAGATTCGGACGCATGCGAGTACTCGTCGTGGGGGCAGGGGGTGTCGGAGCGGCCATCGTGAGCATCGCTGCCCGTCGCCCATTCTTCGAGCACCTGGTGGTGGCGGACATCGATCTCGATCGGGCCCGCCGGGCGGCGGCACCGCCTCCGATCCACGGATCTCGGCGTCGCCGGTGGGCGCGTCCGACCAGCTCGACGTGCTGTCACTCATCCGCGACTCGCGCCGATGTGGTCGTCAACGCCTGCGATCCCCGGTTCAACCCACCGATCTTCGACGCCGCCTCGGCCGCCGGGGTCACCTACCTCGACATGGCGATGCATCTCTCGGAGCCCCACCCGACGGCACCATACGAACAGGTCGGGCGGATCCTCGGCGAGGCCCAACTCGCCTCGCACGACGCATGGGCCGAGCGGGGCCAGCTGGCGATCGTCGGCATGGGCGTCGAACCCGGGCTGTCCGACGTGTTCGCTCGCCACGCCGCCGACCATCTCTTCAGCCGGATCGACGAACTGAACGTCCGGGACGGCGCCAACCTCCACGTCGGGGGCTACGACTTCGCCCCCACGTTCTCGATCTGGACGACCATCGAGGAATGCCTGAACCCGCCGATCGTCTACGAACGGGACCGAGCTGGTTGCGCGACCGAGCCGTTCTCGGAGCCGGAAGTGTTCCGAGTTCCCCGCCGGGATCGGACCGGTCGAGTGCGTCAACGTCCGAACACGAAGAAGTCGTGCTGATGCCTCGTTGGCTCGATGCCGGTCCGAGTGACGTTCAAGTACGGGCTGGGCGAGGAGTTCATCGACGTGCTCCGAACGCTGCGCAAGCTCGGCTTGGACCGCACGGAGCCGGTCGACGTGCGCGGTCGGGGCGTCAGCCCTCGTGACGTGGTGGCTGCCTGCCTCCCGAACCCCGCCGGGCTCGGCGACCGGATGACCGGGTTGACGTGTGCCGGGACCGAGGTCATCGGCCTCGGACCCGACGGGGCACGCCGGAGCGTGTACCTCTACCAGGTGGTCGACAACGAGTGGACCATGCGGGAGTACGGCCATCAGGCGGTCGTGTGGCAGACGGCCCTCAACCCTGTCGTCGCCCTGGAGCTCCTCGCCTGCGGGGCGTGGACCGGCGCCGGTGTGCTCGGACCGGAAGCCTTCGGTCGGCGCCGTATCTCGAATTGCTCGCCGAGTACGGTGCGCCGTGGTGCCTGGACGAACGAACGAAACTTCCGAGCCGCGGCCTGACACCTCGCAGCCCGACACCCGCGGCCGCACGCCCAGGCGGCTGAACAAGGCCGAGGCGGTCGCCCTGCTCGACGGCTACGACACCTCGCCGCAGGGAGCACTGACGGTCGCGTTGCGGATCGTGCTGGGCCGGCCCGGCGACCTGGGCCGAACTGCTCGCCCACGAGGCGCTGGCCGACCGACGAGGCGAGCTCGCGTCGGGCGATCCGCAGCGCGATGGACGACCTCGCCGCCGAGCTGAACGAACTGCGAACCCTCGCCTGAGGGAAACGAGCGCCCACAGGAGTGCGAGCGGGTCGCTCAGCCGGGAACCGCTCCGATGACCGGCTGGGCCGGAACCACCGTGGGTCGAATCCGGACTCGTACGGAAGCCAGCCGTTGCGGTCGGGCCAGAGCAGCTGGACGACGGCGAACGGCTCCGTCCGTACCAGCTCCCGGCCGTGGCGAACAGCGGTCCCACTGCTCCAGGTCGACCGGGGCGAAGACGCACCGCAGTTCGTTGTCGAGCAGCCCGACGAGCTCGACCCCCATCGGAGGATGTCGGTCCCTCCCCCGAGGGCGTCGACGACGACGACGATCCGCAGGCGGCCACCGAAGGTGAGGCCGAACACGACCACCTCCGGGAACCGGAACTTGGCGGGGAACCCGATGCTGTAGGCATAGCCGGGAACCGGCGGATCGGTGTCGGTGCGCGGGAGCACCGGCTCGAGGGCCCACCCCGCCGTCTCGATCATCCACTCGATCTTTTCTCGATGGGGGATGTGGAAGTCGGGAAGCTCGGTCATCTCCTCCAGCTTGGCACGGGGTACGTTGCGCGGCTGTGGAGGCCACCGAACTGGACGCCCACCTCGAGCGCATCCGAGCCGACGGGTACACGATCGTCGAGGACGCGGTGCCGCTCGATCTCGTCGCCGAGCTGAACGACGAACTCGCCCGCCTGGAACGGGAACTCGGGATCGGCCCCGGCGGCAACGGGTTCGAGGGGCACCAGACCTGGCGGATCTACAACCTCCTGGCCCACGGCGCGGTGTTCGCTCGCGTCCCGACCTGGTCAGCGGTCCTCCCGATCGTGCGCGGCGTCCTCGACGACGGTTGCCTCATCAGTTCGATCTCGTCGATCTCGATCGGCCCCGGCGAGGTGGCCCAACCGATCCACGCCGACGACCAGGTGATGCCCCTCCCCCGTCCCCATCGACCCGTCGTGTGCAACTCGATGTGGGCCCTCACCGACTTCACCGAGGCCAACGGGGCGACCCGGATCTGCCCCGGCTCGCATCGGCTCGACCACACGCCGCCCTACGGCACCCATCCGCCGTCCGTCCCGGCCGAGATGGCCGCAGGAAGCGTGCTGGTCTGGGAGGGCGGCCTCTGGCACGGCGGCGGCGCCAACGCGACCGACGCCCGGCGCGTCGGCATCGCGATGAACTACTGCGCCGGATGGATCCGCCAGCAGGAGAACCAGCAGCTCGGCATCCCCCTCAGGTCGTCCGGGGCTTCGACCCCGAACTCCAGCAACTGTGCGGGTTCGGCATCTACAAGGGCCTGATCAGGCACATCGACCGGCGCAGCCCGGCCGAGCCATCCTCGGTGCGGCGCCGGGCTCGTCGATGTTGTGGGACCGGACCTGACCCACCGCTACCGTCAACGCCGATGTATCGGTTCCTGGTGCGGCCCAAGTGGATCGCCTTCACCCTGCTGTTCGCGGTGGCGCTGGTCGCGATGTTGAACCTGTCGGCGTGGCAGTTCCACCGGCTCGACGAACGGCAGGCCTTCAACGAGCGGGTCACCGAGCGACTCGCCGAGCCACCCGTGGCCCTGGCTGCGCTCGCCGACGATCCAGCCGACGAGCGCGAGTGGCGCACGGTGACGGCGACCGGGACGTACGACGGCGCGGCGACCGAGCGGGTCCCGACCGCCGGTGGGTACTACCTCGTCACCCCGTTCGAGACCGACGGTCGCACGGTCTTCGTCCGCCGAGGAACGATGCGCTCCTCGGAGACCCAGCCGTCCGCCCCGGCCGGCGCGGTACAGCTCGTGGCCCACTTCCGATCGATCCCGTCGGTGACCGAGTCGGTTCCGGCCGATGCGGTGTACGTCGAGCTGACGTCGTCGACGCCGGCTGAGGTGGGTCTCTGCGCCCGCACTCCCCGAGCTCGACGACGGCCCGCACCTCTCGTGCGCGATCCAGTGGTTGATCTTCTCGGTGTGTCTGGTGATCGGCTGGGTGCTCGCCGTGCGCCGCTCGGCCAAGACCGCGGCGGCCGCAGCGGGCGGGCTGCCCGCCGAATCCGAGGCGACGGCCGCCCGGCGCCGCAAGCACCAAGCGGTTCCGTGGCGGGAAGGAACCCGGCCTCGTTGAGTCAGCGGCGCGCTGCGGTGAGCAATCGCGTCGGGTCACCCATCCGCGAGTCTCACCTTGAGCCGGGCGGGGCGCGGGCGAACACGTTCCGCATCACGGCCGTGACGTCGCTCAACGGCGCGAGGGTCAGATATCGCTCCACTGCTCGGTCGGCAGCGAGAAGAGGCGTCGAAGAAGTGCGAGGTGTCGCGGTCCAGTGCGGAACGATCCCGAGGCCGTAGTCCTGCAGGGCCCTGACTCGACGCCGCTCGCGTGGCCACGGGGCTTCCCAACCGGCCGAGGCGAGTTCGGTCGCCGAGGCGTGTTCATCGAGCCCGGCCTCGAGCGCATCGGCGAGGACGGGAGCCAGCCGCAACAGGCGCCGAGCGAGTACCCCGTCGCGGGATGATGCAGCGCCGCCGCGGCGCCAGGGCCACGACCGCCTGAGGCTTCGGGACCGGCAGGCCCATCGGGATGCGGACCAGTTCGGTGTGAGCGACAGGCCCGGGACGAGCTGCGCATCGCCGGAAGCGCCTCGGGGCGGCGGCGCAACTCTCGGTGGAGACCGACGGGGAGCGGGCGAGGCGGTCTCCTCGACCAGGCACCATCCGTCCTCCATGCCGGCGCGTACAGGAACGTCGGATCGGCCGTGGTCGCGCCGGGCGACGGCGTCCAGTCCATCAGCACGCACTCGTCGGGGGCGAGGACCGGGGGATCGAAGCGGGCGACCACCCCGTAGGCGGTCTGTTCGGCCAGGCGCGGCGCGGCCGGCCGATGGACGAGCGTGCTCGATGCACCGGTCGCGTCGACGACGGCGCGGCACCGCAGGACCTCGCCGCTCGAGGACCCGCCCAGGCGGACGGTCATCGAGTCACCGTCGACGACCGCAGCGTCGACCGTTCGGCCCTGACATCTGCGGCGGCAGCACGACCTCGCAGCAGTCGAGGCGAGCGCCTCGTCGTCGGACCGCACGTAGGAACGCTGCAGCCGGTGGGACGAGCCCGTCACGACGGCGGTGTGGCGAAAGACGTGCCCGGCCGTGTCCGGCTCCAGTCCTGCGGCCACCAGGTCCGAGGCCCACGTGCCATAGGTGTTCGGCCACCGGGCGAAGGGCGCCGGCGTCACCAAGGCCGTCTCGACGCCCCGATCCACGAGCTCTGCCGCGATCGACCAGGCGGCCGGACCTCCGCCGGCGACGAGGACCTCAGCCACCTTCGAGCACGGACATCCGACGGAACTGCTCCACCACGTTCGGGCTCTCGTACGTCGGGTCGAGCGACCGGTACACGGCGTCGACGTTGACCGCGATGCGGCCGCGCTCGCCCCACTCCCCGAAGCCGTTCAACGCGATGTCGCGAGCGGCGTCCCAGGCGTCCATGCCCGCCGCGTGGCGAGCCGTGGCTTCCCGTTCGACGTAGGCGAGGTAGTCACGGACCTGAGCGACCCCGGCCTTGTCGGTCACGGGACCGTGACCGGGCACGACGGTCTCGATCTCCATGCCGAGCATCAGGTCGCACGCCGCGATCCAGTTCGACAGCGGGCCGGCCCACACGATCGGTGTCCCGCCGATGAACAGGATGTCGCCCGTGAACACGGTGCCGGCATCGGGAACCGCGACGATCAGGTCGCCGCGGGTGTGCGCCGGACCGACCTCGATCAGCTCGACGTGGCGGCCCCCGACCTCGACGTCCAAGCGATGATCGAACGTGCGGGTCGGCAGGGTGTGGGTGATCCCGTCGAAACGGAAGTCGCCGAAGAAGTGACGGAACAGGTCCCCGATCTCGCCCGGCGCCGCGGTCAGCCCGGCGAGCATCGCCGGCGGGACCTCGCCCATCTCCTCGCACGCCGCGGTGGTGGCGATGATCTCGGCCGACGCCACGAGCTCGTTCCCGTAGCAGTGGTCGCCGTTGGCGTGGGTGTTCACGACCGTGGAGATCGGGGCGGAGCCGGTCGAGGCCGTCATGGTGTCCAGCATCCGGGCGGTGAGGTCGAGATCGAAGAGGGTGTCGACGAGCAGCGACGCTCCGTCGCCGACGATCAGGCCGGCGTTGCTCCAGCCCCACCCGCCGTCCCCTTGCAGATAGGCGAAGCAGCCGTTCCCCAGCTCCTCGTAGCGTGCGTCCTTCGGCGTGCTCATGGCCCTGTTCGTAGCAGCTCCCAGCGATCGCACAGGTGCTGAGCCGCCATCACCGTCGGCAGGAAGGTGTTGGCCCGGGGAATCGTCGGGAACAGCGAGGCGTCGGCGACCCGCAGCCCGTCGACACCGAGGACCCGCCCGAGGGGATCGGTGACCGCCCGGGGATCGTCCGGGCTTCCCATCCGGCAGGTTCCGCAGGCGTGGACGTAGTCGCCGATCGAGGCCCGGATGGCGTCGTCGGACACGTCCGGTTCGTCCCACTCGGCGACCGCTCGGATGGGATCGCGCGTCAGGGCGTCGCGCACCATCTCGATCCCTGACCGGAGGCGGGCGAGATCCTCGGGGTCGGACAAGAGATCGAACTCCACGACCGGATCGGCTTCGGGATCGTCGGAGGCCAGACGGACCCGGCCCCGGCTGCGCACGTCCATCAGGGCGACGTCGACCTTCGCCGCGCCCAGGCGGTCGGGGCCGAGATGGTCGAGCACCAGCAGCTGGAGGTCGGCGGGAGAACGCCCCGAGGAGAAGCTCGCGATGACGGTCGCGGGCAGCGAGTCCTCACTCGGCGGTGGGACCCGGAGCCGCAGCGGGATGGGGAACGCCGGATGATCCTGGAGACCGGCTCCGATCCCCGGTCGGTCGATCCCCGAGCGGAGGAGGATCGCCGGCGTGTGGATGGCCCCGGCGCAGACGACGACCTCGTCGGCGGTGAGTTCCTCGCCGTTGGCCAACCGCACCCCGGCGGCGCGTCGACCGTCGAGCAGGATCCGGTCGACGAGCGTCTCGGTGCGGATCGCGAGGTTCGCTCGCCCGACGACCGGAGCGAGGAAGACCTCGGCGGAACTCGCCCGCCGGCCGGACGCGGTCCGGGCGAGGGCGACGGCATGGGCGTGTCCGGGCAATGCCGCCAGCACGGCGCGCGCCAACGGACCGTGCTCCTCGTCCGTCGCCGGGATCAGCGGCACCGGCAGACCGTCGAAGGTGTCCCACACCTCCGACGCCGACCATCCGGTCGCTCCCTCGGCGACCCAGCGGTCGTAGTCGTCGGGCTCACCCCGCATCGCCATCATCCCGAACACCGACGAGCTGCCTCCGAGGCCGCGGCCTCGCGGATACCAGGCCGGCGCTTGCCGGGCGGTGCGGCGGGCCATCAGGTGCTCCCACGTGCGGCCGGGTGTCGCGAGCGCCGTGAAGAACGATGGCGCACCGATCCCGGCGGGAGCCGAGAGGCCGAGGCCGCCGGGCCCAGCCTCCAGCAAGGTGACCCCGGTGCTCGGATCGGCGGAACACGCCGCCGCGACCACGCAGCCGGCCGCGCCGCCGCCGACCACGACCACGTGCCGACGGGCGGTCACGTGGCTCATGTCCGGGCGGTCTCCGTCGGCAGACCGACGAGATGGGCCGAGTCGTTGTAGCGGGTCAACTGCCACTGCCGGGGCGACACCTGGCGGAACTCGGTGAGCGCGGTGTTCAGCGTGTGGAGCTGGAATCCGCCCGTCCCCGGCAGGCGGAGGAGGTTGCGGAAGGTGGCGTCGACCACACCCCCGTGGCAGAACACCACGATCGCGCCGCCCGCGTGGCGAAGCAGCACGTCGTGCAACGCCGTGCCGACCCGGAAGTGGAACGCGGCGATCGTCTCGCCGCCCGGCAGCGTCTCGGCCCACGGATTCTCCCAGTCGAGCATCCCGTGCGCCTCCGTGAACTCGTCATAGGTCCGGCCGTCCCAGGTGGGGCCGGGATCGTGCTCCCCGAATCCGGCCTCGGTGAGCAACTCGGTCCCGGGACCGAACGCCGGGAGCACGATCGCGGCGGTCTCGCGAGCCCGGGGGTACGCCGAGGAGTACACCGCCGTCGGCTCCAGCTCCGGATGCTCGATCCAGCGGTCGCGCAGCCGCTCGGCTTGCCGGCGACCGAGGTCCGAGAGGCCACGACACGTCCGGTAGCCACCGATCCGACGGGTCACGGTGGCGACGGATTCGCCATGGCGCACGAGCAGGAGGCGGGTCGGGGGAGGGG
Source organism: Ilumatobacteraceae bacterium (assembly GCA_041394645.1). Taxonomy (GTDB): domain Bacteria; phylum Actinomycetota; class Acidimicrobiia; order Acidimicrobiales; family Ilumatobacteraceae; genus JAWKHV01. The sequence continues at coordinate 174,303 of JAWKHV010000009.1, read as the reverse complement.
TCGGTACGGCATCGGTCACCCGGGGGAGGCTAGGCGCGACGTCGGCCTCGTTGACTTTTCGTACACGTCCTTCCGGGTCGTTCGACCCCCTCGCTACGGTCGACGCCATGACCGAGCGGAGTGGGTCCTCGACGGCAGCGCGCCTCACGATCGGCACCGTCGGCATCGATCCCCGATCGGTCGCGCTCACCGAGGACGCCGGGCACCTGGGCCTCGACTCGGTGGAACGGATCGAGGTCCGTGACGTGGTCTTCGTGGCCGGGACACTCGGGCCCGCGGACCGCGAGCGGCTCTCCACCCTCCTCGTCGACCCCCTCCTCCAGCACGGATCGTGGGACGTGCCCTCGACCGATGCCCTGGTCGTCGAGACCGTGCTCCAGCCCGGAGTGACCGACCCCGTCGCCCATGAAGTGGTGCGGGTGGCGGGCGAGCTCGGCATGGCGCTCGACGCCGCGGCGACGGGACTGCGGTACACCGTGACGGGGGCACTCTCGCCGGCCGAACGTTCGCGCCTCATCGATCGCTTGCTCGCCAACCCGGTGATCGAGCGGTGGGCGGTGGGCGAGATTCCCGCCCCGTTCGACGCGGCCGAACCGGAACTCGTCCCGGCCCGCACGATCCCGGTGCGGGCTGCTCGCCCGAGCAGCTCGCCGAGCTGAACGTGGCTCGGGGGATGTATCTCGATCCCGAGGAACTCCTCGTTCTTCGAGGCCACTTCGAGGCCGAGGGGCGGGACCCGACCGACGTCGAACTCGAGACGATCGCCCAGACCTGGAGCGAGCACTGTGCGCACAAGACGTTCCGGGCCCGGATCAGCCTGGTCGACGCCGACGGGAACCCGCAGGGCTCCGAGCGGCCGTCGTTGTTGAAGCGCCTCCGGGAGTCGACCGAGGCGATCGCGGCACCGTTCGTGGTCTCGGCGTTCGACGGCAACGCGGGCATCGTCGAGTTCCAGCCGGGCCGCACCCTGGCCCTCAAGTGCGAGACCCACAATCACCCGTCCGCGATCGAGCCCTTCGGCGGTGCGAACACCGGCGTCAGTGGCGTCATTCGCACATCCTCGGCGCGGCCCATCACCCGATCGCCTGTACCGACATCCTCTGCTTCGGGCCCGCCGATCTCCCGGCGAACGAGCTGCCCGACGGGGTCCTCCACCCGCGCCGGATCCGCTCGGGCGTGGTCGCCGGCGTGGCCGACTACGGCAACAAGATCGGCCTGCCGACCGTTGCCGGCGGGGTGCTCTACGACCCGGCCTACACGGCCAATCCGTTGGTCTTCGCCGGGTGCATCGGCGTCGCCGATTCCGCCGCCACCATCCTCACCGGCCCCCACCCGGGCGATCGGGTGATCGCGCTGGGCGGGCGGACCGGTCGCGACGGTCTGCGGGGGGCGACGTTCTCGTCCGCGACGATGGACGCGACCACCGGGGAGGTCGCCGGTGCCAGCGTGCAGATCGGGGATCCGATCACCGAGAAGCTGGTCATGGATCTGCTGGCCGAGGCCGATGGGCTCTTCACGTCGATCACCGATTGCGGTGCGGGCGGATTCTCCTCTGCCGTCGGGGAGATGGCCGAAGGCGTCGGAGCACGGGTCGAACTCAGCACGGCACCCCTCAAGTATCCCGGCCTCAGCGCCTGGGAGATCTGGTTGTCCGAAGCACAGGAGCGGATGGTGCTCAGCGTGCATCCGTCCCGACTCCCTGCCCTGCAGGCCCTGTGCGACCGGCACGGCGTGGAGCTGACGGACCTCGGCGAGTTCACCGGGGACAACCGGCTCGTCGTGACGTTCCACGGCGAGGTGGTACTCGATCTCGATACGACGTTCCTCCACGATGGTCGGCCGCAACGCCACATGACCGCCGTGGTCACGGCCCCTGTCCGACAGGTCACGTCTCCTGGCGTGCGTCGGGTCGAGGACCCGACCGGCGCCCTGCTCGAACTCCTCGCTCACCCGAACATCGCGTCGAAGGCCGCGGTCGTGCACCGGTACGACCACGCGATCCGGGGAGCCACGCTCGTCGGTCCGCTGACCGGGGCGCGCATCGACGGCCACTCCGACGGGGTCGTGCTCGTCGAACCGAACGACACCGAGGGTTTCGCCATCGGGATCGGTGTGAACCCGTGGCACGGGCTCCACGATCCGTACCGGATGGCGTTCGCCGCCGTCGACGAGGCGATCCGCAACGCCGTTGCGGTGGGAGCAGATCCGGACCGGGTCGCCCTCCTCGACAACTTCTCGTGGGGCGATCCCCGGCGCCCGACCACCCTGGGCGAACTCGACGCCGCGGTCGACGGGTGCGTGGATGCCGCCCACACCTATGGCGCACCGTTCGTCTCGGGCAAGGACTCGCTCAACAACGAGTACCTCGGCACCGACGGCGAGCGCCACGCCGTTCCGCCGACCCTCGTGATCACCGCCGTGGCCCACGTCCCCGACGCCGCATCGGTCGTGACCAGCGACCTGAAGCAGGCCGGCGACCTCGTCGTCCTCGTCGGAGCCACGGTCGAGGAGTTCGCGGGCAGCCACCTCGACAAGGTGCTCGGCGAGCCCGACGTCGCCGGTGTGGTCCCCGCCCCGGACCCGATGGCGCTCGATCGCTTCCGTGGCGTCCATCGGGCGATGCGCGCCGGACTGGTGCGCGCCTGCCACGACTGCTCCGAGGGTGGGCTCGCCGTGGCCTTGGCCGAGATGTGTATCGGCGGCGACCTCGGCGTCGAGGTCTCCGAACTCCCCCACCAGGACCCGACCGTTGCGTGGTTCTCCGAATCGTCGTCCCGGCTGGTGTGCGAGTTGGCCGAGGCCGACCTCGAGGCCTTCCAGGCCCTCGTGCCCGGGGCGCTGGTCGTGCTCGGACGGGTGATCGCGGAGCCGGCCCTGAGCGGCCAGGACCTCGGGCCCGTCGGCGTCGAGACCCTTCGCACCGTCTGGAGCCCCCGGTGAGCCGTCCGATCTCCCTCGTCGTCGCCGCCCCGGGCACCAACCGCGACCGGGACGTCGCGTTCGCGCTCGAGCTGGCCGGGGCCGAGCCTCGGGTCGCGCTGCTCGGCGAGTTGTTCGAACGACCGGCGGTGTTGGACGAGGCCCGGATGCTGGTCGTGGCGGGCGGGTTCTCGTACGCCGATTCGATCGGTGCGGGCCGCCTGTTCGCCTTCGAGCTCCAACGGGCCCTGCAGGACGGCCTCGGTGCCTTCGTCGCCGCCGGCCGACCGGTGATCGGCATCTGCAACGGCTTCCAGACCCTGGTGCGCGCCGGCCTGCTCCCCGGGCCCGGCCAGCGCGCCGCGCTCGGCCACAACGCCTCGGGCAGCTTCGACTGCCGGTGGGTGACGCTCGCCCCGTCGTCGCAGCGTTGCGTGTGGACCAAGGACCTGCGCGACGAGATCGACTGCCCGATCGCGCACGGTGAAGGTCGGTTCGTCGCCGACCCCACCACGCTCGCCGATCTGCAGGCGAACGACCAGATCGCCCTGCGCTACTGCGGGGCGACGGGCAACCCCAACGGGTCGGTCGACGACGTCGCTGGGATCTGCGACCCGTCCGGTGTCGTGCTCGGCCTGATGCCCCATCCCGAGAACCACGTCCTGCCCACTCAGCATCCCGGCCATTCCCGTGGTGTCGCCGGGCGGCTCGGGCTCCGCCTCTTCGAAGCGGGCGTCGAACACGCCCAGGAGTTGTGATGACCACCTTCACCGACATCGACCTTCCCCTCGAGGACCGCCGCGTCGGCAAGGTCCGCGTGTCGTACCGGTTGCCGGAGGCCAAGCGGCTGCTCGTCACCACCGACCGGCTGTCGGCCTTCGATCGGGTCGTCGCTGCGATCCCGTACAAGGGCCAGGTCCTGAACCAGCTCGCCGGCTGGTGGTTCGAGCAGACCAAGGACGTGGTGGCGAACCACGTCGTCTCGCTCCCCGACCCGAACGCGCTCGTCGCCCACGAGGCGACCACCCTGCCGGTCGAGGTCATCGTGCGGGGCTACATCACCGGGGTCACCACGACCTCGCTCTGGCGCCAGTACGACGAGGGCGCCCGCACGATCTACGGCTACGACTTCCCCGACGGGCTCGAGAAGAACACCAGACTCCCCGAACCGATCATCACGCCGACCACGAAGGCCGCGCAGGGCGCTCACGACGAACCCCTCAGCTGCTCCGACGTGGTCGACCAGGGTCTCGTCGAACCCGAACTCTGGGATCGGGTCCAGGCCGCCGCGCTGGCCATCTTCGACTTCGGCCGGCGCACGGCGAACGCCGCCGGCCTGATCCTCGCCGACACCAAGTACGAGTTCGGGATGACGGCAGATGGACGCCTGTTGCTGATCGACGAGGTGCACACGCCGGACTCGTCGCGCTTCTGGGTCGCCGAGACCTACGATGAGCGCCTGGCTGCGGGGATCGACCCCGAGAGCCTCGACAAAGAGCCGATCCGGAAGTGGCTCGCCGCGGCCGGATACAAGGGCGACGGTGACTCACCGCCGCTGCCCGACGAGGTCGTCGCCGAGACGACCAGCCGGTACATCAGCGCCTACGAGCGTCTGACCGGTACCGACTTCGAACGGGGCTCCTACCCGATCGAGAACCGACTCATCGACGCACTTCGTTCGGAGGGACTGCTGTGAAACCGTTGCTCGTCATCCTCATGGGCTCGCCGGCCGACAAGGAGCACGCTCGGGCCATCGCCAGCGCGGCCGAGCGGTTCGGACTCGACGTCGAACAACGCATCGGCTCTGCCCACCGGACACCCGAGCACGTCCTCGGGCTCGTGCGTGGCTATGACGCCGATCCGCGGCCCAAGGTGTTCGTCACGGTCGCCGGCCGGTCCAACGCCCTGTCCGGGTTCACCGACCCTCAGGTCGCCGCGCCGGTCATCGCCTGCCCACCGCCCGGTGAGCCCCACGACGTGTGGTCGAGCCTGCGGATGCCACCCGGCGTCGCTTGCGCCACCATCATGGAGCCGGTGAACGCCGCCCTCTTCGCCGCCAAGATCCTCGGCCTGCACGATCCGGAGGTCGCCAGAGCGGTGGCCGCCGAGCAGGAACTGCAGCGCAATCGGGTGACTCGCTCCGACGAGGAGTTGACCGGGCGTGGTTGACGCACCGGTCACCCTCGCTCGTTCGACGAACGACGCGGCGGACGACTCACCGCGCGACGAGTGCGGGGTGATCGGTCTGTCCACTCCCCACGGCGACGGTGTCGCCCAACTGGCCTTCTTCGGGCTGTACGCCCTGCAACACCGAGGGCAGGAAGCGGCTGGCATCGCCGTCTCCGACGGACAGCGGGCTCGGCTCCACAAGGAGAACGGGCTCGTCTCCCAGGTCTTCACACCCGACCGGCTGGCCCCGCTCACCGGCTACCACGCGATCGGACACACCCGGTATTCGACGACCGGTGGGTCGGCGAGCCGCAACGCCCAGCCGTTCCTGGTCGAGTCGATGCACGGTCCGCTCGCCGTCGCCCACAACGGCAACCTCGTGAACGCACCGGAGTTGCGCGACGAGTTGCTCGCCCGAGGCTTCGGTCTCACCGCCACCTCCGACACCGAGGTCCTCACCCTGATGCTCGCCGGAGCGGGCGGGCGCACCTGGGAGGAACGGCTCGAGCGCACCCTGCCGGCCTGGAAGGGCGCCTACTCGCTCGTGGTCCTGGCGTCGGATCGGGTCCTCGCCGTTCGCGACCCCTGGGGCATCCGGCCGTTGTCGGTCGGCCATCTCCCCCACGGGGGCTGGGCGGTCGCGTCCGAGACGTGTGCGCTGCACACGCTGGGCTGCGACGAGATCAGCGAGGTCCAACCCGGTGAGGTGGTCTCGCTGCACGGCGCCGAGATCTCGCGCAAGCAGGTGCTCGCGCCGGCCCCGACCGCGGCCCGCTGCACGTTCGAGTTCGTCTATTTCTCCCGGCCCGACTCGGTCTGGGACGAGCGAAACGTGCACCACGTCCGCCAGCGGCTGGGCGAGGAACTCGCCGACGAGTTCCCCGTCGACGCCGATGTCGTGATCCCGGTGCCGGACTCCTCCATCCCCGCCGCGATCGGATACTCCCGCCGCAGCGGGATCCCGTTCAACGACGGCCTCATCAAGAACCGTTACATCGGCCGGACGTTCATCGAGCCGACCCAGGACATCCGCGAACGGGGCGTGGCGCTCAAGTTCAACGCCCTCACCGAGAACCTGGCGGGCAAGCGGGTGGTGATGATCGACGACTCGCTGGTGCGCGGCACGACCGCCGGCCCGCTCGTGAAGCTGGTCCGAGACGCGGGCGCGGCCGAGGTCCATCTGCGCATCACGTGCCCGCCGATCACCCACGCCTGTCACTTCGGCGTGGACATGGGCCACGACAACGACTTGATGGCGAGCCGGCTCACCGTGTCGGAGATCGAGGAGCTGATCGGGTGCGACTCCCTCGGCTTCTTGTCCCTCGACGGCATGATGCGTGCGATCGGCCGAGATCAGGGGTACTGCAACGCCTGCTACACCGGGGTGTATCCGATCGAGATCTCCGATCGGCAGGGCAAGCTGGCGTTCGAAGGAGCACTCGCGTGAAAGTTCTCGTCGTGGGCAGCGGCGGTCGGGAGCACGCACTGGCGTGGAAGATCGATCAGTCCGACCGGTGTGGCCAGCTGTTCGTCACCCCGGGGAACGCGGGGACGCCCGGCACTCGGTTGGCGTTCGCACCGACCGACGTCACCGGGATCACCCGCTTCTGCGTCTCGAACCGGGTCGATCTGGTCATCATCGGTCCGGAGTCCGCCCTCGAGGTGGGCTTGGCCGACGCCCTGACCGACGCCGGCATCACCGTGTTCGGCCCCAGCCGGGCCGCGAGCCGGATGGAGTGGTCCAAGGCCTACGCCCGGGAGATCGCCACCCAACTCGGCATCCCGTCGCCTCGGCATGCGTCGTTCACCGAAGTCGACGAAGCGCTCGGCTGGTGGCGGCGGTTCGAGGGCCCGATCGTCGTGAAGTTGGCCGGCCTCGCGGCCGGCAAGGGCGTGATCGTTCCGGAGTCGGATGAGGAGACCGAAGCGGCCATCCGCCGGCTGATCGCTCGCGGCGAGATCGTGCTCGAGGAACGGCTCACCGGCCCGGAGTGTTCGCTGCTCGCGATGTGCGACGGCGTCACGTCGGTCGCCCTCCCGATCGCCCAGGACCACAAGCGGATCCACGAGGGTGACACCGGGCCCAACACCGGCGGGATGGGGGCCTACGCCCCCGCCCCGATCCCGTATACCGCGCAGGAGCTCCAGGCGACCTTCGTGCAGCCGGTGCTCGATCGGCTGGCCAAGGACGGGACGCCGTACGTGGGCGTGCTGTTCGCCGGGTTGATGCTCACCGCCGACGGACCTCGCCTGATCGAGTACAACTGCCGGTTCGGAGATCCCGAAGCCCAGGCCGTCCTGCCGCTGCTCGAGAGCGACCTGATGGACGTCGTCCTCGCCTGCTGTCGGGGAGCGCTCGGGGACCTCGAGGTGTCCATCTCACCGGGAGCGGCGTGCGCGGTGGTGGCCTCGACCAGTGGGTATCCCGGTTCGCCCAACCTCGGCCACTCCATCACGTTCGGGGCCACCGATGCCCTCGTGTTCCACGCCGGCACGGCGTATGGGGACGACGACTCGATCGTCACCGCGGCCGGGCGCGTCCTCGCGGTCACCGGGCTCGGGCCCGACCTGCAAGCGGCGCGCGACGCCGCCTACGAGGCGATGGCGACGATCACCTTCCATGGCAAGCACGTCCGGCGCGACATCGGGTGGCGGGCGCCGGGGGCGACGCTCACGAGCTACGCCTCGGCGGGGGTCGACATCGACGAGGGCAATCTCGCCGTGCAGCGGCTCAAGGCCTCGGTCGATCGCACGCACACCGCGGCGGTGCTCAACGGCATCGGCAGCTTCGGTGGCGCGATGGACGTGTCGGCACTGAAGGACCTCGACCAGCCGGTCCTCGTCGCCTCCACCGACGGCGTGGGCACGAAGGTCGAGCTCGCCGCCCGGGCCGGACGCCCCGGCGTGGCGGGCATGGACATCGTCAACCACTGCGTCGACGACGTGCTGGTGCAAGGCGCACGCCCGTTGTTCTTCCTCGACTACATCGCCGCGGCGACGATCGACTCCGGGCTGATCGCCGCGGTGGTCGAAGGGATGGCGGCGGCGTGTGAAGCGAACGGGTGTGCGCTGCTCGGTGGCGAGACCGCGGAGATGCCCGGCGTGTACCTCGACGGCGCCTTCGACGTCGCCGGCACGCTCGTCGGGGTCGTCGACCGTGCCGACATGCTGCCCCGCCCCGGCATCGCAGCCGGTGACGTCCTCGTCGGGCTGGATCCTCCGGCCCGCACACCAACGGGTACTCGCTGCTGCGGAAGCTGTTCGCGGGATCCCGCTCACCGCCCAACCGGCGCCGCTCGACCGTCCGCTCGGCGACGCCCTCCTCCAGCCGCACCGTTCCTACCTGCCGGCGCTGGAGCCGGTCCTCGACCATCCGGGTCTCAAAGCCTTGGCCCACATCACCGGCGGCGGACTGATCGAGAACGTGCCGCGGATCCTTCCGGACGGCGTTTCGGCCCGCATCCGTCTCGGGTCCTGGCCGGTGCCCCCCTTGTTCCGTCTGGTCCGCGAACTGGCGCCGGCGATGCCGACCGAGGAGCTGCACCGGACCCTCAACATGGGTGTGGGCATGGTGCTGGTCTGCGCTGCCGACGCGGTCGCCGACCTGCGCGACGCCATCGGCGAGGACACCTGGGTCATCGGCGATCTGGTGACCGGCGGCGAGGCGAGGGTGATCCTGGAATGACGGCCCGGCTGGTGGTGCTGGTGTCCGGGAACGGCAGCAATCTGCAGGCCGTCCTGGACGCGTGTGCCGCCGGCTCGCTCGCCGCCGAGGTGGTCGGCGTGGTCAGCAACGTCGAGTCCGCATTCGGTCTCGAGCGCGCTCGCCTCGCCGGGGTGGATGCCGTCGCCCTTCCCCGCCGCGACGGGGAGCCACGCACGGAGTACGACCGTCGGCTCGCGGCCACCGTGGCCACGTTCGAACCCGACTATGTCGTGCTCGCCGGTTGGATGCGGCTGCTGACCATGGCCTTCCTCGGCGACCATCCGAACCGGGTCGTCAACCTGCACCCCGCCCTCCCCGGCGAGTATCCCGGCACCCACGCCATCGAGCGCGCCCATGCCGATGCCCGTGCGGGCCGGCGCGATCACACCGGCGTGATGGTCCACCTGGTTCCGGACGAAGGAGTCGACGACGGCCCGGTCCTCGCCACCGCCATCGTTCCGATCCTCCCCGACGACGACCTCCCGTCGCTCGAGGAACGCGTGCACGCCGTCGAGCACCGCCTCCTCGTCGACACCCTCCACAACCTCACGAAGGAGCTGGCCCGATGACCGATGCCCGTGACGAATTCTTCGATCGCTTCGACGCCTTGACCTTCGACGACGTGGTGGTGGTGCCGGGTTACTCCGACGTGCTCCCCGACACCGTCGACACCAGCGCCACCTTCGCCGCCGACATCCGCCTCGCCGTGCCGATGGTGTCGGCGGCCATGGACAAGGTGACCGAGGCCCGTATGGGGATCGCCATGGCGCGAGAAGGCGGGATCGGCGTCATCCACCGGAACCTGAGCATCCACGACCAGGCCGCCGAGGTCCAGAAGGTGAAACGCTCCCAGTCGGGCATGATCACCGATCCGGTCACGTTGCCGCCTTCGGCCACGCTCGGCGACGCCGAGGCGTTGATGGCCAAGTACCGGTTCTCCGGGGTCCCGATCACCGGACCCGAGGGTCACCTGGTCGGCATCTTGACCAACCGCGACATGCGGTTCTGCTCGGTCGCCGACTACGTGCGACCGGTCACGGAATTCATGAGTTCCGCCCCGCTCGTCACCGGGGAGATCGGCACCACGCTCGCCGAGGCCAAGGCCTTGCTGCAGAGACATCGCATCGAGAAGCTCCCGCTCGTCGACAGCGACGGCAAGCTGGCCGGGCTGATCACGGTGAAGGACATCCTGAAGAGCCAGGCCTACCCGAACGCTTCCCAGGACTCCAAGGGCCGCTTGCGGGTCGCCGCCGCGGTCGGCGTCGGGGAGGACCTCGAGGAAGCGGGTCGAGGCGCTCGTGCACAAGGGGGTCGACGCCGTGGCGATCGACACCGCGCACGGTCACTCGGCGGGGGTGATCAAGGCGATCGAACGGATCAAGGCCGGCTGGCCCGACCTACCGGTGGTGGCCGGCAACGTCGTCACCGAGGAAGGCGTCGAGGCCTTGGCAGGCCGCCGGAGCCGATGCGGTCAAGGTCGGGGTCGGCGCCGGGTCGATCTGCACCACGCGGGTCGTGTCAGGCGCCGGGATGCCCCAGCTCTCGGCGATCTGGTTCACCACTCGTCGAGCCAGGCAACTCGGGGTGCCCGTGATCGCCGACGGAGGCATCACCTACTCCGGCGACATCGTGAAGGCGATCGCCGCCGGTGCGGAGACGATCATGGTCGGCTCGTTGTTGGCCGGCACCGACGAGGCGCCGGGCGAACTCGAGCTGTTCGAAGGTCGGCGGTACAAGACGTATCGGGGGATGGGGTCGCTCGGCGCCATGCAGGGCCTCGGCGCCGATCGCTATGCCTCGGCGCAGGCCGGCTCGGGCACCCGCAAGCTCGTCCCGGAGGGCATCGAGGGCCGAGTTCCGTACGCGGGCCCGATCAACGACGTCGTCTACCAGCTCGCCGGGGGACTCCGATCCGGCATGGGCTACGCCGGGGCACCGACGCTCGAGGCGCTGCGCACCGGGGCCCGGTTCATGCGGGTGACGACGGCCGGCCGCGAGGAGAGCCATCCGCACGACGTCACCATCACCAAAGAGGCACCGAACTACCAGCGCGGCTGAACCGACCGGGCGGCGTTGCCCGCCGCGGCGCTCACGTCGCACACGTTCTGCGTCGCCCAGGGCACACTCCCGGCGAACAGCTTCGTGACCAGATCGCCGTCCCGTTCGATGCCGATCTCACCAAGCACGGGAACGTCGTAGAGGTTGCACCGTAGGTACCAGACCGAACCGGCGAATGACGAGAACGAGACGCCGGGGCCAGACCCTCTGCGGTGCGGAGCTCTGGACCGGAGCTCGATCGGAAGTAGTGCCAGCCGACGAACAGCTCCTGCTCCCGGGGTTGCTGCCCAGATCGAGGCAGAAGTCGTTGTAGTAGCAGAGCCGCCGGATCTGGCGATACTGCGAGAACGACTCGTAGTCGTCGGCGACGAAGCCGCCGTAGAAGTAGTCGAATCCCAGCGGGAAGTCGAAGCGGTAGCTCGTCGGGCTCCCGAACACCAGTCCGATCCCGTACTCCACGTCCCCGGCTGAGCTGCCGAAGACCAGGTTGCCGATCCCGTTGCCGTGCAACGCCAGCAGGCCTCAGGGCGTCGCGGACGCACCGATACTGCTGCGGGTTCGAGACGATGGCGTCGAAGTCCGCCACGGACACCACCCCCGTCACCTGCGACAGGTCGTCCTTGCAGCGCGCCTGCCAGATACGAACGGATCGGTCCGTCGCCGGGCCGAACGATCCATCGGCCCCGCCGACCGGGAGGTCGAGGGACGCCAACGCTCGTTGGAGTCGCGTGACCCGCTCGCCGGTGTCGCCTTGTCGCAGTGGGGTGGGGGCCGCGGTCGTCGGCGGAATCGTCGTGGGAGGCACCGTCGTCGTGGGCACCGTCGTCGTGGGCGGCGCCGTCGTCGTGGCGGGCACCGTCGTCGGGAGGCACCGTCGAGGCGGCCACGGTGGTCGCGGCCGTCGTCGCCGGGATGTCGCCAGTCGTGGGGGCGGCGGTGGGCATGGTGTCCACCATCGAACGAAGGTCGACCGACCGACCGGCTTCGGTTCCGACGCGGTTCCACACGACCCGGCGGCCAGCGCCGCGACCGCCACGACGAACGCCCGTCGAGTCCACCTCCGTCTGCCCACGTCCTGCTCCTGAGGCCACGGACTCCGGCGTCCGCCCTGCGCTCGACCTTCCCGACGCCCGCGCGACCGAGAATCGACGTCGAGTGACCCACGTCACAGAGCCGGACCAATCCGAACGAGTCCGCCCCCGAAGGTCTGGTTGTGAACGAGCTCCACCAACCGACCATTCCCGCCGCCCGGGCGATCCCGGGCGCGCTGGTCGCAGCCGCCGCCGCGCTCGCCGCCGGCGAGTTGAGCGGTGGACTCGTGAGCAGCTGGCAGTCACCGGTCGTGTCGGTGGCCGAGGCGTTCATCGATCGGGTTCCCCGCTCGATGAAGGAATTCGCCATCGAGCAGTTCGGCACCAACGACAAGATCGCTCTCGTCGTCGGCATCCTCCTGACGGCGACCCTGCTCGCCGTGGTGCTCGGTCTGATCGCCACCCGGCGCCCTCGCCCGGCATCGGCGGGCTATCTCGCCTTCGCCGCCCTCGGCGCCTGGGCCTCCCAGCAAGCCGTGGGCGCCCCGTGGCACGCCGTGATCCCGAGCCTGCTCGCCGGAGCGGTCGGCGTCGCCGTCGCCCGGACCCTCTGGGCCCCTGCCACCGCGCCACTCCGGCCGATCGACGCCGATCGCGATACCCCCGGTGGCTCGGATCGACGAGCGTTCCTCACCCTGGCCGGTTCGGTGACCGCAGCGGCCGCCGTGGCGGCCGTCGTCGGCCGCTGGCTGGCGGGGCGCGGCGGGGCTGCGTCGTCCCGAGCCGATCTGACCCTTCCGACGCCCGAGCGACAGCTCCCGCTGGCACCCTCGAGCGTCGAGGCCGGCGTGGACGGCATCGCCCCGTTCTTCACGCCGAACGCCGACTTCTATCGCATCGACACGGCCCTCACCGTGCCGCAGGTTCCCGTCGACGGGTGGTCGCTGTCGGTCAAGGGACTGGTCGACGAACCGTTCGAACTCGACTTCGACGAACTGGTCTCGCTCGGCCTGGTCGAAGAGGACATCACCCTCACCTGTGTCTCGAACACCGTCGGCGGCAACCTCGTCGGCAACGCTCGCTGGACCGGTGTGCCGCTCGACCGAATCCTCGAACGAGCCGGTGTCCAAGCCGGCGCCGACCAGATCGTCGGCCGCTCGACCGACGGCTACACGTGTGGCTTCCCGGTCTCGGCGCTCGACGGCCGCCCCGCCATCGTCGCCGTGGCGATGAACGGCGAGCCGCTCCCGCTCGAGCACGGATTTCCCGCTCGGCTGCTCGTCGCCGGACTGTACGGCTACGTGTCGGCGACCAAGTGGCTGACGGAGTTGGAGCTCACGACCTTCGATGCCTTCGACCAGTACTGGGTCGACCGGGGCTGGGTCGACGACGCTCCGATCAAGACGATGGCTCGGATCGACACGCCTCGCTCGCTGCAGAAGCTGCCGGCCGGAACGATTCCGATCGGCGGGGTGGCCTGGGCCCAGACCCGGGGCATCGAAGCCGTCGAACTCTCGATCGACGACGGTCCGTTCGAGCCGTGCGAGCTCGCCGAATCGTTGAACGACAACACCTGGCGCCAGTGGAGCTTCCCCTGGGATGCGACACCCGGCCGCCACCGCCTCACCGTCCGAGCCGTCGATGGCACGGGCGAGACACAGATCGAGGAACGGGCCGAACCGTTCCCGAGCGGCGCCAGCGGCTGGATGTCGCTGTTCGTCGAAGTGACCGACGCCTGACGCCGGTCACGACCACCCCCAACCCCCAACCCCCAACCAGCTCCGTCCGGCTCAGCGTGAACCGTGACGACCGGCCTCCGGGCCCCGTACGAACAAGGACAACATCATGCGCACCCACACCAACACCCGCCGAATCTCCCAGGGCATCGCCGCCTTCGCCGCCCTCACCCTCGTCGCCGCAGCATGCGGAGACGACGCCAACGACGCCGCATCCACTGCGTCGTCCACGGCCTCGTCGGTCGCCGATCAGATGGACCAGACGGCCGACACCACCATGGACTCGATGGACGAGACCATGGACACCACCATGGACTCGATGGGCACCGACACCACGATGACCGACGCGATGGCCATGGATTCCACCGAGGCCTGCGACATGGAATCGATCGTCGCCATGGTCGAGGGCGGCGACGAGGCGGGCACGCTCGCCGGGATGACGACCGATCCGGTGGCCACCGCGGCTTCCAACAACCCGGTCCTCACCACCCTCACCGCTGCGGTCGGAGCGGCCGGTCTCGGTGACACGCTCAACAGCGCCGAGGCGTTGACCGTGTTCGCCCCGACCGACTGCGCCTTTGCGGCGCTCGACCCGGCGATCCTCGATGCGGCGCTCGCTGATCCGACCGGTCTGCTCACGACCGTGCTCGGCTATCACGTGATCGCCGGCGAGCGGCTCTCCTCCGAAGACCTGGCCGGGATGACCGAGCTGGAGACCTTCACCGGCGAGATGCTGCCGATCGAGATGTCCGGTGGCTCGCTGATGGTCGGGGGCCAGGCCACGGTCGTGGTGCCCGACATCCAGACGGCCAACGCGACCGTCCACCTCATCGACACCGTGATGATCCCGCCGTCGGCCGGCTGATCACGCTCGTCGACCGCCAGTGATCTGGCGGCATCAGAACCCCCAACGACGTGGGGCGGGACCTCCTCCGGTCCCGCCCCACGTCGCGTCGTCCCGGCCCTCGATTCACCCCAGCGTGCGACGCCGCGGCGGTTTCCCGTCCGGACCCGACGGAACCGGGTGTTGCCACCTTCTCGATCGCGGCCTCGGCCTGCGGCAGCGACGACGGGGGAGGTACCGACACTCCCGCGACCTCGGTCGAGCCGACCAGCACCGTCGAAGGCTCCCCGATGGACTCCTCGATGAACGACACCCGGGCTGAACGACGACCGGCCTCCCTCCCCGGAGGCCGGTCGGGCGTCAGGCGAGTTTCTCGACGAAGCCTTCCAACTGGCGAAGGTTCCGGCACTCGAACACGCCGTCGCAGTGGGTGCCGTACTCACCGACGATCGAATCGCCGGTGTTCCAGTAGCTGCGCGGTTCGGGGTTCAGCCAGTACACGTGGCGGGCCTTCTGGCGGATCTCCTTGATCACCCAGGCCTGCGAGGCGTGGTAGTTGTTGCGCGCATCGCCGAGCAGCATCACGGTCGTCTTCGGGCCGACGTCCTTGCCGTAGCGCTCCCAGAACACCTCGAAGGCATGCCCGTAATCGGAATGCCCATCGACCCAGACCACGTCGGCCTCGGTGTTGACCCGGTGGACCGCTTCGTTGATGTCCTCGGTCGCCCGGAAGTAGTCCGTCACCTCGTCGATCCCGTCGATGAACACGAAGGATCGGACCTTGGAGAACTGCCCCTGGATCGCGTACACGAGCATCAGGGTGAACCGGGCGAAGGCGGCCACGGACCCGGAGATGTCGGCGATCACCATCAGCTCGGGCTTGGCCGGACGCGGATACTTGAACTTCGGCTCGGCGGGCACCCCGCCGTAGGACAGCGAGTGACGCACGGTGTTGCGGAAGTCGAGCGGGCCCTTGCGACCGTGGCGGCGCTTGCGGGCCAGCCGCGCTGCGAGCTTGCGGGTCAGCGGCTGGAGGGCCTTGCGCAGACCCACCATCTCGTCCCGGCTGGCGTGCATGAACTCGACGTCTTCGGGCAGCGGCTTGCGGAGGGTCTTGGCCATCGCCTCGGCGCCGCGATCGGCGACCAGGCGCCGCCGGATCTCCGCTTCGACTTCCTTCTTGAACTGGTCGATGCGCGAGTCGAACTCGTCGGTCTCGAGCCGTTCCTCGAGCGGGGTGAGTTCGCCGCCGACCTGCTCGCGGCTGGCGTCCATCAGCTTCTGCATCATGCCGTCGAGGTCGAGGTTCCTCAGCGTCCGATACAGGTAGTAGGTGCCGCCGACCGGACGGCCCGGCTCCATGCCGGCGAAGCGCTGCACGGCTTGGCGGGCCAGGGCCCGCATCATCGCCTGATCCCCGTGGAGCAATGCGTTGTAGAGCATCATCGCCAGCTCTTCGGGAGTGAGCGAGTCCATCGTCCCGCCGGCCGCGCCCTTGCCCTCGCCCTGGCCTTGCTGCTCTTGCATCTCGCGCCACATCTCGTCGATGTCGCCGTCGCCGTCCTTCAGGTTGTACTGAGGACCGCGAAGTGAGAAGTAGACCTCGAAGACGGTCTCGAAGGACCGCCAGTGCGAGTCGCTCTTCACGAGCGTGGCGCCGAGCGCGTACTTGAACGCATCCCGATCCTCGATCGGGATGTGTTGCACCGCCTCCATGGCGTCGAGGTTCTCGGTCAACGACACCGGGATCCCCGCGTTGCGGAGTTCGGTGACGAAGCCGTTCAGCAGGTCGAGCATCGGTCGGTCCCCGTCACTTGTCGACGGCGAGTTCCTTGGCGGCCTTGGCGATGTCGGTCTGGTACTTGAGCAGGATGCTCAGCGTCTCCTTGGCCTGATCGGCCTCGATGTGTTCGATGCCGAGCAGCACGAGGGTGCGGGCCCAGTCCAGGGTCTCGGAGACCGACGGGGCCTTCTTCAGGTCGAGCTGACGGATCGAGCGGACGATGCGAGCGATCTGATCGGCCAGGTTCTCCGACACCTCCGGAACCTTGGTGAGCACGATCTCCTTCTCCCGATCCATGTCCGGGTAGTCGATGTGCAAGAACAGGCAGCGACGCTTCAGGGCCTCGGACAGCTCACGGGTGTTGTTCGAGGTGAGGAACACCATCGGGATCTGCTTGGCCGTGATGGTGCCCAGCTCGGGAATCGACACCTGGTAGTCGGACAGGATCTCGAGCAGCAGCGCCTCGGTCTCGACCTCCACGCGGTCGACCTCGTCGATCAACAGCACGACCGGGTCGTCGGCCGAGATCGCCTCGAGTAACGGCCGGGTGAGCAGGAACTCGTCGGAGAAGATGTCGTCGTGGACCTCGGACCACGAGTCGGAGTTCTTGTCGGCCTGGATGCGCAGGAGCTGCTTCCTGTAGTTCCACTCGTACAAGGCCTTGGACTCGTCGAGGCCCTCGTAGCACTGCAAGCGAATCAGCCGAGCGCCGAGGAGCTCGGCGACGGACTTGGCCAGCTGGGTCTTGCCCGTCCCGGCGGGCCCCTCCACGAGGATGGGCTTGCCGAGTCGGTCGGCGAGGAACGCGACCCCCGCGATTCCGTCGTCGGCCAGGTAGTTCACGGACTTCAGACCATCGCGGACGGACTGGACCGATTCGAAGCGATTCGCCATGCGAGGCACCCTACTGGCCCACTTGACCCGAGGGTCAACCGAGAAAGCACCGGCGCGACCAGGTCGCCGGAGTGGCGCTCCGAGGTCCCGTGACGGTGTCGAGGCGGACGGGACGGCCCGACCTACGATGCAGGCACCATGGTGAGCGGTCCGATCGGCAGCGAGGTGCAGGCGTTCGTGTCGTGCGCGGCTCGTGAGCTGGCCGCCCTGTCCGGGCGCGCCGAGTCGGCCCACGACGCCGAGGCCGTGGCGGAGGCGGCCAATCTGGTCGCCGCGGTGCTGGCGGCGGACGGCCGGTGCACCGACGACGAGCTGTGGGCCTACGTCGAGAGCGTCGGCGCCCTGCTCGACCCGCCCCTCACCGCCTCGCCGACCCAGCTGCGCGAGAGTCGGCTGTTCGTCGGCAAGGACGCCTGGCTCGCCCGCCCCTCGGCGCTGTTCGAGCTCCTCGTCGCGTCCGACGCCCGCAGCGGGACCACCGCCTCGCACCGCTACTACGACGCAGCGATGCGCCTCGCCCATCTCGCCGCGTCGCTCGACCTGGTGCCGTCGTCCGACGAGATCGCCGCGATCGACCGGCTCCGTGGCGCCCTGCTGGTCTCGATGGACGAACACGGGGTCGCCCGGCCAGGCGCCCGGCCGGGCCCGTCCCCCCACCCGCCCGGTGCCACCCCGGCCGCAGCAGCGACCGACTCGGGATCACCGAGCGCGGACCAGGAGACGCCGGCGCCACCGCGAGAACCGGTCGTCGCCGTGCTCGCCGAACTCGACGAGCTGATCGGGCTCGATGACGTCAAGGCCGAGGTGCGGCGACTCACGAGCTTGCTCCAGATCCAGCAGCTCCGAGCCGAGCGCGGCCTGCCGACCTACGAGTCGAGCCATCATCTCGTGTTCACCGGGAACCCCGGGACCGGGAAGACCACCATCGCCCGGCTGTTGAGCCGGATCTATCACAGCCTCGGCCTCGTGACCCGGGGCCACCTCGTGGAGACGGACCGCTCCGCGCTCGTGGCGGGCTACGTCGGCCAGACCGCGACCAAGACCCGGGCGGTGCTCGACCGGGCCCTCGGCGGCACCCTCATCATCGACGAGGCCTACGCCCTGGCCCGTGGGGGCGAGAACGACTTCGGGCGCGAGGCGATCGACACCCTGGTGAAGTTCATGGAGGACCACCGCGACGACCTCGCCATCGTCGTCGCCGGCTACCCCGACGAGATGAAGCTGCTGATCGACGCCAACCCCGGGCTCGCGTCGCGGTTCACCAAGACCCTTCACTTCCCCGACTACACCAACGACGAGCTGGTGCGGATCTTCGATCTGATCGGATCGAAGCATCAGTACTTCGCATCCGACGGAGCCCTCGCCGCGGTCGCGGCGATGGTCGCGAGCGAGCCGCGGACGCTCGGGTTCGGCAACGCCCGCTTCGTGCGCAACCTGTTCGAGGCCGCGGTCGCGCACCAGGCCCTCCGCCTCGCACCGCTCCAAGACGTGTCGACCGAGCAACTGACCACGCTCACCGCCGGTGACGTGGTCGGGACCGAGGACGGGCTCGGACGATGATCGCCAAGCGGATCCTGGCGCTGCTCGCCGCGATCGCCCTCGTGATCGGCGCCATCGCCGTGCGCCGTTCCTGGGACGACGGGAGCCGCGACGCAACGACGACCGATGGCGCCAACCCGACGTCGGCGCCGCTCGGCGCCGCCGACGTCGCGTGCATCACCGATCTCGCCACGATCTGCGCCGGGGTGACGGGAGCAACGGTCGAGCCGTGGACGGTGACCTCCGAGCGCCTGACCGACGACAGCGGACCGGACGTGTGGATCACGGTCGCCCCGCTCGACCGGTTGATGGCCGATGCCGGAGACATCCGGATCCTCGCGACGACTCGCCTCGTCGTGATCGGACGCAACGGTCGAGCCGAGGCGATGCAGTCGGCGTGCGAACCGGCCGACTTCGCGTTGTGGCGCTGCGTCGGCGACGCCGCGGGCCAGTCGTGGTCGTCGTGGGGCGGAGACGCCTCGTGGGGCTTCGTGGCCCCCGGCGTCTCCGATCCGGGCCAGACGGCGTTCGGCGCCCTCGCCCTCGGCGCCCTCTCGACGGGCTACTTCGCGACCCCGACCTTCTCGAGCCGAGACATCTCGGCCGACGACGGGTTCGTCGACTGGTACGCGACGGCGGTTCGCAACGTGCCCGACGCCGGACTCAGCGACCCGCTCGCGCTCCTGCTCCGCCGACCGAGCGCGGTCGGGCTGACGCTGTGGCCCGAGGCACTGGTCGAGCCGACCGCCGGTTCCCGGCTCGGCGAGCTCACCGTCCTCGCCCCGACCGGTTCCGTTCCCGTCGCCGTCGTCGCCGTCACCCGCGCCGGCCTCACGGTCGACGACCTGCCCCAGGGCACACTCGATGCCGTGGCGTCCGGCCTGGTGGCCTGGGATGCATCGACGATCGACCCGACCATCGCCGATGACCCCTGGACCCAGCTCCCGTCAGCGGCGACGCTGGTACGGCTGGGCCAGCTCTGGGAGGAGACCCGATGACACGAGGCAAGGCCGTCCGGCTGGCCGCCGCGATCGCAGGAGCATCGATGGTCGCTGCGTGCTCCGGCACCGGTGGCTTCGATCTCTCGGCCGACACCACGGTGTCGGCATTCGACGGGGGCGACTGCATCGTCGTGACCGCGGCGCTCAGCCCCGAGAAGATCGAGCTGTTCCAGGAGCTCGCCTCGGACTTCAACGACTCCGGGGCCGAGGTGAACGGAACCTGCGTGGTCGTCGATCCGTACCGGAAGTCGTCCGGGGCCGCCGCCACGCTGCTGATGGACGGTTGGCCCACCGACGGCAGCGAGGGCGAGCTCCCCGTCGTGTGGTCGCCGTCCGCGTCGACCTGGGGAGCGATCGTGAACGAGGACCAGGGTCGGTCGCTCGCGACCGGTGGCACCCCGTTCATGCTCACGCCGCTCGTGATCGCCATGCCGCAGCCGATGGCCGACACCCTCGGCTACCCGGAGACGCCGATCGGGTTCGCCGACATCGTCGAGCTGGCCAACAACCCCGAAGGATGGGCGGCGTACGGCCATCCGGAGTGGGGCCCGTTCCGGCTCGGCAAGACCAACCCCAACTTCTCGACGAGCGGCCTGAGCTTCACCGTCGCCGAGTACTACGCCGCCACCGGCAAGCGTTCCGGCCTGACGGTGGAAGACCTCGATCGGTCCGACGTGCAACAACTCGTATCGGACGTCGAGTCCGCCGTCGTGCACTACGGCGACACCACGCTCACGTTCCTCAACAACTGGTATCGCGCCGATGCGCGCAACACCGCGCTGACCTACGCCAGTGCGGTCGCCGTCGAGGAGAAGTCCTTGCTCGACTACAACTCGGGGAATCCGGACGGCATCACGGATCCCGGCGAGACGCCGATCGCGCCGAACGTGCCGCTCGTGGCCATCTACCCCGCCGAAGGCACGTTGTTCTCCGACAACCCGTACTACGTGCTCGACGCGGACTGGGTCAGCGAGGAGCAAAAGGCCGGAGCAGCGTTGTTCGAGGACTTCATCCAGCAGCCCCAGAACCAGGCCAAGGTGCTCTCGTACGGGTTCCGCCCCGGCAACCCGGCCGTCGAGATCGGCGCGCCGATCATCCCGGACAACGGCGTCGACCCGAATCAGCCCCAGGCCGAGCTCGCCGTCCCGGACGGTCGGGTCCTGTCGGCGGTGATCGAGAAGTGGGGCGAGCAGCGCAAGTCGGCCCGGGTGCTGCTCGTGCTCGACGTCTCGGGCTCGATGGGCGATCCGGTCGACGATCGCACGACGAAGCTCGACCTCGCCAAGCAGGCCGCGATCTCGTCGCTCGGCGAGTTCAAGGACGACGACGAGGTGGGTCTGTGGGTCTTCACGACCGACATCGACCAGAACGACGTGATCGACGACGACCCCGGCTATGTCGAGCTCGTCCCGGTGTCGCGAGTCGGCAACGTGCGCGAGCGGCTCCGGAACGAGATCGACCGGTATCCACCGCTGAACGGCACCCCGCTGTACGGCGTGACCCAGTCCGCCTTCGATGCGATGACCGCGTCGTACGACACCACCAAGATCAACGCCATCGTGCTGCTCACCGACGGTGTGAACGACGACGGGGTCGCCAGCGACGACAGCACCCAGCTCAACGCCTTGATCAACTCGATGCGTAGCGGGACCGAGGGCTCACGTTCCCAACCGGTTCGGGTGTTCAGCATCTCCTACGGCGCCGACGCCGACACCGCGACCCTCCGTCGGATCTCCGAGGCATCGAACGCCGCGCTGTACGAGGCGGCGAACCCCAAGACCATCGAACAGGTCTTCCTCAACGTGGTGTCGAACTTCTGATGGCATCGTTCCGGGATCGGTTCTTCACCCCCAAGGTGGCGCGGGCGATGCTCTCGCCCTCGGGGATGCTCGTCGCCGGCGGCTCCGCTGCAGTCGTCATCCTGGCGGGCGGCGGGTTGTTGGCGCTTCCCGCCGCCGCGCTGGCGTGGGGGGCGCGCGTCCTGGTCGCGGTGCCGCGGAACCAACGCCACGCCGCGATCGACGCCTACGCCCTGTCGGAACCCTGGAAGCAGTACATGCTCGGGGCGGAGAAGACCAAGCGTCGCTTCGACGAGATCGTGAAGACCACGAAGAACGGTCCGATCAAGGATCGGCTCCTGACGATGGCCGAGCGGCTGGATGCCGGTCTCCTGGACTGCTGGCGCATCGCGTCGCGCGGTGACGAGATCGACGAAGCGTTGCAGCGCCTCGACACCGAACAGGCCATGGTCGAGCGGGCGACGCTACGCCAGTCGATCGGGGGTCGCGCCCCGACCGAAGCCGAGGCGAGCACGCTGCGATCCCTCGATTCCCAACTGGCCACGGCCGACCGGATGCAGGGCATCTCGGCCGACGCCCAGGCCCGGTTGCGGCTGCTCGACGCCCGGTTGGACGAACTCGTCGCCAAGGCGGTGGAGGTGTCGGTCGGTGCCGGAGACAGCTCGTGGCTGAGTCAGGAGGTCGACGGCGTGGTCGAGGAACTCGAAGCGCTGCGCCTCGCGCTCGAGGACACGAACGCCGCGGCCCGCCGGGGTGCGGGAACCGACCTTCCCCCGGAACTCGGCTCGTCGACCACCGACTCCGCCCCGCCGCGGCCGGGCACCCTCCCACCGCCCCCGCCCGGGCAGACCTTCCCGCCCCAACCGTGAGCGAGCGCGCGCCGGGGGGCATGCTCCGGTCGAACCTGGTCGTCGGCGTCGGCACGGCCCTGTCGCGCGTGTCCGGTCTCGGTCGCGAGATCGTGTTCGCCGGGATCATCGGCCGCAACGCGCTATCCGACGCGTACAACGGCGCCAACAGCTCACCGAACGCGGTCTACGAACTGCTGCTCGGCGGCGTGTTGTCGGCAACCCTCGTCCCGGCCTTCACCCGCCACTACGAGGACGGCGACGAGGAGGCCACGAACGCC
The DNA here is from genome assembly GCA_041394645.1 of Ilumatobacteraceae bacterium. Taxonomy (GTDB): domain Bacteria; phylum Actinomycetota; class Acidimicrobiia; order Acidimicrobiales; family Ilumatobacteraceae; genus JAWKHV01. The sequence continues at coordinate 151,695 of JAWKHV010000009.1, read as the reverse complement.
GTCGTGTCGACGGTGAGCATCGCGCTGGTCGTGATCACGACGATCGCCGTCCTCGCCGCGCCGCTGATCTTCCGCCTCAACGCGATCGTGGTCTCCGACGGGGTCGATCCCGAGCGATACCGCTCGGTCGGCACCGCACTCGCCCGGATCTTCCTGATCCAGATCTTCTTCTACGGCCTCTCGGCGGTGTTCGGAGCGCTGCTCAACTCTCGGCGCCGCTTCTTCGCTCAGGCGTGGGCGCCCGTGCTCTCGAACGTGGCGATCATCGGCGGGCTCGTCGTCGCCGATCGTCGGATCCGAGGCGGCGACGTGTTCGCTCAGGCCTCCACCGACGGCACCCTGCGGCTGATCCTCGGGCTCGGGGCGACGATCGGTATCGCCTTGATGGCCGTGGCCCAGTTCCCCGCGCTGCGTCCCGCCGGAATCCGGCTCCGGTTCCGGCCGGACTTCCGCCATCCCGCCGTGCGGAAGGTCGCCACGATGTCGGGGTGGACGTTCGGGTATGCGGCCGCCAACGTCGCGACCGTGTTCCTGATCGGAACCTGGCCCGGCCAGGATCGGGCGACCCGGACGCGTACACCAAGGCCTACACGGTGTTCCAGCTCCCCCACGGTCTGCTCGCGATGTCGATCACGACCACCTTCGTCCCCGAACTCGCTCGCCTCGTCGCTCGCAAGGACCGCGACGGATTCGTGAACCGGGCCTCGCTCGGCATCCGGCTCGTCGCCCTGCTCACCTTTCCCGCGTCGGCGGCGCTGTTCGCCTTGCGTCGCCCGATCGTCGGGCTGCTGTTCGCCCACGGCAAGTTCACCGCGGCCGACGCCCTCGTCACGAGTCGGGCGCTCGGCGGCTTCGCCATCGGGCTGATCGGCTTCTCGGTGTACCTCTTCGTGCTGCGCGGCTTCTACGCCCACCAGGACACGCGCACACCGTTCGTGATCAACCTCGTCGAATGCATCCTCAACGTGATCTTCGCGATCGTGTTGGTCGGCCGCTACGGCGTGCTCGGGCTCGGCCTGGCGTTCGGACTCGCCTATCTCGTCTGTGCGGTGTGGGCACTCCAGATCCTCAACTTCAAGGTGCCGGGATTCGCGATGCGTTCGTTGTTCGGGGACCTGGCCCGGATGTTGCTCGCCGCGATCGTCGGCGGTGAGATCATGTGGTTCGTGATGCGAGCCGTCCCGACGACGAACGACGGGCTGGCCGCCCTCGTCCGCCTGATCCCGGCCGGCACCATCGGCATCGCGGCGTACCTCGCGCTCCTGAAGGCGTTGGCGATTCCGGAGCTCGACGACCTCACCAGACTGGTGCGGCGGCGCCGACGAGCGTGACCGCCATCCGTCGGGAGACCTGCCGGTCGAACGGGCGGATCGGTCCACCCGCTGACGACACATCTCGCGCCGCATAGGATCGGCGCATGTTCAAGCTCTTCCGCCGGTCGTACAAGTACCTCGTTGCAAAGTTGACGGGAAACTTCAACGAGAAGGCCGATCCGAAGGTCCAACTCGAGCAAGCCATCACCGAGGCTCGCGAGCAGGACCAGCGGCTGCGTGAGCAGGCCGCGAACGTCATCGCCACCCAGAAGCAGGCCGAGATGCGGCTCAATGCCAAGATCGAGGAGCTCGGAAAGCTCAACGGTCAGGCCCGTCAGGCGCTGATCATGGCCGAGGACGCCAGCAAGAAGGGCGACGCCGCTGCGGCCACCAAGTACTCGACCGCCGCCGAGACGATCGCCTCGCGTCTGATCGCCGTGGAGAAGGACGTCGACTCCCAGAAGGCGATGGTCATGCAGGCCACCCAGGCCTCCGATCAGGCCAAGGCCGCGGTGCGCCAGAACTCGATGCTCCTCGAGCGCAAGATCTCCGAGAAGTCCAAGCTCCTTTCCCAGCTCGAGCAGGCCAAGATGCAGGAGGAGATGAACAAGGCGATGGCCCAGATGAACAAGACGCTGGGCGACGACGTGCCGACGTTCGAGGAGATCAAGGACAAGATCGAGGCCCGCTACGCCAAGGCGACGGCCACGACGGAACTCGAGTCGACCTCGGTCAGCTCCAGCATGTTGGAGATCGAGCAGGCCACCCAGGACTTCGAGGCCCAGAGTCGGTTGTCCCAGTTGCGGGCCGAGCTCGGCCTCGACGGTGCCGCGGCCGCGGCTCCCGTCGAGCAGCCCAAGCCTGCCGAGGGCTGATCGGCCCAGCTCCGGGCCTGCGTGCGGTTCTCGGACCGCCCGGGCCCGGTCAGCCAGGAGGATGACGAGGTCGTCGCGATGGACGAGCTCGGCCGAGACGTTGCTCGGGAGATCGACCGAACGGCGGCCGGCGGCGCGTCGGGCGGTCGCGGCGTCGGTCAGGGTCATCCCCCGAGCGAACACGAGCCCGTCCGGCCCTGCGATCTCGACGGTGTCGCCCTCGTCGAAGTGGCCACTCACCGAGCGCACCCCGGCGTGCAGCAACGAGCGGTGCCCGTCGACCAGGGCCGTCGTTGCTCCGTCGTCGACGCGGATGGTTCCGGCCGGAGCGGCGGCGAACGCGATCCAGAGCTTGCGGGCCGGGAGGCGCCGGTCGTGGGCCTCGAAGGTCGTCCCCGCCGAGTGATCGTCGCGAACGGCGACTTCGAGCACGTGGTCCGACGAGGCGAGAGCGATCACGGCGCGAACGCCCGACCACGACGCGATGCGCGCCGCGGCGAGCTTGGACGCCATCCCGCCACTGCCCCGGTTGGACCCGGAGCGTCCCGCATCGACGGCGAGCAGCGGGTCGTCGTGCGCCACGAACGGGATCAACGCTGCATTCGGATCCGATCTCGGGTCGGCGGTGTACAGCCCCGGCGTGTCGGTCAACAGCACGAGCAGATCCGCGGCCACGAGATGGGACACGAGCGCCGCGATGCGATCGTTGTCCCCCCAACGGATCTCGTCGGAGGCGATGGCGTCGTTCTCGTTGACGATCGGGACGCACCCCAACTCGAGCAGCCGGACCAAGGTCTGGCGGGCGTGCAGGTACTGCCGTCGATTGACGAAGTTGGGCGGGATCACGAGGGCCTGACCGGCGACGAGCGAATGGCGGGCGAACTGGGCGCTGTAGCGCTCCATCAAGCGGGGCTGGCCCAGGGCCGCCAGCGCTTGGAGCGTGGGCAGGTCCGAGGGCCGCTCGGCGAGCCCCAGCGCGGAGACGCCGGCCGACACCGCGCCGGACGTGACGAGCACGACCTCGTGGCCGGCGGCCCGTACCGCGGCGATCTGATCGCAGAGGCGGGCGATCACGGCGTCGTCGATGACGCCGCGCTCGTCGGTCAACGACGAGGTGCCGATCTTGACGACGACACGCATCAGAGGTCGGGGACGTACTCGAAACTGAAGTTGCCGATCCAGACGATGTCGCCCTCCCGGACTCCCGCCTTGGTCAAGGCCTTCGGCACCCCGAGCCGCTTGAGACGCCCCTGGATGTAGCCCATGGCGTCCTCCCCGGTCACGTCGTTGAGGTGAACGGTTCGCTCCGCCTTGCGACCGTGGATCCGGAACTCGCCCTCGTCGATCCGCTCGACCCAGACCCCTTCGGCCTCGGGCTGCAGGTACACGAAGGTCTCCTGATCGGGCTCGGCCTTGCGGGCCTCGTCGACCAGGCTGGCCAGGCGACCGACGATCTGACGGACGCCGTCGCCGGTGACCGAGGACATCGCCAATCCGTCCCACTCGTAGACGGCCGAGTCGACCTTGGTGCCCACGGTGATCCGGGGCCGTTCGAGCAGTTCGGGTTGGTAGGCGCCGAGCTCGTGGAGCAACACGCGTTCCTGCTCGGCAGGATCCATCTCCTCCATCGGAGCGAGATCGACCAACACGCACAGCACCCTGGCCCGCTCGATGTGGCGCAGGAACTGGAAGCCGAGCCCCTTGCCCTCGCTGGCCCCTTCGATGAGGCCGGGGATGTCGGCCACGACGAAGTCGGTCGATTCGTCGAGCCGCACCACACCGAGATTCGGCTCCAGCGTGGTGAACGGATAGTTGGCGACCTTGGGCTTGGCGGCCGAGATCACGCTGATGAAGGTGGACTTTCCGGCGTTGGGGAACCCGACGAGTGCGACGTCGGCCATCAGCTTCAGTTCGAGCTTCAGCCAGCGTTCCTCGCCGTGCTCGCCCTGCTCGGCGAAGGCCGGGGCCCGGCGGGCGTTGGTCAGGAACCGGGCGTTGCCCCGTCCGCCCCGGCCGCCGTGGACCGCGAGCCAGCGGTCGCCGTGATTCACCAGGTCGGCGAGCAACTCTCCGGTGTAGAGGTCACGGGCCACGGTGCCTTCGGGGACGTGCACGATGCAGTCGTCACCGGTCTTGCCGTGCTGATCCTTGCCCTTGCCGTGCACGCCGCTGGTCGCCCGGCGGTGGGGATGGTCGCGGAACGCGAGCAGCGACGACACGTTGCGGTCGGCGACGAGCCAGACGTCGCCGCCCTTGCCACCGTCTCCCCCGTTCGGTCCGCCGTGGACCACCGGTCCTTCACGACGGAAGCTGACGCAGCCCGCGCCGCCGTCTCCGCCCTTGACGTTCAATTGGCACTCGTCGACGAATCCGGACATACCTGGGTGCAGGCTATCGGTCGACCTCGTTCACCCTGGTCCGATTCCCGAGCGAGCGACAACCGCCGGCCCTATCGTCGGAGGGATGGCGACCGAGACCGAACCCCACGACTCGCAGCGTCCGGCCGACGAGGACATGGCGGCACGAGCCGAGCGGTGGGCGTCCACCATGCGAGGCGAGACAGGGAGCGACCTCGTCGTGGCCCATCGCGATTCGTTCGCCGGGACCGGTTCCACGGCCGTCACCCCACGCTCGGTCCGCGAGGAGCACGAGGAGTCGATGCTGCTCGCCCCGTTGGCGACACGGGCCGTCGGAGCAGGCGATCGGGACGAGGAGGAGGAGCCGGACCAGTTCCGGACGTGCTTCGAGCGGGATCGGGACAGGATCCTGCACGCCAACGCCTTTCGCCGGTTGTCCGGCAAGACCCAGGTGTTCGTGTTCCCCGAGGACCATCAGCGGACCCGGCTCACCCACGCCCTCGAAGTCGCCCAGGTCGCCGCAGGGATCAGCCGGGCGCTCGGCCTCAACGTGGCCTTGACCGAGGCGATCGCCCTCGGCCATGACTGTGGCCACGGTCCGGGCGGGCACGCGAGCGAGGATGCGCTGAGCCCCTATGTCGCCGGAGGCTACGACCATGCGGTCTGGGGTGCCGACGAGACGCTCCGCCCGCTCAACCTGTGCGCCGAGACCCTGGACGGGGTGCGCAACCACTCGTGGTCCCGCCCGGCGCCGCAGACTCCCGAAGGCGAGGTCGTCTCGTGGGCGGACCGCATCGCCTACGTGTGTCACGACTTCGAGGACGCCGCCGCGACCGGGATCGTGCGGCCGACGATGCTGCCCGAGATCGTGCGGGCGCTGTGGCGAAACCCGACCGGCCCAGCTCAAGTCGTTCATCTCGGCGATGATCGAGGCGACGGCACGGACGGGGCGGATCGGGATGCTGCCCGAGGAAGCCGAAGCCCTCGCTGCGTTCCGGCGGTTCAACTACGACCAGGTCTACATGCGCCCGGCGTCGGTGGCTCAGGCCGATGCCGTCATCGGGTTGCCCGGGCCTTGGTCGAGTACTACTCGACCGTCCCAACCTGTTGCCGAACTGTGAGGACGGCGCCTCTGCCGGCGGGGCCGACGCCCAGCGGGCTGCGGTGGCCTGGGTGAGCGGGATGACGGACCGCTACGCGTGCCGCCAGGGCATCGCCCTCTTGGGCTGGGAGCGATCGCGCCTCCGCAGGGCATCGACACCCCCTAGCCGAACGACCCGCCGGTCCGGTCCCCGGAGCGACGACGGCCCGGCGCTCGACGGGTCGAGGCGCAGGGCCGTGGACGGGTTTCCCGGCCGAGCCGGGAGCAGGATCAGGCGTCGACGAGTTCGTTGACGTCGACGACCTTGCGGCCGCCACGCTCACCGAACTTCACGGTGCCGTGCACGAGGGCGAACAAGGTGTCGTCCCCGCCCCGGCCGACGTTCTTGCCGGGGTGGAACTTGGTGCCGCGCTGGCGGACGATGATGGTGCCGGCGTGGATCTTGGTCCCGTCGAACACCTTGACGCCGAGGCGCTGTGCGTTGGAATCGCGGCCGTTGCGTGTGGAGCCGCCACCCTTGGTCTTCGACATGGCTCAGCCTTTCGCGATCGAGGTGATCTCGACGGTGGTGTACCGCTGACGGTGGCCGTACCGACGACGCTGGTTGGTGCGGCGCTTGTAGGTGAACCCGTTGATCTTGGGTCCCTTGGTCTCCCCGACGACACGGCCGGTCACCGAAGCTCCGGACAATTCTGCGGGGGTGGCAAGCACGGTGTCGCCATCGACGACCAGAACGGGCCGGAAGTTGACTTCGGCGCCGGCTTCGGCTCCGAGCAACTCGACGGACACGGTCTGCCCCTCGGCAACCTTTTCCTGCTTGCCGCCAGATGCGATCACTGCGTACATAACGTCTGCCGATGCTAGCGGCCCAGGCTGCCGTTCATGCACCGACGCCCGACGGAATTCCATCCGCCGACGCAGTTCCAGTCGCCGTCGCACCGACGCCCGACGGAATTCGCCGACGCAATCCCGTCGACCTGAGCGATGTGGACCAGGGCATCGCCGCGATTGACCAGCGGATGCTGCTGGCGGCCGATCACGATCCCGCCCACACCGGCTCGGACCCGGCACAGTTCGGCGCCGAGCGAATCGTGGATCACCCCGAGCCGATCCCCTCGTTCGACCTGGTCACCCAACTCCACCTCGAGCAGCGCCAACCCGGCGCGAAGGGCGCGGGTCCAGCTGCTCTTGCGGGCGAGCCGCGGCGTCGGGCCCGGTGGGGCGAGGCCGTCGGGCACCATCCCGAGGTGGGCGAAGGTCCGCGCGATGCCATCGACCGCGGCCGAGATCGCCCGCTGGTCGAAGCGCGACGCCTCGCCGCCCTCGAACAGCAACACCGTCGCCCGCGCCCGTGGCGACCTGGCGGAGCGATCCGTCGCGGACCTTGGCGTGAACGGCGAGCGGCGCGCCGAACGCGAGCGCCAGCGCCCGGGTGGCCCCGTCGTCGAGATCACCCCGGACGTGAGGGCAGGTTGACCGGTGGTCCGATCCGGTGTGGAGGTCGATCCCGACGTCGCACCGCTCCACGATCTCGGTGACGAACAGATGGGCGATCTGCGAGGCGAGCGGCCCCGACGGTGAGCCGGGAAAGCTGCGGTTCAGATCCCGCCGGTCGGGCAGGTATCGGTCACCGGTCACGAATCCGTGGACGTTGACGATGGGCACGGCGAGAACCGTCCCGGCGAGGCGTTTGGGATCCGAGGGCCTTCGTGACCTGCCGGATCACCTCGACCCCGGCGATCTCGTCCCCGTGGACCGCCCCGCTCAGCCACACGTGGGGCCGTCGGTCGAGCCATGGAACACCTGGACCGGGAGGACCACCTCGGTGCCGGTCACCGTTCGGGACAACGGCAGGTCCACCCGCCGCTTGGTCCGGGGGCCACTGCGATCCCTCCGATGGCGAAGCCTCTCGTCCCCGACGTGCCGTCACGACGCCGCCTCGGTTCCGGACGGCGGAGCTCACGCCGGTCGTCCGGCGAGATACGACCGACCGGGATCGACGAGGAACCGCCCGCAGCGCTTCGCGCCCGAGGAGCATTCGGAACCCCAGGGTGTCTCGACGGGTGAGGGTGACCTCGAACTCGAATCGGCGGTCCAGGACGCCCATCACGGCGAGCACCACGGGCCGTAGTTCGGCCGCCCGGACGAGCTGCGAACCTGGCGATGCTCCAACACCGGAACCTCGACCGTGATCTCGTCGGAGGTCGAGCGCTGCCAGGGATGGATCACGAAACGGACCCAGTCCTGGCCCGCTCGTCGTCGTCGTCTCCAGGTCGAACGCCGTGCAGCGACGACGTCCGTGCGCCGGTGTCCACCTTGGCCTTGACCGCAGGACCTGCCACTCGGGCAGGGAGACCCACTCGCTTGCCATCCGAGGGTCCACGGGGGCGAGGAGGCCGGAGCGCGCGGGGCCATATCGCGGATCACGCTAGCGGGGCTAGGGTCGCGGCCGTGCTCGCCAGAGATCCGAGGTTCCGTCGCCCGCTCCAGGCCGGCTGCTCGAGGGGTTCGGATCGGCGAGGACCCGCCGATGAAGCTGGCCATCCTCTCCCGAGCGCCTCGGTCCTACAGCACGTTGCGACTCAAGACCGCCGCCCTGGAGCGAGGCACACGGTGCGGGTGCTCAACACGCTCCGGTTCGCCATCGACCTGTCCGGTTCCCACCCAGAGCTCCAGTACCGCGGGCGCCAGCTCTCCGACTACCAAGCGGTCCTGGCCACGCATCGGGGCGTCGATCACGTTCTACGGGCTCGCCGTGGTCCGCCAGTTCGAGCAGATGGACGTGTACACGCCGAACACGGCGACCGGCATCGCCAACTCCCGCGACAAGCTGCGGGCGATCCAGATCCTGTCGAGGCACGAGATCGGGATCCCGGCGACCACGTTCGTCAGGAACCGCGCCGACGTGCTCTCCGCGATCGAGCGGGTCGGTGGTGCTCCGGTGGTCATCAAGCTGCTCGAAGGGACCCAGGGCATCGGGGTCATCCTCGCCCCGGACATCAAGGTCGCCGAGGCCGTCATCGAGACCCTGCAGTCCACGCGGCAGAACGTGCTGATCCAGCGCTTCATCGCCGAGAGCCGCGGCCGTGACGTCCGCGCCCTCGTGGTCGGCGATCGGGTCGTCGCCGCGATGCGTCGGGTGGCCAAGGGTGACGAGTTCCGATCGAACGTGCACCGCGGCGGCAGCGTGGAACCGGTCGATCTCGATCCCGAGTACGCGCGCGTCGCCGTGCAGGCCGCCCAGATCATGGGGCTCAAGGTCGCCGGGGTCGACATGCTCGAGTCCGACAACGGGCCGCTCGTCATGGAGGTCAATTCCTCCCCGGGTCTGGAGGGCATCGAGCGGGCGACCGAACTCGACGTCGCGGGGGCCATCGTCGACTACTGCGCCAACCAGGTCGCCTTCCCCGAGATCGACATCCGCCAGCGGCTCGGCGTCTCGACGGGCTACGGCGTGGCCGAACTGATCGTCCACGAGGGCGCCGACATCGTGGGCAAGACGATCACCCAGTCCGGGCTGCACGACCGCGACGTCCAGGTGCTCACCTTGCAACGAGGAACCTCGGTGATCCCCAACCCTCGTGGCTCTCGACTCCTGGAAGCGGGAGATCGTCTGTTGTGCTTCGGGCGTTACGAGGGGATGCGAGACCTCGTGCCGGCGCGACGTCGTCGGCGCCGGGAGCGGCTCACGGTCAAGCCGCTCCCTGACGAGCCGATCTCGCCGGAATCCCAGCCGGGTCAGTCCAGCAGCGAGTAGTCCACCTTCACGCCCCGACCGTTGCACTCGGGACAATCGGTGGCGAAGTTCGTGAGCAGGCCCTCGCCGATCCGCTTCCGGGTCATCTCCACCAGCCCGAGCTCGGAGATCTCGAACACCTGGGTCCGGGTCTTGTCCCGAGCCAGTGCAGCGCGGAACACGTCGACGACGGTGCGTCGATTCTCCCTGATCTCCATGTCGATGAAGTCGATGACGATGATGCCGCCGATGTCGCGCAGGCGGAGCTGACGAGCGACTTCCTCGGCCGCCTCGAGATTGTTGCGGAACACCGTCTCTTCGAGGTTCGTCTTGCCGACGTTCTTGCCGGTGTTGACGTCGATCACCGTCATCGCCTCGGTGTGCTCGATGATCAGCGACCCACCCGACGGCAGCCACACCTTGCGATCGAGCGCCTTGTGGATCTGCTCGTGGACGTGGTTCCGCTCGAACAACGACAGCCCGTCGGCCTCGGCGTCGAAGTACTCGATCCGGTCGGCGAGCTCGGGGTTCATGATCTCGACGTACCCCTTCACCTCTTCGTACAGGGCGCGGTCGTCGATGATCACACCGCGGTAGTCGGCGTTGAACTCCTCGCGGATCACCCGGACCGCCAGGTCGGGCTCGCGGTAGAGGAGGCGACACTGGTTCGCCTTGCGCGCCTTGTCGGCTTTCTGCTCGATCTCGTTCCAGGTCTCGCTCAGGCGGATCACGTCGGCCTGGAGTTCGGCCTCGGTGGCGTTCTCCGCTGCGGTCCGGACGATGAGGCCGTGCTCGGCCGGCTTCACCCGGTCGAGGATCTGGCGCAGTCGCTTGCGCTCGTCCTCGGGCAGTCGCTTGGAGATGCCGTAGGTCTTGGAGTTCGGGATGAAGACCACGAACCGACCGGGAAGCGACACCTCCTGGGTGAGGCGGGCGCCCTTGGCGGCGATCGGGTTCTTGGTGACCTGGCACAGGATCAGCTGGCGGGCCTTGAGCATCTGCTCGATCCGCAGGTTCTGGCCGGTCTCGACGAGATCTTCGGCGTCGTACTGGACGTCGCCCCGGTACAGCACGGCGTTCTTCGGCGTGGCGATGTCGACGAAGGCCGCCTCCATCCCGGGCAACACGTTCTGGACTCGCCCGAGATAGATGTTGCCGTGGATCTGGGTGGCGTCGTCGGCGGGCCGGCTGACGTAGTGCTCGATCAGGCTGCGCCTCGAGGACCGCGACCTGGGTGATCCCGTCGCGCGCTTGGACACACATCAGATAGCGCCCGACCGGACGACCGTTGCGCTCGCGACCCCGGCGCTTCCTCGAGCGCTTCTTCGTCGAGGACTGCAGCTACGACGGCGGGAGCCTTGTCACGCTTGGCGCCGCCCGGGACCGGGTGGAGCGCAGCTTGGCCCGCGGGGTCGCGGCCGAGGAAGGCTTGGGCGCGGACTCGGCCCCACCGGTCGCGGTCTCAGCGGCGGACGGCTCGCCGGCTTGGCCTTGCCCTTGCGTCGCTTGGGTTTCGCGGCCCGCTCCGGCTCGGGCGGTGCCGGCGGAGGGTCGGGGCGGGCATCGTGTCACCGATCCGGGGTCGTCGGGGAACGACGGCACGCCATGACCTCGGGGTCCTGGATCCGACCTTCGGATCATCCGATCGGGCAGCTCGGGCTGGTCGGCGAGATCCGGCAGGCCTGCCTCGGACGTCGCTGTCTCGAGGTCGCGGTCCGGAGGTCGCGGCCTCGAGGTCGCCGCATCGGAGCCGTCGGCGGATTCCCGCTTGGCGGCGGCGCTCGCGGGGCGGCAGCCTTGCGCGGCGCCGCCTTCTTGCGCGCCGCAGCCTGCTTCGCCGGCCGCTTGACCGCACCGCCGCCGGCCGCGTCGCCGCTCTCGTCCGCCGCGTCGCCGTTCTGGTCTGGGGCCTCGCCGGTCTGGTCGGCCGGTTCGCGATCGACGGGCTCGTCGGAGTCTTCGTCGTCGAACTCGAAGCCGTCGTCACCGGTCTCGGCACCGGCCGGCTTCTTCCGCCGTCGGCCACCGCGCGACCCGCGCCGACGCTTGCGGGCCGTGGCCACGCTGGGATCGCCGTCGATTCCGTCGCCGGCCTCGAAGCCCTCGGGCTCGGGCGGGCCGAGGGGTTCAGCCGGTGCGGTCTCGGTGCCTGCGCCCGCGCCGGAATCGGCGCGCTGCTCGTGCGATTCGTTCGTCGAATCGTCCACTGGTGTCGTCCTTTCTCATGCGCACACCGCGTTGGTGTGGCCCGCAACGGCAGCGTCGGGCGGGAACAGGTCCCGCTGCGCGCCGTCGCGTTCGATCAATTGGGTGGTTCGCAGGACCCGGCCGGCGAGTTCGCCGGTGTCGGGAACGGCGGGAAACATCACTTCGAGGAGTTCGCCCGGCCGCATTCCGCGTGGCCGGGTGGCCAGGCGGGCGTGCAACACCGGTCCGTCCTCGGAGCTCGCGACCGTGAGCGTGTCGATCGTGGGGCGAACGTCGTCGACCCTCGTCGCCCCTTTGCGGGACCGTTCGAGCGGCAGTTCGCTCGCAGCCAGGGTGGCCTCGACGGCCTCGCACAGCTCTGGCTCGGTGATCTCGCGCAGACCGAACTCCCAGGTGCACGCCACGACGTCTTCCTGGAGCGAGGGTGACGCCTTGTCGATCTCCATCACGCCGAGCACCCCGAATCCGGCGGGCAGCGCGGCTTGCACCGACGCCAACACCTCAGCGGGATCCAGATCGCGCGGTGCGAGCAGATCGAGGTACTCCGCGATCGACTCCGCTCCGGTCGGCAACGCCAACCCGAACGAGACGCGCGGCCGGGGGGAGAACCCCTCGCTGTACGAGACCGGGATCTCGGCCTTGCGCAGCGCCCGCTCCCACAGCCTGGCCACGTCGCGGTGGCCGGTGAAGCGGACCTTGCCGAGCTTGGAGTACTTGATGCGCAGATGCATCAATCGCCCCCGACCGGGACGGCGGGCCCGCGCCGCCCCACGGCGAGCTGGACGGGGATCTCGCCGCCGCGGGCGAGGTCCTGACCCGTTCCCTGGCTTCCTCCCGCCGGCGGGATGGGGGACGCGACGACGTGTTCGATCCCGTAGCCGGTGCACACTCCGCAGTCGTAGCACGGGGTCCACCGGCAGTCCTCGACGCCGCTCTCGGCCAGCGCGTCCTGCCAGTCCTGCCACAAGAAGTCCTTGTGCAGCCCGGCGCGCAGGTGGTCCCACGGCAACACTTCGTCCTCGGTGCGGTGGCGGTGGACGTACCAGTCCGGCGACAGGCCCTCGGCCGCCATCGCCTCTTCCCAACGAGCGACCCGGAAGTGCTCGCCCCATTCCTGGAACGTGCCACCCATCTCCCAGACCCGCTGGATGACCCGTCCGATGCGTCGATCGCCCCGGCTGGCGATGCCCTCCGCCAACGATGCGCGCGGATCGTGCCACTTGAGCTGCACGCCCTTGGCCTTCTTGGTCGCGTCACGAAGGAGGTCGACCTTGCGCCGCAGTTCCTCGACGGTGTTCTGCCCGAACCACTGGAACGGGGTGTGCGCCTTGGGCACGAAGCCACCGAGGCTCACCGTCACGCTGGCCCGGTTGGTGTGGCGCTTGCCGATGGCGACGCAGTTGCGGGCGAGTTCGGCGATGCCGAGCGTGTCCACGTCCTGTTCGGTCGGGAGCCCGGTGAGGAAGTAGAGCTTGGTCCGGGTCCAGCCCTGGGAGAACGCCGATTCGACGGCTCCGTAGAGGTCCTCTTCGGTGATCAGCTTGTTGATCACCTGGCGGAGTCGCCAGGTGCCGGCCTCGGGCGCAAAGGTGAGACCGCTGCGCCGGGCGCCGCCGACCCCGGCCGCCACGCCGACGGTGAAGGCATCGACGCGAAGCGACGGCAGGTTGATGCTGGTCTGTCCGCAGAGATCGGGCGGCGAGTCGGCCGAGATCCCGCTCACCAGGTCGGCGATGCCCGAGAAGTCGGCGGTGGAGAGCGAGGTCAACGAGACCTCGTCGTAACCCGTGCGCTTGAGCCCGTCGCGGACCATGGTCCGGACCTGGTCGGCGGGCCGTTCACGAACCGGGCGGGTGATCATCCCGGCCTGGCAGAAGCGACAGCCTCGGGTGCAGCCCCGGAACACCTCGACCGACAGGCGGTCGTGGACCACCTCGGTCAGCGGGGCCAACGGACGCTTGGGGTACGGCCACTCGGCCAGGTCGGCGACGGTCCGCTTCTCGACGGTCGCGGGGACGTCGGGATACCGAGGGGTCACGGCCATCAGCGCCGGACCGTCGTACTCGACCTCGTACATCGACGGCACGTAGGCGCCCGGCACCTTGGACAACTCCCGGAGCACGCCCTCGCGAGAGCCCTCGGTCCGCCCTGACGCGATCCAGTCCCGGATCACCTCGTTCAGCTCTCCGATGACCTCTTCGCCCTCGCCGAGTACGGCGACGTCGATGAAGTCCGCCAGCGGCTCGGGATTGAACGCGGCGTGGCCCCCGACGATGACGAGGGGATCCTCCGGACGACGATCCTCGGCCCGGACCGGCACACCGGCCAGGTCCAAGCAGTTGAGGACGTTGGTGTAGACGAGCTCGGCCGACAGGTTGAAGGCGATGACGTCGAAGTCCCCCGCCGGACGATGGGTGTCGACGGAGAACAGCGGCACGCGGCGAGCGCGCAGCAGCTCCTCGAGATCGGTCCAGGGTGCGTAGGTTCGTTCGGCGACCGCGTCGTCGCGCTCGTTGAGGATCTCGTACAGGATCTGCAGTCCCTGGTTGGGCAGGCCGACCTCGTAGGTGTCCGGGTAGGTCAACAGCCAGCTGACCTTGCCGGGACCGTAGGCCGGGACGATCGCCCCGTCCTCGCACCCGATGTACCGGGCGGGCTTTTGGACCTTGCTCAACAGGGGCTCGAGCTGCGACCACAGCGACTGGGGGTGCTGTGACGTCATGGTTCGACAACTGTACCCGCTGGAGACCCCTCCGCTCAGCGCATACGGCGCATGTGGACGTTCTCCACCAGGCCGATCATCATCAAGAAGGCCACCGTCGACGATCCGCCATAGGAGATCAGCGGGAGCGGAATCCCCGTCACCGGCATGATGCCCATCGTCATGCCCATGTTCTCGAACACGTGCCACACGATCATCGTCATCACGCCGGTGCAGATGTAGAGCCCCAGGTCATCACGGGCGAGCCGGGCGATCCGCCAGATCCGGAACAGCACCGCGGTGTAGAGCAACAGCAGAGCGATCGTGCCGAGCAGCCCGAACTGTTCGGCGATGGCGGAAAAGACGAAGTCGGTCCACTGGATGGGCACGAAACGCCCGTTGGTGATGTCGCCGTTCAGGAATCCCTTGCCGGTGAGGCCGCCGGTCGCGATGGCGCGCTTGGCCCACTTCACCTGCTGGACCAGATCCTTGATACCCGGGTCGTCGGAGTTCTGGTTCACGAAGGCGGTGATCCGCTCGACCTGGTACTGCTTGACGACGTCGCTGGCGATGAGGGCGGCCACCGTGGCCAGCGAGAGCACGCTGATGAAGAAGATGTACCGGAGGTTGGCCCCGGCGACGAGGAGCATCCCCATGGCCAGGGCGATGAGCACCGACGCCGTCCCGAAGTCGGGTTGGATCAGGACCAGGCCCACCGGAACGCCCACGAGCAACAGACCGGTGATGAAGCGGTGGTAGCTCAGCTCGCCTTCGCGCTCCTCGGAGAGGTAGCCGGCGACCAGGACCAGCACCGTGACCTTGGCGAACTCCGAGGGCTGCACGAGGATCGGCCCGAGGTCGAACCAGGCGTTGGCCCCCGACCCGGGCGGACCGGTCCCGACGAGCAACACCGCTACGAGGGTCATGATCGTGCCGAGGTAGAGCGCCCCGGAGTGCTCCTTGATCTCCCCGTAGTCGATCGACATCGTGAGGGCCATGGCCAGGGTCCCGGCGATGAGGAAGACGACCTCGCGCTCGGTGTAGGTGTAGGGATCGAGACCGCGAGCGATCAGGTACGGCCGGGAGGCGGAGTAGATCGCCACCAACCCGTAGACGGCGAGGCCACCCGTGGCGATCAGCAGGATCCAGTCGATGTTGCGACGCGGCTCGCTCGGGCTGGACCGGATGTTGCCGAGGTTCGAACGGCGGCCGGCCGACGGGAGGGTGATGCTCACCGTTCACCTGTCGTCGAGGTGACGTCGCCGGACAGACAACTGGTGTCGGCCAGCATGTTGGACGGCGCCGCGACGGGTGACTCGATGTTCAACTTGTCCGAGAGTTCGACCTTGGGCACCTGAACCTGGCCGGTCAGGGCCTGGAAGATGCAGCGCACGAGCGGACCGGAGGCCGACGCGCCGTACCCGGCCTTCTCGAGGTACGACGCCACCGTGTAGCCGGCCGGGTCGGACTGGAAGGCGGCGAACACCGAGGAGTCGTTGGTCGAGAGGCTCTTGTAGCCCTGGGCCGTACCGGTCTTGCCCGAGAGCTGCTCCTTGATCGAGTAGTTGCGGAAAACCTTCCAGCCGGTCGGGGCGTGGCCGTTCACGCAACAGCCGGCGGCAATCACGTTGTGCAGTCCCTCGTAGATCGGCGCCACCTTGTCGAGTGGCATGTCGAGGCGGCGAACCACCTCGGTCGAGTACTGCTTGTGGACGACTCCGGTGCTGACGTCGGCGACGCCCGCGATCGCCGAGTCGTGCACACCGGGCTCGAACACCGCCTTCACGATGTGCGGGCGAAGTAGGAATCCTCCGTTGGCGTAGGTGGCGTAGGCGTTGGCCAGCTGCAACGGCGTCACCGCGACCAGGCCCTGTCCGATCGCCATCTGGACCGCGTCACCGACGAAGAATCCTTTGCCCTCGTCCTCGGAGATCGCGCCCTGCTCGGCGAGGCGGGCCTTGATCTCCTTGTCCGGGATGATCCCGCGGTACTCGTAGGGCAGCTCGATCCCGGACTTCTCGCCGAAGCCGAACAACTTCAGCTCGTCCTGCAGGGCGCGACCCGAACCGCTCTCGGTGAAGAACTCGGCACCGATCCGGTAGAAGTAGGCGTCGGACGACACCGCGATGGCCTGGGCCAGGTCGATCTCTCCGTAGGTGGTCGGGGATTGGGTGACGCTGTTCCACGCGTTGCGGAACACACACTTGTGGAGTTCGTAGTTGCACACGGTCTCGTCGAGACCGTACGAGCCGGTGTCGACGAAGGTGTCGGTGAGCGGATTGGGGATGAAGGTCTGGCCGTCCGGCATGACGTAGTGCACGGCGGCGTAGGCGGTGAACGGCTTGAACGTGGACCCGACGTTGTAGCGCCCCTGGATCGCCCGGTTCACCAGCGGGCTCGGCGGGCGGAGGTCGAACGGAAGGTCCTTGTCCTCGGGCGGGAAGAGTTGGGCGAACTTCTTGCTCGACACGCCGGCGTTGAACCAGCGGTTGTCGAAGGTCGGATAGCTCGCCATCGCCACGATCTGGCCCGTGCCGTGCTGTTCGACGACCACCGAGCCGGCGGGTGCCCGGAAGAAGTCCGTCCACTGGCGAGGGTCGTCACCGGTGTACGGGCTGACGCTGCGGCGCAGGCGCAGTTCGGTCTCCAGTGCCTGCTCGGCGAACTGTTGGACGTCGAGATCGATGGTGAGCTGGACGTCTCGGCCCGCGGTCGGTGGGATGTAGGAGATGGTCTGGATCACGTTGCCGACCGCATCGACCGAGTACTCGGCGTGGCCAGGCGTGCCGCGCAGATCGGCCTCGAAGGATTGCTCGATCCCCGAGGCGCCGACCTTGTCGTTCAGGCTGTAGCCGTTGTCGAGGTACTGGCGGGTCTCGTTGATCTCGGTCTTCGGGTTGTCCTCGGGGATCCGCCCCATGTAGCCGATGATGTGACTGGCCAGCGGGGCGTACAGGTACACCCGCTCCCAGTCCTTGCGCACGTCGACGCCCGGGTAGTCCTCGACCCGCTCGAGGAGGAACATCGCCGTGCTCTCGTCGACGTCGGTCGCCGCCGCGAACGGCAACACCGGCGAGTCCGGGTTGTTCTGGAACCGCTCCTCGAGGGAGTCCGCGGTGGTCCCGAGCGGGCCGGCGAGTCGAGCGAACAGATCGAGCCGCTTGGACTTGCCGCGGCGCAGGACCTCCTGGTCCACGGTCACGGTGAGGACTCGGCGGTTGTCGGCGAGCACCCGGCCGTCGGCGTCGAAGATGCGGCCCCGTTCCGGGGGGATGTCGACCTCGCGGGTCTGCACCGCTTCGACGACCTGCTTGATCCCCGATGCGTCGACGACCTGCAAGAACCACAGGCGGGTCCCGAGGATCCCGACCATGATGAGCGCGACGGCACCGAGCACGCCGTGGCGTACCCCTCGTCGGTCACCGGCCACGATGGGACTCCCGGTGCAGCTCCGTGTGTGTCATGCCTCACGCTCCACACGCATCGCCCACTTCATCAGCCACGACCGTGGAACAGCCACCACCGCGTTGACGCCTCCGACCACGACTGCTTGCCCGAGGAGCCGGTACTGGACCCACCCCTCCTGCCCGACCAAGGTGCCGGACACTGCGAACAGGACGATACCGCCTGCGCTTCCGGCGAAGACGAGCACTGCGGTGAGCCACCAGGCCTGTCCGACCGTGATCGCCGACTTGATCGCGCCCACGGTGAACGCGGCGACGCCGTACGAGAACGCAGAGAGCCCGAGCGGCGACACCAGCAGGAGGTCGAACAACAGCCCGAGCAGGAATCCGGCCAGCGCACCCAGTTCGGCGCCGGCGACCACGCCGGCGCAGACCGCTGCGCCCAACATGATGTCGGCGCTGATGCCGAACGGACGCAGCCCGGCGAGGAGTGTGGTCTGGACCGTGAGCAGGACCAGCCCGACCATCAGGACCCGGACGAGGGGTCGCGGGACGAGGGTCAGCACCTCGTCACTCCCCGCACGTGCCGGCCTCCGAGGGCGGGAGGTACAGCACGACGAGCAGGAAGTTGAGGTTGTCCAGGTCGGATGACGGTTCGACCTCGACGATCGGACCGGAGGAGCCGGCCTGCTCGATGACGTCGCTGACCCGTCCGATCACGAGATCCTGCGGGGCGAGACTCTGACACCCGCCACTGGTCGCGACCACGTCGCCGACCTGGACTCCGAGCCCTCGGCGGTCCGCGGCGATCAGATCGACGAGCGGCGGCTTGCCCTGGCCCTGGCCGACCAGCCCACCGAGTTCGCGATGGGCGAGGTCCTCGATCGACAACGTGGTGGTCGTGGCCGCGGCGGTGGTGGTGGGCGCAGTGGTGATGGGCGCGGTCGCGCCGGCGCTGTTCGCCAGGGTGGTCTGGGTCGGGTCCCCCGGGATCGTCGTGTCGCCCGGGATCGTCGTGTCACCCGGGATCGTCGTGTCACCCGGAACGGTCGTGTCCCCCGGGATCGTCTCGCCGGTGGCGAGGTCGATCTGGGGCACGGACTCGCCGGTCACGGCGTCCGTCCCGCCGACGGGCGGGATGGTCGTGGTGGTCGTGAGGTTCGGGTCGCCGGTCGAACCGGGGATCGGTGATTCGCCGACCACCTTGACCGACACGGCGAACTGCGGATCGGTGATCAACATGACGATCGAACGGGTTCCGTAGACGCGCGTCACCTTGCCCACGAGTCCGGCCGGCGACATCACCGACATGCCGACCGAGACGCCCTTGTTCGAGCCGACGTTGATCTCCACCGTCTGCTGGAAGTTCTGGGCCGAGTACTGCAGCACCTGGGCCGCGACGAACGAGTACGGGAAGTCCAGCCCGACCAGCTTCTGCAGTTCCTGGTACTCGCGCACCGCGACGATCGCGGCGAGCGAGTCGCCCTCCTGCTCGGCGATCTGCTCCCGCAACGTGTCGTTCTCGGCCTTCAGGTCGTCGTACTCGCGGATCCCGTGCCAGGCGTTCTCGACCGGACGACTCACCATCCGTCCGACCCGCTGGAGCGGCTGCATGACCGCGGCGAAGGTGCCGCGAGATCCGCTGACGACCGAGGAGTTCCGGACGTCGAGGGTGACCAGCAGGATCGTGGTCAGGGTGAGGAGCGCGATGATGCGGCGTCTCGAAAAGGACATGGCGGTAGGGACCCGGGACAGGCCGGATCAGTCGTCGTGACCCTGCGACAGCACCGATCCGAGGGCTTCGATGTTCTCGAGCGCCAGACCCGAGCCGATCACGACCGAGTTCAACGGGTCTTCCGCGATGTTCAGCGGCATCCCGGTCTCGTTGGCGATGCGGCGATCGAGTCCCATGAGGAGTGCTCCCCCGCCGGTGATCATGATGCCCTGTTCCATGATGTCGGCGGCGAGTTCCGGTGGGGTCTTGTCGAGGGTGGACTTCACGGCGTCGACGATGGCCGACACCGGCTCGGCGATGGCTTCACGGATCTGCTCGGTGGTGACGGTGACCGTACGGGGCAGGCCCGAGATCAGGTCCCGGCCCCGGATCTCGGCGGTCAGCTCTTCTTCGAGCGGCCAGGCCGAACCCATCTGGATCTTGATCTGCTCGGCGGTGCGCTCACCGATGGCGAGGGAGAACTCCTTCTTGATGAACTGCACGATCGACTCGTCGAGTTCGTCGCCGGCCACGCGCACCGACTGGGCGGTGACGATGCCTCCGAGCGAGATCACGGCGACCTCGGTGGTGCCCCCGCCGATGTCGACGATCATGTTGCCCGAGGGCTCGTGGACCGGCAGCCCGGCCCCGATCGCCGCCGCCATCGGTTCCTCGATGACGTAGGCGGGCTTGCGGGCACCCGCGTACTCCGCGGCGTCCTTGACCGCACGCTGCTCGACGCCGGTGCAGCCCGAGGGCACGCAGATCACCATGCGCGGCTTGTTCCACCGCGAGGTGTGCACCCGCTGGATGAAGAAGCGGAGCATCTTCTCGCACATGTCGAAGTCCGCGATGACGCCGTCTTTCAACGGGCGGACCGAACGGATGTGCGCCGGGGTCCGACCCATCATCCGCTTGGCCTCGATGCCGACCGCCACCGGACGGCCGTCGTTCACGTTGACCGCGACGACCGACGGCTCGTTCAGGACGATCCCATGTCCGCGCATGTAGATCAGGGTGTTGGCCGTGCCGAGATCGACCGCCATGTCGCGGCCGAGAGCGAGCGGGTTGTTGCGAGCCATCCGGACTCCCCTCCCGGCGAAGACTGCGCCGTATCGGGCGCAGTCTATCCCGGGTGGAGAACATTACAGATTGGGGAAGAAGATCCCGATCTCGCGGGCGGCGGACTCGGCGGAGTCGCTGCCGTGCACCAGGTTCTCGGTGAACAAGATGCCGAGGTCGCCGCGGATGGTGCCGGGAGCGGCCTTGCGCGGATTGGTGGCGCCCATCATCGTGCGCACCACTTCCCACGTGTCCTCCTCGCCTTCGAGCACCATGGCCACGACGGGGCCCCGGGACATGAAGGCGACGAGGTCGGCGTAGAACCCCTTGCCCACGTGCTCTTCGTAGTGACGAGCCAGGGTGTCGGCGTCGAGGGAGCGCAGGTCGAGGGCGACGACCTTGAGGTTCTTGCGTTCGAAACGCCCGACGATTTCGCCGACGAGGCCACGCTCGACGGCATCGGGCTTGAGGAGGACGAGGGTGCGATCAGCCATAACGGCGCCTGAGGCTACTGGCACCGAGCCCCGTTCCTCCGGCGGCCCGGTCAGGTGACGAGGCGCTGGAGGTACGGCCGAGCCGCACCGACGACGTAGAGCGAGCCGGTGACGAGCAACGCGTCGTCGGCTTCGCACTCGCGATATGCCGCGGCGACCGCCTGGAACAGGTCGTCGACGGTGAGGATGTCGTCGCAGCCGAGCTCACGCCGCTGCCGCGACGTCGGTGGCGGGCATCCCCCTCGGCGTCGGTGCCGTGGTGCAGTAGACGATGTCGAACTCCGTGGCCCGCAGCGCTGCGAGCATCTCCTTCGGTCCTTGCCGTGGAGACAGCCCGTCACCAGGATTCGCCGTCCAACGGGATCGAAGTCCTGGAAGAACACCGCCGAGCACTGATCGGCACCGGCCGGTTGTGGGCACCGTCGACGATCACGAGCGGCTGGTGGCCGAGGACCTCGAACCGTCCCGGCCACACGACGCTGGCGAACCCTCGGTGACGACGTCCTCGGAGAGCGGCGCCCCGAAGAACGCTTCCACCGCACACAACGCCACCGCCGCGTTGTCGCCCTGATGGCGTCCGTGAAGCGGCACGAACACCTCGGCGTAGAGCGAGGTCGGGGTGCGCAGATCGAGCATCCGGCCGCCCAGGGCGAGATCGTTGCCGACGCAGTCGAAGTCGTCGCCGCTCGAAGGTCGCCACCGGACCTTCCGCTTTGAAGATCGCCGCCAGCTCCGGATCGGTCTCCCCGAGGACCAGGACGCTCCCGGGCTTCACGATGCCGGCCTTCTCGCGGGCGACGTCCTGACTGGTCGGTCCGGCCAGTTCGGTGATCGAGACCGACGTTGGTGACGACGGCCACCATCGGCTCCACGACGTTCGTGGCGTCCCACCGGCCGAGCAGCCCGACCTCGATCACCGCGACGTCGACGGCGACGTCGGAGAAGTGGCGGAAGGCGACAGCGGTGGTGATCTCGAAGAACGAGGGGCGGACGCCGACGAGCACCTCGAGGTCGGCGACGGCCGACACCGCCTCGGCGAACTCGTCGTCGGTGATGGCCTCGCCGTCCACCGTGGACCGTTCGTTGATCCGTTCCAGGTGCGGGCTGGTGTACGTCCCGACCTTGAGGCCCTGGGCCATCAGCAACCGGGTGATCATCTGCGCGACCGACCCCTTGCCGTTGGTGCCGGTGATGTGGATCACCGGGTAGGTCAGATGGGGTCGCCCATCGCCTCCAGGAGCCGACGGATGTTGTCGGTCGACGGCGAGGTGAGGTGACCGGTGTTCTCGTAGCTCGTGTGCTGAGCGATGTAGGCCAGCGCGGCGGCGTAGTCCAAGGGACCTCGGAGCGTCAGGACGCGGCGCGGCGCGGTCGGGCGGCACGCCCGGCGTCACGCGGGACCAGGGTGGGGTTGACCTTGTCGTTCACCGTGTCGGCGTCGATGATGACTCGACCGACGTCGGTCCGACCGGGGAGGTCGTACATGGTGTTGAGCAACACCTCTTCGAGGATGGCTCGCAGGCCGCGAGCGCCGGTGGCTCGGCGCAGGGCCTGGGCGGCGAGCGCTCCGAGGGCGTCGTCGGTGAACTCCAGCTCCACGTCTTCCATCTCGAAGAACTTGCGGTACTGCTTGGTCAGGGCGTTCTTCGGCCCGACCAGGATCTGGGTCAACGCTTCACGATCGAGGCTGTGCACGGCACCGATCATCGGGAGCCGTCCGACGAACTCCGGGATCAGCCCGAACTTGAGCAGATCCTCGGGCAGCACCTGAGCGAAGAGTTCACCGGGGTCGCGGTCGGCCTTGGACCGGACCGTGGCGTGGAATCCGACGCCCTGGTGTCCGATGCGGTTCTCGATGATCTGCTCGAGCCCGGCGAAGGCACCACCGCAGATGAACAACACGTTGGTGGTGTCGATCTGGATGAATTCCTGGTGGGGATGCTTGCGCCCGCCCTGGGGCGGCACGGCGGCCACCGTTCCCTCGAGGATCTTCAGCAGCGCCTGTTGCACCCCTTCGCCCGAGACATCGCGGGTGATCGACGGGTTCTCGCTCTTGCGGGCGACCTTGTCGATCTCGTCGATGTAGATGATCCCGGTCTCGGCCTTCTTGACGTCGTAGTCGGCCGCCTGGATCAGCTTGAGCAGGATGTTCTCGACGTCCTCGCCGACGTAGCCGGCCTCGGTGAGGGCGGTGGCGTCGGCGATGGCGAACGGCACGTTCAGCAGCCGAGCGAGGGTCTGGGCGAGGTGGGTCTTGCCGCAGCCGGTCGGTCCGAGGAGCAAGATGTTGCTCTTGGCCAGCTCGACCTCGTCGCGCCGACCGGGTCCGCTGCTGTTGTTCGTGTTCTGGTACTGGATCCGCTTGTAGTGGTTGTACACCGCGACGGACAGGACCTTCTTGGCCAGTTCCTGGCCCACGACGTAGTCGTCGAGGAACGTTCGGATCTCACGCGGGGTCGGCAGATCGTCGAAGCGCATCTCGGTGGAGTCGGCCAACTCCTCTTCGATGATCTCGTTGCAGAGATCGATGCACTCGTCGCAGATGTACACCCCGGGACCCGCGATGAGCTTCTTCACCTGCTTCTGCGACTTGCCGCAGAACGAGCATTTCAGCAGCTCACCGGTGTCACCGAACTTTGCCACGAGGCCCTCCCGTCCCGATGTTCGATCAGATTGGTTCGATCAGCGAATCGGACCCGTGCGGTCGACGACCGAACGAGACGAGATCACGTCGTCCAGGATGCCATACTCCAGCGCCTCGTTCGCTTCCATCACGAAGTCGCGGTCGGTGTCGGCGTGGACCCGCTCCAACGGCTGGCCCGTGTGGTCGGCCAGGATCTGCTCGAGCAGGTCCCGCATGCGCAGGATCTCCTTGGCCGCGAGCTCGAGGTCGGTGACCTGTCCGTAGCCCACCTGGCCGTAGGGCTGGTGGAGCATGATCCGGCTGTGGGGCAGGGCGAGGCGCTTGCCCTTGGTGCCCGCGGCGAGCAGCACGGCCGCCGCCGAGGCCGCCTGGCCGAGGCAGATCGTCGCGATGTCGTTCTTGATGAACTGCATCGTGTCGTAGATCGCGAACAGCGCCGTGATGTCCCCACCCGGGCTGTTGATGTAGATGTTGATGTCCTTGTCCGGGTTGTCGGACTCCAGGTGGATCAACTGGGCGCAGATGAGATTGGCGATCTGGTCGTCGATCGGCGTGCCCAGGAAGATGATGTTCTCCTTGAGCAACCGGCTGAACAGGTCGTAGGTGCGCTCACCGCGCGACGTCTGCTCGACGACGTACGGAACGTACGCGTTGCGGGCTTCGAGATTCATTCGTCATCCCCACCTTCGGTCGCCTCGGCGTCGCCGTGGTCGTCCTCGTCGTGATCATCGTGATCATGATCATGTGTGCCGTGACCCAGCACCTGGTCGTTGTCGAGTCGATTTCCGTCCGGATCGACGAGCTCCACGTTGTGGAGGAGCCGCTCGAGCGCATTCGACTTGCGGATCTCGGCGGCGAGCTCGCCGACCAGGTCGTTCTGGACGTAGGCCTTGCGGACCGTCTGCACCTTCTCGTTGGCCTGGATGGCCATCCGCTGGTACTCGGCCTCGATCTCGTCGTCGCCGACCTCGATGCCCTCGGCCGTGGCCACCGCCCGCAGGGCGAGGTCGACCTTGACGGCCTTGTCGGCCTGCTCGCGCATCTGCTCGGTGAACGTCGGGACGTCCTGGCCGGTCATCTGGAACCACTGCTCGACCGAGATGCCCTGGGCGTTCAGCTGCCGCACGAAGTTCTGGATGCGCTGCTGGGTGACGCTTTCGACCAAGGGGGCCGGCGACTCGATCTCGACGAGTTCGGCCAACGCCGTCATCACTCGGTCGACCAGGCCTTGGCGAACCTTGTTCAGCTTGGCGGTCTCGAGCCGCTCGCGGATGGCGGCGTGCCATTCCTCGACCGTGTCCTGGTCGCTGATCTCGCCGACCCAATCGTCGGTGACCTCGGGAAGTTCCAGTGTCTGCACGTTGGTGATCGTGACGCTGAAGCTGGCTTCCTCTGACGTCCCTGAGGGAGTCGAGACGAAGTTGAGCTGCTGGCCCTTGCTGGCGCCGAGGAGATGCTCGTCGAAGTCCTCGGCCACCCAGCCCTTGCCGACCTCGTAGAGCCACCCCTCGGTGTTGAGCCCGGCCACGGGTTCGCCGTCGCGCTCGGCCGCCAGGTCCAGGGTCACCTGATCGCCGGACTGGACCGCACGATCGACATCGACCAGGCTGCCGTGCTTCTTGCGCTCGGCGTCGACGGCTTCGGCGAGCTCGTCGTCCGAGGCGGTGATCGATTCCAGCTCCACCTTGAGGTCCTTGTAGCCGGGGATCTCGATCACCGGACGGATCTCACAGGTGGCGTCGAACTCGACCTCGCCGGTCTCTTCGCCTCCGGTCACCTCGACCTGCGGCGTGGCGATCAGGTCGACGTCGTGCTCCTTGACCGCCTTCGCGAGATACTGCGGAATGGCGTCCTGCAGTGCCTGCTGTCGGGCAGCCTCGACCCCGATCCGGGCTTCGAGGATGCGGCGGGGCGCCTTGCCGGGACGGAACCCTGGGAGACGCACCTCCCGCGCGATCTTGCGGAACGCGACATCGATGTCATGGTCGAACTCGGCCTCGTCGACGGCGACCGACAGCTTGACCTTGTTCCCTTCGAGGGTCTCCAGCGTGCTCTTCACAGACGGGCGAGTGTACCCGTGGTGCTCCCCCGGCCACCCACCGGTTCCGAGCCTGGTCCGCCGGGAACTCGGCGCGAGGCCTCGGCGTCGGTAAGAATGTCGCCCATGCCGACGTGGAAGCCGCATGCCCTCGCCAAGCCCCATGCCGATCAGCTCGACCTCAAGCTGGGCGACAAGGTGCGCTCCACCTCCGACCTCCAGGGCGTGCCGGCCGGGACCGGCGGCCGCATCCTGCTCGCCAACGGCTTCAACTGGCTCCGATACCGGGTCTTGTTCGACAACGGTGTGGAGCTCGGCGATCTCGACGGCCGCCAGATCGAAGCGACCGGGCGCGCCGCCAAGCGACTCGCGAAGCGAGCTGCTCGCCCCTGAGGGCACCCGGCCGCGAGCCGGTTGGGTGGGGCTCGATCGGGTAGCCCGCCGATGTGACCTTGTTGCTCTGCTTCGCCGTGTGCTTGTTCGCATCGGCGTTGTTGTCGGAGCGGGCGGATCGAACGGTGCTGTCGACCGCCGCGCTGTTCCTCGTCGCCGGGACGGTGCTCGGAGGCGGACTGCTCGGGGTGATCCGCCTGGCCCCGGACGGCGAATCCGTCGGCTGGATCGCCGAATACACCTTGTTCGCCGTGCTGTTCACCGACGGCATGAAGGTCGGCGCGCCCGACCTCCGGCGGGCGTGGCGTCGTCCGGGCCGAGCGTTGCTGTTCGGATTGCCGCTCACGATGGCCGGAACGGCGCTCGCCGCCCACCTCGTGTTCGGGCTGGACTGGCAGCTCGCCCTGCTGGTCGGAGCGGCGTTGAGCCCGACCGATCCCGTGCTCGCCAGCGCGATCGTCGGACGCCCGGAGGTCCCACGGGAGCTGCGCCACCTGCTCAACGTGGAGAGTGGGTTCAACGACGGGCTGGCCCTGCCGGTCGTGGTGATCCTGCTCGACGCGAGTCGGAACGAGTCGTGGCAGGTCTGGACCATCGCGTTGCAGCTCGCAGGAGGGGTGGCGATCGGCATCGGCATCGCTGCGGTCGCCATCCGGCTGGTCCGGTTCCCGGTCTTCGGGCTGACGCATCAGTACTCGGGACTCGGCCTGGTGTCGGTCGGCCTCATGGTCCTCGCCGTCTCGTCGCTGACCGGAGCGAACCAGTTCCTCGCGGCGTTCACCGCCGGGATCACGGTGGCCACGATCGGGCCGGAGCAGCGCTCGGAGTTCGAGATCTTCGGCGAGCGGCTCACCGAGTTGCTCAAACTCGGCGCACTCATGATGTTCGGTGCGCTGATCTCGCCCGACATCCTCGGAGCGTTCGACTGGCGTGGCTATGCGTTCGCCGCCGTGGCGCTGTTCGCCGTCCGCCCCGTCGCGCTGCTCGTGGCGTTGATCGGCGACCGGATGGACACCCGGCAGTTCCTCGCCGCAGCGTGGTTCGGTCCGAAGGGATTCGCCTCGGTGGTGTACGGCCTGCTCATCGTGAACTCGGGCATCCGCGGCGGATCCACGGTGTTCCATCTCGTGGCGCTGTGCGTCGCCGCCTCGGTCGTGCTGCACTCCTCGAGCGATGTCGCGGTCAGCCGATGGCTCAGCGCCTCGCTCGCCAGCGCACCCGCGGAGCCGCCGAGCACGGCCCCGGACGCTGCGACCCGGCACTAGTGTTCGGCCCGCAACGGTGAACCCGCTCGGGGACGCGGGGACCGAGTGAGACGACGGGGGTTCGAACGATGGAGTCCTATGCCGCGGGTCGCACCGATCTCGCGTTGATCGAGCAGACGATCGGACAGAATCTGGCCGAATCCGTCGGACGCTGGGGCGAGAACGAGGCCCTCGTGGTCCCGGCGCAAGGGATCCGGTACACGTATCGCGAGTTCTGGGATCGCGTCGACGAGCTGGCTCGGGCGGTGATGGGTCTCGGGCTGGCCGCCGGCGAACGGGTGGGCATCTGGTCGCCGAACTGCGCCGAGTGGACCCTGCTCCAGTACGCGACGGCGCGCGCCGGCGTGATCCTCGTCAACATCAACCCCGCCTACCGCACCCACGAGGTCGAGTACGTCCTGCGCCAGTCGGGCTGCGCGGCGCTCGTGGCAGCGACGGACTTCAAGACCTCCGACTACCGGGCGATGGTCGCCGAGGTCCGCGAGTCGCTGCCGGACCTGCGGTCCGTGGTCTTCATCGGGACCTCGGACTGGGACGACCTGCTGGCGATGGCCGACTCGGTGTCCGCGAGCGACCTGGCCGAGCGAGAATCGAAGCTGTCACCGACCGACCCCATCAACATCCAGTACACGAGCGGCACGACGGGTTTCCCCAAGGGCGCGACGCTCAGCCACCGGAACATCCTGAACAACGGCTACTTCGTCGCCGAAGGCTGCGGCTACACCGATCAGGACCGGGTGTGCATCCCGGTCCCCCTCTACCACTGCTTCGGCATGGTGATGGGCAACCTCGGCTGCACGACACACGGCGCCACGATGATCTACCCGGCCCCGTCGTTCGAGCCGGAGGCGACGCTGCGCACGGTGCAGGACGAACGGTGCACCTCCCTCTACGGCGTCCCGACGATGTTCATCGCCCAACTCGGCCACCCGGATTTCTCCACCTACGACCTGTCCTCCCTGCGCACCGGGATCATGGCCGGGTCACCGTGCCCGGTCGAGGTGATGAAGCGGTGCATCTCCGACATGCACATGGACGAAGTGACCATCTGCTACGGCATGACCGAGACCTCACCGGTCTCGACCCAGACCGGACCCCACGACACCCTCGAGCAACGAGTGGGGTCGGTGGGCCGCGTCCACCCGCACGTGGAGGTGAAGATCGTCGACCCGTTGACCGGCGACACCGTGGAGCGAGGGGCGACCGGCGAGCTCTGCACCCGCGGCTACTCGGTGATGATCGGCTACTGGAACGACCCCGACAAGACGGCCGAAGCGGTCGACCCGGACGGCTGGATGCACACCGGCGACCTGGCGGTGATGGACGACCTCGGGTTCGTCAACATCGTGGGGCGTTCGAAGGACCTGGTGATCCGAGGCGGCGAGAACGTCTACCCGCGCGAGGTCGAGGAGTTCCTCT
The DNA here is from genome assembly GCA_041394645.1 of Ilumatobacteraceae bacterium. Classification (GTDB taxonomy): domain Bacteria; phylum Actinomycetota; class Acidimicrobiia; order Acidimicrobiales; family Ilumatobacteraceae; genus JAWKHV01. The sequence continues at coordinate 122,970 of JAWKHV010000009.1, read as the reverse complement.
ACGGCCACCCCGACATCAGCGACGTCCAGGTGATCGGGGTGCCCGACATCAAGTACGGCGAGGAATTGATGGCGTGGATCATCGTGCGCGACGGGGCCGAGCCCCTCGACGCCGCCGCCGTCCGGGAGTACTGCTCGGGCCGTATCGCCCACTACAAGATCCCGCGCTACGTCCGCACCGTGGAGGAGTTCCCGATGACGGTCACCGGCAAGGTCCAGAAGTTCAAGATGCGCGACGAATCGATCGAGCTGCTCGGACTCCAGACCGCTGCTGCAGAGCGCACCGCCTGACTGGCAGACTCAGCGGCCTATGACGACGCCGTCCGCTCCTTCCCCGTCGGTCCGCCATCGCTTCCCGGGTGTCCGGGACGGCTGGGCCAGATTCGACGGTCCGGCCGGCACCCAGATGGTGGACGTGGCGATCCAGGCCATGGTCGACTGGGCGCGCGACGGCCGGAACGCGAACACGGGTGGTGCGTTCGCCGCCGCCGATGCCTGTGACGCGTTGTTGGAACGCACCCGCGCCACCCTCGGAACCCTGCTGGGCGCCGACCCGGCCGGCATCTGTCTCGGCGCCAACATGACCACCATGACGCTGGCCTTCACGAGGGCGATCGAGCAGCAGCTCCGCCCCGGCGATCGGGTCGTCGGGACGATGCTCGACCACGACGCCAACGTGTCGCCCTGGCGGATCGCCTGCGAACGCTCCGGCGCCGAGCACGTCCTCGCCCCGTTCGACACCAGCACCGGGGAGCTGGACCCCGCCGCGGTGATCGAGTTGATCGACGAGCACACGAGATGGGTGGCCGTGACCGGGGCCTCGAACCTGCTCGGCACCACACCGGACCTCCTCCCGATCGTCGCGGCCGCCCACGACGCCGGGGCGAAGGTGTTCGTCGATGCCGTACACCTCGCCCCACACCGCCAGATCGATCTGGCGTCGCTCGGTGCCGACGTCCTCGCGACGTCGCCCTACAAGTGGTACGGCCCCCACGCCGGCGTCCTCGCCATGGACCCCGATCTGTTGAACGGGTTGCCCGTCGCCAAGGTCCGACCGGCCACCGATCTCGGGCCGCGCCGGTTCGAGACCGGGACGCCGAACTTCGAATCGATCGCCGCGGTCGAGGGCGCGGCCCGCTTCCTGCTCGAGGAGGGCATGGACCACGTCGCCGCGGCCGAGGCCGCCGTGTTCGCTCCGCTCCTCGACGGGCTCCTCGCCATGGACCGGGTCCGGGTCTGGGGAGTGAACGGTCTGGAGGGACGGACCCCCACTGCGGCGTTCACCATCGAGGGCCGTCATCCCGATGAGATCGCCGCCGCGCTCGCCGCGGAGCGCATCGCCGTGTGGGCCGGACACTCCTATGCGGTGGAGTGCGTCGGACGGCTCGGCCTCGCCGAGTCCGGTGGCGTGGTGCGCGCCGGCGTGGTTCGCTACGTGGACGAACACGACGTGGCACGGTTGCTGGACGTCGTGGGCCGGCTCGCTCGCTGAGCAACCCCGGGCGTACCGTTCGGCATGGACGGAATCACCAGGCTTCCCGCCACGACCACGGCCGACGAGATCCGCGAGGTCCTGCACGCGGACGGCGCCGTGATCATCGAACGGCTCGTCGGGCACGACGTGTGCGACCGGATCGCGGCCGAGTTGCAACCGTGGCTGGACGAGACCCCCTTCGGCGCCGACGACTTCACCGGTCGGTCGACCCGCCGTACCGGAGGGTTGCTCACCCGTTGCCCGTCCTCGGTCGAGCTCGTGGCGCACCCGCTGATCCTCGAGGCCGTCGATCGGACGCTCTGGGCGTCGAAGACCACCTTCCAGCTGCACCTGACCCAGTCGATCGCCATCGGGCCGGACTCTCCGGCGCAGTCCCTGCACCGCGATCACTGGTGTTTCGACTTCTTCCCCTTCCCGCCCGAGGTCGACGTCGAGGTGTCCTCGATCTGGGCCCTGACGGACTTCACGGAGGACAACGGCGCCACCCGGGTCGTGCTCGGCACGCATCGTGCCGCCGATCAGACGCTGCACGGGACACGTCCGGCACCGGAGGACTCCGTGGCGGCCACGATGCCGCGCGGGTCCGTGGTGCTCTATCTCGGTTCGACGGTCCACGGCGGGGGCGCCAATCGCTCCGACGGCACTCGGATCGGGGTGAACGTCGACTACGTCCTCGGGTTCCTGCGGCAGGAGGAGAACCAGTACCTGACGTACTCGCTCGACGAGGTGCGCTCGTTCCCGGAGCGAGTGCAGCGGCTCCTCGGCTACGAGCAGGGCGCCTACGCCCTCGGCTACCTCGACGGGGGCCGGAGCCCGATGGAACTGCTTCGCGACGACCCCGAGGACACGGAACGATCCTTCGTCGCTCGTTGATCGGGCAGGTCAGCCGACGGTGCGAAGGGCGGCGAGTGCCGCTCCCCTCGCCCCGGCCATGTCGAGATCGTGGACCAGCGCGAACTCGACGTGGGACGCCTGCTCCTCGCGCAACGTCGTGTGCTCACGGATCGTGTCGAGGTACCAGTCCCGGAACCACGGATCGGTCTCCACGACGCCACCGCCGACGAAGAAGGCGTCGGGATCGGTGAAGTTGGCGGCGATCGTGAACAGATGCCCGAGGGCCTTGGCCTGCTGCTCGAAGATGGCCAACGCCATCGGGTCGCGCTGCTTCTCGGCCAGACCCCGCACGAGCTTGGATGCCTCGACCGGGTCGACGCCGTGGAGCTGGTGGTCGGGGTACCGGGTCAGCCAGAACGGCAGGAGGTTCTTGCGGATGCCGGTCAGCGACGCGTAGCTCTCGGCGTCGGAGGCGAACCCGCAGTTGCACTGCGGAACGGGCTGGCCGTCTTCGAGGATCCCGGCCGACGGGATGTGGACGTGACCCAGTTCGCCACCCATCCCGGACGCGCCGGCCACGATCCGACCCGACTCGATCACACCGCCGCCGAGACCGGTGCCGACGATCGCCGAGATCGAGGATCGATCGATCGAGACCGCGCCGAAGTGGGCGTAGTGCGCATACATCGCCGCTGCGTTGCCGTCGTTGGAGTAGACGACGGGCAGCCCGAGCGCAGCCTCCAGCGCGGCGCGCACGTCGAACCCCCACCACGCCTCGTCGGAGAAGTTGGTCGCGCCCTTCCTGGAGAGCACCCCGGTGGCGCTGGCCGGCCCGGGGGTGTCGAGGCCGACGGCGGCCACGTCGCGACGGTCACGCCCGGTCACGCGAAGGCCGACCTCGAATGCCTCGACCATCGCGCCGATGGCGATCTCCGGTCCATCGAGCACCCGGCTCGGCACCTCGGTCATGGCGTCGATCAAGAACGCGCCGTCGTGCGTCAGCACGGTGACGTTGTTGGAGGTTCCGCCGTTGTCGATTCCGACCACGATGCTCTGGGCGCTCATGGTCCGAGATGCTACGACGCCTGCCCACCGACGCGCCCGGGTACGGTGACTCGATGGACGTCCCCCACGAGATGATCTGCGTCGCCCACGACGAGTTTCGCGCCACGCTCGCCTGCCCGATCTGTGATCGGACGGTGGTCGTCGGACTCCGCGAGCCGGGGCTCGACGTGCTCCAACGGGGCGACCAGTTCGCCCGGCACGTCGGCGGCCTCAACGAGACGGTGATGGCCGTCTCGGCGGCGCAGCCCTGAACGACCGCTGACGCGCCGCACCGCCGGGGCCGCAGGACCTCGTTGTCCCGTGACACCGGCGGTGGAGGCTGGGTTCGTTCAGACCGGGTTCTCGACCTTGATGATCGGGCCCTCGGCGTACCCCATCACGTCGTAGCCGGGAAGGCCGAACGGCGAGTTGAGGAACGTGGTGAGCACGATCTTGTAGAGGCCGCTCACGTTGGGGTTGCCCGGGTTCTCCTCGGCGAGGGTGCCGGCCGGGACCGTGAGGGTGGCCGAGAAGGTCACGTCGTGGGAGCCGGTGACGACTCCGATCGGGACGTTGGTGGTGGCCACCATCTTCTCCGGGCCGGGGCCGACCGACTCGGCGTAGGCCGACACGACCCACGACGGGCTGGCCGACTTGAGTGCTGCCAGCCAGATCGGCACGAGGTGGCCGAACACGTGCCAGGTGGCCGTGATCTCGAAGGGCTTGGTGGGGTCGATCACGAGGTTGCCAGGCCCGAGCACACCGCCCGGTTCCGAGACGGTGACCCCGCCGAGGAACTCGCCCTCCATGAACGTCGTGAAATTGGGATCGAATCGAGTCGTCATGACATCGCTCCTTGAGCCGCCGGAGCGTCCTTGCTTCCGGTCCTCCCACAGAGCGAGGCACGGCCGGCCGGAATACACGAGATCCGAGGTATTTCTCGGGCGCCGCTGCGCTCTGTCCCGTGCGGGTCTGCCACGACGGCGTGCCGGTGCGACACCACGACGGTGAGTGCCCTCGCACCGGCGCCCCACCGCCGCCGATGCGTCCGCAGGCGAGCGTTCAGGGGCGGACGAGCATGAGCAGATCCCATTCCAGTTCGGGAACCCGGCGTCCGCTGGCCGCCATCACGACGCTGCGGAACCGGCCGTCGAGATGGGCCTCGGCCTGCCCGGCGAGGCCGAGCCCCCAGCGTAAGGTCCCGAGGGTCTTCCACCAGTGGAAGCGGTCGGCGTCGAAGGTGCCGCCGGCGGATACGTAGCCCTCGATGTAGGGCTCGCGCCCGGCGAAGCCCCCGATCTCCCGGTCGTCGTACCGGAACCGCCACATCCTCAGGGCCGGCCAGGCGAGATCCTGCATCGGATCACCGGAGCGCATGGCGCCCTCCCAGTCGAGCAGCGCCTGCAGCCCGTCGGCGTCCACGATGAGATTGCCGTTGCGAGCATCGGTGTGGACGATCGTGCGCCGGTCCGGCGGCGGAGGGAGATGTCGTTCCAGCCACGCGAAGCCGAAGGCGAAGGCGGGCCGATCGGGAACGAGGGTCCGGATGCTCTCCTCGACACCGGCGAGCGCCTGCTCGGCGGGATCGGCGACGTCGTCGCCGACCAGCTCCGCGGGAGCTTCGGAGGTCGGGATGGCATGCAGACGTCCCAACGCCGCTCCGAGCTGCCGGGCGACACGCTCACCGATCTCGCGGTCGTGGACGAGGCGGAGCACCCGGCGAGGGATCGTCTCTCCCTCGACGCAATCGGAGACGAAGAAGGGTCCACCGACGTAGGAGGAATCGTTCGTCACCCCACGTAGGTGCGGCACCGGCACCCCGTACCGCTCGGCCAGTCCCCGGACCGCGGCCTCGGCGGTGATCGGGTTGATCTGGATGTCCATGGTCGGGAGGATCGTGGCGACGAGTCGGCGCGGACCGTCGGGCAGGTCGGCGTCGAACAGGACGTTCGTCCGGCGCGCCCCGGCCGTGCTGCCGACCAGGTTCGAGACCCGCACCGTCTCGCCGGCCCGTTCGCCGAGGAATCGCCCCAACCCCTGTTCGAGGTCGGCGAGGTCGCTCACCGTCCCTCCCATCCGTCATGCCCCGGCTTCACGATGGCGAGGTCGTCGCGGCAACCGGCGACGAGCACCTCCCAGACGTCGTGCGAGGTCGCTTCCGGACCACCGGCCCGGATGCGGGTGCAGAGTTCGGCGCGCAGTGCTGCGGTGTCGAGGTCGGGTCGATCCAGGAGCTCGGCCAGTCGGGCACGCTCGGCCGCGGCTGCGGCCTCACCGGTCGTCCACTCTCGCTCGAGGATCCGGCACAGGTTTGCCGCGACCCGGGTCTTGTGCTGCAGCGGGCCGGGCACCGCCGCGAGCAATTCGTCGTCGAGCAGCTCGGCGATCGTCGACAGCAGCGCGGCCGCATCGGGTGATGGTTGCATCGTCAACGACCCGTGAACCGAGCCGGCCGGCGCTCGAGGAACGATGCGACGCCCTCTCGATGGTCGTCGGAGGCGAAGCACTCTTCGAGCGCGGCCCGATTGGCCTGGGCGTGGGTGAGCGCGTCACGCCCGAATCCCTCGTACAGCAGCCGTTTGGTCCGACGGATCGCGAACGGAGAGCCGACGGTGTACCGCAGCGCTTCGGAGTGTGCAGCCGACAGGAGGTCCTCGGGTTCGACCACCGCGATGGCGAAGCCGAGCGCCAGGGCCTCGTCGGCCTCGAGCGGCTCTCCGGTCAGCACCAATCGGAGCGCAGCCGCCGATCCCACGATCCTGGGCAGGAGCCAGGAGCCCGCACCGGTGTCCGGGACGAGTCCGCGGTGGACGAAGTTCCAAGCGATCCGGGCGCGGGTCGACACGATGCGGACGTCGCATTGGGTCACGAACTCGGCGCCCATCCCGAACGCCGGGCCGTCGACGGCGGCGATCACCGGCTTCGGACAGGCGACGAGTGGCCACGGCTCCGGTCGCTCGCCGGCATCGCTCCCCGGCGATCCGACGGGGTGTCGGACAGGTCGGAGAGGTCGGTCCCGGCACAGAACGCGCCGCCGGCACCCGTGACGATCACCACCCGAGCGGTGTCGTCGGCGCCCGCCATGGCGACGGTGTCGAGGAAGTCCCGGAGCACCGCGTAGGTCATCGCGTTGCGCTTGGCCGGCCGGTCGATGGTGATGGTCGCGACCCCCGACTCGTCGACCTCATAGCGGATGTGGCCGGTCGAACCGGCTGGTCGGCCCGTGGTGTCGCTCATGGCGATCTGCTCTCTCGATCCCTCGTCGACGTCGGCCCGGTTGCATCCAACGACCCGTCCTGACCGAACGATCGTTCAGTTTCGACGGCTCGATGACCGGGGTCAACCCGGAGGAGCTCGGGATCCCCGTCGGCCCGGAGGTCGGCCGGAGGGGCGGTCGGAACGGTACGCTCACGGGTCGGGCCCCGACCTTGGTCGTGGCGCTCAGCCGGGGAGTGGCGCAGCGGTAGCGTTCCTGCTTTGGGTGCAGGAGGTCGGGAGTTCGAATCTCCCTCCCCGACCGTCATCGAGCAGCTCGATGAACCACTCTGGTGGCGGATCCGCTCGCTCGTGAGCAGCTCCACCACCAGACGAGCGAGCGCACGGTGGCGTGCGGATGGCGGACGGGAGATGCTGGTCGGTCGCTCACGAAGGAGTCGGTGACTCGGCGACGAAGTCCCCGACCACTCGCATCGTCCGGGTCAGCGAGGCCTCGAGTTCACGCCGGATGCGAGCCGAGGTCGACTCGTCGACCAGCCCGGCCAGCACGGGACGCACGATCCAGCCATCGGCCTTGTCGACCCAGGTCGGGTGGACGACCGGGCGGGCCACCGACACCGCTCCGTCGGGGTCGACAGCGAGCGCGACGGTGACGATCTCGCCATCCTGGCTGCTCGCCGGCCAACGGTCGCTCGTCGGCAGATTCGACAGAATGTTCCCGAGCCCGAAGACCACCCAGGTGCCGTTGACCACCTCGATGGGCTGCACGACATGGGCGTGATGCCCGACGATCAGGTCGACCTGCCCGCTCGCCGTCACCAGGTCGGCGGCGCGGCGCTGCTCGGTCGTGGGTGACGACTCACCCTCCGCGCCCCAGTGGATGCTCATGACGACGACCTCGGCCCCGAGCTGCCGGGCTCGTGCGGCGTCGGCGATCATCCGCTCCGGATCGATCGTCGCCGACCGCCACTCCTCGCCCTCGGGCAGGGACAGGCCGTTGTAGCTGAAGGTGTAGGACAGGTGCGCGAGCGAGATCCCGTTCACCTCGAACGGGCGGGGCTCGATCTCCTCGGGGGTGCGCGCCATGCCCGACTGGGCGATGCCGGCCGCTTCGAGCGCCGTCACCGTTCGATCGATCCCGGGACCCCCGCGATCGGCCGTGTGGTTGCTGGCGGTCGAGCACCGGTCGTATCCGGCCTGGGCGAGCGCATCGACGATCTCGACGGGGACGCCATAGAGCGGCATCGTCGAGTACTCCTCCCCTCGGGGGCGATCGGCGTCTCCAAGTGGCACACGGCCAGGTCGACGGAGCCGAGGATCGGAGCGAGCTGGGCCAGCATCGGCGCGAAGTCGTGCCCGTCGCCCTCGGCGTTGCGCGCCGCCCGACGCCACAGCGGGCTGTGCGCCAGGGTGTCCCCGGAGAACGCCATCGTGACGGTACGAACCGCCGCAATCGTGGTCGGCACACTCGTCGAGGTCGAGGGGTCGAGGTCGAGGGTCGAGGTCGACGAAGCGGTCGAGGAGGTCGAGGACGGCTGGGTCACCGTGGCCAACGTCGACGGCGCGGCACGGGCCGAGGCGGGTGGCACCGGGCTGACCGTCGGAATTGTGTCCGCCCGATCGCCGCCCGTCGAGCCGGAATTCGTCGACCCGGTGCAGGAGGCCGCCAGCAGGGCGATGGCCCACGCGGCCAGCACCGGTCGCCGCCTCCTCCCGGTCATCGTCAGCCCTGGTCGGTCCTCGCCGAGCGGAACGCCGAGCGACGGACCTTGCCGGCGTCGTCCCGCAACGCCTCGTCGACGAACTCGATCGATCGCGGGATCTTGTACCGGGCGAGCCGTTCGCCGAGGAAGGCGACGAGCTCCTCGCGCGGCAGGTCGGCCTCGTCGGCCTCGACGATGGCATGGACGGTGCTGCCCAGATCGTCGTCGGGCAACCCGATGACGATGCACGACCGCACCGCCGGGTGTTCGTTGATCGCCGCTTCGACCTCGGCCGGGTAGATGTTCGCTCCCCCCGACAGGATCATGTCGCTCAGCCGGTCCCCGAGGTAGAGGTAGCCGTCCTCGTCGAGCCAGCCCATGTCGCCGAGCGACTCCCAGCCGCCGTCCATCGTCTTGGCCGACGCGCCGACGTACCGGTAGGTGGGGGTCTCGCTGGCAGACCGGAGCCACACCTCGCCCTGCTCGCCGGGCGGCAGCGGATTGCCGTCGTGATCGCAGATCCGGACCTCGCCGCTCGACGGCCGGCCGACCGACCCACGATGGGCGAGCCACTCGGTCCCGGTGATGACCGTCGCGACCTGGGCCTCGGTCCCGGCATACAGCTCCAGGATCCGCTCCGCTCCGAGCCAGTCGATCCACACCTCCTTCAGCCACGGCGGGCACGGCTCGGCCAGGTGCCAGATGGCGCGGATCGACGACAGGTCGTAGCGGAGCCGGGTCTCCTCCGGAAGCCGCCAGATCCTCTTCATCATCGTGGGCACGAGATAGACGATGTCGCCCCGATACCGCTCGATCGCGGCGAGTGTCGCCTCGGCGTCGAATCGCGGCAGCAACACCACGTGGCTCCCGGTGAGCAGGGCGTCGCACGCCCACACCGCAGGGCCGTTGTGGTAGAGCGGTCCCGGCATGATCAGACAGCCACCGGGTTCCATGCCGAAGCGCGACGGCACCTCGTCGTCGCTCAGGGCGGGGTCACCCGACACGATGAGCTTGGGACGGCCGGTGGATCCGCCGGATGTCGGCGCCTTCCATGCCGGCGAGACCGCGTCCGGCAGCGGATCGTCGGCGTACGAGGCGTGGGCGTCGTGGCCGGCCGACAGGCACGCCGTCCCGGCCGGGAGCAGCCCGGCGAGCTCGCTCCCCGGATCGACGCCGACCACGACCTTCGATCCGGCCAGCTCGACGATCGCCACCAGCTCCCGTGGCGGCAACTTCGCCGACACCGGCTGCGGGATCGCCCCCAACTTCCAGATCGCGACGTAGGTCTCGAACCATTCGACGGAGTTGGGCAGCGCAACGGTCACGAAATCGCCCAGACCGACACCCAGGTCGGCGAGATGGCGCGCCAACCGGTTGCCGTTTCGTTCGAGTTGAGCCCGGGTCACGGAGCGTTCGCCGCAGGTGACCGCCGGGTCGTCGGGGTGGGCGGCGGCGAAGTCGGCGAGGCGGCGGGGAAAGGAGACGAGCGTCACGTCACCGTGTGTACCACCTGGCCGTGGGCCACCGGCAGACGAACGGGGAGCACGACGGTTCGCCCGGCCCACGGCGGCGACTTCCGAGGAGTCCTAACCTCGACGCGTGCTCGAATCCCCCGTCGCACCACTCGGCTGGCCGGCACCCGACCGTGACACCGCGGTCACGCTGGCCGTCGATTCGCCGTCGCTGTCGGGCCGGCGTGTCGCTCGGGTGGGGCCGACCCGGTTCTCGGCACCCGACCCGGCGAGCAGGGTCCGTGGGCTGTCGGCCCCGCTTCCCGGTCTCGGGGCCATCGACACCTCGTTCCGCGCCGACATCGAGGGCCTTCGAGCGCTCGCCGTCATCGCGGTCCTCCTCTATCACGCCGATCTGCTCGGGTTCTCGGGCGGCTACGTGGGGGTGGACGCCTTCTTCGTCGTGTCGGGCTTCCTCATCACCCGTCAACTGCTGGCGTCGGCGGCCCGGGAGCTGCCCGCCCGAGCACTGTGGGCGGAATTCTCGACCCGGCGGATCCGGTGGCTGCTCCCGCTGGCCAGCCTCGTCCTGCTGGTCACCTTGTACGCCAGCTACCACGAGCTGGGGTTCCTTCGCGGCAACGTCGTGGCCTCCGACGCCCGCTGGAGCTCGTTCTTCGCCGCCAACCTTCGGTTCGCCCGTACCGGCACCGACTACCTGGGCGAGCAGGCCGCACCCTCGCCGCTCCAGCACTTCTGGTCGCTGGCGGTCGAGGAACAGTTCTACGTCGTCTGGCCGCTGCTGATCCTGTCGGCGATGGCATTCGGTCGACGGCGGCGGTGTCCGGCGGTCGCTCCTCGCCGTGATGGTCCTGGTGACCACCGCATCGTTCGCATGGGGGTCCATCGCACCGGCTCCAACGGGACCTGGGCCTACTTCTCGCCCGCCACGCGAGCGTGGGAGCTCTCGCTCGGCGGGCTGGTCGCGGTCCTCGCGACGGTTCGCCGGCCGACGGGACGGATCGCCGGGTCGGCGGCGGTGCTCGGCCTGGTGGCGGTCGTGGTCGCGGCGTTCTTATTCGACGACGCAACGGCGTTTCCGGCTACGCCGCAATGGCGCCGACCCTCGGGACCGCAGCCCTCCTCGGACTTCCGGGGAGTCCGGCCGCTCGCCTGCTCGCCTACCGGCCGCTGACGTGGATCGGGCGGATCTCCTATTCGCTGTATCTCTGGCATTGGCCGTTGCTGGCCATCGCCCGGCAGCGAACCACCGCCCCGCTCGGTGTCGGGGCCCGCATCGGACTGCTCGCGGCCGCCGTCGTCGTCTCCGTCGTCACCTTCTTCGTGGTCGAGCAGCCGATCCGGCGGTCCCGCCTGCTCGCGAGGCACCGCAGCGCCACCTTCGCCCTCGGCGCAGGCCTCGTGCTCGCCTCGGCCGGCTACGCCACGTATCTCCGCTGGTACTACCGGCCATGAGGATGACTCGACGAGTCATCGGCGCGCTGGGCGCCGCCGCCCTCCTGACCGCCTGCGCGCCCGCCGGACCATCGCCGCACGACCTCGCCGCTCGTGCGGCCACCACCGCCACCTCGACGCCGACCGCGCCGACGGATTCGACCGCGCCCGGCGCCTCGAGTGCGGCATCGACGTCGACGCCGGTGAGGTCGCCGTCGACGTTGCCTGTCGTCTCCGCAGTGTCCGCCGACGATCTCGTACCGACCGCCGAGGTCCTCGCCGCCGTCGCGGCGGCGCGATCGGTCGTCGAGCTCCCCGCCGATCTCCAGCCGGCGCTCTCCGACGGATCCACGGACTACGAGGACCTCAAGGTGACCGGCTGCGCCAAAGAGGTCCGGCGTCCCGAAGCCGGCGAGTGTGTCTACGGCGACGTGAACGGATCCCGGCTCCTGGTGCTGCTCGGCGACTCCCACGCCGGGATGTGGCTGACCGCGATCCATCTCGTCGCCCTCGACGCGGGGTGGCAGGTCCGGATGCTCTCCAAGGCCGGGTGTCCGTCGGTGCTGCTCGACTTCTGGGACCGCACGAACCAACGCCCACACACGGACTGCACCGAGTACCACGACTGGGCCGTGGCCCGGATCGACGAACTCGAACCCGACGCGGTCGTCATCACCAACGCGTCGATCGGACAACCGGTGACCCGGAACGACAACGCCACCGCCGCCGACTGGTCGACGGGCCTCGCGAGCTTGCTCGATCGGCTCTCGGCACCCGGCCGCCGACTGATCGTGCTCGGCGACGTGCCCGTGCTCCCGGCGCCGAACCCGGACTGTCTGGCGGCCAACCGCGACGACATCCGCCGATGCGGATCCGATCGCGACACCGCCCTGCTCGGCGTCCTCGTGGAGGCCGAACGCACCGCGGCGATCGAAGCCGATGCCGCGTACGTCTCGACGGTGAACTGGTTCTGCACCGACTGGTGCGGGCCCGTGATCGCGGATCGCCAGGTGTTCCGGAACCAGTACCACGTCACCGCGACCTACTCCCGGTACCTCGCCGGCGCCCTCGCCGCCTCACTGCGCCTGGGCGCCTGACCGGCAAAGGGCCGGTGCAAACCCCCGCGAGCGCGAGGGGCGTCTCACATCCCGTCGTCGACCGACCGGGCGGCTCGTTGCTTGGCCGCGATCCGCCGCAGCGGCGGATCGTTCGAGGGCGGCACTCGCCGGGCGGGCAACTCGCCGAGCAACCGAGTCGTCACCGCGGCGATCTCGGCGACGGCAGCGGTGAACGCGTCGGAGGTGAGCAGTGGCCCGGAGGTCACCCCGCTCACCTTCCTCGCGTACTGCAGCGCAGCGGCCGAGATCTCCTCGGCCGTCGCGGCCGGTTCGAGTCCCCGGAGCGTCGTGATGTTGCGGCACATGGCCGCGAACTTACGCTCAGTCCGGGATCAGGCCGAGCACGGTCGCCGGCGAACCCGACCCGCCCTCGTTGCGGACGCCGCCCACGACGACCCACGCTCCGATCGGCGGAAGCTGCTCGAGCCCGGTCATGTTCTCGATGTGGATCCGATGGTCCTGGAGCAGGAGGGTGTTGGTGAGGTAGGTGACGTCTGCGCCGGGATCGACGCCATGGGTGTCGATCCCGAGCCCGCCGAGGCGCCGCGTGTCGATGAGCCAACTCGTCGCCTCGGCGCTGATCCCCGGATAGTGCATGACCTCGTCGGCGTCTTGGTTGAAGTAGGCGGCGGCGTCGTTCCACTTCTCCTGCCACCCCGTCCAGGCGATGACGACGGCATCACGGGGGATCCGACCGTTGCGCCGTTCGAACTTCTTCAGGTCCTCCACGGTCAAGGCGTAGTCCGGATCAGCAGCCGACTGGGCCCGGATGTCGACGACGACGGCGGGGTGCACGAAGTCCTCCGGATTCATGTCCTGGGCGCACGCTTCGCCCTCGTTGAAATGGCACGGAGCACCCCAGTGGGTTCCGGAGTGGTCGCCGATCGTCACCGTCTGCAGCTTGAACCCGTCGTTCTCCACCGTGAAGGTGTCCTCGATGACCGGAACGGGGTCGCCGGGGAAGATGGGCATGGTCTCGGTGTTCACGTGGCTGAGGAACACGACGTCGCCGAGTCCTTCCGACGAGTGGTACTTCTTCGACGCGATGGCCGAATCACCGATCGAGGTGAGCGATCCGGCGCCGAAGCCGCCGAGCACCAGTGCGGCGGCGACGACGGTCCGGCGAGAAACGTGACGTGTGATCTTGGGGCGCATCCGAGCAACTTAGTCAGGACCGCTGTGGATCCTGATCACGAGACGACCGACGGCGCCACCCTCCCGGTCAGGCTCGCAACGTCGGAGATCGCGGCGGCCGCGGCCGTGATCGGCGCCAGCGCGGTCTGCGTCTCGATTCCATGCTGCGTGGCGTCGGCGACGTACCGCTCCAAGTAGATGCGGATGGTGGCGCCCTCGGTTCCGGTGCCGGAGAGCCGGAACACGATGCGCGATCCGTCGGAGAACCCGAAACGGAAGCCCTGGTGATCGCTGACCGAACCGTCGACCGGGTCGACGTAGGAGAACTCGTCGGCGAGCTCGATCGACAGCTCGCCCGCCAAGTCCGCGAGTTCCGAGGACCTCGCCGGTTGGATCAGCTCACCGAGCCGGGCCCAGACGGCGTCGGCCGCGGCCGTCGGAACGGCTTCGTAGTCGTGACGGGAGTAGAAGTTCCTCCCGAACGTCGCCCAATGGTGTCGCACGATCTCGTCGGCCGGCTCGCCGCGCTCGGCGAGGATGTTCAGCCACGCCAACACGGCCCAGATGCCGTCCTTCTCGCGCACGTGGTCGGAGCCGGTGCCGGCGCTCTCCTCGCCGCAGATGGACACCTCGCCTGCGTCGAGCAGGTTGCCGAAGAACTTCCAACCGGTCGGTGTCTCGAAGCACGGCATCCCGAGTCGCTCGGCGACCCGGTCGACGGCTCGGCTCGTCGGCATGGACCGGGCGACGCCCGCCAGGCCACCACGAAAGGCGGGCAGCAGATGGGCGTTGGCGACGATGATGGCGAGGCTGTCGGACGGCGTCACGAACAGGCCGGGGGCAACGATCATGTTCCGGTCGCCGTCGCCGTCGGAGGCCGCGCCGAGGTCGGGATGGTCCTCGCGCGACATCGCGACCACCACGTCTGCGGCGTGCACCGGATTGGGGTCGGGGTGGTGGCCGCCGAAGTCGGGCAGGGCGTTCCGTTCGTGACCGTGCCGACGGGCGCGCCGAGGACCTGTTCGAAGATTCGCGCCGCATGGACCGGTCACCGTTGAGGGCGTCGAAGTGCAACCGGAAGCCACCAGCGAACATCGACGCCAACTTCGGGAAGTCGAACAACTGCTGCATCAGCCTCGAGGTAGTCGTCGACGGAATCGATCACCTCGATCACGACGCCATCGCGATCGACCTCACCCAGGGAGGTGATGTCGACGTCGTCGCACTCGGCGATGCGGTACTCGGCGATGGTCGTGGTCGCGGCGTGGATCCGCTCGGTCAGCGCCTCCGGAGCCGGGCCGCCGTTCCCGGCGTTGTACTTGATCCCGAAGTCGCCTGCTGGCCCACCTTCGTTGTGGCTCGCCGACAGGATCAGGCCACCGAATGCGTCGCGCTTGCGGATGACACATGACGCCGCTGGGGTCGACAGGATCCCGTGCTGACCGACGACGACCCGACCGAAGCCGTTCGCCACGGCCATCTTGAGGATGGTCTGGATCGCGACATCGTTGTGGAATCTGCCGTCGCCGCCGAGCACCAACGTCGCACCATCGTGCTCCCCGATCGAGTCGAACACCGCTTGGACGAAGTTCTCGAGATAGCGGGGCTGCTGGAAGACGGTGACCTTCTTGCGAAGGCCGGAGGTACCGGGCTTTTGCCCGTCGAAGGGAGTGGTCGCGACTCGTTGCACGAGCCGACGTTACTCAGCGCAACTCGGCGGTGAATTCGAGCAGGGTCTGGATGCGGGTGATCTCGGTGGCCGTGAACGGCGAGCTCCGCCGTCGCCCGACGAGGGCGATGCGCAGCGGCTGCACCGGATGGTCGGGGATCGCGAGGACCCAACCCCCGCGACCGTCCTGGAGGTCGAGCTGCGGCGGCCACTCCTCGAGATCACGGACGACCGGTGTCAACGAGGCGAGCGCCTCGGCGGCGAGTTCGACCCCACCGACTTCGTCGACCGCACCGACCCAGGCGACGGCGCCGGCGCACAACTGCACGATGGTGCCGGCCAGTTCGAACTCGTTGTGCTGCACCCCGTTCGCCACGAGGTGTCGAGCCCATTGGAGCGCAACCACGACCCGGTCGCCGGCCGGGCCGGTGACGGCGACATCGAGCACGGAGCCCCGACCGGACACCTCCAGCGCCGTCCGGAACGGAGCATCGTCCCAGTCGTCGGGCACTCGCACGAACACCTCGTCCACCGCCCGTCCGTCGGTGAGCTCGTGGATGTCGATCGACATGACGTCGGCGCCGTGCTCGGCGAGGAGACCCGCCAGCTGTGCGAGCGCGCCGGGCCGGTCCTCGAGTTCGACCCGGATTCGGCGGCTGGCGGTCATGGCCGGCCACGATGGTGGCTTGGTGTTTCCGGCTCATTTCGACCCCGCAACGGGGCGGTGAAGCCAACGCAGATCGCGACGGAACCTCGCGTCTCGACCGCCGAGGTGGCCACGGTCGGTGACGAGCGAACTCGTTTCCGGCTCGAAGCGACCACGGTCGGTCACCGGATCGTCAGGAAGCGCACAAGATCCGATGTCACCTCTTGGTTCGCCCGTGGGCGGGCCGATAAGGGCGGCATGACCGAGGCGGCGGAGGCGGAACGGGTGGGAGCGCGCACCAGTTGGTTGCGTCAAACCTTCGACAGGTGACCCTTCGGCTGGTGGTCATCGCGGTCGTCCCGGCCATGGGGCTCGCGATGTTCGCCTCGGACGAGACGATCGGGCGGCGACAGGCCGCCGATGTCGCCCAGGCGATCGAGGACGAGAGCGCGTCGGTGCGCACGCTGGTGTCGTTGCGCTTCGCCCTCGCCAAGGAGCAGATCCCCGCGACCGCGCTGACGTTCGGGCGCTCGTACGGGCTGAGCTTCCAGGAACTCGAGCAGATCCTCCTCGCCGCCGATCCGGACACGGCGACCGGCCTCGGCGAGGCGCTGTGGGACGAGTTCCGCTCCGCCCAGGCGACCACCGACCAGCTGCTGCTCGAACTCGGTGACGACCCGCGATTCGCCGAGCTGGAGGGCCTGGTGGCCGAGCTCCACGTCGCGGTCTCCGACGCGCCGCTGAACGACTTCGACGGCGATCTCATCGTGCTGTACCGCAAGGTGCTCGGCCCGCTGGACGCGCTGATCAACGAGTTGTTCACCGAGACTCGCGACCAGTTCGACAGTTCGCTCGACACGAACGAACTCCGTGCTGCGCTCAACCAGATGCTGGCCGCTCACAGGGCCGGCCGGGCCTTCGCCGAGCTCCTCCCCTACTACTACTCGGCGCTGGTCCCGGAACTCTCCGAAGAGCTCGGGCAGGGGCGCAACCAGCTGGCCGAGGGCCGAGCGGTCTACGAGTACCTGGTGTCCGGGTTCGACCAGACCCTGACCGGACGCACCGCGGCGGTCTGGGCCCAGATGCAATCGAGCGATCGGGCCCGCGCCTTCGACGAGGCGGCACAGTCGGCGATCAACGGGAAGTCCATCGATCTCACGACCGATCTCGCCCAGGTCACCGCGGTGACCCAGTCCGGGCTGATCACCCTCGAGGATCACGGTCGCCTGCTCGAGGCGGCGACCGCCGATGTCGGCGAAGCGGCGCTCGACACCCGGATCCAGGCCTTGGAGTCGTTCACCGACGCCATGGTGCTGTTGATGGTCGTGCTCGCCTTCAGCCTCGCGGTCGTCTACTACGTCGGGCGGAGCATCTCCCGGCCGATGCAGAAGCTGTCGGCCTACGCGGAGCGACTCAGCGCGGGAGACGTGCATGCCTCGTTCCCGAAGGGGTCGAGGGGCCCGACGGAGGTCGAGACCCTCGGTTTGGCCTTCGCCGACGTGGTGGCGAACCTTCGGGCGATCGACGCCCATTCCCTGGCATTGGCCTCCGGGAAGTTCGACGACCCGATCCTGAACGAGCCCCTCCCGGGCCGCCTGGGACGGAGCCTGCAGGCGTCGGTCCAAGCCCTCACCCAGTCGATCAACGATCGTGAGGAACTGCATCGCCGCCTGGCCCACGAGTCGACCCACGACGGGCTCACGGGGCTGCCGAACCGTTCGGCGGCCACCTTCGCCCTCGAGTCGTCGTTGTCCCGAGCCCACCGGCGCGGCACCGGCCTCGCGGCGCTGTTCGTCGACCTCGACGAGTTCAAACGGATCAACGACACCAACGGTCAGGCCGTCGGCGACGAGGTGCTGCGGGAGACCGCTCGCCGACTCGCCGAACTCGCCCGGGCCGAGGACACCGTCGCCCGCCTCGGGTCCGACGAATTCCTCGTCATCGCCGAGGGCATCGAGTCGATCCATCAGGCGGTGAATCTCGCCGAGCGGATCCGGGATCGCATCGCCGAGCCGTTCCGCTACGCCGGACAGACGATCGTGTCGTCGGCCAGCGTCGGGATCTCACTGACGCTCGATGCTCATTCCAGCGGCGACGAGCTGATCCGCGAGGCGGACCTCGCCGTCCACCGGGCCAAAGGGTTCGGTCAGTCTCGGGTGGAGATCTTCGACGGGGCGATGCGGGAACAGGTGGACACCCGGGCACAGATCGAAGCCGATCTGGTCCAGGCGCTCAAGCATCATTGGCTCACGGTGCACCTGCAGCCCGTCACGAACTCCGAGACGCTGCGCATCGAAGGGTTCGAGGCCCTCGTGCGTTGGAAGGACCGTCAGGGCAACTTCATCCCGCCGGACGTCTTCATCCCGGTCGCGGAGTCCAGCAACCTGATCCTCGAGTTGGACCGGTACGTGATCCGCAAGGCGACCGCGGAGCTGGCGAGCTGGCCCGTCGAGCTGTTCGGTGAGCTGCACGTCGCCATCAACGTCTCGGGCCGCCATCTCCTCGACCGCAGCGTGGTCCGCGACGTCGCGGAGGCCATGAACGAGTCCGGCCTCGATCCCAGCCGCTTGATCCTCGAGATCACCGAGACGGTCCTGCTGTCGGACATGCCGGTCGCCTGCGGCCACCTCGAGGAACTCCGGGCGATGGGGGTCACGATCGCCCTCGACGACTTCGGCAGCGGCTACACGTCGCTGGCAACGCTGCGCTACCTGCCGGTGGACATCTTGAAGATCGACCGATCGATCGTGAACGAACTTCAGCCCGACCGGGGCCAGTCGCTCGTGCGCCTGATCATCGAGGCCGCCCACGAGTTCGGTATGACGGTCATCGCCGAGGGCGTCGAGACCGACATGCAGCGCGAGCTGCTGTGTGCACTCGGCTGCGAGCAGATCCAAGGGTGGCTCGTGAGTCCCGCCGTGCCACCCAAGCAAGCACGAGAACTGGTCGCACCGGTCGCCGGCTGAGCACGCCCAGCCGGCGACCTGGTGATCAGACGGTGATGTTCACCGCCGGGTCGGTCAGGGAACCTCGTTGATCCGGTCGGTCGGCGGCGCCGCCACCGGGCTGTTGAGGCCGAGGTAGTCGGCGAACGCCGCCAGGTCGTCACCTCCGCCGAGGCGGTTCGTGCCTTGGGTGAACACGGTGAACGCGTCCCCGCCGTCGGCGAGGAAGTTGTTCGTGGTCACCCGGTAGGAAGCGCTCGGATCGATCGGGGTCCCGTTCAGGGCGAGGTTGCTCACCTTGGAACCTTCCGGAGCCGATGCCGAGTAGTCGAAGGTCAGCCCCTCCGACACACCGAGGATCAGCGTCGGACGGCCTCGGCCGGCGACGTACTGCTGCTCGAGCACTCCCTTGAGCTGGTCGCCCGTCAGGTCCATCGTCACGAGGAGGTTGCCGAAGGGCTGGACCGCGAAGGCCTCGCCGTAGGTGACCTCGCCCGGAGCCTCGCCGCCGGCGATCCCCGCCACGGTGAGGTCCGCTCGCACGCCGCCCGGGTTCATCAGGGCGATCTGAGCACCGCCCAGATCTGCGGGTGCAGTGGCAGCCAGCTGCGCGTCAGCGATGAGGTTGGCCAGGGCCGACTCCGTGTCACGGTTCGGCGACCGGGTGATGTCCTCGGCGACCGAACCGACGACGCGGTTGGCCACCGGGGCCGACAGCGTCTTCCACTTGTCGATGATCGCGGTCAGCGTGGGATCGGGATCGACCCGTGTGACCAGATGGTTCACGGCCGAGGTCCGCGACCGATCGACGTCCCCGGTCGCCTTGGTGACGGTCAGGGTGACCTCGGTGATCACTCGCCCGAAGGACGAGGCGGAGGTCACGAGGCGGTCGTGACCGGCAGGATCCGGGATGTCGCACACGTAGGGCTGGTGCGTGTGCCCGGTGATCACCAGGTCGATCGACGGATCGAGGTTCGTCGCGATGTCCACGATCGGACCCGAGATACCGTCGCAGCCGTCGTAGGTTCCCGCGTTCAACCCGCCCTCGTGCAACAGCACGACGATGGCGTTCACGCCCTGGGCCGACAGCGAGGCGGCGGCGGCGTTGGCCGTCTCCACCTCGTCGGAGAAGGTGAGGCCCTGGATCCCCCGCTGGGCGACGAGTTCGGGAGTCCCTTCGAGGGTCATCCCGATGTAGCCCACCTTGAAGTGGGGGTACTCGTCGATCCAGGTCGACGGCAGGATCGTCTTGCCCGAAGTCGTGTAGCTCACGTTGGCCGCCAGCCACGGGAAGTCGGCGCCGTCGTACGGATCGCCGGGGAAGTAGCACCCGTCGATCGGATGGCAGCCGCCGTACTGCATCCGGATCAGTTCGGTCAGTCCTCGTCGAACTCGTGGTTGCCCACGCTCGACACGTCGAGGTGCATGGCCTCCAAGGTCTCGATGCTCGGTTCGTCATGGAACAACCCGGACAGGAACGGTGATCCGCCGATCAAGTCGCCGGCGGCGACCGTCACCGAGCGCGTCTGGCCGGCGCGCAACTCGGCGAGCCGAGCCGCCAGGTACTCGCTGCCTCCGACCGGCGTCTGGGTCGGATCGAGCGATGCTGCCAGGGTGTTGTCGCCGCCACCCGGTGATTCCAGGTACCCGTGATAGTCGTTGATCGCGAGGATCTGCACCACGGCGCGAACACCGCGGTTGCTCCCATCCCCCGCTGCCATCGCCTGACCGGCCAGGCCGAGGGACAGGACCCCCAACGTGGCACCGATCAAGGTCTTCCTACGTAGCTTCCTCATGGTCAACTCCTCCTCCGGCGCGGAGCGTAAGTTCACGGAGCGTGCTCCACACATAGGTCGCTCGAACCAGTTCCCAAAAGGATCCTGGAACTACGCGGCGGACCCGACCACGGAGGGTGATTGTTGTGGTGTCGTTCCGCTGACGTTCGGCGCTCGGCCATCTCGCGGTCGATGACTGGTAGCATCGTTGCTCCGTCCGAGCTCTCGTGAGGACCCGGCGGGTGTAGCTCAATGGCTAGAGTTCCAGCCTTCCAAGCTGGCTATGCGGGTTCGATTCCCGTCACCCGCTCCAGCGAAAAGCCCAGCTCAGCGTGATCGCTGCAGCTGGGCTTCGTGCGTCAGGGGATCCGGTCGGGCACGACACCACCCCGTGACACCACCCCGTGACACCACCGTGCGGCTCATCGAGGTGGTGAGCTCGGCCGCGCGGTGCCCCCTCGAGCGAGCCATCGTCGCACGACCCGTATCCCACGTCGTGCGAATCGGATGAGCGTCCATGCCAGCACGAGACCGGCGACCGCGACGACGAGGGTGACGGCGGCGGCGAGCCTCGGCGACGCCACGGCGAGGAGCATCAACGAGGTCACGAGGCCGTCCTCGCCGACGCTGGCCGCCACGTTCGTGAACGGTTCCGGGGACATGTTGATGGCGAGTCGCGTCGTGGCCTTCGACGTGTGCCCCACCAGCGCCAGCCCTGCGGCGAGCGCAGCCGCGCCGGGCCCCACCACGCCGAGTCCCCGATCGTCGGCGAGCACCGTGCCCACGACGGCGGCGATGCCGGGCCGGACCAAGGTGTGGACGACGTCCCAGGCGCTGTCGAGCAACGGCACCTTGTCGACGACGAACTCGATCGCGAACATGGTGCCGGCCGCCCCGAGCACCCAGGGTTGCTCCAGACCCGCCGGCACCGCGGTCCAGCCGAGACGGCCGGCCACACCCAGCACGAGCACGGTCAGATAGGCGTTGACCCCGGAGCACCATCCGGCGACGACGAGCACTGCGGTCTCCACGACCGAGGAGCCTTCCACAACGGCCGGCGACGTCGAATCGGTAACTCGTCGGTTCGAAACCGCCCGATCGAAGTCGACCGCGCCTACCCTCGACCAGCGTGTCGAACCACGTCTCGCCGTGCCCCAGCGTCCCCGCCGCCGTGCTGTGGGACATGGACGGCACCATCGTCGATACCGAGCCCTACTGGGTCGAGTGCGAGTACGAAGTGATCGCTCGCCACGGCAATGGAGCCTGGTCGCAGGCGCACGTGGAACGTCTGGTGGGTTCGGACCTGCTGGAAGCGGCTGGCTACATGATCGAGCACGGCGATCTGACCCTCGGGCCGGTCGAGGTCGTCAACCTGCTGCTCGACGGCGTCATCGAGCGGGTCAAGGCCCACATCCCGTGGCGGCCCGGCGCACGGGAGCTCCTCGCCGAGCTCAACGAGCAAGCCGTTCCCTGCGCGCTGGTCACGATGTCGTGGCGCCGGTTCGCCCAGGCCATCGTGGCCGCGCTGCCGCCTGGGTCGTTCGCCACCGTGGTCGCCGGAGACGACGTCGAGCGGGGTAAGCCACACCCCGACCCGTACCTCGTCGCGGCGGAACGACTGGGTGTGTCCGCCGCCGAATGTGTCGCGATCGAGGACTCCCCCACCGGCGTCCGGTCGGCCGTTGCGGCGCGCTGCATCACCATCGGCGTTCCGAACGTCGTCGGGATCCCGCCCGACCTCGGTCACGTACCGCTCGACACCCTGGATGGCGTCAGCGTCGGCACCTTGGCTCGGATCGTCGACGGCGTCACCACGACCAGGCGTCCTTCATCCGCATGACCATGGTCTGGGAGGCGGTCCCGAGCAGCTCGCCTCGCTCGCTCCACAGATGCCCTCGGCCGTAGCCGAAGCCGTTCGCCGTCTGCTCCATCCGACAGTCGAGCAGGACCCACTCGCCGCGTGATCGGGGACCGAACCGCAGGGTGTTGTCGATGCTGCTGCCGGCGTACAGCGACCCGTAGGGCTCGTTGAACCCCACCGGCAACAGATCACCGACGAAGGTCAATTCGCCCGGGGTGTGCTCGTGGTTCCCCCGGGCGAAGCGCACCCACATCGCCGAGTCCGCCGCGCCCGGCTCGCCGAGAACTTCCAACCCCTGCCGGCCGCTCGCCCGCCGGACGTCGAGCACCCCTCCGACGTGGCCCGGCCGATCCGCGAACACGTCGTACACGGGGCAGTCCAGCGGCCGAGGCACGTCGGGCATCTGGAGCCAATGGCCGTCGAGCGCCGTCGTGCGGCGGCCCAACACGCCGAGCACCATCAGGATCTCGTCGCCGCTCGACGCTTCGCGGATGACGGCTCGCGCCTGCGTGGTCTGGTGACCCTCGACCTCGAGGGTCACCGAGATCTCCAACTCCACCCGACCCATGAGGAACCGCAGGTATTGCGCCGTCGCCCATGCGATCGGCCGTCCGGACGCTCGTTCCATCGCGGCGATGGCCAGGCCGAGCCCGGCCCCGCCCTGGAGGTGTCCGGGCGGCGCCAGCAGCTGGCGGCTGAACGTGCACCGGAACCGTCCGTCTCGCTCGGTGGGCCGGAGTTCGTAGCACTCGTCGAACGACGCGACGGACCAAGTCTCGGGCATCGGGCGATCGTGCCACAACGCGACCGGGCGACCGCAGACCGGCCGCGACCGTCAGCCGGTGTGGACCCCGGAACGCAGGATCGTTCCGGGCCGGGCGGCGGTGAACTCGCCCCCGCTGACGATCTCGACCCCGTTGCACAACACGTGCTCGATGCCGTTCGCCTCCGCGTACAGACGACCCGCGCCGCCGGGCAGATCGAAGCGCATGTCCATCGGGTTGGAGGAGATCCGTTCCTCGTCGAACACGATGAGGTCGGCGAACGACCCCTCGGTGACCACGCCCCGGTCCGTGAGGCCGTACAGCTCGGCCGGGATCTGGGTGAGCAGATGGACCGCCTCCTCGAGCGGGAGCAGGTGGCGCTTGACCACCGCCTCTCCGATCATCTTGGTCGCGTAGTCCGCGCTGAAGAACATGTCGAGGTGAGCACCGGCATCGGACGCGCCGATGACGGCGCGGGTCGCGCCAGACCGTGACCCTCGCCTGCCAGTTCTCGTCGGGTTCGTCGACAGCCGGGTGCCCGAAGAACGTCCGAGATCATCGGCGAGCGCGATGTCGACGAGTGCGTCCCAGGGAGTTTGACCACGCTCGGCGGCGATCTCGCCGATGTTGCGGCCCAGGTACTGCTCGTTCTCCGGCGCCTTCACGGTGAAGATGCTCATCCGAGCCCAGTTGGTGAAGTGACGGATCGGGTTCGGGGCCTGGGCGAGTTCGTTCAGACGGGCGCGCTCGCTCGGATCGCGGAACAGTGCGAGCTTCTCCTCGACCGGGAGGAGCATCGCCTCTTCCCATCCGGGGACGGCGTCGAGGATGAACCCGCTGACGAAGCTGAGCCGGAAGTCGAGCGACATCGGGGCGGTGAGGCCAACGACCTTGCCCCCTCGCGCCGCGGCGACGTCGCTGGTGCCCAACTTCTCGAGGCTCTCGTCGAGGTTCTTGGCCCCGACCGCGAGCACGTTCCAGTTCAGCGGGGCCTTGGCCGCCACGCTCATGTCGGCCATCAACTGGGCGACGTCGTCGCCGAACGGCCCGACCTTCGGGATGAACTCGATCGAGGTGCCCGGGAAGTCGGCGAGCACGGTGCACAGGGCGATCAGCTCGTCGCGAGTGCCGTACCGGCTGGGGACCATGTTCTGTTCGGTGTCGTTGTGGGTCGTGGACCACGAGGACGAAAAGCCGATGGCGCCGGCTTCGAGGCCATCTCGCAGCAGCGCGCACATGGCGTCGACCTCCTCGGCCGTCGCCTCCCGCCGGGTGGCGTCCTGCCCCATGACCACTCGCCGCAGCGCCGAGTGCCCGACCTTGAACCCGGCGTTCACCGACAGGGTGTTCTCGAGCTTGTCGAGGTACTCGGCAGTCGAGTCCCAGTCCCAGGGCACACCGATCTCGAGGGAGTGCAGCGGCATCCCCTCGACCCGGCTCAGCATCCGCATGAGGTACTGCCCGTCCTCGGGGTTCTTGCCGAGCGGGGCGACGCTGAACCCACAGTTCCCACCGATCACGGTCGTGACGCCGTGCAACGGCGACGGGGACACGGTGGTGTCCCAGAAGACCTGGGCATCGACGTGGGTGTGCACGTCGATGAAGCCGGGAGCGACGATCCGGTCGGTCGCGTCGATGATCGAACCGGCGGTGGCCGTCGACAGGTCGCCGATGGCAGCGATGCGCTGGCCCTGGATCCCGACGTCGGCTCGGCGGCGTGGCGCACCGGTCCCGTCGATGACGGTCCCACCGCGGATGATGACGTCGTAGTCCATGTGCTGACCCCCGAGGATTCGTCGTACGAAGCCCGATTCTGCCAGCCACGCCGGATCCGTCGACGACGGAGGTGCCGCGACCGTTCGAACCGACCGCGCCACGGACCCGCAACTACCGTGGGCTCCGCATGACCGCGCCGGAATCCCTCTCGAACGTCCCTGCCTCGCACCGACAGTTGCCCTACACGCCCCCGCCCGGGGCGACCGAGTTCGTCCTCGTTCGCCACGGAGCCTCCGCCGCGTTCGTCCCGGGCCAACCGTTTCCGTTGTGCGAGGGTCACGGCGATCCCGAACTCGATCCGTCCGGGGTCCTGCAGGCCCAACGGGTTGCCGACCGACTCGTCGACGAACGGGTCGATGCGATCTACGTGACGCCACTGCGACGAACCGCGCAGACGATCGCACCGTTCCTGGAGCGCACCGGTCGGACCGCCTCGGTGATCCGCGACCTGCGCGAGGTCTTTCTCGGCGAGTGGGAGGGCGGGCAGTTCCGGGAACACGTCGCCGCGGGACATCCCTTGGCGTTGGAGATGTTCCGGACCGGCGACTGGGGCCACGTGCCCGGGGCCGAGACCAGCGACCAGCTCCAGGCCCGATGCATCGCCGCGCTGCAGGAGCTGCACGCACTTCATCCGGACGAGCGCGCCGTGTGTGTCGTGCACGGCGGGGTGATCGGGCAGATCTGTCGGTTCATCACCGGTGCTGCGATGTCGTACGCCTGGGGCGCGGAGAACGCCTCGATGCACACCGTGGTGGTGAGCGGTGACGTCTGGCGGCTCCACCGCTTCAACGACACGTCGCACCTGACGGACTGACGTCTCGACGACCTGAAATCACGACCTGAGAAACTCCTGACGAATCTTTGGGCCGTTGCTCCTAGAACTCACAGCACTCCTACCGATCAGCTCCTACAACAACGAGCGACTCAGGAGGAGACGCGAATGAAACGGACGTCATCGATCAGGCGAGCGGCACTGGCGGCCGCAGCACTGGCGGCTCTCACCGCAGGCACGGTCGGCATCGGAAGCGCAGAAGCCGGCGCAGCGTCGGCCCCCGGCCGGTCCGCCGTCAGCGCCCCGGCCAAGACCCCATCGCCGACCACCCTCTCGGCCCGCAGCATCCGCTGGTGACCTGACCCACCGCGTGAGTCCCTCGGATCCGCCCGCCCTCCCGCCGGCTGGCCCGATCCGAGGGATTCGACGCCCGAGCCGCGCCGCGACAGCCTGCCCGAGGCGCGAGCATGGACGGACCGGTCTCGCCCATCGGATGACCGGTCGCAACCAGGCGCACGACGTGACAGAGACGGCGACACTTCCTCGAGAGCACACAGCCACCGCGCCCTGGAGCGCGCTGCGACTCACGGTCGCGCTGAGCGTCACGCTCACCGTCTGCTCCGCTGCGGCCATGGTGCTCGCCGACTTCGGCGGGATGCACGCCATCGGGGACCCGATCCCCTGGTGGACGATCGCCGTGCTCGCCGCCGTCGCGGAGCTCCTCGTCGTCCGGGTCGAGGTCCGACGCGAGTCGTATTCCTTCTCGCTCACCGAGGTCCCCATGGTCCTCGGTGCGCTCTTCGTTGCGCCGCTGCCCTTCGTCGGCGCCTTCCTGCTCGGCCGGTTCACCGCCCTAGTGCTCAAGGAGCGTCAGCGGGGGCGGCGCCTCGCCGTGAACGTCTCATCGATCCTGGCCGAATGCGTGATCCTGGTGGCCCTCGTTCGGGCCATGGGAGCGCCACGCGACGTCCAGGCGCCCCTCACCTGGCTCGTGATGGCGTGCGCGGTGCTGATCGCGCAGCTCGTCGGATACCTCATCGTCGCCACCGTGCTGCACTGGCACGGGATCCCGGTGCGGATGTCGTCCATCCTCGGGGCCGGCCTGGCCATCTCGCCGGCGACCACCGCACTCGGGCTGATCACCGCCATCCTCCTCGACGTCGCTCCGCTGGCGACGGTGCTGTTGACGAGCGTCGGTTGTTTCCTGGTCGCCTCCTACCGCTCGTACGAGCAGCTGGCGGCTCGCCACGCCAGCCTCACCCTCCTCTACGACTTCACCCGCCTCGTCGGGGGCTCCAACGATCCCGACGCCGTGCTCGAGGCGATGCTCACCCACTCACGTCAGCTCGTGCTCGCCGAGCGAGCCGAGATCTGGTTGCTCGACGGGGACCGGATGACCGGCCATCGTGTCGATGCCGACGGTCTGCACACCGGGGCCGTTCCTGCCAACGCGCACGAACTCGTGGCGGCGTGGTTCGACGGAACCGACGATGTCGCTCACGTTCAGCGAACGTCTCGGGTGCTGGCGGGGCGCGACCAAGCGATCATCGACGCCTTCGAGGCCCGGGAGTGCGTCGTTGCGCCGATCCTCGAGTCCGGGACCCTCGTGGGCGTCATGGCCGCCGTCGATCGAGACGACGGGGTGACCGAGTTCCGCTCGCGGGACGTTCGTTTGTTCGCCACACTCGCCGGCCATGCCGGGGCGGCCCTCGAGAACGGGCGGATGATGGACCGGCTGCGTGACGAAGCCAGAGCGCGAGAGCACGATGCCCTCCACGACGCGCTCACCGGGCTCCCCAATCGGGTCCTGTTCGCTCGCCGGGTACGCGCCGGCTTCGACGCTGCCCAGCAGACGGGACCGAACGACGGTCCGGTCATCGGGCTGCTCGATCTCGACGGGTTCAAGCTCGTCAACGACACCCTCGGACACCATTGGGGTGACGAGGTGCTGGTCGAAGTGGCGCGACGCCTCGTGCGAGTCGTCGATCCCTCCGTCACCGTGGCCCGGCTCGGCGGTGACGAGTTCGCACTCTTCGTGCCGAGCATCACCCCGAGCGACCTCACCCGGCTGGCCGCGCTGCTGCGCAGCACCATCGGCGCCAACTTCCCGACCGCCGTCGGCGAGGTCCGGGTCGGGGTCTCCATCGGATTCGCCCGAACCCATCCGGCCGAGCGCCAGTTGGACACCGCCGTGCTCATGCGACGGGCCGACGCCGCGATGTACCGCGCCAAGCAGGCGAACCACCGTGGCGACGCGGCCGGCTACGAGATCGACGAGGGCGCCGACATCGACGACATCGACGACGTCGACGGCCAGGTCGTCAGGTGACGGCGAAGACGTCGACGACGTAGTAGTACGCGGAATCCGGCGGCGCGAACCCGGGGATCTCGGGCGATCCCGGGGGGATCACGGCGATGACGCGCCCCTCCGTGACCGCCCAGTGGAGCGCCTCGTTGAGCGTGGCGGGCAGGTCATTGGCGTCGACCGTCGCCTCGACGAGCTCCCCGGCCGGCGTGCCGTCGTAGTACTCGGTGGTCTGCCAGTTGAAGAGCTGGTACGTGAAGGTCACCTTCGTGCCGCTTCGCGGTCGAGGGGCACCGGCCGCCGCTTGGTCGGATCGCCGGCACCGTTGCTCGCGATCACGACGTCGGTCGGTGAGTTCTGGTTCAACGTGTCGAGGACCAGCGGGTCGAGCGAGTCGATCCGGGCGGGCAGACCGTAGTTCCCGACGACGACGACGAAGTTGGCCGGAGATCCCTTCGGCTCGAGGTTCTCCGGCAGGGTGGACGGCGGCGCGACCTCCTCGACCACCGAGGTCGTGGTCGCCAGCGGGGTGACGTCCTGCGGATCGGGTTCCGCAGCCGACCATGACGACGCCCAGCAGGGCCAGGACCGCGATCCGGTGGGGGCGGGCGGTGATCATCTGGGTCTCCCTCATGACGGCTTCCTCATGGCAGGGCCAGGGTGAATCCGGTCGTGGCCCACGACGCCGACTGATTCCCCGCCCCATCAACCGCCTTCGACGTCACCAGTTATTGGCCAACCCCGACGACATCCCCACCGGCAGATCCAACGAGAACTGACCATTCACCGCCGTCGCCGAGAACTCGAACGGCGACGACGACAACGACCCATCGCCTGAACGAACCGCAAATCCTGCGAATACACCTGCACCCGGAACCGCGACACCCCCACACATTGTCCGACGCCGAACCCGACACCCGAACCGGCGTCCCCGACACCGTCGACCACGCGCCGGGCGCCGAGAACGACACCAACCCCGGCGCCTGACCATCCCCCACCGCCAACGTGAACCCAGTCGTCGCCCACGACGCCGACTGATTCCCCGCCCCATCAACCGCCTTCGACGTCACCACATACAACCCTGACGACATCCCCACCGGCAGATCCAACGAGAACTGACCATTCACCGCCGTCGCCGAGAACTCGAACGGCGACGACGACAACGACCCATTCGCCTGAACGAACCGCAAATCCTGCGAATACACCTGCACCCGGAACCGCGACGACCCCCACATTGTCCGACGCCGAACCCGACACCCGAACCGGCGTCCCCGACACCGTCGACCACGCCGCCGCCGCCGAGAACGACACCAACCCCGGCGCCTGACCATCCCCCACCGCCAACGTGAACCCAGTCGTGGCCCACGACGCCGACTGATTCCCCGCCCCATCAACCGCCTTGGCCGTCACCACATACAACCCCGACGCCATCCCCACCGGCAGATCCAACGAGAACTGACCATTCACCGCCGTCGCCGAGAACTCGAACGGCGACGACGACAACGACCCATTCGCCTGAACGAACCGCAAATCCTGCGAATACACCTGCACCCGGAACCGCGACACCCCCACATTGTCCGACGCCGAACCTGACACCCGAACCGGCGTCCCCGACACCGTCGACCAC
Source organism: Ilumatobacteraceae bacterium (assembly GCA_041394645.1). Lineage (GTDB taxonomy): Bacteria > Actinomycetota > Acidimicrobiia > Acidimicrobiales > Ilumatobacteraceae > JAWKHV01. The sequence goes on along the minus strand of JAWKHV010000009.1, from coordinate 93,381 downwards.
GCCGCCGCCGAGAACGACACCAACCCCGGCGCCTGACCATCCCCCTGCGGCCCGAAGTCGAAGAAGGCGAGCGCACCGGTCTGGAGGCTGTCGTTGACGAACTGTCCGTCCATGCCCATGAGCAGACCGCGAGACGTCACGGTCATCTCCCGGGCCCCGAACGACGAGTTGGCACCCGGATTCCAGGCCACCGGGGTCCCGTCGGTGAGCGAGAGCGCTGCGACGTGGGTCCTCCAGGCACCTGCCCCACCGATCTGGGTCCCCGTACAGAAGTCGAGGTTCATCCTCGGCGCCATCAGCTGGGTGTTGCCGGGACCGGCGTCGATGAAGCAGAAATGGCCGCCGACGTAGACCGCGTTGTTGGACACCGCGATCCCGGCCGAGGTGTCGCGCATGTAGTGCTGCCACCGCGCCGACTGCAGGCTCTCGCCGGTCTCCACCAGGTAGGTGTAGTCGTAGGCAGTTCCGGTTCCGTAGGCCAGGCCCACGGTCGTCGCATCGGGCGACACCGACGCGTCCTGGAGGTAGTAGAGCGGCAACGGCGACGGGTACCGGTGGGCGGTCAACACCGGCGAGGCCGGGTTGGACACGTCGACGACTGCGGTCAGGGAGGTGTTGGTGCGGACGCCGTCGGAGACCGTGCCGAAGCGTCCTGCGAACACCAGCCTGGTCCCGCCGGGGTTGACCCCCATGTTCCTGATCTTCTCGTACTCGCCCGAGTCACCGAAGGTCAGCTGGAACGCTGGCCGAACCACTCCGGTCGTGGGATCGAGTTCGGCCACGAAGCGGATCGGTTGGCCACCGATGTTCGTGAAGTCGCCTCCGACGAAGAGCCGGTTGCCGCTCAGCACCATCTCGTTCACCTTGGCGTTGGTCCCGGTGGGAACGAAGGTGGGATCGAGGGTGCAGGTGTTCAGGTCGACCAGGGCGGCCTTGCTCCGGGCCTGCGGTGCGCCCCCACCGACCGCCACGGTGGTGAAGTCGCCGCCCACGTACACACGGCCCGGTGTCCCGGCCGGTTCGACGGCCCGCACCAATCCGTTGAACTGGAAGCGCCCGAGACAGACCGAGTCACCGGTGTCGGCGTTGGATGCGACGAAGTAACGCTCGGTGCGCACCGACCCGTCCCGGAGTCGAACCTCCCAGAAGTTCCCGCCGGCGACGATGTACGGACCCGCCTGATCGGCGGCGAGCACCTCGCGGTAGCCGACGCAACCCGGGCAGTTCGGCGTGGGTTTGGCGTAGGTCGGAGTTCCGAGCACGAGCGGATACAACAGATGCGGCGTCTCGGGAACCAGCGTGGGATGCGGCTGGAACTCGGCGTGACTCGGCGTCGGGTCGATGCTGACGACGAAGCCCAACAAGCCGACGCAGAGCAACAACGCGGCGATCGGTCGGGAGCGGGCGAGCTGCACCGAGCCAGTCTGGGATGCAGAGGACTCCTCGTCAATCGCAGCCCGAACGTAACCCTCAACATACGATCCGATTTATCCCGCACAGCACACAATCAGGTGCTGGGTGCGTCAAGCTGGTGCTGGGCACCGCCGCCCGATGCGGCGACGCCCAGCGGTCGATTCAGAGGGCGGACTTCTCCAGGATGTGCAGCCCGCACGCCGAGCCCAGGCCGATGACGTGGGCCATCCCGACCTTGGCCCCTCGATCTGGCGCGGACCGGCTTCCCCACGCAGGTGGTGGCAGATCTCCCAGATGTTGGCGATGCCGGTCGCGGCGATCGGGTGCCTTGGACTCCAGCCCGCCGGACACGTTCACCGGCGTCGTGCCGTCCCGCCACGTCGCCCCGCTGTTGAAGAAGTCGGCGGCGCCGCCTTCCTCGCAGAGCATGAGGTTGTCGTAGTGGACGAGTTCGGCCGTGGCGAAGCAGTCGTGGAGCTCCACGAGGTTCAGGTCCTCGGGACCGACACCGGCCTGCTCGTAGGCCTGGGTGGCGGCCATCCGGGTGAGCGTGTTCACGTCCGGGAGGACCTGGCACGCCTCCTGATACGGGTCGGAGGTGAGGATCGATGCCGAGACCTTGACCGCCCGCCGCTGCTGCTCGAGCGACAACGTCTTGAGCTTGGTCCCCGACACCACGACGGCGGCCGCGGCGCCGTCACAGTTGGCCGAGCACATCGAGCGAGTGTTCGGGTACGAGATCATCACGTCGTTCATGATCTCGTCGAGCGTCATCTTCTTCTGATACGCCGCGAGCGGGTTCAGGGTCGAGTGGGCGTGGTTCTTCTCGGCGATCTTGGCGAACAGCTCGAAGCTGGTCCCGCCGTACTTGTGGCCGTACTCCATGCCGATCTGGGCGAAGGTGCCCGGCATGGTCTCGGTGCCCACCCGGCCGTCGAGCCCGGTGACCGCGCCGTAGCGACCACTGGCCTGCCACGTGTCGGACTTGGGCCGGCTGCTCTGGCCGAGGAGTCCGGCGCCGGCGAGCTTCTCGACACCGACCGCCAGGCCCATGTCGCATTCACCGGCCTTGATCGCCATGATCGCCGTCCGCAACGCGGTGGCCCCCGTGGCGCAGGCGTTGGAGACGTTGTAGACCGGGATGCCGGTCTGGCCGATCTGCTTCTGGAGTTGCTGGCCGCTGCCGGGCCCGATCAGGTTGCCGAAGGCGAGGATCCCCATGTCCTTCATGGAGACGCCGGCGTCGGCGATCGCGCCGAGTGCGGCTTCGGAGGCGAGGTCCATGACGTCCTTGTCCGGGTGCTTGCCGAACTTCGTCATGACGATGCCCAGGATGTAGATGTCGTCAGCCATGTCTGAATCGTTCCTTCGTGTGTCGCTCGATCAGGACACGGGCTCGAAACCGAAGCCGATGGCCTCGGTGCCCGCCTCGTCGGTTCCCAGCGAATAGGTGGCCAGGCGCACCTTCATGCCCAGGCTCACATGTTCCGGGTCGGCCTCCACGTTGATGAGGTTCGCCCGCACGCTCGTACCGCCGCAGCCGACGGTGGCCGCCACGAACGGCACCGGCACGCCCGGTGCGGCGAACGTCACGATCGTGAACGCCCGTACCTCCCCGTCGGTTTCCACGTCCACCTGCTTGAACTCGGTACCGGAACAACTCGCACAGGCATTGCGCCGGTCGAAGTACCGAGCGCCGCACGAGGTGCACTCGTTCGCGACCAAGTGTGGCTCATCGCCGAGCACCAGGTAGTCGACCATCGGGATCTGAGTGGCCACGTTCCCCTCCTCACTGGACGGTTGGTCCGTCGGGGAGAGTCTGCCAGTCGGCACGGTGGGACATCGCAGCGAGGTGTCAGCCCTCGCCGAGTTCCTCACGCAGTACTCGGCGCAACAACTTGCCGGTCTCGTTGAACGGCAACTCGGTTCGGAAGTCGATCCGCTCGGGGGTCTTGGTCGATCGCAGCCGGCCCCGGACGAACTCGGAGTTCGGACTCCTCCACGCTGGCGCCCTCGGCGAGCACGACCGCGGCCACGACCTTCTCGCCCCACTGCTCGTCCGGCACGCCGACCACGGCCGCCTCGACCACGGCCGGATGGTCGAGCAGGACGCTTTCGATCTCCCGGCGAGAGATTCTCGCCGCCCCGCACGATGACGTCGTCGAGGCGACCGTGCACGAACAGGTAGCCGGCGTCATCCACCGAACCGCCGTCACGGGTGTTGAACCAACCCTCGGAGTCGGTCACCGTACGGCCGAGATACTCCCGAGACCTGCTCGCCCCGAACCCAGATCTCCACCCCGCTCGCCCGGCCCGACGGCCTCGCCGAACGGATCGCGGATGCTCACCTCGATCGCCGGGAGCGGCCGACCGACCGAGGCCAGGCGCAGCCGTGCCGCGGGATCCGAACTCGCGAACGCTGCTCGATGGTCGTCGGGTCCGAGTACCGCGATGGTGGACGACGTCTCGGTGAGGCCGTAGGCATTGACGAACCCGACGTCGGGGAGCGTTCCCATGGCGCGCTCGATGACGGGCAGCGGCATCGGGCCGCCGCCGTAGGAGAGCGCACGCAGGCTCGGCAGCCCGCCGTCATCGGCGTCGACGATGTCGAGGATCGGGTGAGCATGGTCGGGACGACCATCGCGGGAGATCCGTTCGCGGCGCACCGTCTCCACCCACGCCGCCGCGTCGAAGCTCTCGAGGTACACGATGCGCCGACCTCCGTACGCCGACGACACCACCGCCGAGATACCGGCGATGTGATACGGCGGAACCGACACGATCGCGGCCTCCTGCTCGGCGGCGCCGCCGAACTCGACCGAGCTCACGACGTAGGACGCGAGGTTGCGGTGGCGGAGCACCGCGGCTTTGGGCTCGCCGGTCGTTCCGCTCGTGAACAGCAACACGGCGATGTCGTCGGCATCGCCCGACCAGCCGTCGGCGAGCTCGCGGTCCTCGTCGACCGACGCATCGAGCAAGGCCGCACGGGTCGCGTATTCGACCCCGTCGATCGGGCCCAACCGCGCCGCGATTCCCTCGCCGACGATCACGGTCGACGGCGCGGTCCGAGCGACGATGGCCCGGAGTTGCTCGTCGGTGAGACGGTAGTTCACCGGCACGAACGGCTTGCCGCCGAGCGCCGCACCGAACAGACACAGCGGGATGGCCTCGGAATTGAGGTCGGCCAGCACGAGCCGGTCTCCGTGCAGATCACGAATCCACGATCCCGCCCGCTTGGCGCGCAACGCCAACTCGGCGTAGCTCCACCCATCGTCGAGCGGTCCGACGGCGACTCGCACGGCCAACCCATCGCCGACCATCTCCTGCAACATGCCCAAGTGAACGAGACGCACCTCCTCCGGCCGGACCGTATCGAACGCCACCCAGGGCGCCCAAGGCACGCGGTCAGCCGGCCAGGACCTCGCGGAGCCGAGCATCGGGCTCCGGCCGAGCTCCGAGGCGAGCGATCACCCACGCCGCCACCGTGGTGGCGAAGCGAGCGGCGGCGATGGCGTCACCGTCGCGCAGGTACCGGGCCAGGAACGCCCCGGCGAAGGAGTCACCGGCGCCGGTCGCGTCGAGGAGGTCGCTCGGAGCGGCCGGGACCCGTTCCACCGACTCGCCGTCACGGATCAGTGCCCCCTCGGAATCCAGCTTGAGCACGATCAGCGCACCCGGATAGAGCTCGGCGAGTCGCGCCGCGATGGCATCCGGTTCGCGCTCGCCCGTCAGCATCGTCCCCTCCTCCTTGTTGGGGAGGAATACGTCGATCCCGAGGTCACACGTGGCTTCCAGGAAGCGCTGGACGCCCATCTCACCGATCATCTGGAACGAACCGGGGTCGAAGGACAACGTGGCCCCGACGGCTTGGACGATGCGAGCGGCCGCTCGGGCCGCGGACCTGGGCGGGTCGGTGAAGAACGACCACGCGGTGAGGTGGAGGTGGCGGGCGCGGGCGAGCTGTGGCCGGGGGATCTCGGAAGGCAGCAGGTAGAAGTCGGCGCCGTGTCCCGACACCATCGAACGTTCACCGGTGTGATCGACGAACACGGCGACCGAACCGGTCGCGTGGTCCTCCGCTCCGACGAGATGGGGCTCGACCCCCTCTTGGGCCAGGTTCTCGCGGGCCAACTGACCGAGTCGATCGCGCCCGATCTTGCCGACGAATCGGGTGCGCTGACCCGATCGCGCCGCCCACACGGCGACGTTCGCCGCGCTCCCGCCAGGGGTCAGGATCACCTCACCGAAGGTGTCGCCGCCGCGCTGCAGTTCGGTGTTGGTTCGGATGAGCACGTCCCAGGCGAAATCGCCCAACACGCAGAGGTCGTCGGCCACGGGCGGCGAACCTAACCCGTCGGACGGACCAGGACTAGCCATGGCGCCGGACGGGTACCTCAGCGGGCATGTTCGGTCCCCGCTCCCTCACTCGCCCCGCTCTGGCCGCCTCGTTCGTGTGGGGCGGCTATCTCACGCTCAAGTCCTCCAAGGATCTCGTCCCGGCGGCCGAATCGATCGGCATGCCGATCGCCGACCGTCTGGGCGTACGAACCACGCCGGAACAGCTCGTCCGGGCCAACGCCGCGGTCCAGATCGGCGCCGGCACGCTGCTCGCTGGGCCGCGGCCCCCGGCTCACCTCGCTCGTGCTCGCCGCATCGACCGTGCCCACCACCCTGGCCGGCCACCGGTTCTGGGAAGCCAACGACACCGAGACCCGCAACGAGCAACTCATGCAGTTCTGCAAGAACGCCGGTCTGGCGGCCGGGTTGCTCGCCACCGCGCTCGACACCGGAGGACGGCCCTCGGTGTTCTGGCGGAGCCGCCGTGCCGCTTCGAAGGCAGCGGGCTCGGTGGCGACCGCGGCCGGCGCGGTCGGGACCGCAGCCGGGTCGGCGTCGCACAAGGTCGCCGAACTCGGATCCTCGGGTGACCTGTCCAGCGATCTCGCGTCGAGGACCGATCACCTCGTCTCGCACGCCAGCGCAGCCGGCCACGTGATCGGCGAACATGCTGCTGCGGTCGGTCACACGGTCGGCGAACAAGCGCCGGTCGTCGGGCGCGCCATCGCCGAACACGCGGGTGAACTCGCGCACACGCTGACCGACGCTGCCCAGTCCGTGGCCGGCACCCTCGGCAAGGTGAGCAGCAACGCCAAGCAGCGCCTGGCGGCCTGAGCCCGCACCCCCTCGCCGGTACGGTGGACGCGTGACCCGTCCCGCGCGCTCTGCCGACACCATGCCGCCGTCGGCGGCCCAGCTCGAGGATGTCCTCGACGCCGTCCGCCGAGACGGTGGACGCGTCACCCGGCAGCGACGCCTGGTGATCGAGATCTTCTTCGATCAAGCCCGTTGGGTCACCGCCGCCGAACTGGTCGAGCTGGTGCGGCCCCGCTGGGCCGGGGTGAACGAATCGACGGCGTATCGGATCCTCGAACTTCTCGAATCCCTCGGTCATGCCCGCCACACCCATCTCGGGCACGGTCCGGCCTATTGGCACCGAGCCGGTGGCGACGGCCACCCGCTGTTCTGCGACCGGTGCGGCGTGGTGCTGTCGATGCCGCGAGCGTGGTTGGAGCCCGCCGTCGACCGAGCCCGCGACGAGTTGGGCTTCGAGGTCGACCTCGATCACTTCGCCTGGTCGGGCTCCTGCGCCGCCTGTCGCTGACGGGTGAACGGGTCGAACCCGAACGGCAACTCCAACCGGTTCGCCGCCATCAGCGCGGTGTCCTGCAGCAGCTCCTCGGTCGATCCATCCGCGGTGATCCGACCGTTGTTGAGAATGACCGATCGGTCGCACAGTTCGAGCGCGTACGGCAGGTCGTGGGTCACCATCAACACGGTCAGCGGCAGGCTCCGCAGGACGTCGGCGAGCTCGCGGCGCGCGGCAGGGTCGAGGTTGGACGACGGCTCGTCGAGGACCAGGATGCTCGGTCGCATGGCGAGCACCGTGGCCACCGCGGCTCGGCGACGCTGACCGAAGCTCAGATGATGGGGCGGCCGGTCGGCGTGCTCCAGCAACTGGACGGCCTCGAGCGCCTCCTTGACGCGCTGCTCGAGCTCCTCCCCCTTGAGCCCGAGATTGGCCGGACCGAACGCGACGTCGTCGTGCACGGTCGGCATGAAGAGTTGGTCGTCGGGGTCTTGGAACACCAGCCCGACCCGGCGACGGATCTCGGCGAGGTTGCGCTTCTCGACCGTGAGGCCGTCGACGGCGACCGAGCCGCTCGTGGCCAGGTGGATGCCGTTGAGGTGCAGCACGAGGGTGGTCTTGCCGGCCCCATTGGGACCGAGGAGTGCCACCCGCTCCCCGTCGCGAGGGCCAGGTCCACCCCGTGCAGCACCGGGTGACCGTTGGGATAGCGGAAGCACAGCGCGCACGTCGAGTGCCGGAGCGACCGGGGACGTCATACGAACCACGCTCCTGTGGCGATCAGGGCGGCGACGATGCCGGGGGCGACTCCGAGGGTCCAGTCCCGACGCGTTGCACGGCGGTCGTCGACCTCCGAAGTCTGCCGTCGAAGCCGCGCGACAGCATCGCGAGGTGCACTCGTTCCCCGCGTTCGTAGGACCGGACGAACAGGGCGCCTGCCGTGCCGGCGACGGCGCGGGCCTGCCAGATCCAGCGGGGATCGTCGCCGCGCGAGATCCGGGCGATGCGCATCCGGTGCAACTCGTTGGTCAGCACGTCGGCGTAGCGGACCATGAACCCACAGATCGCCACGAACAGCGACGGCACGCGCAATCGCTCCAGCCCTCGGAGCAGTCGCGGCACCGGGGTGGTGGAGGCGAGCACGACCGACGCCACCACACCGAGGGTGGCCTTGGCCAGGATGTTCCAGGCCGCCCAGAGCCCGGCGACCGACAACGACACGCCGAGCACCGACGTCCGCTCGCCGCGGCCGACGATCAGGAGCAGAACGGCGAAGGCGACGAAGGGCACCTCGACGACCAGACGGCGGGCGAGGCGGTGGGGCGGGAGTCCGGCCAGGGACGCCACCGTCAGTGCCACGGCCGCATGGATCGCGAAGGCCCAGAACGCGTGGCGGGGCGTCGAGACGACGGCGAAGACCCACACCAACACCCCGAGCAGCTTGGCCTCGGGCGCGAGCCGATGGATCGGCGTGTCCCCGGGCAGATAGAGCCGGTCCCCCAGGCTCATCGAGTCCTCATCCCGGTATGGGATCCTTCCGTTGCCGGTTGCGCTTCGAGACCCGTGACAGGGCGAAGAAGCCGCCGAACGCGATGGCGAGGGTGGTGCCGACGCCGATCACACCCGCGACCCCGGTGCTCGTGCCTTCGTCATCGATGCCGGCGACGGAGTAATCGGCGAGCGGCCCGTCGCCCAGCGCATGGTCCTCGACGTCGGCGTCGATTCCTTTGTCTGCCGCGACCTTCTCCAGGCCGTCGGGCGAGGAACTGGCGTACTGGCTGGCGAAGAACGCCAGGCCGAGTACGACGAGCAGTCCGACGGCCAGGAACACCGGGGTCGGTACCTTCTGGCGTGCCGGACCGGTCGGAGGAAGGGGCTCGTCGATCATGCTGCGATCCACCATCTCAGCTCACCACCGGGTCGACCGCAGGAGTGTCGAACGGTTCGACGGCGAGGAACTTGCGGGCGCCGTACACGAGATCGGGACGAGCGGTCAGGACCGCGCTGACGGTCAGCGCCGTGATGGCACCCTCACCGATGCCGATCAGGAGATGGACGCCCAACATCGCCCACGCCACGGTCGCCACGGACGCCGCGTCGTTTCCGCCGAATGCGTACTCGATGACGAACCCCAGCGCGGCGAGCACCGGGGCGAGTCCGGCCGCGAGTCCGGCCGCCGGCACAACCGACGAACGGCGCCGAGGGAGCAACGCGAGGATGGCCCGATACACGACGTACCCGAGCAGCGCGCCGATCAGGGACATGTTGACGATGTTCAGGCCGAGCGCCGAGATCCCGCCGTCGGCGAACAGCAAGCTCTGGACGACGAGCACCACGGACACGCACAGTGCCCCGAGCCACGGGCCGACGAGCACGGCGGCGAGGACCCTCCGAGGAGGTGCCCACTCGTCCCTGCGGCGACGGGGAAGTTGAGCATCTGGACGGCGAAGATGAACGCCGCCGCCAGCCCGGCCATGGGGACCTGACGATCCTCCATCGTGGCGGCCGCCTGCTTGGTGCAGACCGCCAGACCGCCGACCCCGATGGCGCCGGCCACCGCCGACGTACCGGGACCGATGAATCCATCGGGGATGTGCATGGGACCTCCAGGCGGCGCTTGTTGCATCCAGCTCGCAACAAGCTAGCTGACGGGAACGGCGGATCGTTCCCCGATTCTGAAGCCGGCAATCCCGGTTCGCGCGACCGTGCTCAGCTTTTTCCGGAACGGATCCAGAGCACGGGAAACAGCGGATGGTCCAACGGTGCTCCCGGCGCGAGGTCGCGATCCAGCCCGGGGAAGGGTGGTGAGGTGATCCAGGGTCTCGGGGCGTGGACCATGTCGTCGCCCAGGAACCGGATCGACAGCACCCGTCGACGCCCGGGGCCGGGGAAGCCGTTGGCGGCATGGACGGTCAGCATGTGGAAGAAGACGGCGTCGCCCGGCTCGAGCTCCCACCCGATGATCCGGTGGTCGTCGGGGTGCGCCGTAGTCGGGCAGCTCGGCCAGGATCCCTCGGGGAACCAGCGAGCCTGATCGTCGAGGAACGTCCGCGGGAGGTACCAGGGCCCGAGGTGGGACCCGGCGACGAACTCGAGCGTCGCCGAGCGGGGCACCGGGTCGACCGGCATCCACATGCTCACGTTCGATCGCCCGTCGACGTTGTAGTACGGCAGGTCCTGGTGCCACGGCGTGCGCTGGCGGGTGCCGGGCTCCTTCACGAGGATGTGGTCGTGGAACAGCCGGATCTCCTGGGCTCCGAGCAGCTCTCCGGCGATGCGGCCGCAACCGGACTCATGGAGGAAGCGACGCAAGGGCTCCTGGTGCTGCCAGGTACAGAAGTCCTCGACGAAGGCGCCGTCGTCAGCGGACGAGGCCCGTTTGGCGTAGGGCGACGGCGCGGCGAGGACGGCCTCGATCGCCGCCTCGGCCAGATCGACGGATGCGGCGGAGAAGGCCTGTCGCACGCAGACCGCACCGTCTCGTTCGAGATCACCCTCGACGTTCATGGCTCCATGTTGGCGGGTCGGACGCCATCGGTTTCGCCTCGACGGGCTCGATGACGGAAGATCGCTGGGTGACCGCGGTGACCGATCGCTCCCCCAGCTACGAGATCAACCTGGCCATGGTCTTCGAAGGAGTGGCGTCGCGAGTGCCCGATCGTCCGGCGATCGTGCACCGGGGCCGGGTGACGAGCTTCGCCGACCTCTCGGACCGAGTCCGCCGCCTGGCCCGGTTCCTGGCCGATCGAGGACTCGGATGTTCCCGGGAACGAAGCGAGCTGGCCGGCCACGAGTGCGGCCAGAGTCTGATGGCGCAGTATCTCCACAACGGCACGCCGTACCTGGAGGGTCTGCTCGGCGGGTTCCGCGCTCGGGTCGCGCCGTTCAACGTCAACTATCGCTACGTCGTCGAGGAACTCGTGGAGTTGTTCGCCGACGCACGACCCGAGGCGATCCAGTTCGACGGCCGGTATGCAGCCACCCTCGCCGCCGTCCTCGAGCGGATCGACACGGTGCCGGTCCTGCTGCAGGTCGACGACGGCAGCGGTGCACTGCTGCTCGACGGGGCGGTCGACTACGAGGAAGCATTGGCCTCCGTGCCGGCCGACCCGGGCGTCGTTCCATCGCCGGACGATCTCTACGTGCTCTACACCGGGGGGACGACCGGGCGACCCAAGGGCGTGCTCTGGCGACAGGGCGACGCCGCCGTCTCGGCGCTCCACCTCACGAACCGGCGGGCGGACCGTGAGTGGGCGTCGCTCGACGAACAGCTCGACGCGCTCGGCAGCAAGGCCGGCCGAATGCTGGCGTCGGCACCGTTCATGCACGGCGCCGCGCAGTGGGGCGTGCTGCAGACGCTGTGCGAGGGCAACACCGTGGTGATCCAATCCGACGTCGATCGACTCGATCCCGTCGACATCTGGGACACGGTCGAGCGGGAACGGGTGAGCGTCCTCACGATCGTCGGCGACGCGTTCGGGCGGCCGTTGCTCGACGAGATCGAGGCGAGGCCCCGCGACGTCGCTTCGCTCCGGATCATCACCAGTGGCGGCGCCGCACTCGTGCCCGCGAACAAGCAGCGCTTCGTCGACGCGATTCCCGGCATCCGGCTCATCGACGGACTCGGATCGTCCGAGGCGGGTGCGCTCGGACGAGCCCACACCAGCGGCGAGGGCAGCGCGGCGGCGCGGGTGTTCGAACCCAGTCCCGGCACGGTCGTCCTCGACGAGGAACGCTGCCGCGTGTTGGAACCGGGCGAGGATCGCGCCGGCTGGCTGGCGACGAAGGGCCGGGTCCCGCTCGGCTACCTGCGCGACGTGGCCAAGACCGCCGCGACGTTCCCGATCGTGGACGGCATCCGCTTCAGCGTGCCCGGCGATCGCGCCCGACCGCTCGCCGACGGCACGATCGAGGTCCTCGGCCGCGACTCGGTCACGATCAACACCAACGGCTTGAGAAGGATGTTCGCCGAGGAAGGTCGGGCCGCGGTGAAGCACCACCCCGACGTCGTGGATGTCATCGTGTGCAGCCGCCCGGACCAGCGGTGGGGCACGGCGGTCGTGGCGGTGGTCTCGACGCGGGACGGCCGAACGGTCACCCGCGAGGAGATCGTGAGGGCGTGCGAACCCCACCTGGCCCGGTACAAGCTGCCCAAGGACGTCGTGGTGGTCGCCGACGTGAAGCGGAACCCCAACGGCAAGGCCGACTATCGCTGGGCCGCCGCCATCGCCACCGGCCACACCGGCGACGCCTGACGGTCACGCCAACGGGCGAACCCTCGACGCATCTCGGGGACCTCGATGCCCGCGACGTCGGCCGACGCTCGCGCACGGCAGCCTCGAAGATGCCCTTCGCCATGAGCGAGGACGCCTGACCCCGACGCCGGGCGCACCTCGGCCCGGACCCGATGCACGCCGGCGTCCTCGGGTGCGGCGGTGGCGGCCAGCTCGACCAACTCACACGCCAGGCGGAGATCCCCGGATTCGGCGACGGCTTGCGCCCGCTCCGCGAGGCGGCCCGCTTCCTCCGGCGGGATTCGGCGACCTCGCTCGCCACCGCGGCCTCCCGAGCCGGAAGCAGGTGGGCCGGGTTCCCGTCCCACCAGCCCCGTAGGTGCGCCACAGGTTGCGCACGACGAACTCGGGCTCGTCGTAGAACGGGCGCAGCCACGGAAGTTGCAGCCTTCCTCGGGGACCCGGACCTCGTGGAGCACCTCGTCCAACGTGGCATCCGCGTTGAGCCGCTCGATCACCGCGGCGACGAGGCCTTCGAGTGCGCCTGCGGTCGAGTCGAGCACGACAACGATCGAGCCCGGGGACCGAGAGCCCGTGGGCGAAGCGACGAGCTCGGGTGAGCGGGCGAGCATCGACCGCAACGCCGCGGCCCACTCCGCCGGATACCTGAGGACCTTCTGCGGGTTGCCGCAGTTGGGGAAGTTCCACACGAGGAAGTCACCGACGAACAAGACGTTGCGCCCCTCCCACTCGGTCCACAGGTGGTCGTCGGTCTCACCCCGATCGTGGCGCAGCACGAACCACCCCGACCACCGACCTCGAGGACGTCGGTGTCCTCGATCTCGCGGTCCGGGTCGGGGGTGTCCGAGGGCAGGAACTGGGCGTCCTGGCCGAGACCGAATCCCTCGATCCGCCGGCCGGGTGCGAACTGACGACGGTTGATGGCCAGGTTGTAGCCGTTGGTCGCGCGGTAGCGGGCGAAGCAGGGCCGCACGTTTCGGTGGCCGATCACCTGCGGGCGCGGATGGCCACGCCGTTCGGCGTCACGGCAGGAAGGCACCTGCACCGCCGACGTGATCGATGTGACCGTGGGTGTAGACGAGGGTGTGCACCGGCTCGCTGCTCGAGCGCAACGCCTCGACGACCCGCCCTGCGGTGCGTTCGCCCGAGGTGTCGAACAGGACGAGCCCCTCCTCGGTCCGCACGATCCACACGTGGGAGAACGACTCCACCACCGCGAGATCCTCGGCGACCTCGGTCAGCTCGTTCGTGATCCGATTGACGGGCCCATCGGCACGGCGGGCATCGATGACCTGGCGGGCGTAGTCGAACAACTCCATTCGGGGAGCTTGGCACCTGCTCCTTCGGCGGCTCGGTACCGAGCCGCACCGCCGCTGCTCCGTCAGAGGGTTCGCAGCAGGACCTCCTGGGCGATCGTCGCCACGAGTTCGCCGGAGCGGGTCCACAGGTGGCCCATCGCCAACCCGCGGGCGTGGCCGGTGGCCACGGGCGCCAGTTCGAGCAGGAGCCACTGGTCGATCCGAGCCGGGCGATGAAGCCACACGCTGTGGTCCAGCGAGACCGACATCCGGGCCCCATCGGTGTGAAGGCCGGTGTGCGGCTCACGGGCAGCCGAGTCGGACCGTGGTCGCTCACGTAGGCGATCGCCGCGAGATGGAACGGCATCGGTCCGTCGGCGGGCTGCCGCGGCTCGAACCAGGAGCAGCGGGTGTGTGCCAGGCGATCGGCTCGCTTCGGGCGGAACGTCCGGGCAGCGGAACCACGGCGAGGGCGTAGCGACCCGTCGGGCACTGCTCCGGATCGGGCACTCGGCCGATCGGGCCGGGTCGAGAACACTCCTCGCCGTCCTCGTCGTCGTGGTAGTCGATCGTCGCCACCAGGACGACACGCAAATGGTCTTGGCGAACCACCACTCGGCGAGTGCCGAAGCTGGCCCGTCTCGGGTTCGCTCGACCTCGTACCGGATCGGCTCGCCGCCCCGACCGGACGAGAGGAACGAGGCGTGGACGCTGCACGGCAGCCGGTCCTCCGCCACGGTCTCGTTGGCCGCCATCACCGCTTGCCCGACGAGGAGTCCGCCGAACACGTGCCCGGGATCGGGGACCTCGGCACCGACGAGCGCGTCGGGTTCGGGCATCGGGGCGAGGGCCAGAAGCGCGTGAGGGCGATCAGGGGTCGGCACGCCGACCGACGGTAGGCCGGACGATCCATGCAACGAGCCAGGAATGGTGGGTCGCCGGCGGCGTTGAGTGCACGCCGATGGCAGAGATCGTGATGTATCAGCGACCCGGATGCGGCTTTTGCACGATGCTGCGTCGAAACCTGCAACGGGCCGAGATCGTACCGGGAGGTCGACATCTGGGACGAACCCGGGCGGCGGCGTTCGTTCGGTCCGTGGCGAACGGATGCGAAGAGACCGTTCCGACGATCGCGATCGGAACCGTGGCGATGGTCAACCCTTCCCTCGACGAGGTGATCGCCGCTGCAAGGCAACAAGCACCGGACAGCGTCGCCCACCTCGACGTCTGACCGGCGCACTCAAACGGCGCGGTCGCCAGAGCCGTGGATGAGCCGGAACGTGGGCGATCCCAAGGGGTCACCGGCCAGCCGGACCTGGGCGTCGACGACGGCTCGCCGACAGCGCAGGTCGCCGGGCAAGCGGCCGGCTTCATCGCCCCAGACGACCTGCATCACCTCGGTCCGCTCCAGCGGGACCAGACGGACGGGAACCCCGCCCACGTCGAAGCGGCGACGAGCCCGTTTCCGGCGGCCGCGCCGAAGCTCGGCCACGAGTGGGGCGAGCAGCGAACGGGCGACGGCGGGCGACAGACCGGACACCACCAGTTCGGGTAGGCCGAGCTGACCCAGCCCCACGGTGCGAACCCAGCGGTGCCCGGCCGAACGGCCGGATTCGAGGGTGACCCTGGCCCGGTGGCTCCGGCCGAGCGCCAGCGGCAGGGATGTCGGGAGAGCGGCGAGTTCGATCATGACGCCATCGTGCTCAGGGGGTGTACGAAAGTTTCCTGGCCTGGGCGTTCCATGCCATGAGCAGGAGGATTCCTGCGATCAACGTACCCCCATCGACAACGGGTGGTAGCCCCAGGCCTTGCGGATGAAGCCCGACGAGAACCCGGCCAGCCCACCGCACAGACTCATGCAGAGATCGCGGTGCCTGGACCGAGACCCGGCTGTTCTCCGGCACCGCGTCGACGAGCAGGCTCGACCCGCCGATCAGCCCGAAGTTCCAGCCCAGGCCCAGCCCCCAGAGCGCCGGGAACAGCAGCAGTTCGACATCGCCGGACAGCGCGGCCCATCGCGGTGGACGCCACCAGCAGGATCGCTCCGACCTGGATGGTCATCAGCCGTCCGCACCGGTCGGCGAAGCGCCCGACCAGCGGCGAGCGAACATCCCGGCGATGTGCGACGACACCACGTACAGGCTCATCGTCTCGTGGCCGTGCAGCTTCATGTGCACCGGCGTCATCGCCATGACGCCCACCATCACTCCTTGGGAGATCGCCATCGACGCCAAGGCCAAGATCGCGGCCGGGCGTGCTCGGATCGTGGCCGCCGCCTCGGAGATCTGCGCCCGCCGTGACGGGGCGGGCCCCTGGCGCAGCCCACCGATGGCGATCAGCGGATCGAACAGTCAGACAGCGGCGTTCACCATCGCCGCGGCGAGGAGCACTGCGCTGAGCAACCACGGCCCGGTGTAGGTCTCGAGCCCGAACCATAGCTCGCCAGCGTGCTCGGCGGGCGTCGGCGAGCATCGGCCAGACCGCGCCGAAGGTGGTGGCGAACACGACCTTGCTCATCGCGCTCGCTCGCTCCTCCGGCTCGGCGAGGTCCGATGCGGCGTAGCGAGCCATGAGGTTCGAAGCCGAGCCGCTGCCGTACAAGAACAGTCCGATCAAGAACAGCGGGAACCAGCGCAGCTCGGTGGCGAGGGCGGCGACGAGCGCTCCGGTCGCCGCGGTCGCATAGCCGAGTTGGAGGCCGGCGCGCCGGCCGGAACGACTCATCCGTCGAGCGAGGCTCTGGGACATCGCGGCCGCACCCACCGTCGCAGCGGCGGTCGCCAGCCCGGTCCAGGCCGTCTCGTCGCCGAGGAGGTCCTGGATGACGAAGGCCCCGACCGTCGTCGCCGATGCCATGGCCACCGCACCGACGATCTGTCCGGCCTGGAGGACCCGGAGGACTCGACGTTGCAGCGCGGCTCGTTCGTCGGCGGTGAGCGGTGCCGAAGGCGCGTGGCCCTCCCCCAAGGTCGTCATACCCCGCAGGGTACGGCACCGGCCCCGTCCCGCCCGCACGCGTTGGACGCCGAACCGGCTCGCAGCGCGCGCCGACTTCGCCACCAGTGGACCCTGAACCACGGTGGTCCCGTGCGGCACACTGGGTCGGTGAGCAACGATGCGATGCCGTCCCAGACCCTGGTGACCCTCGACCTGGAGGGGGTACTCGTCCCGGAGATCTGGATCGCGGTGGCCGAGCGGACCGGGATCGACGCGCTTCGGCGGACGACTCGCGACGAACCGGACTACGACGTGCTGATGCGGTATCGGCTGGACCTGCTGGCCGAGCACGGGCTCACGATGTCGCTCGTCCAGGACGTCATCGCCGGGCTCGAACCACTTCCCGGTGCCAAGGCGTTCTTGGACGAGCTGCGGCGACGAACCCAGGTCATCATCCTCTCCGACACCTTCGAGCAGTTCGCAGCGCCGTTGATGGTCCACCTCGGCATGCCGACCGTCCTGTGCCACCGCCTCGACGTGGCCGATGACCGGATCGTCGGCTATCGCCTGCGCCAGGCGGACCAGAAGCGCAAGGCGGTCGCCGCCTTCCGGTCGCTCAACTATCGCGTGGCGGCCGCCGGCGACAGCTACAACGACACGACGATGCTCGGCGCCGCCCACCACGGCTTCTTGTTCCACGCGCCGCCCAACGTCATCGCCGAGTTCCCGCAGTTCCCCGCGTTCGACGACTACGACGATCTCCTCGCCGCCCTCACCGCCGCGCTGGCTGCACCGCTCGACCCCTGATCCGGCGTCGGGTTCTGAGCCCGCCGCCGCGGCACGTCGGCCCAGTCACGCGACACGGCCCGGGTCTGCGTCGACAGACCCGGGCCGAGGCACCGACTCAGAGCTGAGGCACCGACTCAGAGCTGGAGTGCCTTGACCTCGAGGAACTCCTCGAAGCCGAACTTCCCGTACTCGCGCCCGACGCCGGACTGCTTGTAGCCCCCGAACGGAGCGTTGGCATCGAACTTGCCGCCGTTGACCGCGATCTGGCCGGTGCGGATGCGACGGGCGAGCGCGATCGCGGCATCCTTGTCGGCCAGCCACACTCCGCCCGACAGGCCGTAGTCCGAGTCGTTGGCGATGCGCACGGCGTCGTCGAGGTCCTCGTACGGGACCATCGAGAGCACCGGCCCGAAGATCTCCTCCTGGGCGATCCGCATGTCGTTGCGGACCTCCGAGAACACCGTCGGCCGGACGAAGAATCCGGCGTCGCGACCCTCCGGGGCACCCGTGCCGCCGATCAGCACCTTGGCGCCTTCGTCGATCCCGACCTGGATGTAGTTCTGGACTCGGTCCCGCTGGGCGGCCGAGGCCAGCGGGCCCAGCTTGGCCCCGTCCTCGAATGGACTGCCGACGGTGAAGGCCTCCGCCGTGGCGGTGGCGACCGCCTCTGCTTCGGCCAGCCGCGAGCGCGGGACGAGCATCCGGGTCAGCGCCGAACAGGTCTGGCCGGAGTTGATGAAGGCCTTGCCGATCCCGTCGGCGACCGCCTTGGCGAACGTGGCCTCGTCGAGGTCGTCACCGATGATGTTGGCGCTCTTGCCCCCGAGTTCCAGGGCGACCTTCTTCACCGTCTCCGACGCCACCTGCGTCACCCGGCGCCCGGCTCGCGTCGAGCCGGTGAAGGAGACCATGTCGACCAACGGATGGGCGGCGATCGCTTCACCGACCACGGGTCCGGTTCCCGGCACCAGGTTGAACACCCCGGCGGGCAGACCGACATCGTGGATGATCTCTGCCAGGACGAAGGCGTCGAGCGGGGCGACCTCGCTCGGCTTGAGCACGACCGTGCACCCCGCCGCCATGGCGTAGGCGACCTTCGCCGCGATCTGGTGCAGCGGGTAGTTCCACGGCGTGATGCAGCCGACGACACCGATCGGCTCCCGCACGATCAGCGAACTCCCGGACATCTCCTCGAAGGTGTAGGTACGGGCGACCTCGGCGGCAGCGTTGAAGCTGTTCATCGGCAGGCCGACCTGGATGATCTGGGACAGCATCTTCACCATGCCGGTCTCGCGCGAGATCATCGAGGCCACTTCGTCCATCCGAGCGGCCAGCCCTTCCCCGATCCGGGTCATGTACTTGGCCCGCTCCTCGACCGAGGTCGACGACCACGTCGCGAAGGCGGCGGCCGCGGCTCGGACCGCGCGATCCACATCCTCGGCGGTGCCCGCCACGATGGTGCCCATGACCTCCTCGGTCACCGAGTCGATGACGTCGATCCGGTCGCTCCCGGTCGACGACACCCAGGCCCCGTCCACATAGATCTGCTCGTAGTTGCTCATGCGCTCGATCCTTCCCCGTCCGGACCGGAGTTGACCATTCCTGGTCGGGGCGAGTCCTGGTCGGGGCGAGTCCTGGTCGGGGCGAATCCGCGTCGAGGACGTTCAGGCCAGACCGAGCTCGGCGGCCACTGTGGAACGCTTCAGCTTTCCGGTCGGGCTGTGGGGCAGCTCGGCCACCCGCTCGATCCGCTTCGGCAGCTTGTACGGTGCGAGCCGGGCGGCGAGGTGGGTCCGGAGTTCGTCGAGGTCGACGTCACCGACGACCGCGGCGACGACCGCCTGCCCCCAGCGCTCGTCGGGCAGCGGGAACACCGCCGCCTCGAGGACGCCGGGGTGGGCCACGATCGCCTGCTCGATCTCCAACGGGTAGACGTTCACGCCACCGGTGATGATGAGATCGTCACGACGTCCGTCGAGGAAGAGGTAGCCGTCGTCGTCGAGGCGTCCGAGGTCGCCGACGCCGAAGGCACCGTCTCGCCACGCCCGCGCCGTCTTGTCCGGATCGTTCCAGTACTCGAATCGCGCGTGGCGAGGCACGTGGCACCAGATCGTCGAGTCAGCGGCGATCTCGAGTCGTCGACCCGGCCGCGCCCGCCCGACGGTTCCGGGACGAGCCGACCAGTCCGCGGTGCTGCACGCGGTGAACTGGCCCTCGGTCGAGCCGTAGAACTCCCAGACCGAGTCGCGCGGGAACGCTTCGATCGCCCGGAGCTTCAACGGCTCCGGGCACGGCGCTCCGGCGTGGGCGATCAGGCGGAACGAGTCGAGCGGGGGCAGCTCGGTGGCAGCGAAGAGTCGCTGGAGGTGAGCCGGGGCCACGAAGCTGCTGGTCGGTCGATGGTCGGCGATCGCCTCGGCGAGGTGCGCCGTCCCCCGGGACAGCACGACCGAGCCGCCCTCGAGCAGTACCCCGCCGGCGAATCGAGCGGCGCCGAATGGTGGAGCGGCGAGACGATCAGCATCCGGTCGTCACGGCAGAAGCCCCAGAGCTCGCGTTCCTCGGCGACGAGGGCTTCGGCGTCGGACTCGTCGAGCACGCCGGTCCACACCCCCTTGGGGCGGCCGGTCGTCCCCGAGGTGTACATCATCGGACGAGCCAACGGCCACGGAGCGAGCTCGGCTGGTCTGCCCGCTCCGGTGACCCGGGCGAGATCGTCGTCGCGGAGCACGAACGAGGGCTGGGCGTCGGCGAGCAGGGCGTTCTGTTCGGTGGGCGTCAGCGAGGCGTTGAGCAGGACCGGGATCACGCCGCTGCGAAGCGCACCGAGCGCAACGGCCAGGTATTCCGGCGAGTCGGCCGACGCGATCACGGCGACCCGGTCGCCCGGGCGAGCACCTCGATCGGCGAGGTTGGCCGCGACACGGCGCTGCATCGGCTCGCTGTCGGCCGCGGTCACGAGGACCGGCGCCGCCACGGATCTGGCCGCCACGGATCAGGTCGTGACGAGGATGCGCTCGGCGGCGAAGCTGCCGATGCCGACCGGGCGGCCCTCGACCTCGACGGTGAGCGTGCCGTCGGGCGACGCGGCGCGGATCACACCGGACCGGCCGGGCGTGAGCCACGACTCCTCGAGGAAGTCGAGCAACCCGGGCGTGAACTCGAGCTCTTCGGGGATGCGAGCCACGGTGAAGGACACACCGACGGCGACTGCGGCGAGCGGACGGTAATCCGGCTCGGCGTAGGCGGACCCAGGGATCGGGTTCCCGTGGGGGCAGGTGGTGGGGTCGCCGAGCAGGCCCACCATCGCGGCCTCGACCGGTTCGCTGATCACGTGCTCCCACTTGCCCGCCTCGTGGTGGGCCTCGGCCCAGGAGAGCTTCAGCACGTCGGTCAGGAAGCGCTCGGCGAGCCGGTGGCGGCGGACCGCCTGCTGGGCGAGCACCTGACCGGTGGACGTCAGGCAGATCGCCGACTTCTCCACCTCGACGAGTTCGGCGGCCTCGAGACGCCGGATCATCTCCGACACCGCCGGCCGGGACACCCCGAGCCGCTCCGCGATCCGCGCTTGGATGACCTCGACTTCGTCCTCGTCGAGCTCGAAGATCGCTTCGCAATATTGCGCGAATGCGGGGTTCGCGACAGCCATGGCGCCAGAGTCTAGGCCGAGGGCACCGGCCCGGGGCCGAAGCCTCCTTCGCGGATACACATAGGGGTATGCTCTGACGATGCAACTCCCCGAGGACGTGAACGCTGACCTGCTCCGCCGTCTCGCTCGCGCCGAAGGGCAGGTTCGCGGGGTCCAGGCGATGATCCGGGAAGGTCGGGAGTGCCGGGACATCATCGCTCAGCTGTCGGCGGCCCGAAAGGCGCTCGATCAAGCTGGCTTCAAGTTGCTCGCTGCGGGCCTGTCGACCTGCCTCACCGATCCGGATGGCGCCACCGAAGCCGGCTTCGATCTCGAAGAGGTCGAGCGGCTGTTCCTCAAGCTCGCCTGACCGGCCGGCGCGGCCGGCGTCAGGCGTGCGCGACGCAGAACCTCGTCGCCGGCACGGCCTCGAGCCGTTCGTCGCCGATCCGAGCACCGCACCGCTCACACGTGCCGTAGGTCCCCTTGGCCAACCGGACCCTGGCCGCCTCGATCTCGTCCAGCGCGGCCTCGGCTTCCCGGGAGAACTCGCGATCCTCGTGCCAGGCTCGCGTCGCTGCCGCCAGGTCGCTGCGATCGCCGGCCTGAACGGCGGACCCGACCGCCGATTCGACCTCGAGACCACTCGACTCCTGATCGCGCTGGGCCCGCTCGGCGGTCCACCGTTGGGCCTCTCGATCCAACAACGCTGCTGCGACGGTGCGTTCCATCGTGACTCCTTCGAGCTCCCTGACTTCCAGGATCGGCGCGGTGACGTCCCGGTGCACGGGTCCGGCGCGCTCGTCCCCCCAGGACCTTCGACTCTCCCCCTCGGGCCTCACGCCGCGCCACGATTGACCCATGACGACCAGCGGCGTTCCCATCCACGGGGCCACGACCGTCCAGCACGACCAGACGACCGCCCCCTCCGTATCGACTCGCAGTGTGCTGCGGGTGGCAGATCTCAGCGTCGAGGAGGTGCATCGCCTGCTCGAACCGAACGAGGACTGCGTCCGGCTCGACGGCGGGTCGTACCTGCTCGACATCCCGGCCTGGCGCACCCACCTCCAGACCGCGGCCGACGAGGCCGTGACCCACGCCGGGGGCGTCGTCGTCGCCAGCGAATGGCCGTTGTTGTGGACCGATCGCCACAGCCCGCTCGGGGCCGACGTCGATCCCCCCTTGCGCGCCGCACTGCTCGGCACCGAGGACCATGCGCTGCTCACGAAGGCACGCCGTTCGGCCCGCGTCCCGATCGTCAATGCCACATCCGATCTGCACCAACCGGTCCACGTGCTCGCAGACCTGCTCACCCTGCGGGAGCTGCTCGGTCAGCTCCGGGGTCGGAGGATCGCGTTCGTCGGAGGGCCCGATGCGTATCGGGATTCGCTCGTCGAGGCCGCGGTCCGATGCGGCGTCGACCTGGTGCTCGCCGGCGCAACCCCCGACGAACGTTTGGGCCGAGTGCTCGAGGAGAACCGGGCGCTCGCTCACCTGTTCGGCGGCTCCATCCATCTGGTCGATCCGACCCGAGGCGTGCTCGAGGTCGACGCGGTGATCGGCGATCCGGTGCCGTTCGCCTTGTTGGCGACGACCACCCATCTCCCGTTGCACCTCACCGGAGCCGCGGCCGACGACGGCGCCTCGCTCCACGAAGGGCCGCGCCAACTGCTGTTCCACCGCCAGGAGAACCTGCAGTGCATCATCCGGCGCCTGCTCCATCTGGTCTCGGGCGGCCCCTCGTCGGGAAGCTGAGCGCCAGCGGTCACCACCACCACGACGACTCGGAGCCGGAGCCCCGGAGGAGTTCGATCCGAGCCTCGGTGACGAGATGATCGATGCGTGTCGCGCGGCCGGAGGTCGTGGCATGCAGGCCATCCACGGTGGCCAGGTCCCGGGCGTCCGAGCGGCCGGCGAGCCCGTCGTCGATGACCACCAGCCGCGGGTGATCACGGGCGACGGCCCGCAGCTCGGTCTCGAAGCGGTCACGTCGCGACGTCGCCGCTGCGAGCTCGTCGCACCAGCACCAGGGGGCCAGATAGGGCACGACCCACATGACCGAGACATCCGGTGGCAGCGCGTCGAGGAACCGTTCGATGCACGACCTCCAGTCCTCGGGTCCCGCAGCGCGGCGGGCGATGTCGTTGGCGCCGACCTGGACCAACACCAGATCGGCGGGGGTGACGGAGAACCAGCTGCCCACGGCGTCCACGGCGGCGGGAAGGTCGAGCTTCGGTCCACCGACGTCCCGGGCGTCCCAGGTCCGCGCCTCGCACGCCGCGAGCCCGCGAAAGCCGACGCCCCCGGTGACGACGAATCCGGCGTCGGCCAAGGCGTGCGACAACGTCGGCTCGGTCATCGCGGCATCGTCGAGCTCGCGGATCGTCGAGTCCCCGACCCACCAGATCGTCGGTTGCGGCGCGGCGGCAACGGGTGTGGGCTCCGCGGTCCGGCGTGCGGCCGCGCCCGGCGCATGGGCCGCCCGGGGCGGGCTCGGCGCTCCGGCGAGGAGGGCGAGATCGGTGCTGCTCGGCACGGCACTGGGTGCGACCGGAGCGACGGGCCACACGGTCGGTACGAGCAGGATGACCAGCGCCGGTACGGCGAGCGCGGCCGACAGCCGCCCGGGGCTCGCCAGGCGATGACCGTGGCGGATCGGCTCCACGAGCCGGTGCACCGCGGCCGCTGTCGCGATACACGCCACGAGACGAACGCCGAGCAGGCGCAGCCCGCCGAACCCGACTCCGTACTCGTCGATCCAGAGCAGCAGCGGCACGTGGACCAGGTACAGCTCGTAGGACCGATCGGCGAGCCAGCGAACGAGACGACCAGCGCCGACGACCGAGATCCATGACCGAGGGTTCAGCGCCGCGACGCAACACAGCAGGGTCGCCGCCACCGCGACCGGATCCCGATCCGAGGCACGGCGGCGTCGGGCCAGGACAATGCCGTGAACACCACGGCGAGACCGACGAGGCCGACGACTCGGTTCCCTCCGCCACCCACCGCCTCACGGCGCGACCTTGCATCCATCCGGCGAGGGCCACCCCGGCCATCACCTCCCCACCCGCCACGGCGTGGCGAGGTAGGACACGTCGAGGGAGTTCGACGCGGTCCAGGCACACCCCACCATCGACGCGACCGCGATCACAGCGACGATCGCCGCCGCCGAGCGGCGTGCGACGCTGACCACCGCCACGAGCAGCACGGGGAGCACGAGGTAGACCTGCTCCTCGACCGCGAGCGACCAGTAGTGCTCGGTGGGACTCGGCGCAGCGCCGTACCCGGCATGGGTCACGAGCAGCGCCCAGTTCCGCAGCGGGAACACGCTGCTCCAGACGTCCGTGGCGCCGAGCGCCTGCCCGCGCGCCCAGATCGACACGATGGCGGCGAGGACGAGCAGGGACGCTGGCATCAGTCGCCGGATCCGGCGGTTCCAGAAGCGGGACCGATCGATCCCGCCGTCGCCCGAGTTCGCCCACAGCCGCCCACCGACCAGGAAGCCGGACAGCACGAAGAACACCGAGACGCCGAGCAACCCGCCAGGGATCAAGGCCCCGGCGTGGAACAGCACCACCACGACCACCGCGATGACGCGCACCGCGTCGAGACCGGCGTACCGGTCGCTGCTCGCGTTCTCCGCTGCTCTGTTCGACGTCCCCACCGGCACCCCCGTACCGCCGCATCGGCCGACGCCTCGCACCCGCGAGCAGCGAGGCATCCGATGAAATTCGTGGGAACGTACCCGGAAACCCCAGCGCGCGTCGAGACGCGTCCTGACCCGTCGAGGTGTCGGGTGCGGTCGCTCACCACCACCAGGGGGAGGCGCCGCCGGCCGCCGCAGCCGCCGCCACCAGGAAGACGGCAGCCTCCGCGACGATCTCGGTGGCGCCCAGCACGTCGCCGGTGAAGCCGCCGATCTTGCGGACCGCGAGACGGTGCACCACCGCGGAGGTGACGATGACGGCGGCCAACGCTGCGACACCCCACCATCCAGCGACGGTCACCGCCGCGCCGCAGGCGAGTCCGAGCGACACCGCGGCGCGACGTCTGGGCACGCCCGCCGAGTAGTCGGTGCCCAGGCCGGGCCGGTGGGCAGGGGTACCCGCCAACAACACGCCGAGGATCGCCGCCCGTCCGACCATCCCGGCGAGCACGGGCGCCACGACCGCCCATCGGTACGTGGTCGAGGACCAGGCCGAGTACTGCACGAGCAGCACGAGCACCAAGGTCGTGACGCCGTAGGTGCCGTGGCGCGAGTCCTTCAGGATTCTGAAGCGGTCATCCGGATTCCACCCGCCGCCGAAGGCGTCGGCGATGTCGGCCACACCGTCGTGGTGGAAGGCGCCGGTGACGAGCGCCATCGCCACGAGGGCGAGGGCGACCGACGGCCCCGCCGGCAGCACCAGCCACGCCACGGCGGCGACGCCGGCTCCGACCCCGCCGACGAGCGCGCCGACGACGGGGAACCAGGGCACGGCGTCGTTGACGTCGGCCTCACCGTCGGCGTGCAGCGGCACGCGCGTGAGGAAGGATCCGGCGAGTCGCAGACCCTTCATGCCAGGGGTCATCCCAGGAGCGCGATCGGGTCGTCGAGCAGCATCGCCCGACCGGCGACGATCAGTGCGGATCGCTCGGCGCGGCTCGCCAGGCGGACGTTGACGGCCCCGAGGACGTCGCGGTAGCGGCGGCCGAGCTCGGAGCTCGGGTGGACACCCATCCCCACCTCGTTGGTGACCACCACCCCGTGACCGGACCGGCCGGCGAGTGTCTCGGCGAGCGCCTCGGACCGTTCGATGATCTCGGCGTCCGCCATCTCGCCGAGCATGAGATTGGCGGCCCAGACCGTCGCGCAATCCAGCAACACGAACGCGCTCGGGTCGACCTCACCGATCCGTTCGACGACTCGTTCCGGCTCCTCGATCGTGCTCCACGACGGCGGCCGTTCCGCTCGGTGACGACGGATTCGCTCCCCCATCGACTCGTCGAACGCGACCGCCGTCGCGATCACGACCACCGGCGCATGCTGACGTTCGGCGAGTTCGACCGCGAGCCGACTCTTCCCCGAGCGGACTCCGCCGAGCAGGAGGCGGTAGCTCAATAGTCGATGCCCTTCTTGGCCGCGATGCCCTGGTTGTAGGCGTGCTTGACCATGCGCATCTCCGTGACGGTGTCGGCGATCTCGATCACCGGCGCCGGCGCGTCCCGACCGGTGAGGATCACGCTGGTCCGTTCGGGGCGGTGGACGATCGTGTCGACGACGTCGTCCATCGGGATCCAACCCCAGTTGAGCGGGTAGGTGATCTCGTCGAGCATCACGAGCCGATAGTCACCCGAGGTGATCGCTTCCTTCGCCTTGGCCCATGCGAGCCGGGCGGTCTCCTGGTCCTTGTCGAGGTTCTCCGAGTCCCACGAGAACCCTTCGCCGATCGCCCACCACTCGACCCCGAGCCGGCGGGCGGCGGTCTCCTCCCCGACCTTCCAGTCCCCGCTCTTCAGGAACTGGATGACGGCGACCCGCCAGTCCTGCGCGACGGCGCGCAGGACCACACCGAGCGCGGACGTCGTCTTGCCCTTCCCGTCTCCGGTGTTCACGAGGACCAGTGACTTCGCGACACGAAGCTCGTTCGGTCGGGGGTCCTCCGCCAGCGGCACCTCGGCGTCTCGGGTCGAATCGGTCGTGGGTTCGGCGTCGGTCATGTCGGTACGTCCTCGGCGATCAGTGAGTCGGTGAGTGGAGTGTCGCGAACGACGCGCGGTCGGTGGGGTGGCCGGCGAGGCACGATGGCGATGCCATCCTCCAGGCACAGCACCCGCACCCGCGCACCGTAGAACCGCGACAGGTGATCTTCGGTGAGTACCTCGCCCGCCGTCCCGCTCGCTTCCTCGCGGCCGTCGACGAGGAGCAGGAGACGATCGGCGTATCGGGAGGCCAGGGTGAGGTCGTGGATCGTCATCAGCACGGTGAGGCCGCGCTCGCGCCGGAGCCGGTCGACGAGTTCGAGGACGTCTTGTTGGTGACCGACGTCGAGTGCGCTCGTGGGCTCATCCAGCAAGAGGACGGGCGTGTCCTGTACCAGCGCTCGGGCGAGCAGTGCCCGCTGACGCTCGCCGCCGGACAGCGTGGTCATCGGCCGCTGGGCGAACTCGATGATCCCGAGTTCACCGAGCACCTCGGCGACGCGAGCGGCATCGCCGAGGCGGGCCGCACCGAACCGACCGGCGTAGGGCGTTCGGCCGAGGGCGGCGTACTCGCCGACGGTGATGCCTTCGGGGATCACCGGAGCCTGGGCCACGACGGCGATGTGCCGGGCCCGCTCGCGGCTGGGCATCGAGGTGATCGATCGCCCGCCGATCTCGACGCGCCCGGCGAACCGCGCTGTCCCGGAGACGGCCCGGAGCAAGGTCGACTTGCCCGCACCGTTCGGCCCGATGACCGCGAGCCACTCCCCCGGCTCGACGTGCAGCGACACGCGATCCACGATCGTCGCTCCGCCCAGACGGACCGACACGTCGCGAGCGACGAGCGTCTCGCCGATCACGCCGAACGCTCCCGGTTCCGCAGCACGAGGAGGAAGAAGGGGGCCCCGACGAAGGCGGTGATGACGCCGATCGGGACCTCGGCCGGTTGCTGCACCGTGCGGGCCAGCAGATCCATGAGCACCAGAAAGGCCGCGCCGAGCACCATCGAGAGCGGCAGGATCCGCTGATAGCTCCCCCCGACGACGAGACGCACGGTGTGGGGCACGATGATGCCGACGAAGCCGATGAGTCCGCTGACCGACACCACCGCTGCGGTGCCGAGCGACGCGGCGGCAACGATCACCAGGCGAGACCGGGCGACGTTCACGCCGAGCGTCGCTGCTTCCTCGTCGCCGACTCCGAGGACGTCGAGCGTGCGGCGGTTCAGGAGCAGCACGGTCGAGGACACCACGACGTACGGCAGCACGGTCCTCACGTCGGACCACTGCGAGGTGCCGAGCCGGCCGAGGATCCACGAGTACACCTCGCGCAGCACCTCGGCGTTCTGCTGCTGCAGGTAGGTCTGGGCCGCCGTGAAGAAGCTCGCGATCGCGACGCCGGCCAGCACCAGCCGGGTGGCCGATGCCCGGCGAGCGACCCCGCCGACGAGATACGTCAAGGTGACGGCGGCGCTGGCCCCGAGGAAGGCGGCGACCGGGAGGACGAGCGTGGAACCGCCGTCGTGGCGAATCACGATCGCGACCGTGGCGCCCGAAGCCGGCGCCGGCGGCGACGCCCAACAGATAGGGATCGGCGAAGCGCGTTCCCGGAACGCGCCTTGGTACGACGCTCCGGCGAGGGACAGCGTGAAACCGGACGAGCGCTCCGAGCACGACGCGAGGGGCACGCCACTGCCACACGATCGCCGCCTCCCGGTCGGACAGGCCGCTGTCGAGATGGATCAGCGGCACTCGATCGAGCAACTCACGCACGATGTCCGCGAGCGGGAGCCGGATCGGTCCGATCGCCACACCGAGTGCCAACGAGGCGAGCAGGAAGCGCGACGGTGGCCGGGGCCGCCCAACGATGGGGACGCACTCCGGCGACGTGCACGGCGATCAGCTCGCCGGAGTCGCAGCGACGGCCGACGCGACGGTTCGGAGCAGGTCCACGACGCGGGGTCCCCACCGCGAGGCCACGTCGTCGTCCAGTTCCACCACACCGCCGCGGGCGACCGCGGTCAGCGTGTCCCAACCCGGTCGGTCCCCGACGGAGGCCGCCGTCTGGCCGCAGCACTTGGTATCGGCGAGGAAGATCAGATCCGGATCGGCGTCGATGATGTACTCCGCGGAGAGTTGCGGGTAGCCGAACGCGGAGCCGTCGTCGACCGGATCGGCGATGTTCTCCAAGCCGAGCAGGCCGTAGAGGTTCCCGATGAAGGTCTGCGACGTCACGCTGTAGAAGGTGTCGTCGAGTTCGTGGTAGTAGGTGAGGGGCTCGGCGGTGGCCGGCACCGAGGCGACGATCTCGTCGATGTCATGCTGCATGTCCGCCACGACCTGCGCCGCGTCGGCGTCGTGCCCGGTCAGGGCGCCGAGCTGTTCGATCTGGGCGTAGGTGTCGTCGATCGTCACCGCGGCGTCGAGCACGAGCGTGTCGATGCCGACCTCCGCGAGTTGATCTTCGATGTCGCCACCGGCGGCCAACACCACGAGGTCGGGATCGAAGCCGGCGATCGCCTCGAGATTCGGCTCGTAGGCGCTCAGCTCGGTGGTCGGCGCCTCGGCCGGGAAGGTGGAGTAGCTGTCGGCGGCGACGACCTGGTCGCCGGCGCCGATGGCGAAGAGCATCTCGGTGGCGGTCGGGGACAAGGACACGATCGACGTCGGGTCCTGTTGCTCGGGGCCGCTGTCCGCAACCGACGACGGGGCGCTCTCGGTACTCGCCGTGCTCACGACGGGTTCGGCGTCGTCGCCGCAGGCGACGAGCAACACGGCGAGTGCAGCCGCTCCGGCCAGCAACGATGGGGTTCGTGTCATCCAGATACCTCCTGTGGCTCGAGGTCTGGTCCACGAGCGGGAGGCGACGGAATCCGGGCCGACCGAGCGGGGAGCCCCTTTTCCTCGAGGGTTTCCTGCGCACCGCGCCGAGAGGCGACCTGGCTCAGCCCTCGAGAGGCATCACAGTTGCGGGACAGCGCCGGAATTTCACCGGCTTCGCTCTCCGTGCGGTGGCCGTAGCGTACCGGTTCGCGCCGACGGAACGAAGTTGCCGTCTCAGCGGCGGCCGCGACCCGGTGCGGGCCGGGTTGCCTCGCGTGCCTTGAGGCGGGCGACGGCGCGCTCTCGGGTCAGTTCGAGGACCGTGATCAACAGGTCCCGGACGTTGGGCCGCTCGCGGGCGTCGGTGGCCACGAGGGGGATGTCGTCGCGGATCTGGAGGGCCTGACGGATCTCGGCCAGCTCGTGGGCCTGCTCACCGTTGAAGCAGTTCACGGCCACCACGAACGGGATGTCGCGGTGTTCGAAGTAGTCGATGGCCGCGAAGGATTCGGCGATGCGTCGGCTGTCGACGAGCACGACGGCGCCGAGCGCTCCCTTGGTCAGCTCCTCCCACATGAATCCGAAGCGATCCTGACCGGGCGTGCCGAACAGGTACAGCACGACGGTGTCGGAGATCGTGATCCGGCCGAAGTCCATGGCCACCGTGGTGGTCGTCTTGTCGGGCAGATGGCTGAGATCGTCGACGCCGGCCGACATGTTCGTCATCGCCGCCTCGGTCGTGAGCGGCGTGATCTCGGACACCGATCCGACCATCGTCGTCTTTCCCACGCCGAAGCCGCCGGCGATGACGACCTTGACCGGATGATCCGCCGACCACCTTCGGCCTGCGGAGGTGCGGGGGTCTGGAGAGTGGGCATGCTCAGGTCCTCCTCGGTCGCCGCGGCAACCGGCTCGACTCACAGCTGACGAAGGCCATCGATCACCGCATCGATCAGCTCGACGTCGTCGACGACATCGGCAGGTGGGCGGCACGTCGAGCACCCCAGGCGCTCAGGTCGCCGCACAACACCCGTGCGACGGCGATGGGGAGCCGCAGTTTTGCGGCGATCTCCAGACCGACTGCGGTTCGTAGCGGCACAGCCTGACCAGCTGTCGCTCCTCGAACCGCAGGGCGTGGATGTGCGGGGACGGCAGGTCGGCCACGACCACCATCGTCTCGAAGGTGATGTCCTCGCTGTAGCTCGTGGTTCGTCCCCGGGTGAGGAAGTACGGCCCGCCGACCTCACCGGTCACGTCCAGGTCCTCGACGACCGAGCCGAGCGCGGCGGACGTGGACTGATTCACGTACGGCCGCGTCAGATCGAGCGTGTGGTGCTCGGTGTCGGGGTCGGGGCTCGGAAAGGTGTCGGGCACGGGTCGCAGCGCAGTGATCACGGTCGGGCGTCGGACGGATCGGTCGGAGGCACGTCAGACTGCGTCTGCTTCAGCTCGGCGCGCAGCGCCGGGGTGAGCGGGTCCGGGCTTGCTCGACGAGGAGTGCGATCTCGTAACCGATCTGGCCCATGTCGGCGGACTCACGATCGGCGATCACGCCCAGCGCCGAACCATCTCCGATGGCGGTCACGAAGAAGAACGACGTGTGCAGCTCGACGATGACCTGGTGGGCGGCATGCTGATTGACCAGCCAGGCGGTCCCGTCGGCCAGGCTGCGCAGCCCGGACACGATCGCGGCGAGACGCTCTGCGGTGGCTCGATCGAGGCGGGACGAGAACGCCATGACCAACCCGTCGGCCGAGACGCACAACGCGTACTCCACGCCCGGGGTGTCGTTGGCGAAGCGGGTGAGCAACCAGTTGAAGTCGCGCACCTGCGCGGTGAGGGGGCTCGAGCTCATCGGTCTTCTCCCACGTTGGAAGGATCACGCACGCCACGGTCGGCCGCCGCGGCAGCCGGCCCGCGTTCGAAGCCGTGCTGGAAGCTGGACAGTGCGTCGCGGATGGACTCCGGCGTGCGCTCGACCGGAGGCGGGGGCACGTCGCCGTGGCCGCCGGACTCGAACAGCTGGGCACCCGGAACCCGCACGGCCAGGCCACTTCGTGTGGTCGGCGGAGGCGGCGGGAGCTGATCGGGATGACCGGCCGGTGGGGCGAAGGACCGGGCGGCCGCCGGCGGCGGGGGCGGAGGCGCGGCGGCGGGGGCGGAAGTCGGGGCAGGGGCAGGGGCAATCGGGCGGAGCCCGGCGCGCGCCGTTGCCGCCGCGACCGCCTGTTGCGCGGCGGCCACGGGATCGGGTGCCGCGGGGGCGGCGAGGGCCGGCGCCGGCGACGTCGGCGACGTCGGCGAAGGCGGGGCCGAGGGGACGGCGGCCGGGCGCTGGGGCTCGACGCTCGGGGTCTGGAGGAGCTGGTGCGGGACCCGGACCTGGGCGGTCACGCCCTCGAACGGCGATTCGGAGAGTCGAACCTGCACGCCGCTTCGCGCCGCCAGCCGTCCGACGACCGCCAAGCCGAGGACCAGCGAGGTCCGCTCTTCGGGTCGCGACACGGCGTCGAGCTCCCGGTTGGCCTGGGCGAGCTGTTCGCTCGTCATGCCCATGCCCTGGTCGATGACCGACAAGATGTAGCCGTTCTCGGTCGACTTGCCGACCACGGTCACCTTCGTCTCGGGGGGCGAGAACCGGGTGGCGTTGTCGAGCAACTCGGCCAGGAGATGAACCAGGTCGGAGACGATCGAGCCTCGGATCCAGGTCTGGTCGACCTGGGTGAGATCGACCCGGTCGTAGTCCTCGATCTCCGAGAGCGACGCCCGCACGATCTCGGAGGCCTCGATGGGGCGGGGCCACGTGCGGGGGGTGTCCGAACCGGCCAGCACGAGGAGGCTCTCGGCGTTGCGCCGCATGCGGGTGGCGAGGTGGTCCAACTTGAACAGGTTCTGCAGCGTCTGCGGGTCGCGTTCGTTCTCCTCGAGCTGGGAGATGAAGGACAGGGTGCGGTTCAGCAGACTCTGGTTGCGACGAGCGAGGTTGGCGAGCATGGTCGAGACGTTGCGACGGGTCTGGGCCTGCTCGCTCGCGAGCTGGACCGCCGTCGATTGCATCCCGTTCATCGCCGTGGCCAGAGCCCCGAGTTCTCCGCCGCTCGCGACCGAGATCGGCTCGATCGCGGTCGGTGGCTGTCCGTGCTGGACGGCGTCGACGATGCCCGGCAGCTCGGCCTCGGCACGCGAGGCGGACGAGATCAGCTGGCGCACCGGCTGGATGATCGAGCGAGCCACGACCGCACTCACGACGATGACGACCAACGCGATCGCGGCGAGGGCGGCCAGCAGCTGCCAGGTCCGGCGGGCCACCAGGTCGTCGGCGAAGTTCTCGACCAGGCCGACCTGTTCCTCGGCGAGGGGAACCATCCGATCGATCGCGGCACGGTGCTCCTCGAACACCGGCGCGATCTCGCTGCTGATCACCGACTGCGCCGCGGCGGGGTCGCCCCGCTCGACCGCGGGGAGGAACTGCGACGACACGGCATCGAAGAAACGATCCGCGGTCGGGTACACGCCTGACTGCAGTTCCTGGTCGAGTGCGGTTCCCCCGACGATCACCGAGTTCCAGCGGGCACGCGCCGCGTCGAAGCGTTGCTGCTGGTCCACCAGCCGCTGTTCCTCGACTGCGATCGTGGGGCCGTCGGTCTCGGTGGCCAGGGCCAAGACCGTGGCGTAGCTGTCGGTGAGCGAGAGATCCGAGGGCGCCACGTCGGTCAGCAGATCCTTGGCGTCGACGATGCGGTCGTAGGACCGGGATCCGATCTTGGCGCTGTACAGGGTCCGGTACCCGACGCCAGCCAGCGCGGTGAGGGCGATCGCCGGCACGAGGACCACGACAGCCAGCCGAGTTCTGATCTTCCACTTGTCGAACATCGGACCCGTCCCTCCAGGTGGGCTACGAGTGAAGTATCAACCACTCTGAGCAGCATGCCCCTCGGACACCATGCAAATGGGTCAGTCAGCCCATCGCCTCGCTCGATCCCTGCCCGGTCGCTGTGCCGTCGCCGTACCGTCCGGTGGCCACCACCTCGCCGCCGCGCCGATCCTACGCCATCCAGGGCCGAGGCTTGAGGAGTTCCAGACGGGGACGTCACCGTCGGTCGCCTGGTCGGACCGGGTCACGTAATGTGCCAGACATGTTGTCGCCGTTCCTGCACCCCTTCGCCAAACCGACCCGTGAGCAGTTCATCTCGATCGTGCGTGGCGACGGCGCCGTGGTGTGGGACAGCGACGGAAACGAGCTGATCGACGCCATGGCGTCGCTCTGGTACTGCGGGATCGGCCATGGCCGCGCCGAGATGGGTGAGGCCATCGCCCAGCAGGCGTCGACGCTGGCCGCGTACTCCACCTTCGATCCCTTCACGAACCCCGCGGCCGAAGCCCTCGCGGCCCGGCTGGTCGACATCGGCCCGATGCCCGACGCCCGGGTGTTCTTCACGTCCTCCGGATCCGAGTCCATCGACACCGCGATGAAGTTGGCCCGCGTGGCGCAAGCTGCCGCGGGGCATCCCGAGCGGCAACTGATCATCTCTCGGGTGCGGGGCTACCACGGCGTGAACTACGGCGGCACCTCCGCCCAGGGCATCGCCCCCAACAAGGAGGGCTACGGCCAGTTGCTGGCCGAGGTGGTCCAGGTGCCGAGCGACGACCTCGAGGCCGTGGCCAAGCTGATGTCCGAACGGTCCGGCGAGGTCGCCGCCGTGATCACCGAGCCGGTGCAGGGCGCCGGCGGCGTGTTCCCTCCCCCGGACGGCTACCTCGAAGGCCTGCGGCGCCTGTGCGATCAGCACGGTGCGTTCCTCGTGTTCGACGAGGTCATCACGGGCTATGGCCGTCTCGGGACCTGGTTCGGCGCCCACCGGTACGGCGTGCGCCCGGATCTGGTCACCTTCGCCAAGGGGGTCACGTCGGGGTACGTCCCGCTCGGCGGGGTCTTCGTGGGACCGGCGGCGCGCCCGGACTCGAGTCCGATCCGGGGTTCATCCTGCGTCACGGATACACCTACTCCGGTCATCCGGTCGCCTGTGCCGCGGCGATGAAGAACCTCGACATCATCGAAGGTGAATCGCTGCTCGAGCGAGGCTCGGCGATGGGCACCCGGCTCGGTGATGGCCTGCGGTCGCTCGCGGCCGATGGCGTGCTCTCCGACGTTCGCGGCGACGGCGCGGTCTGGGCCGTGGCCCATCGTTCCGGGATCGATTGCACGTCCGTGCGTGACGCGATGCTCGCACGGGGCGTGATCACCCGGGCGATCGGCACCGACACCAACACGTTCTGTCCCCCGTTCGTCACCACCGATGCCCAGATCGACCGGATCGTGGACGCGCTCGCGGAGTCGGTGGCCGCGGTCGAAGCTCACTGACGCCCGACGCGCTGGGCTCGTCCCGCAGCGATCTCGCTCGGTAGACATCCGAGGTCGACGACAAGGGTCGAAGACAACGGTCGCGGACAAGGGGAGAGTTGGACATGGGGATGTTGGACGGTCGTCGCGCGCTGGTGACCGGTGGAGCGTCGGGGCTCGGGGCCGCCACGGCTCGCCGCTTCGTCGAGGAGGGCGCCGAAGTGGTGATCGCCGACATCGACGTCGCGGGTGGCCGTCGGGTCGCCCAGGAACTCGGCGGGGTGTTCGAGGAACTCGACGTCCGGGACCCGGCCGCGTGGGACGAGGTGGTCGGGCGCCACCCCGAGGTCGACATCGCGATGCTCAACGCCGGCGTCGCGACCCGAACCGGTGATCGTCCCCTCGATCCCGCCTCGGTCGTCCCGCTCGAGGATCTCACCCTCGCCGACTACGAGCGGGCCCGAGGGATCAACCTCGACGGGGTCGTCTACGGCGCACGGGCCCTCATCCCTCGCCTGTATCGGCGGGGCGGCGGCGACATCCTCATCACCGCGTCGGTCGCCGGGCTCGTGGCGATGACCCCGGATCCGATCTACGGCGCCACGAAGCATGCCGTCGTCGGCTTCGCCCGAGCCCTCGGGGAGTCGTGCGCGGCTCGAGGGGTCCACGTGTGCTCGATCAACCCTGGATTCGCCGACACCAACATCCTCGGGCCGGACGGCGCGCAGAACCTCCGGGCCATGGGCATCGCAGTGATGGACCCGTCCCGGGTCGCGGATGCCGTGATGCACGCCATGACCAAGCGGATCCCGGGCGCCCAATGGGTGGTGTGGGCGGACGAGCCGATCCGGCAGTACGAGTGGAATCCGCCGGTATGACGCTGTTCAACCCGTTCGACCCGGCGTTCCGCGCCGATCCGTACCCGTTCTACGACGCCCTGCGGGCCCAGGAGCCGGTGCACACGACGCCGTTCGGGATGGTCGTGCTGTCTCGCTACGAGGACGTGTCGGCGACGCTGCGCTCACCCGCCTACTCCCGCGACCTCGAGGCCAACGGCGGCGAGGTCGTCGATCCTGCCCGTGCCGCCCTCCGGGAACGGCGCCGGCGCCGGATCGCGGAGGGAAGGCGGCCAAGACGATTCTCAGCCTCGACCCGCCGGATCACACCCGCTTGCGTCGCCTGGTCAGCCTGGCCTTCACGCCGACGGCCATCGCCGCGCTGCGCCCCGGATCCAGCAACTCGTCGACGATGCCCTCGACGCGGCAGAGCACCGTGGCCGGCTGGAGCTCGTCGACGACGTCGCGTTCCCCGTCCCGTTCCAGGTGATCTCGGATCTCCTCGACATGCCGACCGACCGAGCGGCCGAGCTTCGCGAGTGGTCCCAGGCCCTCACGGCCGGTCTGGAGCCCACCGCCGATCTGGCCGAGGCCGAAGCAGCCGAGGCCGCCTCCGACCTCATGGGCGAGTACGTCGGGCAGATCATCGAGGAGCGCCGACGGAATCCGGGCGACGACCTGCTGTCGGCCTTGATCGCGGTCGAAGCGGCCGGCGACCGGCTGTCGTCGACCGAGCTGCTCTCGTTCGTCATCCTGCTCTACGTCGCCGGTCACGAGACCACGGTGAACCTGATCGGCAACGGAACCCTCGCCCTGCTCCGGCATCGGTCGGAGTTCGAGCGCTGGCGGGCCGATGCCACGATCGGTCCGCGGGCCGTGGACGAACTGCTCCGATACGACGGACCGGTGCAGCTGACCGTGCGGGTCCCGACCGAACCGGTGCGGTTCGCCGAGGTGGACGTCGCAGCCGGAACCACCGTGATGTGCCTGCTCGGCGCGGCGAACCACGATCCGGACGTCTTCGACGACCCCCGTGCGCTCCGCCTCGATCGGCCGAATGCAGCTCGGCACCTGGCCTTTGCCTCGGGCATCCACTATTGCCTCGGGGCGTCCCTGGCTCGCCTGGAAGCCGAGGTCGCCATCGGCACGTTGGTACGCCGCTACGAGCACCTCGATCTGGCCGCCGAGCCAGGGTGGCGCGACCGTCTCACGATCCGGGGCGTCGATCGCCTGGAACTCTCGATCGCCTGAGCCCGACGGCACGATCCCGACGCCCGGCGGCAGGATCGACACGCTGCGGCGACCGGAACGGTTCCTAGTGTCAGCCCATGAACGCCGATGCGCAGGGACCGAACCCGATCGAGCCCGACGAGAAGGACTGGACCTGGGTCCTGCACACCCGCTGCCCGGAGTGCGGGTACGAGGCCGCCGACGTCACCGTCGACCACGTCGCCGACGCGGTGCGATCGATGGTGCCCGACTGGGTCGCCGTGCTCGAACGTCCCGACGCCGCCGTCCGCCGAGATCCGTCGCGGTGGAGCGATCTGGAGTACGCCTGTCACGTTCGTGACGTGTTCCGGCTGTTCCGGCATCGGCTCGAGCTGATGCGGTGCGAGGACGACCCGGCCTTCGCCAACTGGGACCAGGACGTCACGGCCGTGGAGGACGACTACGCCGGCCAGGATCCCCAGGTCGTGGGCGCGGAGCTCGCCGCCGATGCCGAACTGGTCGCGGCTTCCTTCGCCGACGTACCGAGCGACGCCTACGGCCGCACCGGCCGGCGCAGCGACGGCGCCGTGTTCACCATCGAGACCTTCGCCCGCTACTTCCTCCACGACCCGCTCCACCACCTGTGGGACGTCTCGACGGTTTGAGTGGCACGAGCGCCGGTGACCCGGAATCAGTGTCACACCCCTCATGTTGAGTGAAGGGCATGGAGATGCCCACGTTGTTCACCCTCACCGCCACCACCCCGGCCGGGAACGAGCCGGTCGGACACACGTCGGTCGAGCCGACGGATCAGGCACAGCTCACGCTGCTGTCCGAAGTCGACGCCCCCCGGACCCCGGCGCCGTCGGGCATCGTCCGGCCCCGCCGTCGTCTCGACGAGCGCACCCGCCAGATCGGCCTCGCCGGCGTCGCCGAGGCCCGGGCCATCCTGGCCGAGCAGGCCCGTCGCCGCGCCGAGCGGGAAGCGGCCGAGCACCCGACCCGGATCCCCGCCCGACCGCGCCACGACGACCAGCGGGCGGCCTGACCGTCAGCCTGCGGTCGGGGCCAGGGCCCGCACCCCGTCCCAGAACTGGAGGTCGGGGTCCAACCCCAAGATGGCCAACGACGAGGTCGTCACGCCGTTGTCGAAGTAGGCCTGGATCTTGGCCCGGCACTCCTCGGGCGAGCCGTGGACGATGAGGTCGTCGACCACCTCGTCCGGAATCGCCGCCAAGGCCGCCTTGCGGTCCCCTGCCTGCCAGGCCTCCCACATCCCGGCGAACTGCTCACCACGCCCGAGCCAACGATGGAACTCGGCGTACACCGGCACGTTCATGTAGGCGGCGATGGCGAACCGGGCGGCGGCTCGCACGACCTCGGCGTTCGGGCTCGGACACACGAAGATGCGTGCGACGAGCTCCTTGTCGTCGCCTTGGGCGTTGACGATCTCGGCCACCTTCGGCACGTCGTGGGGCGCCAGCCAGTTGATGATCGCCCCGTCGCCCTCGCGACCCGCAAGGCGCAACATGCCCTCGCGGAGCGCGGCGACCAGGATCTTGGGCGGTTGTTCGGGCCGCACCCCGAGCCGGAATCCGTTGACCTCGAAGGTGTCGTAGGACTTGGCGATCTTCTCGCCACTCAACGCGTCGCGCAGGAAGCGGACGACATCGCGCACCTTCTTGTACGGCTCGACGAACGGCACCCCGTTCCAGCGCTCCACGATGACGTTGCTCGACGATCCGATCCCGATGGCGAACCGTCCGGGGGCGGCGTCGGCCATCGACGCCACGCTCTGGGCGAAGCACGCTGGGGAGCGGGTGTACGCGGGAATGATCGCCGTGCCGAGGCGGAGCCGCGGCTCCCACGCCGCAGCCAGGGCCAAGGGCGTGAAGCCGTCGGCACCGTCGGACTCCGCCGACCAGATGTCGGTGTAGCCCAGATCGGCGAGCTCCTGGAGTCGCTCTCGGTGGGTGTGCAGGGGGCCGGGCAACGGCACGGTCATCCCGGGACGGATCGGCAGGGTCATGACGTCTCCTTGGCGGTTGGCGAATGATCGGGATCGACCGCATGACGCGGCCGGCGCCCCTTCCAGAGGCGGATGATGCAACTCTGGCTGGCGGTCGCGAGCAGGGTGCCGTTCTCGGCGAACATGTGGACCAGCCCGTGTCCGAACCCTCGGCTCGCGGCGTGGACCTGGATGTCGAGCAGCACCCATTCAGTGGGGACCAGCTCACAGACTCGCAGGGTGTTGTCGAGG
The DNA here is from genome assembly GCA_041394645.1 of Ilumatobacteraceae bacterium. Lineage (GTDB taxonomy): Bacteria > Actinomycetota > Acidimicrobiia > Acidimicrobiales > Ilumatobacteraceae > JAWKHV01. The sequence goes on along the minus strand of JAWKHV010000009.1, from coordinate 54,264 downwards.
CTGTTGCCACCCCCGCGAACCCCGAGCGCTTGTCCCACGGCCATCGGCACGAAGTCGCCGAGGATCGCCAAGGTGGTGGCATCCACACCGTCGATCATCTCGGGAACCTTGGCCCACATCACGGTCCGGCCGTCGCCGAGCGGTCCGGGCAGTTCTTCGATCGTGCGGCCCTTGGCGAGTCGCTGTTCCATCCGCGCCGCGATCGTGTTGGCCGCGTCGCTCAGGTGCTCTCGCTCGGGACACTGCCACGGTGGCGGGACGTCGGGCATCGTCTCCCACTGCCCGCTGAGTGGGAACTCCCGATCACCGAGCGCGGCGTTGACGGTCAGGATCTCCCGGTTGCCGACGTGGCAGACCACTCGGCCCTGGCTGGTGTGATGGCCCGACACGGCCACCGTGACGTCGACGTCGAGGAACTCGCCCGGCCGGGCGTAGTCGAGATACTGGCTCGTCGCCCAGATCACGCGCCGCCCGGTCGTGCCTTCGAGCGCCGAGATCGCGGCGCCGAGACCGCAGCCGCCGAACAGGAACCGTCCGGTCGTGCAGAGCTGCGGGACGACCTCGAGATGCCAGCGATACGGGTTGTGGGACGCGGTGAGTCCGAGGAACCGACGGGAATCCATGTGGAGTTCGACACTAGAGGCCAGGCGCACGGTGGCCGGGACCGGAGCGCGTCCGCCGGTAGCTTCGCCTGGTGAATCGCCTCCTCGTGCTCGGCCTGTTCCTGGCCGTGTCCATCGCCGCGCTGGAGGCGACGGCGGTGATCACCGCGTTGCCGACCATCGTCGACGAACTCGACGGACGCTCGCTCTACGGATTCACGCTCGCCGCCTACATGCTCGCCACCTTGCTGGCGATCGTCAGCGCCGGTCGGGCCGCGGACCGCAGCGGCCCGGCGCGCCCGTTCGCCCTCAGCGTGCTGTTGTTCGTCATCGGGTTGGCCGTGGCCGGGGTGGCGCCGAGCATGCCCATCGTCGTGTTGGGCCGCTTCCTGCAAGGGGCAGGGACCGGCGGGTTCAACGCGCTGGCCTACGTCGGCGTCCGCCTGGGCTTCGAGGAGGACCGCCAGCCCACCGTGTACGCGATCCTGAGCGCCGGTTGGGTCCTACCCAGTCTCGTCGCCCCGCTGATCTCGGGGTCGATCGTCGAGACCGTCGGGTGGCGGTGGGTCTTTCTCGGGATGCTGCTCCCCGCCGTGGTCGTCGGGCTGCTCACCCACCGGGAGCTGCGGAAGCTCCCGACTCCACCGACGCCGCCGCCCGGTCACGGGAGCGAGACCTCCCGCCTGATGCGAGACGCCCTGGCCCTCGTCGTCGGAGCCGGCGCCCTGCTCGGCGGGCTGGCCGCACTCCCCCGGTCTGCGCTCGGGTTCCTCCTCGTGGTTCCCGGGCTGGCGCTGGCGGCCGTCGGGCTCCGCTCGCTGTTCCCGAGCGGCTGGCTGCGGGCCCGGACCGGCGTGCCGGCCACGATCTCGTGCCGCTTGCTCGCCGCGGTCGCGTTCATGGGCGTCGACAGCTTCGTTCCGCTCGCCGCCGACCGGGTGCACCACGTCGGAGCCATCGCCCAGGGCCTGGTCATCATCGGTGCCGCACTCACCTGGTCCGTCGGCCAGGCTGCGGCCGCCCCGGCTCCACGGCCGGGTCGAGGCGTCCACGCTGGTCCGGATCAGGTTCGCCCTCCTCGCCGTCGGTGCGCTGGCAGTAGTGCCGGTCCTTCGCCCGTCGACCCCGCTCTGGGTGACGTTCCTGGCGTGGGGGCTCGGCGGGCTCGGGATGGGCCTGTTGTTCAATCCGACGACGGTCTTCGCCATGTCGACGGCGCCGGAGGGCGAGGCCGGCCAGGTGAGTAGCTGGCTCAACATGGCCGACTCGCTCGGCTTCGCGCTCATCGGGGGCGTCGGCGGAGCGATCGTCGCCTTCGCCGACCACGGATCGTTCCCACTGCGGGTCGCGATTCTGGCCACGTTCTTGATCGCAGTGGCCTCTGCGGTCGTCGGCGAGTCAGGCCGGTCGTGTCCGGCCAGCCTGATCGACCCGGCGGTCACTCGGCGCTGCCGACCACCTGCCACGAGGGTGAGGGTTCGGTGACGTACCGGAACGCAACGGGCTCGCCAGGGAGTGGATCGCTCGGAGCCGCCAACCAGGTCGCGATCTGCGGTTCGTAGAGCGATGCCTCGCCATCGAGGAAGACGAACGCGCAACCGCCGACCCCGGCGACGAAGTCGCCCGTGACCGGGGTGAGCGAGCCGCTGAACGGATCTCCGACGCAGTTGTAGCCGGTCACGAGCTCCCATCGGGCAGGCTGCCGAACCAGACCACGACGGGGCGACGGGGGTCGACCTCGATGCCGGGGCCACCGTGGCCGAAGGTCCGCACCAGTGCGTGCTGCAGCGCCGCCCGTTCCGCCTCGGCCTTGCTGCCCGGTTCGATCGGCGTCATCGACGACGCCGACGCAGCGAGATCCTCCACCACCGACGCCATGGCGTCGAGGGATGCCTGGGCGGCGCCCATCGACACCTCCCACTCGGACCAGTCCTCGGTGGTGAAGCCCGGAGCGAACACGAACGGCCCCGCGGCCTGGCCGAGGGTGAACAAGGCGTTCACCACCGCCTGATCGACCTCGGCGGGCAGACCGGCGGGGACCTTGTTCACCAACTCGTACACCTGGGCGCCGACGGCATAGGGCGCTCGACCTCGGCGGACTCGAAGGCGCCACCGGAGCCCGCGATCCGACTCAGTTCGTTCGTCAGCTCGAACACGGCGTCCGACGTCAACGCGGTTCTTCAGGAACGGAGCGACCGCGGCCTCGACCGGTGTGAGCGGAACCGTGCTGGCCGCCACGGTCGCAGGAGGCGCCGACGAGGGCGCAGCAGCCGGCGCAGCGACCGTCGAGATCGTCTCGCTCGGTGCCGCCTCGGTCGTCGATTCGGATCCGCCCGCGATCGCTCCTTCATCAGGGTCGCCGTCGGTCCGCTCCCCGCCGCTTCCGCGGTCACGGGCTCCGAGGTCGGACCATCCGAGGAGTTCGCAGCCGGGCGAGACGTCGAGGGCGCCAGGACCACCGACGCCGACGCGGCCGAGAGGTCGGTTTCCGAAGCTCCTTGCGAGCCGCCGCCACAGCCCGCCACGGAGCCGATCAGGAGGACACTTGCGAACCAGCGGCGGCGCATGGACCCGACTCTAGGAGTCAGCCGGACCCCGGGAGCGGTTGCACCAGCGTCAGCACGGGGGCGAACAGGTCGCCGTGGGCCTCGATCCGGTCGAGCACCTCCGGCGCGGTGAACCTCAGCTCGGGGCCGCCGCCCGCGCAGTCGTCGACCTCGTCCCACGACACCGGGGTCGAGACGGTCGGCTCGGGCCGGGCTCGCAGCGAGTAGGGGGCGATGGTCGTCTTGTGGCGGGTGTTCTGGCTCAATCGACGAAGATCTTCCCGGGTCGCTGCGCCTTGGCCATCGTCGTCGTCACCCGGTCCGGATGCTGCTTCTCCAGCAGCTGCCCGACCGCCAGCGCGAAGGCACCAGCGCCCTCGTGCGTCGCCGGGCCGTTGATGGGAACGTAGAGCTGCAGACCTTTGGACCCCGAGGTCTTGCACCAACCGTGCAGCCCCACCGACTCGAGCACGTCGCGAACACCCAGTGCGATCTGGCGCCTCCCGCATCGCCGCCGGCGCGCCGGGATCGAAATCGAACACGATCGCCCGAGGAACGTCGAGGTCCTCGGCGAGGGCCATCGGCGCGTGGAGTTCGAGGGCAGCCAGGTTCGCCGCCCAGACCAGCGCGGCTGGTTCCTCGATCCGGCAGTAGGGGATGTTCCGTTGCTGATCGCCAGGACCGACCGAGGTCGGGATCCACTGCGGGCGGTGCTTGTTGCAACGCTTCTCGAAGAACCCCTCGGCGGTGGATCCGTTCGGGAAGCGCCGGAACGTGAGGCATCGCCCGGCGAGGTGAGGCGGGGCGGTCGGCGCGACTCGGGCGTAGTAGTCGATCACCTGGGCCTTGGTGAATCCCGACGGATACAGGACCTTGTCGAGGTTCGACAGCGACAGCTCACGGCCGCCGAGTTCGACCGTGACCCGTTCGCTCACGCGCTCTTGCGAGCCCGGGTCTTGGCGGGCCGCTCCTCGGCGTCGTCGGACTCGGTCGACGTCGCGCTCGGGTGCCGACCGCAGGCCTGCTTGGCCGCCTTCACGCTGGCCTCGAGCGCAGCCATGAGGTCGACCACCTGGGGAGCGGACTTCTCGACCGTCGGCGACTCGAACTCCTCGCCCGCGGCCTTCTTCTCGATCAGTGACATCACCCGCTGGCGATAGTCGTCGCGATACTTCCCGGGTCGAACTCGGCGGTGAGCGACTCGACGAGCGCCTCGGCCATTGCCACCTCGCGGTCGGACACCTCGATGTCGTTGGCGTCGTCGAGCTCGTCGATCGCGTCCACGTCGACCACCTCGTCGCCGTAGACCATGGTGGACATCATCAGATGCCCATCGAGGCGGCGCAGCGCCGCCACGTATTGCTTGTTGCGCATCACGAAGCGAGCGATGGCGACCTTGCCCGATTCCTCCATGGCCCGGGTCAACAAGGCGTACGGCTTGGGCGTCTTGTCCGGCGCCACGATGTAGGGGTGTCGAAGTACACCGGGTCGATCTCGGACAGATCGACGAACTCCTCCAGCTCGATCGCTCGATTGGCGGAGGGGATGAACGGTTCGAGTTCGTCCGGATCGACCACGACGTACTGGCCCTTGGTGTACTCGTAGCCCTTGACGATGTGTTCGTCGGGTACGTCCTCGCCGGTGTCGGCCGAGACCTTCTTCAAACGGATCCGCGACATGGTCCGGTCGTCGAGCTGGTTGAACGAGACACTCTTCTTCGACACGGCGTGGTACAGCTTCACGGGGATCGAAACCAATCCGAAGCTGATCGTGCCGTTCCAGACCGGGCGGGGCATTCCCCCATCATGCCCGGTCGGATGAGCCGGCGAAACCGCGGGGTCTCGCCGTCAGAAGACCTCGGCCAGTCCGTCGTGGCCGACACCCACGACGGGCTCGAGCCCGACCGTGGTCGGCAGGATCCGGGTCCGGAAGAAATCGGCCACCGCCACTCGGCGCTTCAGGAACTCGGCGTCTCCCGTTCCTGCGTCGAGCAGGGAGCGAGCGGCGTTGGCGCCCCGTTGCAACAACCAGTCCCCGAGGACGTTGCCGAACATCCGCAGGAACGGGGTGGCCCCGGCGAGGGCGTCGAGCACGCGACCTTCGGTCGTCGCGGCCCGGAGGTAGCCGAGGGCGTTGCGCGTGGCGGCGAGCGCCGGGGTGTCGCCCGCCTCCTTCTCCACCTGGGCGAAGAGGTCGTCGACGACCGCACCGCCACCGAGCGGCAGCTTGCGCAGCAGCAGATCGATCGCCTGGATGCCGTTCGTGCCTTCGTAGATCGGGGCGATCCGGCTGTCTCGCCAGTACTGCGCGGCGCCGGTCTCCTCGATGTAGCCCATGCCTCCGTGGACCTGGATACCGAGCGAGGACAGCTCGACGCCGAGGTCGGTGGACCACGCCTTGCAGATCGGCGTGAGCAGCGCCGACAGGTCGTTGGCGGCGCGTCGCTCGGCCTCGTCGGGGTGCGAGGCGGCCCGGTCCACCTGCACCGCGTCGAAGTACAGCAACGAACGCATCGCCTCGACCCCGGCGGTCATGGTGGCGAGCATCAGCTTGACGTCGGGATGTTCGATGATCGGCGAGGGGCCGGGCTCCGAGGATCCGACGGCCCGACTCTGGATGCGGTCGTGGGCGTATTGCAGCGCCAGTTGCCGGGCTCCTTCGGCGACCGAGAGGCCCTGCAGCCCGACCGAGAGCCGGGCGTTGTTCATCATCGTGAACATCGACCGCATCCCGGTCTGCTCCTCGCCGATGAGGAAGCCGGTCGCTTCGTCGAACTCGAGCACCGCCGTCGGGGAGGCGTGGATCCCCGCCTTGTGCTCGATCTTGAGGCACTCGACCCGGTTGCGCTCGCCGGGGTTGCCGTTGGCGTCGAGCACGAACTTCGGAACGATGAAGACCGAGATGCCCTTCGTTCCGGCCGGGGCCTCCGGTGTGCGGGCGAGCACGAGGTGGACGATGTTGTCGGCCAGGTCGTGTTCGCCGTACGTGATGAAGATCTTGGTGCCCGAGATCTTGTAGGTCCCGTCATCCTGCTTGACGGCCTTGGTGCGCAGGGCGCCGACGTCACTGCCCGCATCGGGCTCGGTGAGGTTCATCGTGCCGGTCCACTCCCCCGACACCATCTTGGGGAGGTAGGTGACCTGCTGCTCGGGGCTGCCGTGATGCCAGAGCAACTCGATCGCCCCCTGGGTCAGCAAGGGGCAGAGCGAGAAACCCATGTTCGCGGTGGAGAGCATCTCTTGGATGGCGATGGTGGTGATCCACGGGAACCCTCCGCCGCCGATCGCTTCGGGGAACGAGATGCCACCCCATCCGGAGTCGACGAACTTGGCGTAGGCCTCGGGCGTCCCGGGCGGCGTGGTGACGCTGCCGTCGTCGTGGCGCGTCGCGGGCTGCTCGTCGCCGACCCGCTGCAGGGGCGCGATGACCTCGGCGACGAACCGGCCCGCTTCCTCGAGCAATCCGGCCATGGTCCCGAGATCGGCGTGCTCGAGCCCGGGCCACGACGAGATCTCCCCCGCCCCCGCGACGTGCTCCAACACGAACTGCATCTCTTCCAGGGGCGGGCGGTACGGCATGTCGGCACCTCGTTGATCAGGTGGAACGGATCACCGAAATTCGGCTCATCGGCGATGTCCACGTCGGCACCCGCCATTTTCCCCCTGCTCGCGGACCGTCTGCACCCACTTGTGGCCCTTTTCTCGAAGAAATTTGGACGTCCAAGGATCGGTGGTCCGGTCAGACGTCCAGCACGGCCCGGGCCACCAGATCGGTGCCGAGCACGGTGAGGATGGCGAGGTAGAGCCAGCCCGGTCGCCGCCATCACGGCCGAGTACGCCCGTTCCTTCAGGGCGGCCTTGGTCACCCCGACCAGCACGATCGTCGCCACGGCGCAGGCGAGCCAGAACCACTGAGCATCCCACCCCATCCGTCGTCGATCGATCCGGTGAGCACGCTGATCATCCCGGTCGGGAGCAGCAGGGCCACCACTTCGATGGGCCAGAGAGACGCCAGGGCGTCGACGAGTTCGTGCAGGAGGCGGCGAGGCAGGCCCGGCTGAACGAGGTACCAGTGCCCGAGGAGCATGGCGTCGCTGACCGCACCGAGGCACCGCACCGGCCAGGGTGCGCAACAGCGACACCGCTGGATTGCCGCCGGCGTCGAGGGCCGCGGCGACCAGACCGATCGCGCCGACCGCGACAGGAGCGAGGTCCCAGCGGGGATCGAACTCCGGGCCGGACGCCTCGCCGTCGGGAGCTTCGTCGACCGTGCGGTCGATCCCGGTCATGGCGGCGACCCGTTCCAGCGCCGGTCGTGCTCGGCGACCTGTCCCGACACCCCGGCGCGCTTGCGGGCCACCGAGGACCACAGCGCAGCGAAGGTGAGGATCGCCACGATCGCCGAGGCGACGGTCCGGCCGTCCCGGAACCCAGCTGCAGGCCGGCGGCGAACGATCCGGCGGCGAACAGGCCGTAGGTTCCCCGCAGCAGCCAGCCGTAGCCGAGCCCGACCATCCGGCGGCGCGTCGTGAACCAGCAGAACAACATGCCGCCCACCGCCCACTGGAGGAGCACGATCGCGGCATCGAGACGGATCACGTCCGCCGATGCTAGAGGAGGGGCCCGGGACCCCCGGTTACGCTGATCGACCGTGTCGCTCCCCCGCCGTTTCGTCCGCCGTCTCGTCGCGGTGGCGGCGGTACCGATGCTGCTCACGGCGTGCTTCACCGGCGAGCGCCCCCAGTTCGCCGTGACGCCCATCGGGGGCAACCCGGGTTCGCCGACCGGCAACGCCGCAGCCGATGCCGTGCTCGCCCTGCTCGAGGGAGATCCGGTGGTGCCGTTGACGGCGACCTACGAGGTCACGCGCAACATGGGCCCGGTGACCACGCCCGCGGTGGTGGCCGAGGACGGCACCCGTCGATCGGTCACCATCGGCCGGGTTCGCTACCTCCAGCTCGGCAGCATCCAGACCTGCGATCTCGACGCCGGGACGTGCGCCTCCGGGCTCGTCGACGAGCGGGTGAGCGACACCGGCGTCACGAACGGATTCGACGCGTCGGTGCCCGCGCGGCGGCTGCGCATCGCCGTGGCCCGGGCGACCGGCGAGATCACCGGGTCCCACGAGGAGATCGCCGGGCAGGACGCCACCTGTGTCACCGTTCCCCAGGGGAGCGGGAGCGAGCTGTACTGCGCCCTCCCGGTGGGTGTGATCGGGCGCTGGCTCGCCGGCGACGTCACGATCCAGCTGACGTCGCTCAGCGACACGGTGGACGACGCAGCGTTCTCGACCGTCGACTGACCGCGCCTCGACGCCGCTTCGATCAGCCGGCCACGACCGCCAGCCCGTGGTCGGCGGTGTTCATCGGCATCGGCCCGTCGTCGGTCGCGACCACGATGTCTTCGAGCCGCATCCCCCATTTGCCGGGGACGTAGATCCCCGGTTCCACGCTGTAGGCATGGCCGGCCTCCAGCGGCAACGAGTTCCCCTCGACCATGTACGGGTCCTCGTGCTCCTCCATCCCGATGCCGTGCCCGGTGCGATGGACGAAGTACTCCCCGAATCCGGCCCGGTCGATGACCGCCCGGGTCACCCGATCGATCTCCTCGCACGGCGTGCCGATCGTGCCGGCCGCGACACCGGCGGCCTGCGCCTCGCGGAGCACGGCGTAGGCCTCGGCGACCTCCGCGCTCGGCTCGCCGACGAACACGCAACGGGTGATGTCCGAGCAGTAGCCGTTCATGGTCCCACCGAAGTCGCACAGCACGATCTCGCTATCGCGGATCACCCGTTCCCCGGGATGGTGATGGGGACTGGCGGCGTTCTCGCCGGCGGCGACGATGGCGAAGTTCACCCGCTGGTGGCCCTCGGCCACGATCCGGGCGCTGAGATCGGCCGAGACCTCGGCCTCCGTGCGACCGACCAGCGGAATCCGCCCCGCCTGGAGCTCGGCGGCGATGCGGTCCACCGCGGCGCCGGCCCGGCGCAACGCCTCGATCTCGGCCGCGTCCTTGCGCATCCGCAGCTCGCCCATCACCTCGTTGGCCCGGACGTACCGGGCGCCCGGCCGCTGCGCGAGCAGGTCGACCATGAAGCGGGCCCACATGGTGTCGCCGATGGCCACCCGCTCGGCGTCCCCGACGAAGGCGGCGGTCATCGCGATCGGGTCCTCGGTCTCACGCCACGGCATCAGTTCGAACACGCCGGGGAGCTCGGTCACTCGAGGCGCCTCCAGACCGGGAATGACGAGGCGGGCCCCGGCGTCGCGGCGCACGATCAGCATCGTCAACCGCTCGAGGGCATCGCCTCGTACCCGATCAGGTAGGGAAGGTCTCGACCCACCGACAACAACAGCACGTCGACCTCGTGTCGTTCCATCGCGGCCCGGGCCCGCTCCACCCGGTCGACGTACACGGCGGGGTCGATGACAGCTGCGCTCATGGTCCCCATTCTGGCGGGCGAGAGTCGACGACGGCGGGACGCGCCGGCCGGATCCGTCAGCTGGCGAACGCGCCCGGAGTCGTCATCCCCTTGCCCTTCATCAGGATGTTCCAGTACATGAAGGGCAGGCCGTATCGCTTCAACAGGTACATGTCGAAGCGTTCCTTCTGGGTGTCGACGAGTGGCACCGTCTTGTGCGGGCGCATGGTGTAGTCGAACTCGGCCAGCAGCATCTTGTTCCGAGCGGTCACGATCGGGCACGAGGCGTAGCCGTCGTAGTGCCGGTTGATCTCGTTGCCGCGCAGGCGGTCGATGACGTTCTGCACGACGACCGGCGCCTGCTTGCGGATGGCGGCCCCGGTCTTGGAGTTCGGGCTGCTCCCGGCGTCACCGAGGGCGAAGATGTCCGGGTAGCGGACATGCTGCATGGTGTTCTTGTCGATGTCGACCCACCCCTTGGCGTCGCCCGGGATCGAGATGGAGCTCTGCTTGATCCAGTTCGGGGCACTCTGGGGCGGTACCGCGTGCACGAAGTCGTACGGCATGCGGGATTTGGTGTCGTTGGCCTGATCGTGGAGCACGACCTCCTTGGCGTCGGGGTCGATCTCGGACAGCACGGTCTGGAACTTCACGTCGATCCCGTAGCGAGCAACGACCTGCTCGAGCACGCGAGAGAACTCGGGAACACCGAACATGCCCGGCGTCGGCAGCGCCATGACCACGTTGATCTTGTCGAGCACGCCCTCCTTGCGCCAGTAGTCGGCGGCGAGATAGGCGATCTTCTGCGGGGCGCCCGCACACTTGATCGGTCCGCTCGGCATCATGAACACCGCGGTGCCGGACTTCGTGTTCCGGATCATCTCCCAGGTCTTCGGGGCCAGCTCGAAGCCGTAGTTCGACGAGACCCCGTTGCGGCCGAGGGTCTCGGTGGCTCCGGGGAGCTGGTCCCAGTCGAGCTGGATCCCGGGACACACCACCAGCACGTCGTAGCCGACCCGGTCGCCACTGCCCAGCACCACCTGCTTCTCGTCCGGGTCGACGTCGGCGGCCGCCTGTCGGATCCACTCGACGCCCTTCGGGATCATCGACGCCTGATCGCGCTCGGAGGTCTTGGCCTTGGCCCGGCCTCCCCCGACCAGGGTCCACAGCGGCTGGTAGTAGTGCTTGGACGACGGATCGATGATGGCGATGTCTTGCTCACCCTCGTTGCGCAACCGGGCGGCGACGGCGATCCCGGCCGTGCCCCCTCCGATGATGACGACCCGATGGTGCATGGTGTTCGAGCTCACTGCGACCCCCTCGCGAGACCCGCGCCGGACGGGCGGGCGAAAACTCCGAATGTTCGTACATTTATACCGCCTGGGGTACCCCGGGTCAACGCCGTTCCGTCGGCAAGAGCATGTGGCCATGGCGGACCGACTGAGCCTGGAGAGCCTCCGCTACGCACAGGCGGTCCGATGACCTCGTCGTTCAGCGCGGCGGCTCGCTCCTGCGGGGTGTCGCAGCCGGCGCTGTCGAACGGGATCGCCAAGCTCGAGCACACGCTTGGTGGCGCGCGCGTTCGCCGCAGTCCGCGAACTGCCGCAGGCTCCAGACCTCCGTCGTGGGTCATCGTGCCCTCGAAGGGGTCGAGCTGAGGATGGTGCGGGCGGTGCGCTCGGCGGCCTGCAGGGCGCCTTCGATGTGACCGGGCGCCGTGGTGGCGGTCTCCGTGGACGCCCAGTGGAGTCGACCCTCGAGCGACGGCCGTTGGTACGCGGCATGGCCGAAGTAGGCGTAGTCGGCCCGGCTCGTGCCCGGCCCCGGTCGGCCGGGTACGGCGGGCGGCACGGTGCGCGGCTCGTCGCTCCAGTTCTGGATGATCACATGCTGGGGCCGGGCCGCTTCGGGGCCGAAGAGCCGGGCGAGCTGAGTGAGGACCCGGGCCTCGCTCTCCGGACCGAACAGCACCGAGGGCGCGAAGCCGAACAGCGCCGCCGGGCGGCCGTCGGGCCCGCTCATGTCGTGGATCTCCTGCAGCGGCCCGATGTGGCTCACGCCCGCGCCGGCGAGCCCTCGGGCCCGCCAGAACGGCTCGTCGTAGGCGGCGATCACCTTGACGGTCTGGCCCATCCACACCGGTGTCGCCGCCGCCACCCGACGGACATCGGCAGGCAGCTGTTCGGGAACGGCGATCGTGCTGATGGCGAGCGAGGGCGGGAGTGCGAGTACCACGTGCTCGGCGGCGTGCGTGTCGTCGGACGTTGCGACGACGAGACGGTCGTCGGAGTCGACGGTGATGGTCTCCGCGACGCAGCCGTAGGACACGGTGCCCTCGGGGAGGGCGGCGGCCAGCGCATCGGTCAACGACGCCGCTCCGGCGACGAAGCGGTGTGACGGCACGTCGATGAGATTGCCGTCGAGACGATGCACGCCTCGGTGGTCCTCGAAGACGGTGTCACCGTCGAGGTACTGAGGAAAGGTCGCCAGATCGAACCGCCGGGCCATCGCCGCAACGCGCTCCTCACCGTCCCAGAACCACGTCGCTCCCAGATCGAGCGCGGGCGGCGCACTGAGCAGGCGACCGCCGGGCCTCGGGCGCGCCTCGAGCACTCGCACGAGCCGGCCTGATCGCGTCAACGCGTCGGCGACGGCGAGGCCACTGACGCCGGCACCGACCACGATCACCTCCACATTCGTCGGGCGGTGAGTCATGCGAACTGTCAGCTCGACGACGGCGGTCAGCGGAGGCTGACGGGCGTCGCGACGCCCGCCTGGGCAGCCGCCGACTTCGCGTGGTAGCTGGACCGGGTGAGCGGGCTCGACTCGACGTGCCCGATCCCGATCGACTCTCCGAACCGCTTGAGGTGTTCGAACGTCGCCGGTTCGACCCAGCGGGCCACGGGGAGGTGGTTCGACGTCGGCCGGAGGTACTGGCCGATCGTGACGATGTCGACCCCGATCGAGGCCAGGTCGACCAACGTCGCTTCGAGTTCCCGGTCCGTCTCGCCCATGCCGATGACCAGTCCGCTCTTGGTGGTCAGCCCGGCCGACTTGGCGTGCGACAGGGTGGCCAGGCTCCGGGCGTAGCCGGCCGACGGACGAACGGCGCGCTGCAGCCGGGGGACGGTCTCGATGTTGTGGTTGTACACGTCCGGTCGAGCCTCGACGACGGTGTCGACGTCGCGCAGCGAGCCCGAGAAGTCCGACACGAGTACCTCGATGGTCGCCGCGGGCCGCCCCGAACGGATCGCCTCGATCGTCGCTGCCACCGCCGCGGCACCGCCGTCGGCGAGATCGTCTCTGGCCACCATCGTGACCACCGCGTGATCGAGGGCGAGGCGCTCGACCGCCTCGGCGACGCGGGCCGGTTCGTCGGCGTCGGGGGCCAAGGGCTTGCGCGTGTCGACCAGGCAGAAGCCGCACGCACGCGTGCAACGCTCCCCGAGGATCATGAACGTCGCGGTGCCGTCGGACCAGCACTCGGACAGATTCGGGCAGCCCGCTTCCTCGCACACCGTCACGAGATCCAGCTCCCGCAACGTGTTGCGGAGCCCGATCACCGACGGGTCGTGCTTCACCTTGGGACGGAGCCACTCGGGCTTGCGGGTGGAGATGGCAAGGCCCTCGGTGACTCCGGCCGACTCCAGCCTGCTCCGCATCCGAGCGGTCCCCGGCGAGCCCGAACCCACTGCGACCGGCACGCCGTTGCCGTGCTCCTCGGCCCGCCGAACCGGCGTCCCCGCGCCCTCTCCCCGCGAAAAGGCGGAGAGGTCACCGGGCGCGTGCTTCCACGCGACGTCGTGACGCTCGAGTTCGCCCCCCGCCCAGCGGTCGGCGGCCAGCCGGGCGGCGATGGCGGCGACGTCCTGCATCGAGGTCTCGAAGCCTTCTTCGGCCAGCGAGGTCACCGGGCGATCGCCGCTCCCGCAGGGGATGATGTAGTCGCGCAGGTAGCGCATGTCGGTGGTGAGGTTGAGCGCGAACCCGTGCATGGTGCGGCCACGCGAGAGCCGCACGCCGATCGCGCAGATCTTTCGCGGCGCCGGACCATCCGGATCGACCCACACTCCGGGGTACTCCCGCAGGCGGCCGGCACTGGTGAGACCGACCGCGGCGAGGGTGTCGATGATCAACTGCTCGACGCTGTGGACGTAGGCCACAGCGTCGGCGAGCCCGGTGTTGCCTCGCCCGTACTTCGCCGCGAGCGACAGGATCGGATAGCCGACCAGCTGCCCGGGGCCGTGATAGGTGACGTCCCCGCCGCGGTTGACGGCGACGAGTTCCGCCCCGACCGACGCCGGCTCCACGAGCACGTTCTTCGCCAGGTCGGCCCGAGGGCCGTGGGTGAACACGTGGGGGTGTTCGAGCAGCAGCAGATGCTGCCGGCCCACGCCGTGCTCGAACACGGCGTGCTGGAGCGCGAGCGCCTCCCGGTAGGGCACCCGCCCGAGCCAACGGGCGTGCAACGGACCGGGGGCGCTCACGTCGGTCACAGCTCGGCGAGCCAGTCCTTGGTCTCGAGGAGCTCTTTCACCTTGACGAGGAACCCGGCCGCGTACGCGCCGTCGTAGGCACGGTGGTCCCACGTGAGGGCGAGGTTGCCCACGGGATGGATGGCGATGCTCTCGGTGCCATCCGGCAACCCGACGACCACGGGCTTGCGGACGATCGCATCGGTCGAGAGGATGCCGACCTGCGGCTGATTGATGACGGCCATCGTCAGCACCGAACCGGCCGAACCGTTGTTGGTGATGGTGAACGTGCCGCCCTGGATCTCGTCCGGGCTGAGCTTGCGCGACTTGGCCCGGCTGGCCAGATCGTTGATCTCTCGCGCCACGAACCGGAGCCGCTTGCTCTCGGCGTTGCGCACCACGGGGACGAGGAGCCCTTCGTAGTTGAGATCGACGGCGATGCCGAGGTCCACGTAGTTGTGGACGATCAGGTCCTCACCGGACACGCTGGCGTTGAGGTGCGGGAAGTCGCTGAGCGCATCGATGACGGCCCGGCTGATGAACGGGAGGTACGTCAGGCTGTAGCCCTCGGTCGCCTTCCACTCCGCCTTGACCTGACCGCGAGCGGCATCGACGTTGGCGAAGTCCACTTCCACCACGCTGAAGGCGTGGGGCGAGGTCGCCTTCGACATCACCATGTGGTCGCCGGTCAGCCGGCGGATCTTGGACAGCTTCACGACGGTGTCACGCTCGCCGGGGGTCGCCCGAGGAGCAGCAGCGGCAGGAGCCGGGGCCGCGGGTGCGGGAGCGGCCGGCGCAGCGGCTGGCGCGGCGGGCGCAGCAGCGGCGGGCGCCGCGGGCGCCGAGCCGGCGTGCTGGTCGATGTGATTGAGCACGTCCTCACGTGATCCGGCCACCGGGGCCCGATCCCGTGAGTTGGGTGGCATCGATCCCGTGCTCGGCGACGAGGCGTCGAACCACGGGCGAGAGCAACAGGCCGCTCGCCTCCTCCGACACGTTCGAGGCCGCCGGTGCGGCCGGCGCCGAAGCGGGCGGCGCGGGAGGCGCCGGGGCAGCAGCAGGCGCAGCAGGGCTCGGGAGCGGCAGCAGCGGGTTCCGGAGCAGCAGCCGGTTCCGGAGCAGCAGCCGGTTCCGGGGCGGCAGCCGGGGCATCCGAGGACGGAGCCGCCGCGCCGTCACCGACGACGGCGATCACCTGTCCGACGTCGACGGTGTCGCCTTCCTGGGCGCGGATCTCGGCGAGCACTCCGGCGACCGGCGAGGGAACCTCGGTGTCGACCTTGTCCGTGGACACCTCGAACAGCGGCTCGTCCGCTGCGACCTGCTCACCGACTTTCTTGAACCACTTGGTGATGGTTCCCTCGGTGACGGTTTCACCGAGTTGGGGCATCGTTACGTCGGCCATCAGGCGTTCAGGCTCCTTCCAGTGAGCGAGAGCACGGTCTCGCCGAAGAGTTCGGACAGGCTCGGGTGCGGCTGGATGAACTCGGCCACCTCCGCCACGGTTGCTTCCCAGTTCACCGCGAGATAACCGCCCGAGAGCTGTTCGGTCACCCACGGGCCGACCATGTGCACGCCGAGGATCTGCCCCGCCGTGCCGTCAGGATTCTTGCGGGCGATGACCTTCACCAGCCCGTCCATCTCCCCGAGGATCTGGGCCCGGCTGTTGGCGCGGAACTGGTGCTTGGCCACGACCACGTCGTGACCGGCGGCCTTGGCGGCCTCCTCGCCGGGTCCGGCCCACGCCACTTCGGGGTGGCAATAGATGGCCCAGGGCACCCGGTCGTACATCACCGGCGCGACGGGTTCGCCCAGCAGCTGCTTCACCACCAGGATCGCCTCGGCGTACCCGACGTGGGCGAGCTGGGGCGTGTTGATGAGGTCGCCCACGGCGAAGACGCCGGCCTCGGTGGTCCGACACCATTGGTCGGCGACGACGAACCCGCGCTCGTCGACCTTCACGCCGGTGCGGTCGAGGCCGAGTTCGTCGGCGTACGGCCGGCGACCGACCGAGACGACCACGGCATCCACTTCGAGCTGTTCACCCTCACCGAAGCTGACCGTGGTTCCGCCGCTGTCGTTGGGGGTGTGACCGGTGACCTTCACGCCGGTGCGGATGTCGATGTTCTTCTTCTTGAACGAGCGCACCACGACGTTGGCCACGTCCTCGTCGAGGCCGGGCAGGATCTTGGGCAGTCCTTCGAGGATCGTCACCTGGGCGCCGAGGTCGGCGAAGGTCGAGGCGAACTCGCAACCGATCGCTCCGCCGCCGATCACGGCGACCCGGCTCGGCACGTGATCGAGGGCGAGGACCTCGTCGCTCGACATGATCGGGCCACCGCGTTCGAAGCCCGGGATCATGCGCGGCACCGAGCCGGCCGCGAGCACCACGGCCCCACCGGCGACGGTCTGGGTCGACCCATCCGCCGCGGTCACCGTGACCTTGCGGCCCGGCTCCAGCCGACCGGTCCCCTCGAACACGGTCACCTTGCGCATCTTCATCAGGCCGCCGATGCCCTTGACCAGGCCGTTGACGATCTTCTGCTTGCGGGCCTGGGTCACGGCGAAGTCGACGGTCGGGGCCGAGGAATTGATCCCGAACTCGGCGGCGTGCGCCACGTGACGGTGCACTGCGGCGGTCTCGAGGAACGCCTTGGCCGGGATGCAACCACGGTTCAGACAGGTGCCACCGAGCTCGGCCTTCTCCACGATCGCCACGTTGAGACCGGCGGAACCGGCGTACAACGCGGCGCCGTAACCGGCGGGGCCGCCGCCGATCACCACCAGATCGAACTCGCCAGGGCTGGACGAAGCGTCCGTGGGGACCACCTCCAAGATCGGACCGTTATCGGGTCGGGTCGAACGACGGACCAGCGTAACGGCATCGCGCCGACCCTGGCCCGCAGGACGTGGTGGTGAGGCTCCCCGGATCGATCGCCGAGGGTGACGTCGGACTCACGTATCGAGGGCCCAGCGCGCCTCGACACCGCCGCGGGCGAAGGCCAGATACCGAGCCGTGTCGCCCGGCGCGTCGAACGCCAGCCGACACGCGCCGTCGGTGGACCCGGCCTCGACGGGTTGGGTCGCACAGTCCTCGAACGGCCCGGTTCCGATGACGGGTGCGAGTTCGGCCGAGACGGGGGGCTGCACCTGGGGAAGCGCGTCCGGAGCGAACAAGGAGTTGCGCACCAGGGTCCATTCGCCGATGGGGCCGGCTGGAACGTCGGGCGACGTCCGGAATCGGATCGTGACGATCGTCAGGCCGTCGGACTCGGCCACGTCGACCGGCGCCACCTCCACCCCGGACACCGTCCGCCACTCCCCCATCGTGGGCAGGGTGAGCTGGTCGTTGCGGGAGATGCGGATCAGCTGGATCCCTCCCGCCACCAAGATGGCCAGGCCACAGATCATGGCGGTGATGATGAGTCGACGGGTGGACACGATCCGTCAGGGTAGGGCGTCGTCGGGTCGGTCCACCGGCCTTCGTCGCTCAGCCGAAGGCACAGGTGGAGTACTCGTCGAGGGCCTCGAACCGGGCATCGTCGTCATCGATCGCGTACGGGCTCGTGCCGCCGTAGCAGTCCGGAGCGATCACGTCGAAGGGCATCTGCCAGTCCTCCAGGGCGCCCTCGTCGACGAGGGCCTGGAAGCAGTCGTGGGCCGCGGTGACGGTGGCGGTGAACTCCGCGTCGGTCATCCCGTCGTAGTAGCTCCACCACGCCTCGGCCAGACCGCATTCCGGATACGCCAGCTGGACGGGAACGTCGGACGGAGCGAGATCCCCGGAGTCGACGTAGCTCTGGAAGCACACCGCAGCCTCCTCGCCCGAATCCATGCTCCAGCACTCGTCTCCCGGTTGGGGCACGTACTCATCGGTCGAGTCGTCGCTGCTGCTGGAGCTGCCCGTCGAGTCGTCGGTTCCCGTGCCGAACACGTCGTCGGCGTTGAACTCGTCGTCGATCCACGAGTCGTCGCCCCAGGGGTCGTCGGTCGAGTCCCCGGGCACGACGGAATCGAGCGAGCCGAGCACCTCGTCGATGCTGTCCATCGCGTCCTGGAGATCCTCGGGTTCGAGCTGCTCCAACGCATTCACCATTCCGTCGAGCGCTGCCCACGAGGCTGATGTACCAGTCACCTTCGAACGTGGCGACCCGGATGATCTCGGTGTCCTGCAACGCCTTGGCGAACGCCGCCGCGCCCTGTTCGGGCGACGTGTCGCTGTCGGGGGTGAACGAATCGGCGGCATCGGCGGCGCAGCCGGTCCCGCTGGACTCGTCCGAGCCGGTCAGTTCCCAGGTGATGCACTCCCCGTCCCAGTCGACCACGACTCGGTCACCGTCGCCGGAGAGTTCGAGCGCGAAGGACTCGATGCCGACCGCGCCCGTGTCACCCGAGGTGCTCGACCGGAGTTCGAGCTCGGAGATCTTCACCTGGATCCCGGCGTCGTCGAGTTGGCGTTGGGCGTCGTCGAGGAAGATGGGCGCGTAGCGCTGGAGGGCCTCGAACTCGTCGGGATGGAGCGAAGCGAGCATCAGCTCCAGATCGAGGTCACCCATCGCCTGGATGAACTGGGCGGCGATCTCCTCGGGCGAGTCGCCGCCCTGGGGAACGACCGCCTCGTCCCGAGTCGGAAGACTCGACGTTCCGCGCAGCTGCTCGGCGACCGAGTACCAGAGGCTCACGTACCAGCGGCCGTCGTGCTCCACGGTCGTGACCACGAGACCCTGCGGACCGAAATCGCCGTCCTCGGTCGAGGCGGCGTCCGGTCGTTCGCCGTCGAACCCCTCCTCGATCAGGAAGTCTCCGATCGGGAGTTGCCCGGCGTCGCTCGAGACGCGATAGGTGCCGAACACCGCCACGTCGGCGATGTCGTCGTCCACCTCGTCGACCTCGAAGTCGTCGAGCTCGAAGTGGAGATCGATGCCCGACATCCCGTCGAGCGCGGCGTCCGGTGAGACCACCTCCAACCGCTCGAGCTCCGACATGAGGTCGACCATCGGCTGGCGGAACGTGCGGCGCTCGCCCGGGAGCAGGACGTCCAGGGCGCCGAGGGCGTCCTCCTGTTCGAGCGCATCGAACATCGCCTGGACGGCGTCCTCGGGGCTGGCTGCGCCGCCCGACGAGCCCCCGGCGATTCGACTCACGGCGAACACGCCGGCCGCGAGGAGCGCACCCGCGCCGACCATCGCCCCGATCCGCTTGCCACGCCCTCCCGAGTCCGGCTCGATCGGAGCGGGCGGCGGGCCGACGGGCGGCGACGGGAGGGGCTGACCGACCGGAGCGTCGCCCGGCGACCACGTCGTACCCGGCGTCGGCGGCGACCAGGGAATCGCTCCATCGCCACTCGGGGGCAGGTTCAGATCGCTCACGGTGCCTCCAGTAGCGCGGCCGGTCGGGTTTCCTCTGTGTAGCAGGTGTTTCTTTCGATCAGATGTCGCGCTGAGCCGCGCACGCGAGAACGGTTCGCCGTACCCTCCGCCCCATGCGAGTAGTCATCGCCGGAGCTTCCGGACTCATCGGTACCGCGCTCACCCACGCGCTCACCGCGGCCGGGCACGATCCCGTCCCGCTCGTCCGCCGCCCGGCCAACGCCGGAGAGATCTCGTGGGATCCGTCGGCCGGCCGGCTCGACCCCGGGTCGATGGCGGGCTGTGACGCCGTGGTCAACCTCAGCGGAGCCGGCATCGGCGACCGCCGGTGGACCGACGAGTACAAGCGCACCCTTCTGGAGAGCCGCCTGGCCTGCACCACGTTGCTCGCCTCGACCATCGCCGGCCTGAGCGAGCGCCCGAGCGTGTTCCTGTCCGGTTCTGCGATCGGCGCGTACGGCGCCCGGGGCGACGAGGTGCTCGACGAGTCGAGCGCTCGGCACCGGGTTCCTGGCCGACCTGTGCCGGGATTGGGAAGCGGCGACCGCAGCCGCCGAACAGGCGGGCGTGCGGGTCGCCCACCTGCGCACCGGTGTCGTCATGAGCAGCCGCGGCGGGGCCCTCAAGAAGCAGTTGCCGCTGTTCAAGCTGGCCCTGGGCGGCAAGATGGGCTCGGGACGCCAGTACGTGAGTTGGATCGACATCGCGGACGAGGTGGGCGCCATCCTCCATCTCCTCACCGCCGAGGTCGAAGGGCCCGTGAATCTCACGGGGCCGGAGCCGGTCACGAACGCCGAGTTCACCAAGGCCCTCGCCGCTGCGGTCCACCGCCCTGCCGTGCTCCCGATTCCCTCGTTCGGACCCAAGCTGCTCCTCGGGGGCGAGCTCGCCGAAGCGCTGTTGTTCACCGGTCAGCGCGTCGTGCCCACGAAGTTGCTCGATTCCGGATTCGTGTTCACCTCGGCGACCATCGAGGCCTGTCTCCGGGCGGTGCTCGAGGCGGACCGATGAGCTCGGACGCGACCGACGTCGACGTGATCGTCGTCGGCGCCGGGCTGGCCGGGCTCGCGGCGGCCCGGACGCTGCACGGCGCCGGCCGCAGCGTCACCGTTCTCGAAGCGTCCGACGGTGTCGGCGGGCGGGTACGCACCGACGAGGTCGACGGGTTCCTCCTCGACCGCGGGTTCCAGGTGCTGCTGACCGCCTATCCCGAGGCCGCTCGGCAACTCGACCTCGCGGCCCTCGACCTGCGACGCTTCGATCCCGGTGCCGTCGTGCAACTGGGTGCTCGGCGGGTCGTGGTCGGCGATCCGCTCCGCAAGCCGGGCACGTTGTTCAGCACCGCCACCGCGCCGATCGGTTCGCTCGTCGACAAGGCCCGGATCGCCGCCCTTCGGATCCGTCTCGCCCGGTCCGATCCCAAGCAGCTGTTGCGGGGCGACGACATCCCCACGGCATCCGCGCTCCGTGCGGCGGGCTTCTCCCCGCGCATGATCGAGTCGTTCTTCCGCCCGCTCGTCGGCGGGATCCAGCTCGACCCGGCGCTCTCCACCTCGAACCGGATGTTCGACGTCGTGATGCGCACCCTCGCCGTGGGCGACTCGGCCGTGCCCGCCGACGGAATGGGCGCCATCCCCGCGCAACTGGCTGCCTCGCTGCCGACGGGCACGATCCGTATCGGCACCAGGGTGCTGGCCGTGGACGGGACCTCGGTTCGGCTCGACGGCGACCGCCGGCTCACCGGACGTGCCGTCGTGGTGGCCACCGAAGGCCCGGCCGCGGCCGGGCTGCTGGACGGGGTCCGCCCCGTCGCGTCCCGGGCCGCCGGCTGCGTGTACTTCGCGGCAGCGAAGGCACCGAACACCGACAAGCTCGTGGTGCTCGACGGCACGGGCGAGGGACCGGTACTGAACGCCGCGGTCATGAGCAACGTCGCGCCCACGTACGCACCGGCGGGCCAACATCTGGTGGCGATGGCGTTTCCCGGCGTGTGTGACGGGGACCTCGAACTGCTCGCCCGGTCCCACGCACGGGCGTGGTGGGGAGCCCAGGTGGACGACTGGCGCGTGCTCCGCACCTACCGCATCCCCCACGGGCAGCCCGACCAGTCCCCGCCCTTCTCCCCCAAGCGCCCGGTGATCCTCGGCGGCGGACGGTTCGTCTGCGGCGACCATCGCGACACCGGGTCGATCCAAGGGGCGCTCTACTCCGGACGCCGCTGTGGCGAAGCCGTCGCCGCCCACCTCCGGGCGACGACGGCCTGACGCCGAACCGAGGCGGGCGGTTCAGGCCTTCACGGCTTCGATCTCGAGGTGGATCTTCACCTTCTCGCCCACGAGCAGCCCGCCCGACTCCAACACGGTGTTCCACTCCATGCCGAAGTCCTTGCGGTTGATCTCGGTCTCGGCCGAGAACCCGAGTCGGGTGTTGCCCCACGGGTCGGTGTCGATCCCACCGAACTCCAACTCGAACACGACCTGCTTGGTGACGCCCCGGATGGTCAGGTCACCGGCGAGTTCGAAGTCGCCGCCGGACGACGTGAGCCCGGTGGAGGCGAACGCCATCTGCGGGAACTCGTCGATGGCGAAGAAGTCGTTCGAGCGCAGGTGACCGTCACGCTGGGCGTCGTTGGTGTTGATCGAGGTCATCTCGACCGTGGCCGCGACCGATGACGCCAGGCGATCCTCGGCGACGGTCACCGTGCCCTCGAACTTCTCGAAGCGGCCGCGCACCTTCGACAACCCGAGATGGCGGACCGCGAATCCGACCTCGGAGTGGGACGCATCGACGTGATAGGTGCCGGCAGGAACGGTGGATAGGTCCATGACTGGTCTCCTCGGAACGTGGTCCGAACTCCTCGGACCGGGACGGTCGCCATCCAATCCCCCTACACTTGCGTCCGCAACATTTTCTCTCGAAATAATTTCGAGCGTTGGTACCATGCCACCGTGACCCAGTCGTCGAGCGATGCGAAGTGGTTGAGCGACGAGGAGATGGCCGCCTGGCGGCCGTTCGCGATGCTCGCGTCGAGCGTCCAGAGCTCACTCGAACAGGACCTGCTCGACGACACCGGCATGCCGATGGTCGAGTACCTGATCCTGATGATGCTGTCGGAGGCCGACGGCGGGGCGCTGCGGATGTGCGACGTGGCGGCCCACGTCCCGCTCACGCCGAGCGGGTTGACCCGGCGGATGGACACGATGGTGCGCGCCGGCCTCGTCCGCCGCGTCACCTCCGGGGACGACCGCCGCGTCGTGCTCGCCGAGCTCACCGAGCAGGGTCGGGCCCGCATCGAGGCGGCCGCACCGCGCCACGTCGAGCACGTCCGTCGGCACTTCGTCGATCACATCGTCGATCGCGAGGATCTCGCCGACCTGGCCCGGATCCTGAGCCGGATCGTCGCCGCCCGCGAGGCCGCCGCAATCGCCGACCCCGAGCCGCAGTGAGCTGCTAGAACTCCGCAGCGTGACCGATACGCAACTCCCCGCCGGATTCACCTGCCACGTCGCCAATCTCGGCATCAAGGACGACACCACCGATTTCGTGGTCGTGCTCGCCGACCGTCCGTCCAGCACGGCAGGGGTCTTCACGACGTCGCGGTTCGCCGGCCCGAGCGTGCTCGTCTCACGAGCGCACGTGGCCGACGGTGCGGCCCGTGCCGCGGTCGTGATCTCCAAGAATGCCAACGTCGCCAACGGCCCGGACGGCCGCTCCGACGTCGAGGAGGTCGTCGCTCGTGTGGCGTCGGCGCTCGGGCTGGCCACCAACGACGTCCTCATCGCCTCGACGGGTGTCATCGGACGCCGCTATCCCATGGAACGGGTTCGGAGCGGACTCGACGCGCTGCCTGCCACGGTCACCGGCACATCCGCCGACGACGTCGCCCGAGCGATCATGACGACCGACACCCACCCGAAGGTGGCCTCAGCGACGTGTGGTCCGGCGACCGTCGTCGGCGTGGCCAAGGGCGTGGGGATGATCGAACCGGACATGGCCACCTTGATCACCATGTTCTTCACCGATGCTGAGGTGCCGGCGGCGGCACTCGACCCCTTGTTCCGCCGGGTGATCGATCGGACGTTCAACTGCGTCTCGGTCGACACCGACACCTCCACCTCCGACACGGCATGGATCCTGGCCAACGGGGCCGCCGGCGCGGTCGACCTCGATGCGTTCGAGGCCGCCCTGAACGACGTCGCGACCACGCTGACCAAGATGGTCGCCCGGGACGGCGAAGGGGCGACGAAGCTGATCGAGGTCACGGTCACCGGCGCACGAGACCGCGCTCAGGCGAAACGAGTGGCCAAGGCGATCGTCAACTCACCGCTGGTGAAGACGGCCGTGCACGGCGCCGATCCGAACTGGGGCCGGATCGCGATGGCCATCGGGAAGTGCAGCGACGACGTGGACATCGTGGAATCGAACGTGTCGATCCGCTTCGGGGGGCAGGAGGTCTTCCCTCGCCGGGTGGACGATTCCGGGCTCGACGCCCTCGCCGCCTACATGCGCGGTGACACCGTGATGATCGGAGCGGATCTCGGCATCGCCGACGGCTCCGCGACAGTGTGGGGCTGCGACCTCAGCGACGGCTACGTGCGCATCAACGCCGACTACACGACCTGAAGCCAGACCACACCGGCGGCGCCCCTCACCCGGCGTCGACGAGGTGGCTCCGCGGGCACGACACCTTGCGACCCTCGTCGCATTTCGGGCACGACCACGTCTCGCCATCGGTGGACCAGGTCGTGTACCCACACGTCGGGCAACGTCGCTGCCAGACCGCACACACCGTTGCCGAGAGCCGCCGGGAGCTCAACGGACATCCGTGCCCACGGCATACGGGCCACTCCGGATCGGGCACGATGGCCTCCTCCGGACACTTGGCGACGCACACCCCACAGTCGTCACACGTGAGTGGGTCGATCTCGAACAGGCCGAGAAAGGCGTCGGTCTTGCGGAGTGCATCGGCGTGGCACGAGAAGTCACACGCACCGCAACCGATGCACAGGTCCTGGGCGACTCGATAGCTCATCGCTCAGCCGGTGACGGTCGCCTCGACCGGATCCTGCGGATGGAATCGCCGCAGCTCCCCCATGCAGTCGGCGTGGACCCACGGGGCCATGTCGACACGGGTCGCCTGCGTGGTGTGGACGTAGCGTTCACCGTTCCACTCCCACCACCCGTACGGCAGATCGAGGGCCCGAGTCACCGGACCTCCACAGTTGGGACAGATCGGAGCATCCATCGCTCCTCCTCTCAGCCGGCCACGGCAGCGAGCCGTGACGCTCCGTCGAAGTACTCCTGCAAGGTCTGGTTGAAGCGGGAGAACTTGTCCTCCCCCATCGGGTCGTCGCCGACGCAGATGATGTCGTCGCCGAGCAGCGCCAGGCTGTTGATCGTCATGCGGCCCGTCGCTGTGCCGTGCAGGGCGATGTCGTCGAACATCGCTCGCCACGCATCGAGTGCGCCGTCGAGTCGGAAGTCCGCGTCGTGGGCGGTGCGCTCGTCGATCTGGCGGACCGCCTCGCAGCCGAGACCGGCGAAGGTCAACTCGACGACGAACGCTGCGTCATCGTCCCGCATGACGAGGGCCGCGACCATGTCCGCTTCGCCGAGCGTCGTGAACCGTTCCGGATGAGCGTTCATCTCCGTCGCGAGGTCCTCGAAGAACGACTGGTTCCTGATGTCCACGCCGATCACCTCGCTGCGCCGCGCTGGCTCAGCACGGTGTTCGGATCGATCCCGAGCAGTTCGAGTGGGAGCTTCGTGCGGTGGAGACGGCTGATGCCGGCCCGCTCGCAGCGGGCGAGATAGCTCGTGAACTGCTTGCGCTGCAGCTCCATCTGCAACGGGAAGCCCTTGTCCTCGACATGCCCCACCCCGCCGCCGAGCAGCACTGCGAGCGCGGGCCGAAGTCCTGGTTGGTCCCGAACTGGGTGAGAACCACCTCACCGTGGTCGAGTGCCTCGTGGATCTCCTCGCGATGTCGGGATCCTGCTCGACGCCGTAGCGGATGTGCATCGTGCCGTAGGCGACATGTCGGGCCTCGTCCTGCATCGCCATGCGGAACATCCGCTTCTCGACCGGGCTCGGAGCGATCAGTTCGCCCATCCGGAAGATGTCGAGGATGAAGCCTTCACCGAGCAGGTGCATCAACGCCGTCGCCTGGTGATAGGTCTTGGCCTCGAGGATCGTGCGCAGCAGGCCCTCGCTCTGACAGCGCGACATCAGCAGTCCGCCGCCGTTGGCGAGCGCCCGCTTGCGGAACACCTCGGCGTGCCGGGCCTCGTCCATGATCTGGGTGCAGAGGAACATCTTCGCTTCGAGGAAGTCGTGGTTCATCCGCCACATCCACTTGGCCGGTAGGTCCGAGGCGATCATCTCGACCTCGGTGGAGCGTCATGCACACTGGCGCCTGCGCGTGCTCGATGTCGTCCGGCAATTCCGGCAACTCCGACCACGGGATGTCGCGTCGCCTCACTGCCGGCCACCGCCTCCTCGTAGAGCTCGGTGACGTTCTCCGCCCACACGTCGGTCTTGCGGTTCAGGAGGTAGCCCATGTCGGGAGTGTCGGGATCGACGTCCGCGTCCCGCGGTGCCATCGATCGGTGCGGTGGACGATCGGGCACCTCGCCGTAGGAGCCGACGGCGATGTCGAGCATGGTCAGGCCGCGGCCCGGGGTGGGCTTGACCCCCATTCGCTCCGGGCTCCGCGCAGCCAGGCCCAGTCGAGCGGTGCGCCGATCGGCGACAACTCGGGCAAGTCCGCATATCGAGTCGCACGATCATCGATCGATCCGGGTTCGGAAACGAGCGTCATCTGATCCTCCAAGGTCCCATCGGCCCCCGCCGAGACGACCCCCAACTGGTCGTTGAGACAAGTGAAGGCAGAACGTCTCACGCCCGTCCCGTGACCGCAGTCATGCGCGCCTGTGACGAACGACCCACGCCGCCGGTGCGGCCACGTCATCGTCCGACCGAACCCGAGGCGCGAAGCGGGCGCGTTCCCTGGTGCAGAACCGGGGGCGCGCCCGTTCGAGACGATCGGTCAGCTCACCCAGGTGGCATCCGGATGCCGCCGTCGCACCGGATGGTCTCGGCGTTCATGTAGCTGTTCGTGACGCACTCGACCACCATCGAGGCCAGTTCCTCTGGCGCACCGAGGCGCTTCGGGAAGAGCACGCCCTTTTCGAGGTTGGCCTTGAGCACGTCGGACGCCTCGCCGGTCCCGTAGATCGGGGTGTCGATGAGACCCGGGGCGACGGTGTTGACCCGGATACCGACGGCCGAGAGATCGCGAGCGACCGGAAGGGTCAGGCCGACGACGCCACCCTTCGACGCCGAGTACGCCGCCTGGCCGATCTGGCCGTCGAAGGCGGCGACAGACGCCAGGTTCACGATCGCGCCCCGCTCGCCACTGTCGAGGGCTCGGTGGTGCTCATCGCCGTGGCCGCGATCCGGATGCAGTCGAAGGTGCCGATCAGGTTGATGGCGATCACCTTCGAGAAGGCGTCGAGGTTGAACGCCGAGTCGTACTGTCCGTCCTTGCCGATGGTGGCTGGCCCAGCCGATGCCCGCCGAGTTGACCAGGACGCGCAGCGGACCCATCGACTTGGCCATCTCCACGGCGTTGACGATGTCGTCGGTCTTGGTCACATCGACATGGGCGAACGCTCCACCGATCTGGTCGGCGAGCGCCTTGCCCTTGTCGTCTTGCAGGTCGGCCACGACGACCTTGGCCCCGCGGGCAGCCAGCTGCCGCGCTGCGGCCAGCCGATGCCCGAGGCACCGCCCGTCACGATTGCGCTCACTCCATTGATGTCCATGCGGCGACAGTAGGCCGCGACCCGCCGGTGACGAGAAATCGACTGAACGGGCGCTCAGGAAGCTCGGGTCAGAACAAGGAATCCTGGCTCGGCGGGGTCACGGGCGCCGGGGTGCCTCGACCTCGAAGGGTCCCTTGGCCGCGATGACCGCCAACCCGTCGACGAGATCGTTCATCCGATCGCCCGAGTGACCCTTCACCCAACGGAACGACACCCCGCCGCGACTGCGGACCAGGTCGATCAAGGGCTCCCAGAGGTCCTGGTTCGCCACCGGCTTCTTCTGGGAGTTGGTCCACCCCCGAGCGAGCCATCCCCGCCACCAGCCGTCCCGGAAGCAATTGACCACGTAGGTCGAGTCGGACACCACCTCGATCAGGCCGGGCTCGGCGCCGAGAACCCTCAGGGCCTCGAGCACTGCCTGCACCTCCATGCGCTGATTGGTGGTCCTCGCCGCTCCGCCGCTGCCTCGCCGGGCGCCATCCGGAGCGGTCGCCCATGCCCAGCCACCAGGACCGGGGTTCCCCGAGCACGCTCCGTCGGTGTACACAACGGTCGCAGAACTTTCCGGCATCGTGCGGAGGGTACCGGCCGGTAACGATGCGAGACTGCACCACATGATTTTCGATGGGTTTGTCCATCAGTTGCCCGACACCGATCCGGCCGAGACCCAGGAATGGCTCGACAGCCTGGCGGCGGTGATCGAGACACACGGCAAGACCCGCGCCCGATTCCTGCTCTCGAAGCTCCTGGAGTCGGCGCGCGAAGCCCAGGTCTCCTTCCCCGCCACGGTCTCGACGCCGTACGTGAACACGATCCCGCGCGAGCGCGAACCGTGGTTCCCCGGCGACGAGCACGTGGAACGCCGGATCCGCGCCTTCATCCGCTGGAACGCGGCGGTGATGGTCGCCCGCGCCAACAAGTACGCGGACGGCATCGGCGGGCACCTGTCGACCTTTGCATCGTCGGCCTCGCTGTACGAGATCGGCTTCAACCACTTCTTTCGGGGCAAGGACGACGGCCAGCCCGGCGACCACGTGTACATCCAGGGCCACGCCGCCCCCGGCATGTACTCGCGTGCGTTCCTCGAGGGCCGCCTGAGCGAGGACGACCTCAACCACTTCCGCCGTGAGATCGGGCGCGACGGACGGGGTCTGTCCAGCTACCCGCACCCCCGCCTGATGCCGGACTTCTGGGAGTTCCCGACGGTGTCGATGGGCCTCGGCCCGATCACGGCGCTCTATCACGCCCGCTTCAACCGGTACCTCCACAATCGCCGCCTCGACGACACCAGCGAGAGCCGGGTGTGGGCCTTCCTCGGCGACGGCGAGACCGACGAGCCCGAGACCTTGGGCGCGTTGTCCCTCGCGTCGCGCGAAGGGCTCGACAACCTCGTGTTCGTCGTCAACTGCAACCTGCAGCGCCTCGACGGCCCGGTTCGCGGCAACGGCAAGATCATCCAGGAGCTCGAAGCGGTCTTCCGCGGCGCGGGCTGGAACGTCATCAAGGTCGTGTGGGGCTCGAAGTGGGACGATCTGCTCGCCCGCGACGTCGACGGTGTGCTGCTGAACAAGATGAACACCACGGTCGACGGCGAGTTCCAGCGGTATTCGGTGGAATCCGGTGCCTACATCCGTGAGCACTTCTTCGGCCCCGACCCTCGGTTGCGCAAGATGGTCGAGCACCTCAGCGACGACGAGTTGAGGACGCTGCCGCGCGGTGGTCACGACTACCGCAAGCTCTACGCGGCCTACAAGGCAGCGACCGACAA
This sequence comes from Ilumatobacteraceae bacterium, assembly GCA_041394645.1. GTDB lineage: Bacteria > Actinomycetota > Acidimicrobiia > Acidimicrobiales > Ilumatobacteraceae > JAWKHV01. The sequence goes on along the minus strand of JAWKHV010000009.1, from coordinate 25,258 downwards.
CCTCGGGACCGGCAAGCCGACCGCGATCCTGTGCAAGACGGTGAAGGGCTGGACCCTCGGCGCCGACGTGGAGGGCCGCAACGCCACCCACCAGATCAAGAAGCTGACGAGCCAGCAGTTCCGCATCCTGCGCGAGCGCCTGTACATGCAGGACGAGATCCCCGAGTCGGCCCTCGAGGCCGAGGTCCCGCCGTACTTCCGGCCGGCCGAGGACTCCGTCGAGTACCAGTACATGATGGAGCGCCGCCGCGCCCTCGACGGCTCGATCCCGAAGCGCACCACGCGGGTCCGCCGACCGCTCACGCTGCCGGCCGGCGACAAGCCCTACGCCGAGGTGACGTCGGGCTCGGGCACGCAGGCGGTCTCCACCACGATGGCTTTCACCCGGCTGCTGCGGAACCTCGCACGCGACGAGAACCTCGGCCCTCGTGTGGTGCCGATCGTTCCCGACGAGGCCCGCACCTTCGGCATGGACGCCCTGTTCCGCGAGCTGAAGATCTACGCCTCGCAGGGCCAGCGTTACGAGCCGGTGGACCACGACCTGCTGCTGTCCTACACCGAGTCCACCGACGGCCAGATCCTCGAAGAAGGGATCACCGAGGCCGGCTCGATGGCGAGCTTCATCGCTGCGGCCACGGCCTACGCCACCCGCGGCGTGCCGATGGTGCCCTTCTACATCTTCTATTCGATGTTCGGGTTCCAGCGGATCGGCGACATGATCTGGCAAGCCGCCGACATCCGGGCCAAGGGCTTCATGCTCGGCGCCACCGCGGGTCGCACCACCCTGCTCGGCGAAGGTCTCCAGCACCAGGACGGCCACAGCCTCGTGTTGGCCTCGACCGTCCCGCCGTGCCAGGCCTACGACCCGGCGTTCTCCTACGAGCTCGCCGCGATCGTGAAGCACGGCCTGAACCGGATGTACGGGCCGGATCCCGAGGACGTCTTCTATTACCTGACCGTCTACAACGAGAACTACGTCATGCCGGCGATGCCCGATCGCGCCGGGATCGAGGACGAGATCGTCCGGGGTCTGTATTGGTTCGCAGGTGCCGCCGAATCGACGACCAAGCGGGCCACGATCCTCTTCTCCGGCTCCGCCCACGGCGCGGCCCGGGAGGCCGCATCGGAGCTGGCCGAGCACTACGACGTCGGGGTCGAGTTGTGGTCGGCGACGTCCTACAAGACGTTGCGCGAGCAGGCGATCGACACCGAACGTTGGAACCGGTTCCATCCCGAGGAGGAACCGCGGACGCCGCTCGTGGCCGAACTCCTCGCCGATGCCCCGGGTCCGATCGTGGCGGTCTCCGACTTCATGCGGATCGTGCCGGAGCAGGTGGCCCGGTTCCTCCCGGGGCGCAGCTTCACCCCGCTCGGTACCGACGGCATGGGCCGCTCCGACACACGTGAGGCGCTGCGACGGCACTTCGAGGTCGATGCCGGTCACGTGGTGGTTGCCGTGCTGTCGGCGCTCGCCGCGCAGGGCGAGATCAAGCCCGAGCAGGTGGCCGAGGCCATTCAGCGGTACGGGATCGACCCCGAGGCCGCGAGTCCGATCCACAGCTGAGATCGCATCAGGCGATCATTCGTCGAGCTGGACCAACGCTTCGCACAAGATGGCCTCGACCAGATCGGGTCGAGGCCGAAGCGCGGTCCAGCCGTGGGCGATGCGGATCAACGCCGCGGCGCGGTGGAACCCGAGCGACCGATCGAGCTCGCGCAGCACGCTCGGGCAGACGAGGGAGTACTCGGTGATGAAGCGATCACCGATGCTCCAATCGGGCGACGCGCGACCGATCTGGAGTTCCGTCGCCCACGCCCACGCGCCCCAGTAGGCGAGATCCCGGCCCCGGGGGGCCAGTTGCATGCGGTCGAGGTCGATGAGCCGCAAGCCGTCCGGTCCCGCGAGCACGTTTCGCGGGGAGAAGTCGCCGTGGCTCGGGACGAGGTGTTCGTCCTCCAGGCGCATCGCCGTCATCCGTCGAGCGGCGCGGTAGGCGAGATCGCCGAGCATCGGGTCGTCGAACTCGAACGCCTTGCGATGAACCGAGCGGACGATCGACCGGTTGGTTCGGCACGTGGTCGGAGCGATCCGACTCCGGTGGAGATCGGCGAGCAGTCGGGCTGCCGGTCTCGCCACGGCGACGGTGTCACCGAGATCGCCGCGCCGGCCGACGGGTCGCCCACCGACGTGCTCCATCGTCACCAGCGAACGGCTCGGGTCGAACGACAACGGCTGAGGGATCCCCGGAGGATCGCGGCGAGCGCCGAACGACGAGTTCCACAGATCGAGATGGAGCTGCCAGATCGCGCCGGCGTCGGCCGTCCGATAGTGCTTGGCGATGACCGTTCCCCCTGCGGTGTCGACCACCGCGACGGGACGGTCGTCGTGACCGGTATCCACGAGCGTCATACCCGTACGGTGCTCCCAGTCGAGGGCAAGCGATAGCCGGACAAGGGTCGTACGACCTCGGCTACCCTGCGCCGGCGTGGAGCGAGGGACACTCTTCATCACCGGTGACGACGACGCCGACGAACTATTGAACACCGACGGAACCGCGCTGTTGATCGGGATGTTGCTCGATCAGCAAGTGCCGATGGAATGGGCCTTCACCGGCCCGGCGACCCTGAGGTCGCGCCTCGGGCATCTCGATGCGGTTCGAATCGCGTCGATGGACGCCGAGGCGTTCGTCTCGGTCTGTGCGGCCAAGCCCGCCATCCATCGCTTTCCGGCGTCGATGGGGCGGCGGGTGCACGCACTGTGCGACGCGCTCGCCGAGCGCTATGGAGGGGACGGCGAACGGGTGTGGACCGGCGCCGAGGACGCGGCCGAGGTGTACCGCCGGCTCCGTGAACTCCCGGGCTACGGCGACGAGAAGGCGAAGATCCTCGTCGCCATCCTGGGCAAGCGGATGGGCGTCACCCCGGCCGGATGGCGAGACGTCGCCGGCGCGTTCGGCGACGACGTGCCCCGCTCCGTCGCGGACATCCACGACGAAGCTTCGCTGACGGTCGTACGAGCGTGGAAGAAGGCCCAGAAGGCGGCCAGGAAGGACAAGCAGGACCGACCGCTGGACTAGCACCCCGACCCGATCAGCGACGGGCGCGCATCCGGAGCGTGAGCCAGATCATCTCCAGGCCCAGCTTCATGGTCTTGCCGAAGTCGCCCGTCACCGAACTCTCGCCGACACGCGGGAGATAGCGAACCGGCACCTGCACCACCCGAACCCGCTTGCGCACGGCGTGCAACAACATCTCGTAGCCGAACGCTGATGCGGTACCCCGGAAGTCGGGTTCGATCCGGTCGAGCGCACTCCGGGTGACGACGCGGAACGTGCAGCCGACGTCGGACAGGTACGTGGCGTTGAAGAGGACTTCGGCGAGCTTCGCCACCGCCCAGTTCCCCCACCGGAGGAACGGACCCATGTTGGCGCCGGAGAAGATGAACGTCGTGACGGTCCGGGAACCGACGACGAACTCCGCGTCGCTCAGGAACGGAAGGAGCTTGAGCAGATCGGCGGGATCGAACGTGCCGTCCGGCTCGCACACGCAGACCAGGTCGAACTCGCGGGTCTCGTAGATGCCTCGACGGATGGCCGAGCCGTAACCCTGGATCGGCTCGAAGATCTCGACGGCGCCCGAGCCAGCGATGGCCGGGGACGTGTCGGGGTGGGCGTTGTTGTTGACCACCACGATCTCGTCGACGATGCCGAGCGCTTGGAACTGTTGGACGCATTCGGCGATGCTGCCGGCCTCGTTGTAGGTCGGTAGCACGACGGCGAGGGTCTTTCCGTTCCACATGTCAGGTGTCTCCATCGGGAGGGAGCAGGAGCACGAGCCCTTGCAGGTCCACGCGCTGGTAGTCGTCGATCGGGAACGGCAGGGCCGTCGGATTCACGTCGTCGTATTGGAACACGAACGCGACGTGTTCCGGAGGCGTCGCGTCCACCCGCTGCTGGGACCGCGGATACCGGACCGGCCAGCCGTCGGTGACCGCCGAGGCGATGCGCCAGTCGGTGAGGTACGAGGCCTGTGACACGACCCAATAGCTGCCCTTGACCGCCTCGATCCGAGCGGCATCGAGTCGAACCACGAGCTCCTCGAACCCGGCGTTCGGCCGCACGAACTCCGTCGTCACCTCGTCGAACTGGTAGGGCAGGAGCAATCCGGCGGCACTGGCGATCGCGCCTGCGACGACCACCGGCCGCACGTGGATGCGCTCGACGATGGTCTCGCCGACCGCCTCGACTGCTGAGGTGAGACACACGGCGAAGAGGGGCAGCACGATGACGCCGTAACGACCGTCACGGGTCTGGCCGAGCGGAGCGAACACCGCCATGATCGGCCAGCAGAACACGATTGCGGCCAGATACATCCGCCCGGCAGTCCGGCGACGGGCGAGCCGGATCGCACCGGCCAACGCCAGGGCAGGGATCCCGAACCACACCAGCCAGCCGATCGGACGGCCGACGACCCAGGACCCGTCGGCGCCCATGACGCCGAAGTCGCGCGGCAGCAGGCCGGTGAAGAATCCGCTCAGGCGATCGAGGTAGGTGCCGGGGACCTCGTTCTGCTGGTGCAACGAGGCGAAGGAGTTGCGCAGGTTCCAGAACAGGACCGGGACGTTGGCGACGAAGGCTCCGAGTGCGGCCGGCGCCCACCAGTCGCGCCCGGCCCGTCGATGTCGGGCCGCGACGACGAGCGCGGCTGGTACGACGACGGCGGAGTACATGGGATGGACGTAGAACGCCAGCCCACCGAGGAATCCGGCGATCAGCGAACGACGGCGATCCGGCTGTCCGGGCGGCGCCTCGGCGAGCGGACCGAGGGCCCAATACGTCGCGGCGACCGCCACCATGCCGCTGGCGTAGCCGAAGTAGGCGCGCGTCGAAACGATCATCATCGCCCCCGGTGCCAGCCAAACGATCCCTCCGGCGATCCAGGACCTCGCCGGATCCAGCACGGTGCGAGCCGCCAGGATCGTGGACACTCCCGCCGCCGCCCAGACGCTGATCCCGAGCCACTTCAGCAACGCGATGCCCGGACCGAACACGGCGAGGAACGGGGCGAACGCGAAGCTCTCGAAGGTCGCGGTGTACGCGTTGGCAGGAATGACGATCCTGAACCGGCCGTCGAGCACCTCGAGGGTGCTCAGCCCGGTGACGGTCTCGTCTGCGCTCAGCATGCCGTGCGTGGTCCGCAGGACCCACCACCGCAACAGCACCCCGAGGATCACCACCGGTACCGCCCACGGATGGGCACGAAGAGTCCTCGTCAGGGCGGCCACGAGCGCTCAACTCTACGGCCTCGGGACCACGTTGTTCGTGGCCTGGTTGTTCGTCATCGGTGTCGACCGCTCCGGAAGGTCGAGGGTGTAGCGTTCTCTTGCCGTGAAACGGCTGTCACCATGAGCGCTGTACACGACCCCGAACTCCGCCTCGTCCTGCCGCGGCGGTCGATCCGACAACACCTGGTGGACGTGTGGCGGTACCGGGAGCTCTGGAGCCGTCTGGTCCGCAAGGAACTCCACGTCCGCTACCAGAAATCGGTGCTCGGATTCGCCTGGTCGATGGCGAATCCGTTGTTCCTGCTGGTCGTCTACACCATCGTGTTCAGCATCCTCGGCCAGTCGTTCGCCTGGTTCGGGATCTGGGTCCTGGTCGGCGTCCTGGTCTGGAACTTCGTGTCCACCTCGTTGGCGACCGGCGCCCAGGCGATCACGTCGAACGGCTATCTGGTCGGGAAGGTCAACTTCCCGCGTGAAGTGCTCCCCCTCGCTTCGGTCGGCGCCGCCCTCGTCCACCTCATGCTGTCCACCGGCTTGCTGGTGGCGGTGTTGGCCGTCACCCGGTTCCAGGTCGATTGGGGGTATCTCTGGCTCACCCCGTTCGCAATCCTGACGATGGTGATCATGGCCTCGGCGTTCGCCATCTTGTTGAGCGCGCTGAACGTGTACGCCCGTGACACGACCCACCTGCTCGAGTTGGTGCTGCTCGCCTGGTTCTGGCTGACGCCCATCATCTACCCGTTCGAGCTCGTCACCCAGAAGCTCCAGAACCACGACGCCTGGAGTTACTGGCACCTGCTCAATCCGATGACGTCGCTGCTGATCCCGATCCAGCGCGGGGTCTACGGCAAAGCGGTCATCCGCGACGCCGACGGCAAGGTGGTCCAGCGCCTCCTCCCGGATCTGTCGCAGTGGTGGTACCTGCGCAACATCGGCATCGTGTTCGTCGTGTCCGTCGTGCTCTTCGCCGTCGCCATCAAGCTGTTCGATCGAGCCGAAGCGAACTTCGCCGAGGTGATCTGACGTGACGGCGATCGTCGCGACAGGGATCTCCAAGAAGTTCCGGATGTCGCAGTCCCGGAGTTCGGTCAAGGACCGACTCGCCCGGCGGGGCGGCGGCGACCATCAGGACTTCTGGGCCCTGCGAGAGCTCGACGTCACCGTGGAGCAGGGCGAGACCGTCGGCATCCTCGGCCACAACGGCTCGGGGAAATCGACCCTGCTGAAATGCATCGCCGGCATCCTGAAGCCGACCACCGGCCAGGTCCAGGTGCGCGGCCGGGTCGCTTCGCTCCTCGAGCTCGGGGCCGGGTTCCATCCCGACCTGACCGGGCGCGAGAACGTCTTCATCAACGCCGCCTTCCTCGGCATCTCCAAGCGCGAGATCGAACGGCGTTTCGACGACATCGTCGCCTTCGCCGAGCTGGAACGGTTCATTGACCAGCAGGTGAAGTACTACAGCTCCGGCATGTTCGTCCGGCTCGGCTTCGCCACCGCGATCAACGTCGAGCCCGACGTGCTCCTCGTCGACGAGGTGCTCGCGGTCGGCGACGAAGCCTTTCAGCAGAAGTGCCTCGAACGGGTCGAGAACCGGCGGGAGAGATGCACGATCCTGCTCATGCTGGCGCGGATCACGTCCGGCGGATCTGCAGCCGGGCGATCGTGCTCGATCACGGGGTCCAGGTCGCCAACGCCGCTCCGGGCGAAGCGATCCGAATCTTCCGTGAGCACCTCCACGGCACGCTCCACGAGAGCGGCACCGGAACCGTCGCCCATCCCGATTCCGGCGTTTCGATCGGGCCGGTCGAGGTTCGGCATCACTCGATCGCTGGCACTGATCTACGTCCTGCCGGGCGAACCGGTCGACCTCGCGATCGAGTTCGAGGCGACCGAACCCGTCACGGACTCCGTGCTCGCCCTCGAACTCCACAACGACCGCGGCGACCTCGTCTACGGCATCACCTCCGACGCCATCGGCGCTCCCTGCGACGTTGTTCGGTCCGAGGCGAGCTGGTGGTGTCGTTGAAGCCGCTGCCACCGTTGCTGGACAGGCGATACACCCTCGCCCTCCAGCTCCGGGATCACCACGACGGCCGGGTCCTGGCCCTGCGCGATGGGCAGGACAGCCTCGAGGTCATGAATCCCGGACGTGAGGAGGTCTCGTGCACCTCGACGTCTCCATGCGCCTCGGAACCCGGGAGCTAGGCTCGCCCAGGTAGGCAACTGAAGCGCTTCCTGCCGGCGATCCGTCCACGTCGAAGCGCTCCACGCCGAAGTGCCGCCAACTCCGCGAACAGGTCGAACGCACGACGGGTGTGCTGATGCAGATGAACCACGAACTGCATCACGGTGGCGAGACCAGGCTGCGGGCTGATCATCGATCTCGCCGACCGGTGCAGACCAGCACGGCGACGGTGACCGCAGCGCCGCCCCTCACCGATGGAGACGCTGCGCTGGCGGTCGCTGTGGCACGTCTGGAGGATGTCGGCGCGCCTCGGCCCGACCGAGCCGCCGTCCCACACCTCGCCCTCGACCTTCGCGCCCTGTTCGGCTCGAACGGGCGTCGAAGATCCGGAGTCTGTTCAGCTTCCGGGCTGGCGGGGGCGCGCTGCCGACAGGCCTCGACGTCACCTGTCTCGCCCCGGCCGAGCACCTGGGAACAGCACGGGCCGACGAGACCATTGGACCTCGACCATGCACCGAGGCGGTCGTGCGCGACCTCGCCGTGCGGGCCGCTCGTGTACCACATCGCGAGCCTGTTCGAGTTCCCACGGTCGACGCGCCAGTGGTCCCCCTTCGTCACCGAACTCAGGCTCCCTGTCACGGCGACGCTCTACGGCGCGATCCCGTACGCCGAGCCGCCGATACCAGCACCGGAGCTCCGTGCCTTCTACGCCCAACGCGCGCCATGCTGTTGCACGCAGCTGTGACCAGCTGCTCGGCATCTCGTCACGCCGTGGAGTCGAGCATCCGAGCTGCTCCGGGCTCGATCCGTTCCGCACTCGCTTCACCGGGATCGGTGGACCCGCGTTCCGTCCGGGCCCTGGGCGCTCGACCCGGTCTCGTGGCGTCTCGGGATCACCCGGCCTCACGTGCTCTGCGTCGGCGGTGGCGACGCTCGCAAGAACGTCGCCGGGCTGACCGCGGCGTGGTCATCGGTGACGCCAGAGGTCCGTGCCGATCATCAGCTCGTGGTGGTCGGTGCGATCGATGCCTCCCAGCAGCAGAAGTGGAGCGGCGGGTTCTCCCCACCGACGTCGTGTTCACGGAACAGGTCACCGACGAGGAACTGGTGGCGTTGACACAATCGGCACGCTGTCGGTGTTTCCCGTCGCCAACGAAGGGTTCGGGCTCCCAGTCGCCGAGGCGGCCGCGTGTGGTGTCCTCGCCATCACGAGCGACCGGACGATCGATGCCCGAGATCCTCGACCTCGACGCAGCGTTCGATCCGACGGATCCCTCCTCGATCGCCGGGGCGATCGATCGAGCCTCACCGACGCTGACCGCATGCCGCGCTGCTCGCCGCCGGTGAGCGCCGTGCAGCATTGGACCTGGCGGGCGACCGTCGAGCGATCCGCCGAGGTGTGGGCCCAAGGCTGGCCCCGACGGCCGGCGATCCGCCGAGTTCGTCGTCCGATCGAGCGACGGCGGCCGCGATTGCGCTGATCGGCCCTGATGGGCGGTTCGCCCTCGGGGATCGGCACGTACAACGAGCACCTCCTCCCCACCTCGACGAGCTGCGCCGAGGTGACGTGTTTCGTCCGAGCAGTTCTGGGGCGAGGCGCCGCTCGGGACCGATGGGCGCCGCTACCCAGCCACGTCGTTCGCCCGGACCTTCGCCGGACGACTTCGACCACGTCGTGGCGACGTTGGGCAACAGTCCGTTCCACCTCACCGGGATCGATCTGGCCTCGCGGCTCCCGATGCACGCTGTGGTTCCACGAAGGCCCAGTTGGTCGAGGCACACACCGGGACCGCTCACCTCATCGGTGATCCGGCCTTCCGGACCACCGCCCGGATCGGCGGACTGGTCGAACGGGACCACGGACGCGTTCCTCGATCGCTACCCCGACCGGGCCGAGGAGCTCCTCGATCTCGCTGCCCACCAAGCTGCCGACGTCCGCTTCCTGCGGGGTAGCGATTGGCGAAGCGAAGATGTGATCGATCAGTTCGGAGTTCGCGAGCGACATCATCCGCTTGGAGCCGCAGGGATGCGACGGTGAACTCACCGTGATCCCGCTGGCCCACCAGTTCGCGGCGCGCACGACCTCGAGGCCCGCCTCCGGGTCGGGACATCGTGGTCTCGGCTGGATCCAGGCGCGCAAGGGTCTGGTGCGGTTGGCCGAATAATTCGCGGCCGTGCGAGACGCAGTGCCCGACGCTCGCCTCCGCCATCCCGGCCGGCCCCTCGACGGGCCCGTGAGGCCGTCGAGGCCGCCGCCGCCGGGCGGGCGTCGACGACTGTCTGGAGTTCCTCGGATTCGTTCCCGACGATCGGTTGCTCGATCGACTCGTCGAGCATGCGCGTCGGCCTCAGACTCCTGGTCGCACGATGGCGAACGATCGGCGGCGATCACCGATCTCACCTCGGTGGGGTCCCGACCATCACCGATCTGGAGACCATGGCGCCGTCGTCGCCCGGACGTCAGGTCTGCCAGGGGCGACGAACACCGAGCTTCGCGGCTCGCGGATCTCGGCGTTGCTCGTCGACGACGATGCGTGGTCCATCATAACGGCGGACAGCGCCCGGGCCCGCGCCGACAGGGGCTTCCCCGACGTGGCGCGAGCTGATCGAGTGGCTCCGAACGAGTGGGCTGAGGTCGCAGCCTCGGTCCTCGAACCCGTTCCGGATGGGTCGAGTGCCAGTTCCATGCCGACTCGATGATCTCCCGCAGTCCGTAGCGTGGCTTCCAGGAGGCGTGGACCGCACGAAGGTGTTGTTGTCGGCGTATGTCGCGGACGGATCTCCCGCTCGGCGGCACGTACTCGTGGGGCGTCCCATGACCTCCTCGGTCATCTCGATGACCTGCCTCACCAGGACCGGTGCCGTCCCCAGATTGAACGCTGCCGTCGCCGCCACCGCGCGCCCTGGCCAGGCGGTGAGCGCAGCGAGGTGGGCGGCGGCCAGATCGTCGACGTGGATGTAGTCGCAGATGCAGGTGCCGTCCGAGTCGAGGTAGTCGTCGCCGAAGACCTTGATCGCGGGCGTGAACCCCAGGACGGCCTTCATGACGACAGGAATCAGATTCAGCGACTGGCGCCAGTCCTCACCGATCGGTGCGTCCATCGACGCACCTGCGGCATTAGCGAGCTGGCCGAGCGGAGCCGTAGACCGTCGTACCACTTGAGCATCTCCTCGCAGATCATCTTGGTCGGCTTGTGGGTGCTCTCAAGGGGTGGAGTGGTGCAGTCTCGTCCACCGGCACCGTCATCCGGCGTCCCGTACACGGAGCACGAGCTGGAGAGAACACGAACTTGCGCCGTGGCACGCCTCGTCGAGCAACACGCTGGACTTGGCGACGTTGTTGCTCCGAAGTAGCGGTGGGAACGTGCCATCGACTCCCCGACGACGTTCTTGTACGCGAAGTGGATGATCCGCGTCGACGCCGTGCTCGGAGATCGTGCGGGCGACGAGATCCCGATCGGCGATGTCGCCGACGACGAGCGGCACGTCCCCGATCGCCGCCCGGTTGCCGTACTCCATCGAGTCGAGCACCACCACGGCCTCACCCCGCCGGACGAGCTGGAGCACGGTGTGCGAGCCGATGTAGCCGGCTCCGCCGGTGACGAGTACTGCCATGGCGTGCAAGCTAGTTCGCTCGCTCGGGAATGGGCCGTCAGCCAGGTGAGCGGCGGCTCGGTGACCGGCGGCTAGCCTTCGGCGGATGTTCCGGAAAGGCGACGACGAGCTCCTCGCGGAGATCAACCATCGTCTCGGCGTGCTCGCGCAGGTGAACCATCGCCTGGGTCTGCTCGAGGAACTCAACGATCGGTTCCAACACGTGTTGGAGCGACTGGAGGAGTCCGAGATCGACCGCGACACCTTGGCGGGGATCGCGGCCAACCTCACCGGGATCGCCGCTTCGGTCGCCGACCGGTTCGAAGCCGCAGAGGCGCGACTCGCCGCCACCGAGGCGCGGCTGGTGGAGCTGGCCGGTCGCCTGGAACCGCCGGGCTGAGGACGCCGAGGACCGCCGCGGCGTCAGCCGGGCAGGCGTCGGAGCAACGCCGTTCGCTCGCCGGGCCCTGCGAGGAACTCGGCCCGACGGGCGAGTTCGGCCCGCCAACGCTCGACGAAGATCTCGTGACTCGCCTTGGCGATGAAGCGGGCACGGTCGTCGACATCGGTGCCGCCACGATGATGCTGCCCGGCTCGACGGATCTCCGCCGCTCGAAACCGGAAGCACAGATCGGCGTCCTCGAAGTACGCCGGGTGGTAGCGCAGGTCGAACCCCGCCTGCGTCGAGGAAGACCTCGCCGCGCCGGTGCGGCCGCCGGCCTGTCGACCGGTCCGGCGACGAGCCCGTCGTCGGCAACCGGCAGCTCGGAACCGCCGATCGGATGGGTGTATCCGTGCTCGCCGTCGAGCAGCGCCGCCCGCTTCCTGAACGCTGCCGTCGGGTCGAGGGTACCGCCGAGACGGCGGCGGCCTCGAGGAAGCGCCGAAGTGCTGCGACGAGCTTGAGGTCCACCCCGGTTGCACCACGACGTCGGGGTTGAGGAGGACCACGATCGGGGCGGAGGTGGCGGCGGCGACGCCTGGTTCCATCGCCGCCAGACGATTGCTCTCGTTGGCGAAGAACTTCGTCCCCGTGTCGCCCACCGGACGAGCGCACCCGACATCCGGCGAGGCGTTGTCGACGACGACGATCTCGGTGGGGACGCTGGAGCGCTCCACGACCAGCCGAAGCGCGTCGAGCGCCAGCGCGCCTGCTGATACAGGACCATGGCGATCGAGAGCTCGGGCGCATCCACGACCGGCGGAACGACGAGCAGCGTCACGGTTCGTCGGTGGGTGCGTGCTGCGCCAGCCACCGCTGCTTCCACAACAGCAGCCGATCGCGATCCCAGTTGGAGATGATCGGGTCCGCGTGGTCACGTGGTAGCCGCTCTCCTCGGTGAGCGCCGCCGCGCTGTTCTGGTACCACGGGAAGTGGCGGGCGACGTAGGGGAAGCCGGTCCGCACCGCGTAATGCCGAGGTGACGACGCATCGGTCGGTACAGCGCGAAGGTCGTGTCGATGTCGGCGCGGAACACCCCCGGTTCGCGCTCGTCGGCCCAGAATCGGGCCTCCCAGCGGCGCACCTGTTCGGCCAACGTACTGCTCCGGGAGATCGTCGATCCGAAGGCCGAACCCCGCCTTGTGCAGATCGGGATACCGGTCGAGGAGCGACCGGAAGTGCTCGAGTGCGTCGAGCGGGCACTCCTCGATCGGGACGACGTCGGGGTCGGTCACGACGAAAGTAGCGGTTCCGGGCGTGGCGCTGCGGGGCCCGGTGAGCCACGGCGAACGATGGGCGAGTTCTGTTCGCTCCGCACGACGTGGTGCGGGGTGGAGCGCAAGTAGTCCAGCAGCGGCTCGAAGGTCGAGGCGTTGTCGATCAGCCAGATGTCCTCGACGCCGGCCCGTTCGAGCCAGTCGACGAGTTGGACGAGCGGGGTGACTCGATCGCGCACCGGCACAGACGGATACTGGTCACCCACCTCGCCGCACCTTGCCGTAGGCGGCGCGGATCGGCGCCATGATCCGCATCAGCTTGGTGTTGCGCAGCGCATCGAGTTGTCGCTGCAGCTTGGCCTGGGCCTCCCAGTCGGCGGCGCGCCGTTCGGCTTCCTCGGCCCGGAACTCGGCCTCGACCTTCTCGGTGACCTCGTCCTCCTTCCAGCTTCAGCAGTTCGAGGACCCGAAGCCGAAGACGCTCGTGCTCCGACTCGAGCTCGCCGGCAACTGAATGCGGGTCTTGGGCCGTCACGTTCGCCGGACGCTGCCAGTGTCCGTACCGAGCTCAGGGAAGCTCCCACAGTTCCGGCGCACGAACTGATCACCGCTGGGCAGCTGGGCGTCACCCAGCGGCGTGACCTCGCTCCGTCGCAAGAACCCACGGGTACGGCCAGGTCGGCGAGCGGCGAACTCCGGTCGATGGAGACCAGGACCCGGTTGCTCCGCACACATGCGACCTCGAACGCATGGACGACCTCCGCCGGTCCGTCGAGCCGCGGCGAGATCGGCTGCTGCCCGGCGACCACCAGCAGCGCAGCCGGCGAGGCGCCGACGATGACCGCGACCGGTGGGAAGTCTGCTGCGCCGGCGAATGCCTGGATGGCTGTGAGATAGAACCGCGACGGACCATCCAGATCGATCCCGTCGATGACGCTGTCGGCAGCCAGCCGGCGGGTGGCGTCGGCGAGAGAGTTCGGGCTTTCGGGTCGCCTCCAGATGCCGCCCGCGATCAGGAGCGATCCGATCACGACGCCGGCGATCCCCAGATTCCGCCACGTCGCGCCGTTCGGAGGGTGGCCGACGAGCCGGAGCAGTCCGACGAGTCCGACCATCCACGCCCATGCATACGGCCACATCCGTCCCGCGCCGGGCTCCCAACCGCCGGCGAGTGACGCGAGCGGGACCAAGACGCAGGACATCAGCGGCAACGAGTCCGAGGTCCGAAGGCGTTCGGTCCAGGCCCCGGCTCGCGGAGCAACGGCGACGGCGGTCACGACGAAGACGGCCGGCAGCAGGAGTCCGGACCGAGCCGAACCCTCCCAGCCGCCCTCGAACCAGCCCTGTTGCCGAGCGAACAGCACGGACGAGGCGAGACCGACCGCTCGAACGACGGCCGACCCTCTCGATGGCGGCAACGTGCGGCGCGCTGCGACCAGCCCGATAGCAGCGGGAGCCGACACCGCCACCAGCTCCCCGACACCGACGAGCGTCCCTCCGAACGAGGCGGCCTGTCCGAACGGTCCCTCACCGAAGGTCGCCAAGGTCCGGAACCAAGCGGACATCGCTCGCGTCGGACCGATGGCGAGCAGCGCGGCGGCCACGAGGGCGACGGCTCCGAGGGCCGCGGCGCCGACCGCCTCTGCCCGCCGCAACGACGGAAATCCTGGCGGAGGCAGCGGCGGCAGCGATCCCAGCTGCGATCCCGACGAGGGGAACGGTCGCCAGGGCAACGACTCCTGCGAGCCCGCATCCGACTGCCATCGACGACGCAGAGCCTGCTGGGCATGGCCCCCGGCCACCGTCAGGGCCAGACCGACACAGACCATCGACGCCGACGACGCGATGGTCGCGGGCACCGGCGACAACGAAATCATTCACGTAGGCGCCCAGCGCTGCGAGCCCGACCAGCGCGAGGGCGCCCTTCGAAGTCGGCGCAGCGCCGTTGGGTCGCGCCGCCGACCAACGCGAGGCCGACGACGACCGACGCCGCACCGAGCACGAGGCCCAGCGCCGCCAGAGGTCCGCAGGAGGACGAAACCGGAGCCGAGCGCGCATCAGCCAGTGGACCGATCGCGACACACCGAGTCCGGTGGACAGGTGCTCTCCGCCACCGGTCCGATGCGGCGAGCACCTGGACCAGATGAAGTCCGAGCCCACGCCCCACAGCCTGACCAAGCGAACGTCGCCACCAGACCGGCCCCAGCGCCGATCGCGACCGCAACTGCACTGCTCCGGTGGTCGTCTGTGTCGTGAGGTGTGGCCGGGGTTCGTGCCGCCGTCGCGGTTCGCCGGCGACACCGAGCGTCAGGAGACACACGGCCCACGGAACGACGGAATGTGTGGCGTATGTCTCGGTCAGCCCCATGACGATCCCCATCACCGCTGCGGCAGCGGCCAGGACGCCAGCATGGATTCTGCGCGACGAGGCGGGAGCCAGCCAGCGCCACCAAGTACCTCACCGGCCAGCACCACGAACCAGGAAGACCAACACGCCGCCAAACACACCGGTCCCGGGAGCACCACCTCCAACATCGCCGTGCGCCTCGTTCACGTCGGCTGACCGCGGCGAGCTGACCATGGATCTCGCGCAACCAGACCGCCATGAAGCCCCATCCTCCGAACGGGCGGTCGTGGACGAATCCCCGAACGATCGCCAGATCTCCGTGCGTCCGTGCGAGCGACGGGCTCCGACCGACGAGCGTTGCCAGCGTCTGCGATGGTCGAGAGTTGCCACTCGAACGACCAGCGCGCCGAGGCCCAAGATCTTCGCGGCGACGACTTCGGCGGCATGTGACCGACTCGGGCCCGAGGATCGCAGCGTCCGCCGGAGCAGGAGGACCACCGCCGCGGCGGCCAAGTCGAAAATTTGGTCATCGAGCGGTTCTCGCGCAGGACTGCGAGGTCGATCAGTGCCGCGACGCCTGCGGTGGCGAGAAGTGCCCACCGACGCGCCGAGGAGCGCTCGCGCCTCGCCAGCGCGGCCACCCCGACCGTCGACAACGCCGCGGCTATGACCACCGCACCGGGGAGAGTTCCGGCGTAGCGAAGATGCCAGCCCACGCTCCGGGTGTGACGGTGGAGAACCTCCACTGCCGGACCTCACTAGCGAGCACGCTGGCGCCGAGGCCGACATGTTGAGACACGAAGAGGGCGCAGTTGCGAGCCGCGTGGAGACGAGACGCTGCCGGAGGAGCAGGCCGCCGCCGAGAACAGCACGAGTCCGCCCGACGTCCACGTCCGGCGGGTGTTCGACCGACCAGACCGTCGACAACACCGTCAAGCCGGCGAGCCCCAACGGAGCGAGCCACGCCCCATGGCCTTCGACGGTCGCCATGCTGGTCCGACGATCGCGACGATCACGCCGGCCGAGTAGACGATCGCGGCTGCGGGTGCAGCACCCAAGGATCGTCGAGGAAGTCACGCTCGGAGTTCGCGACGGATCCTCCATCGGAACACCTGGTCCCTCGTCTGCACGAAGATGGACAGCTACCAGTGCGAGCCAACGAACCGTGCTGGCGATCGCGTCTGCGATCGTGACGAGACCCAGTCTGGCCTTCGGCCCGGCATGGCCGGGATGCTAGTCGTGGGCGCTGCTCGTCCAGCCTGTCACCGTGCGCAACGACCAGCGCCAGGATCGTTGCGGCGAGGATCCGATTGTTGAAATCTTCCGACGCCATCCACGACTGGATTGCGCGCTATTGTCTGGTTCACGGCTACCGATTCGAGGTTCTCGACATCAGTGCATGGGTCAGCCGCGACGTTCCTCGCCGTGTACATCCGCCCGGGCTCAGTTTCGGTGGTCAATCCTGGCCGAGCCTGCTGAAGATCATCCCGCTCGCGTCGGGCCTCCAGGCACCTACGGGATTCGCGGTGGGCCTTTATCGTCGCAGGGTGCTATGGGAGCTACGACGAGGTCGCCGCTCTGACGGGGCTCACGGCGGCCATCGTCACGGTCGCGCTGTTCCTCCTCAACGGACCCATCGTCGACGCCTGGTGCCGCAGAGCGCGATCGCTGTCGGCGGCGGCACGCTGGCCTGGCGATGATGGCCGCATCAGATACTGGCGCCTCACCCTGGAGCGGCTTCTTGGACAACCGACGACCTCGGCGGAGAAGCTCATCGTCTGGCGCCGGGAGGGTGAACGCAGGTCGTCACGTCACTGCTCCGGAGCCGGACGTCGCCGTACCTTCCGGTCGCCTTCTTGGACGACGCCCACAACCGGCAACGACTCTCGATCAAGGGAGCAGGTCCTCGGCGACCGGACGCAGATGCAACGGGTCGCCAAGGAGACCGGTGCGACCAGTCTGCTGGATCGCCATCCCATCGGCGAACGCCCGGACCATCGGGGAACTCACCGACGCCTGGTGACGGCGGCGGGCCTGTCCGTGAAGGTGCTCCCGCCGGTCGGTGAGCTGTTCGGCAGCGACGTCGGAGCCGCCGACATCCGCGATCTGTCCGAGGCAGACCTTCTCGGACGACATCAGGTGGAGACCGATGTCGCGGCGATCGCCGGGTACATCGCTGCATCACGATCACCGGAGCGGTGGATCGATCGGTCCTGGAGCTCGCCCGCCAGATCAGCCGGTTCCGGCCCGGCCGAACTGACGCGCGGCCGGGACTGGACGAGAGCGCGCCCACCAGACGGAGTTGTCGATCTACGGCAAGGCGCGCTCGACAGCCTGTCGACGCAGGTCGGTCGACATCCGCGACAGCGACGATCCACCGGGTTCGAGGATCGCCAGCTCACGTCGTGTTCCACGCCGCGGCGTTGAAACACCTTCCGCTGCTCGAGCGATTCCTCGACGAGGATTCAAGATGAACGTGCTCGGGACGCTCAACGTGTTGGCGGCCTGCGTCACGTCGGGGTGGACGTCTTCGTCAACGTGTCGACCGACAAAGCCGCCGCTAACCCGACGAGCGTCCTCGGGTACTCCAAACGCCCGCCGGCGGCTCACCGCCCACGTCGCCGAGCGCCTGAACAGCCACGCGGATGTACCTTCCGGTCCGGTTCGGCAACGTGCTGGGCTCTCGTGGCAGCGTCTTGACGTCGTTTCACCAGATCGGCAATGGTGGTCCGGTGACGGTCACGGACCCGGAGGTCACTCGCTTCTTCATGACGATTCCCGAGGCGGTCCAGCTGGTCGTGCAGGCGGGAGCGATCGGGCGGGCGGGCGAGGTGCTCGTGCTCGACATGGGCGATCCGATCCGCATCGCCGACGTGGCCCGTCGTCTCATCGCCCAGAGCGGCAAACCCATCGAGGTGGTGTTCACCGGTCTCCGCCCCGGCGAGAAGCTCCACGAAGAGCTGTTCGGCACGGAGGTCGACAAGCGACCGAGCCATCAATTGACTTCCCACGTCCCGGTTCCGCCGCTCGACCCCGACGATCTTCGACAAACCACAGGACACCCTTGAATGGATGCGTGACTTGTGCTGAGCCGGGAATCGCCAGATCGGCACCGCGGCTCCAGGGCTAGCATCGTTCGCCGTGCAATCCGGGTCGGCTACTTCGTCCACGAACTGCCATCGTCGAACCCGGTGCCCAACTCGGCGACGGTCGAAGGTGTGGCACCACGGTCGATCCGCAGTGGCGCCGTCATCGGATCGGACTGTGTGCTCGGCAAGAACGTCTTCGTCGACGGCGCGCCCGCTTGGGCGACCGGGTGAAGATCCAGAACAACGTGAGCGTCTATAGCGGCGTCGGCCGATCGGCGACGACGTGTTCGTCGGGCCGTCCGCGACGTTCACCAACGATCGGGTGCCGCAGCGTTCAACACCGCGGGACGATCACACCGAATCTGCGTCCGCAACGGTAAAGAGCATCGGGGCGAACTCGACCATCGTCTGTGGCAATTGAACTCGAGAGTTCTCGATGATCGCTGCCGGGCCACGGTGACTATGATGTGCAGCCGCACCAGCTGGTCGTAGAACCCGCCCATTCGGCTGGTGTGCACGTGCGGTGAGGTCGTGTCGCGAGCGTCGGAACCACCTGTTCACCCACGTGGTGCGTGCGCCGCGGAAAGGCGCCAACATGATCCCGATCACGACGGTGAAGTCTGTCAGGCAGAAGAAGACCTCGTGCTCGAGGTGCTGCGGTCAGAATCGTTGCTCGAGGGCCCGAAGGTCGCCCGCTTCGAGGAGCGATCGCCGAACTCCACGGGGTTCGTCACGCCGTCGCACGGTCAACAACGGGACCACCGCGCCAGCCAAGCCGCGATGCAGGCCCTGGAGATCGTCTGGCGATGAGGTGGTCACCACGCCGTTCACGTTCGTCGCCACGCTGAACGCGGTGATTCTTCGAGGCCGGGGCCACCTCCGCCCGTTTCGCCGACATCGGTGACGACTTCAACGCGCTCCCGGACAACGCTGGCGGCCGAATGCATCCGACCGCACCCGAGCGATCATGCCGGTGCATCTCTATGGGTACGGCGCACATGGACCCGATCACGGAGCTGGCCCGCGCACCTGGGACGTGGCCGTGGTGGAAGACGCTGCCGAAGCCAGTCGTGTGGGCCATACAAGAACCACCGTGCCGGAAGCTTCGGCGCGGGCTGCTTCAGCCTGCACACGAAGAAATCTGACGTGACCGAAAGTGAAGGGGGCGTCGTCACGACCAACGACGACGCGATCGCCGAACGCCTGCGCCTGCTTCGAACCAGGGATGCGCGTTACCAGTACGGAGGTTGCCGGCCACAATCTCACCGGATGACCGACCTCGCTGCGGCACTGGCCCTCGCAGCTGGACCGGATGGACGAGACGTCGACGACCCGCGCCGCGTACCGCTGCCGCGGCCTGCCGGTCTCGCCGGGCGTCCGAGGCGTGCTAAGCCCGCTGAACCCGAACCCGGCCGAACCCACGTACCACCAGTTCACCATTCGCATCACCGACGAGGCCGCTCTGTTCTCGACGACTTCGTCGAGCGGCCGCGGCCGAGGGAATCGGGTGCGGGATCTACTATCCGAAGCTCGTCTTCGACTACGACTGCTACCGGTCCGACGCTCGCGCCATCGCCTCGGAATGTCCGAACGTATTGAATCGCAGCCGAGTCGGTCTCGTTGCCCGCATCCGTACTCACGCCTGCGGAACTCGAACAGATCGTCGCCGCAGTTCGTCGGGTCGTCGGCGAGCGAGCGCGCCGCCCGTCTCGCGGTGATCGGTGCGGGAGCGATGCGGCCTCGAATCATGTACGGCTCGCCGCTCACGTCGAGGGAGCAACCCTGATCGGCGGTGGATGCGTCGTTGGACCGAGCCTCGCAGTGTCGCCGACACCGTTGGCGTCGCCGCCACCGCTTCGATCGACGACGTCCTCGACGAGATCGATGTGCTGTGGTCGTCGCCGTTCCGACGTCGGGTCATGTCGAGCTCGCCTTTCGGTTGATCGAGGAAAGCACCTGCTGGTCGAAAAGCCGTTGGCCGCCTCCGTCGATGAAGCGGCTGCCATCGTGGACGCGGCGAACGTTGCAGGCGTCACCCTGACGATCGGTCACGTCGAGCGTTCAACGCAGCGGTGGATGGAGCTTCCTCATCTGCGCCGACCTGTTGCCCACATCGAAGCGACCTGGTCAGCCTGTTCACGGCGAGGATCGCAGACGGTGTCGTCTTCGATCTCATGATCCATCGACATCGACATCGTGCTGTCCCTGCTCGGACCGACGTGCAATTCGTGAACGTGTCCGGAACCGCACGCCGTCCATGGCCAGACCGAGGATCTCGCTGCTTCAACGTGACGTTCTCGAACGGCGCATCGCATCGTTCCTCGACGAGCCGGTCAGCCAGCACAAGGTCCGAAGCCTGCAGGTCACGGGAACGGGACTGTGCGATCCACGCTGACCTGCTCCGGCAGGACGTCACGATCCAGACAGGCGAGACACGAGTACCTGACCGAAGCCGGCAGTCGATATCGCCAGTCGAGCGTCGTGGAGATCCCGTTCATCGACACCTCGAGGTGAGCCACTCGGCCGGGAACTGCAACACTTGCCAGTGCCGCAGGAACAAGACCCGCCGAGGTGTCCGGAGGCGACGCGGTGCGGGCCATTTCCTGAGCCGCGCCGCCATCGCCGACGCAGTTGTGGAGGTCCTGAACGTGCATCCAGATGCCGCTCCGCCGACGAGCTCTCGTTCGAGGATCGTCCGAGCACTCCGCCGATCGTCGATCTGGATCGTGCTCGCCGCGGTGGTCTGCAGGGCCGGTCTGGTCTGGATGGCGGGCGAGAGCGAGTGGGCTGCGCCCGCGGTCTCGGTGCCCGTGATCGACGAATCCGCGGCGGCGTCATCGTTGTCGGTTCCGGTCCAACTGAGCCGGAGTCCGATCGATCGCGCAGCACGTCACGCGACAGGACCGCGCCCGAGATCGACGAGACGGTGGACGGACGTGCCAGCATCGTGATCGACGACGCAGGAACGGGGATCCTCTTCCAAGCCGACGTCCGAGGACTACATCGACGACGTCTGTGATCTGCTGCGGCGTATGGCGAACGAGCGAGGACAACTTCGCCACGCGGCTGCGTGCCGCAGCGGACTTCGAGTCCGCGAGGATCTTGGATCTACCCAGCAGATCGAGCGGTCGACCTCCAACTCGCCTCCACCGAGCAGATCGATCTGCGACGCCGTCGAGAACGAGCGAAGCCTGCTGATCGTCAATCGGATCGGAGCAGAGGGGCGCTTGGCCTGGCATCAGCGAGTTCGCCGACGATCGCCATCGCCGGCCGGCAACCCCGAGGAGGCAGAATCGACGGGCTCAGCGGCGGCATCGGAACTGCGATGGCCGCCGTCCTCGGCGGGATCCTCGGCCTTCCATGGATCGGCGTGGTGACGATTCGCTCCTTCACGGAGCGACGAGTACGCACCCCGTGGCCACGTGGAGGCTGCGACTGGACGAAGAATGATCGCCGCGATCCCACGCACCGAACCGGCCGCGAGGACGCAGAGTCGCTGGTGACACGGGCAGCAGCGATCGAGCGCTCGCGGAATCCGACCTTCCGGTGCCGCACTGTTCATCGATCCGAGCGGCGACGACGCATCCGCGTTGACGAGTCGCTTGGACGGCACGATTCCGGCGACGTCCGGAACCGGGCTCTCCGCGATCGTCCATGCCTCGCCGGCGTGCGGGGTCGTGCTGATCGCTCGCTTCGGGAAGACCGATGATCGCGAGCTTGCGGCCCTCGCCGCAGCAGCCGACACTGCCGGCGCACCGCTGCTCGGCACGGTGCTCGTCGGTGTCCCGGCCGGTGACGTCGCGTGGGCGACCACCTCAGCGTCGAAGAGCTGACCCGCTGCGCCGCCTCTGCCTCGGTAGCATCAACTCCTCGTGAACGTTCTTCAGTGGGTCGCGCCGGCAAGATCGGGCTTCCTCTCGCCGTCCAATTCGCTCGGAGCGGCCACCGCGTCCGGGGCGTCGACATCGATGCCCGTGCCGTCGAGGTGATCGCCGGTGGGCGTGCCTCGTTCCTCGGCGAGGCGCATCTCGACGACTATCTCGGCGAAGCGATCAGTGGGCGTACGCTGACCGTCTCGACCGATACCGCCGCCATTGCCGTCGCGGCGAGCGAGGTGGTGGTCGTCGTCGTTCCGTTGATGGTCGACGCCGACGGCGTACCGAGTTCCGGGCGATGGACGCGGCGACCGACTCGATCGGCTACCGGGCTACGACCGGGGACACTGGTCGTCTACGACCACGCTCCCGGTCGGCACGATGCGACATCGCTTCGCCACGCCTCGCCGAGCGATCTGGCGACGCTCGGCGACGACCTCCTCGTGGCATTCAGCCCGGAGCGGGTGTACAGCGGCCGGATCTTCGCCGACCTCCGCCGCTATCCGAGCTCGTCGGAGGCCTCGATCCGGCCCGACGCAGCGCACCATCGAGTTCTACGAGTCGGCCCTCCAGTTCGACGCTCGATCCGACCGTCCCGACCGAACGGCGTGGATTCTGGGCAACGCCGAAGTTGCGGAGTTCGCAAGCTCGCCGAAACGACCTATCGAGACGTGAACATCGCGCGCCAACGAGTTCGTGTTCGCCGATCACCGGGTCGGTGTCGACATCGACGCCGTCATCGACGCCTCGAACCTCAACCGTTCTCGCACATCCATCGCCCTGGCGTCGCAGTCGGCGGTCATTGCATCCCGGTGGTCCGAGGTACGTACCTCAGCACCCATCCGGATGCGAAGGTTCCAGCAGCACGGCACAACATGCGATGCCAAGCCATGCCGTGGCTCGTCTCACCGAACTCGGTGGCGGAGATCTCGTCGGCCGTCGAGTCGCGGTGCTCGGCGCCTGCTACCGCGGCGGCGTCAAGGACGGCGTTCTCCGGGGTGTTCCCGTGGTGCAAGACTGAGGAGTGCGGAGCGATCCTCGTCGAGGACCCGCTGTTCACGGACGAGGAGCTTCGCTGCGCTGGGGTTCGAGCCCTATCACTTCGGAGAGCCGTGCGACGCCGCCATCGTGCAGACTGACCGTCGAGTACCGAACTTCGAGGCCGAGCAATTGCCCGGCGTGACTGCACTGCTCGATGGACGGCGGTGCATGGACGACACGTTGGAACGACAGTGGAGTTGCCTTCTGCTCCTCGGTTTCCCCGACCGCACCGTGACGGACCGCGGAACGGCTTTGCGATCGAGACCGTCTACGAAGCCTACGTAGAGGTCAAGGTGGCGCCGGCGGTGCGCCGATGGTCCCGTTCCAATGCGGGTAACCGGCTGCTCTGGAGCGAACGCTGCGATCGGGTGCTCGAGTTCGTTCCCGAGCGCCCAGGCGTCGCCGGACTCCGATGGGCGCCGGCGCTGGCGCTGCTGGCCGAACATCAACGTCTGTTCGTCATCGGCCTCGATCTCCAGGGAGCGACTGCCGCGCCGCCGCGGAGACGCTCGCCGCGAGCCCATCGGTCCTCGCCTGCGCCGCTGCGATTCCACTCGCCGACGACTCGGTCGATGTCGTCATGATACCGACGCCTTGAGTTCCGTCCTCGACCCGGAACCTGCGTGACATCGCGACGGAGGTCCGACGAGTACTGTGAGGGTGGATGTGCGATCGTGTACGACATGCGCATCGGCAACTCGAACTCGTCGGTTCGCGGCGTCCGGCGCCGAGACCTCGAGCGTCTCTTTCCTGGCTATGCAGTGACGTCCCGGCGGCCTGACCGTCGTGCCACAGCTCGCACGACGATTTCCCACCGCTGCTGCTCCGCTGCTCTGCAGCACGTCCGAATCCTGTCTGCGCTGTCGCATCGGGTGACCTGGCCCGCGCCCGCCGGACGTTGCTCCTCTGAGGATCCCAACATGACTGCTGCCCACACGTCGTTCACCTGGACGAGCGCCCATCCTCCGATGGATACCGACTATCGCGAGTGTGCGAGTCTGGCGGCGTAGCCGGATATCGCGCGATTTTCGCTTCAACGCTCCCGACGAGGTGGTGAACGGCGTTCAGCTCCGCCCGGTTCCGAAGGTCTCGGGCCGCTTGCGGCGGGTGACGCTCGGCAGTGTCCGCATGTTCAGGGCCGTGATGCGGACCAAGGCGGACGTCTATCACTTCCACGACCCCGAGCTCCTACCGCTCGGGTTGGCGCTCAAGCTTGCCCGTCGAACGGTCGTCTACGACTCTCACGAGTGGGTCAGCGCCGATGTCGGGAGCAAGCCGTATCTGCACCCGGCCGTCGCCAGGTCCCTCGCAGTCGTCGTCGGTGGCTTCGAACGACTCGTCGCTCGGACCATCGATCGCGTCGTCGCCGCAACCCCGACGATCGCCCGTCAGTTCCGGCCCGAAACCACCGTGGTGGTGCACAACTACCCCGAGCTCGACGAACTCGGACGCCCGAACGACGACGCTCCCCTCACCGCTCGGCCCTTGCACGCGTGCTACGCCGGCATCATCACCAAGGGCCGTTGTTGCGACGAGTTGGTCGAAGCCGTTTCACTGGTCGTGACCCGACACCCCGAGTTCCGGCTGGTGATGGCCGGCGAGCTGTACGACATCGACGACCCCTCCGACGCTCCGGGGATCGACTACCGGGGATTGGTACCTCGCTCCGAGGTGGCCGCGATCCTGGCCGACGCCAGATTCGGTGTGGTGCTCGTACGAGCCCTCCCCAACTACGTCGATTCCCTGCCGACGAAGTTCTTCGAATACGCCATGGCGGGGCTTCCCATCGTCGTGTCACGCACGACGAAGTACGTCGCCGAGATCGCCGAGACGTTCCAGTGCGGTCTCGTCGTCGACGAGGAGGATCCTGAGGCCATCGCCGAGGCGATCAACTGGCTCATCGAACACCCCCAGGAAGCCGAGGAAATGGGCCGACGGGGGCTGGAAGCGACTCGTACCAGATTCAACTGGGGTCAGCAGTCGGAGATCCTGCGCGCCATGTACGCCGAGCTGGCTCCGCTCCCCACCACGGCATGAAGGTCGTTCAGCTGGTCCACAACTCGGCTGCGGACGACCCTCGCGTTCGGCGAACTGCGGCGTCGATGGCCGAGGCGGGGCATGAGGTCAGCGTGGTCGGCCATCCGGGCGGAAAGCTGACCCCACCGTACGCCGTCCTTCCGGTCG
>JAWKHV010000008.1:122500-201021 GCA_041394645.1 Ilumatobacteraceae bacterium | reverse complement strand
TCGGCGGCGAGGTAGAACTTCACCATGGCGCCGGCGGGCAGCTGGCCGGCGCGATGGTAGGCGACGACCGCCCGCACGAATCCCGGCTCGTACGCGGCGATGCTCGGACCGAGCCCGAAGTCCCGGCACAACCGCAACTGTTCGGCGATGTCCTCGAAGGAGTTGCGGTACACGAACCGCCCCGCCGGCAGCCCACCGTCCATCCGGCCGAGGTTCACCGAGCCCGGATCGCTGAGGCTCAGACGCATCAGCCCGGATCGGGCGAGCGGAGCGATGTGTGCGTAACGCAGGGCGTCGGGTCCGAAGTTGATCGTCGGATACCAGAGCGCATTCGGCCGATCGGCGAGGACCCGGCGCCAGACCCCCAGGTACACCTCGGCGGCCTCTTCACCCGACAGGCCGTTCCCCGTGATGTGGTGATGAACGATCGCTGCGCCGGCCTCGAAGCAGGCGTGGGCGTCGGCGACCAGTTCGTCCTCGGTGATCGGAACGTTGGGATTCTGTTCCTTGGTCGTGCCGCCGTTGATCGCTGCTTCGATGATGACCGCAGTGTTCATCCCGAGAGTCTCGACGCTCCGTCCGGCCGGACTCGATTCGGAGTTCGCTCAACGGTTATTGACTCAGTATGATCGGACAGATGTCGCGCCCCGGTTCTTCCGGCGGACCGCTCGCCGAACGAGCCGCCCGCCACGCCGCCCTCGGCGATCCCGTGCGGTTGGCGATCGTCGACGAACTCTTCGTCTCGGACCGATCCCCGGTCGAACTCCGGCGGCTGCTCGAGCTGGAGTCCAACCTGCTGGCGCACCATCTCGATGTGCTGGAAGGAGTCGGGTTGATCGAACGGACCCGGTCCGCCGGCGACGCCAGACGCCGCTACGTCCGGCTGGCCCAGGCCGCGCTCCCGATCTCGCCGGTGGTGGCGCCGTCACCGTGGATCCGGCCCCGCCGAGCCTTGTTCGTCTGCACGAGGAACTCCGCCCGCAGCCAACTGGCCGCCGCGCTGTGGCGCGAGATGACCGGAGCACCGGCGGAGTCCGCTGGCACCGAGCCCGCCCAGGAGGTGCACCCGGAGCCGTCGCAGCTGCGGCGAGCAGGTCTGGACCTGGGCGGGTCGCTTCCGCGGCACCTTGACGACATCCGCCGCAAGCCCGCTCTCGTGATCACGGTGTGCGACCGGGCCCACGAGGCGTCCGACGACCCGACCTGGCTGCACTGGTCGGTGGCCGATCCCGTCACGACGGGGACTGCGGCGGCCTTCGACCGCAGTGGGCGACCTGCGCCACCGCATCGAACGAACCACCCAGCAGCGCGGAGCCCGATCGTGAACGACCACCACCTCGCGACCGCCACCGAGACCGGCACCGGGGCGCTGGGCCTGGACCTGCCCCGCCGACTGCTTGCCGAAGCCCTGGGCACGGCGCTGCTCATCGTCGCCGTGGTCGGCTCGGGGATCATGGCCACGAACCTGTCGAGCGATGTCGGACTCCAGTTGCTCGAGAACTCCATCGCCACCGCCGGAGCCCTGGTCGGGTTGATCCTCATGTTCGGAGCGGTGTCGGGCGCCCATTTCAACCCCGCCGTCACGCTGGTCGACCGACTCTTCGGCTCCCTCACCACCACGGAGTTGGTCGCCTACACCGGTGCCCAGATCGTCGGCGGATGCCTCGGAACGATGGCCGCCAACCTCATGTTCGAGCTTCCGGTCGTCGAGCTGTCGACGCGGTCCCGGTCGTCGGGTGCCTTGTGGTTCAGCGAGGTGCTCGCCACGTTCGGGTTGCTGCTCGTGATCCACGGCTGCGTCCGGAATGGACGCGAGCGCGCCGTCCCGGTCGCGGTGGGGGCGTGGATCGGGGGCGCCTATTGGTTCACCTCGTCCACCAGCTTCGCCAATCCGGCGGTCACGATCGCTCGAACCCTGTCCGACAGTTTCGCCGGGATCGAGCCCGCCTCGGCACCGATGTTCATCGTCATGCAGGTGCTCGGAGCAGGGATCGCCTTCTTCGTCATCCGCTTCCTGTTCCCGGAGGAACCCTCGTGAGCGACCGCCCCGAAGTCCTGTTCGTCTGCGTCCACAACGCCGGTCGTTCCCAGATGGCCGCGGCCCTGCTCGCTCATCATGCGGGCGACCGGATCGTCGTCCGCTCGGCCGGGACGGCGCCGGCCGAGACGATCAACCCCGCCGTGGTCGAGGTGATGACGGAGCTGGGCATCGATCTCCACGCAGCCGGAGCCCGACCCAAGGCCCTGGAAGAGGCCGCCGTGCGCGCCTCCGACGTCGTGATCACGATGGGCTGTGGGGACGCCTGCCCGTTCTTCCCCGGGGTGCGCTATCTCGACTGGCCCCTGGCCGACCCCGCCGGTCGGGGCGCCGATGCCGTTCGGCCGATCCGCGACGAGATCGAGCGGCGAGTGCTCGCACTGATCGACGAGTTGCTGCCCGGGTGAGCCCCGCGATCTAGCCTCGGCGCATGACCGTCACCGAGGCACCGCGACTCGAGCTCCCGACCGTCAGCCTGCGCGCCTGGCACGGTGGCTCGGCCTCCGAACGCGCCGCGCTCGCGGACGAGGTCCGGGCGATCTGCCACGACATCGGGTTCTTCTGCCTGGTCGATCACGGGGTCCCGCTCGACTTCCTCGACCGGTATCTCGCCGCGCTCGAGTCCTTCTTCGCTGCCCGAAGCGACCAAAGCGCTGATCGACAAGCGCCGGTCGCCGCACTTCCGTGGCTGGGAGCGGGTCGGCGCGGAGCCGACCGACAACCGGTCGACTACCGGGAGCAGATCGACCTGGCTTCCGAGCATCCGGCGCGGGCGCTCGACGTGACACCGGCCTATCTGCGGCTCGACGGTCCGAACCTGTGGTTGCCCGAGGACGTACTGCCGGGCTTCCGGGCGCTGGTGGAGGAGTTCCTCGCCTACGCCGCCGAACTGGCACGCACGCTGATGGAGCTGCTGTCGGTCGGTCTCGGGCTCGAGGCCGGACCACCTCGAAGCGGGTGTTCGGCGAGCGTCAGTTCTCCCTCGCCAAGTTGATCAGCTATCCGCCCACGCCACCCGGGGAGTGCGGGGTCAACGCCCACCACGACGCCGGGTTCCTCACCGTGCTGTTGCAGCACGGTGTCGGTGGGCTCCAGGCCCAAGCGCCCGACGGTTCGTGGATCGACGTTCCGTCCGCGCCGATGCGTTCGTCATCAATCTGGGCGAGATGCTCCAGGAGATGACCGGGAACTACTACGTCGCGACGACCCATCGCGTGGTGGCGCACGAGCCGCGGTTCTCCTCGGCGTACTTCCACGGACCGGACCTGCGAACGCCGCTCGAGCCACTCCCGCTCGACCCGGCCTTCGCCGCCGCTGTCGCCGCCAGTCCCCGCCATCGGGCCGCCGGATTCATGGCCAAGCGCGACGACCTGCTCGCCGGTCGCAACGGAACCACCGGTTCGGGCGCGGGCGTCTTCGGTCAGCAGTTGTGGAACTACTACGTGCGCAGCTACCCCGAGAACGTCGCCCAGCACCACCCGGACGCGCTCAGGGCGTGAAATAGCCCGTCACGTCGGCGATCACGTCGGTGTCGAGGTCCGAGTAGATCGTGAGCCCGGCTGCCGAGAGCGGGACGATCCCGAGGTTCGCCACCGTCTGCCGCTCCCGGTCGGCGTTGACCGACGAGACGTTCGGGAACTCCCCGTCGGCGGGATAGGCGACGGCCCAGCCGCTGCTCCCCGTGTCGACCAGTCCGAGGTTCAGGGCGACGGCGTTGGCGTCGACGCCGAGCATCCGGGCGACGTCCAACGTCCGGCTCGTTCGGCGGGAGAAGTCCGGCCCACCCTGGGCGCCGACGGACTGGCGGGTGTCGAGCACCCGGGTCGGGTCGATCGGCACGAACAGCCCGCTGGTCGACGACGGTGCCGAAGCGCCGGTGAAGTAGCCGGAGATGTCGACGATGACGTGATCGCCGGCCGAGGACATGACGTTGAAGCGGCCGTTGGTCACGGGAACGATCGCGCCCGCGGCGCGGGTCTGCTGCGCAGCGTCGGTGTTCAGCACGCTGGCGACCGGCATCGTCGTGTCGGCGGCCCACGCGGTGAAGAAGCCGGCACCGAGGCTGGCGTCGGTGGTGAGGTTCACGACGACCGCCGTGGCATCGGCCGGGACGCCGGTCGGGATGGTGAAACCGGCACCGGGCGCCTGGCGGCCGAGGGTGGCACGGGAGTCGAACAGTCGGTGCGGGGTGACGGGGACGAAGCGGCCGCTGGTGCCGCTCGTCGCCGGCGTGAAGGCACCGGTCACGTCGAGCAGGAGGTGGGTGCTGGCCGAGACCCGGATGCGCACCCGCCCGTCGGTACCCAGGCGGACGATCGCACCGTTGGCCCGGGTCTCACCGGTGGTGTAGTTCAGCGCCGAGGCGTCCGGCTCGGCGCTCCCGCTCGGCCAGATCGCGGCGTAGCCCTCGCCACCGGCGCCGACCGCCGTGATCGTGAGGGCCGCGCCGGTCGCTGATGTCGGGACGTCGCAGCGACCGGTCACCTGGACCTCGACGACGGTTCCCGCCGCCAGGACCCCGGTCGGATCGGACCTGGTGTCGAGGAGTCGGCAGGGCTGCAGCGCGCCGTAGGTCGCGGTGCCGGCCGGAAGCGTCGGCGGCGAGACCGACACCGTGGTGGAGGTCCCGGCGACGGTGGTGGACGTGGTGGTGGACGCGGTGGTGGACGCGGTCGTGGAGCTGGACGTCGACGCCGTGGTCGACGAGGTCGCCGGCTTGGTCGTCGTGGGAGTCGTCGTGGTCGTGGTCGTGGACGGCGAGGTCGTAGCCGTGGTCGTGGACGGCGAGGTCGTGGCCGTGGTCGTGGTCGTCGTGGTCGTCGTCGTGTGGCGGGTCGGCTTGGCCGGTGTGGAAGCTCCGCTCAGGCGACCCGGGACGTAGGCCAGCCGGACGTTCTGTGCGTCTCGAACGCCGATGATCCCGTCGTCGCACTTGCGGACGCCCTGGAAGCAGAAGCTCTCGATGCCACTCCAGATCGTGGGGTCGAACGCCGGGATCCATCCCGCATGGAACGAACCGCCCGGGGTGCCGGTGTCGGTGTCCAGCCGCCACCCGCTCGTCCCGGCAACACCGAGATCCCACACCACATAGAACGAGAGCTTGGGCAGCATCACCGGATGGGTGGAGGGGCAGGCCCGGTGGCCGGCGCCGGGATAGCTCTCGTGATCGAGCAGCAAGAGGTGCGAGCCGTCGGTGCTCGTGTCGTGTACGCCATCCCAGCAGCTCGGGAAGGCCGTATCGAGCAGGAGACGGTTGGGCGCGGCGCAGGCCGGGATCGACTTCGATGCCGGGGCGTTACCTACGCTCGTCCCGGTTGCGTCGACGCAGAACCAGTCGTGGTACACCGTGGTGAACTCGAGCCCAGCGGGGATGGGCTGCACCTGGTCGATGGGGAAGAAGTTCGTGGTGACGATCTTGAGGACGCTGTCCGGAATCTCGACGTTGCCGCTCCCGTTGAGCATCGCCCGGATCCAGTAGGCCGAGCGATCGATGGGGCCGCCCTGGCACGTTCCACCGCCGCCGACTCGCAACGAGGAGTAGGTCGACGACTCGTCCGTCGTCGTGTTCCCGATGAACAGGTTCAGGCCGGCGGCCCCGTCGTCCTGGCCCCGGTTGACGATCGGATCGTCATACGACAGATGGGACGGGGCGCACCCGGAATAGTGCGCTCCCTGCACCTCCGCCGAGTTGTCGCTCCAAGTCCCTCCGGCGGCGATCCACACGTCCGGGTCGAACTCCGACGGGATGGGGGACTGCGTCGCGTCGGCGGTCGAGGCGGCGACGACCGGGATGGCGGTGAACGCCAGCAGCAGGGCGACGCCGAGGCGCCGAAACCCCACCGAGGCACGCGAGCGAGTCCACCTGATTCCGCCAGTCATCACCAGACAGCCTGAGCGAGCGACCACCGCCTGTCACGGCTCCCGGGGCCAAATGGCCAATACGGCCCACGGAACGTGGGACTTGGGCCTCAGAACGTCAAGAAACCGTCTGGCTCAGGTTCGGCAACTCGCTCCGGGCGGGTGACCTCGCGCTGCCTCAACAGCGCGGCGAGCCCGTCGGCGTGCTCGGCCAACTGCTCGAGCGTGCCGTCGTTGTTCAGGCGGAGGTCGAAGTCGTAGCCGTCGAGGGCCACTTCGTTGACGTGGGCGTTGCGCGGCCCGACGCCAGGTCGGTCGAGGCGGATCACGAGGCCTCCGAGGCTGCGCACGAGGTCGGCTTCGGCCGGCTTGCGGCCGTCGGTGATCGCAACACGGTGCCCTTCGGCCCGGCGGCGGAGCAACTCGGCCCGCAGGGCCCGGGCCCACAGGTCCGCTCCGAGGGCCGTGTGATCCACGCAGTCGGTCCCGAGGCGCTGCCACAGGCGGATCACCTCCTCGCCGTAGGGGGAGCGCTTGGCTGCCTCGGTCTGGTCGTCGTCGAAGGGATCGGTGATCAGGTCCCGCAGCCGGACCGCTCCCGCTGCGGTCGGGTCGAAGCCGACGATCGGATCGAGTTCCCACGCCACGTGCTTCAGGGCGTGCGACGTCTTGGCCACGACGAACCCGTGCCGTTGCGCGAGAAACGCCCCCAGCGAGTCCTTCCCGCTGCGGGCGTATCCCGAGATCATCACGATCGGTTCCATCGCCGCCCTCCTCGTCGCCGTCAACGCGTCATGCACCGCCCGTCATGATTAGCGCACTGCGACCCGGATGGGGGCGCATCGGGCGGCGACGCTGGTCACCGCCCGCCGGTCACGGCCAGGTCCACCCCCAGCCCTTCTTGCGCTTGCGCTTCACGGTGGTCGTGGTCTGGGCGACGGTCGTGGTCGGTGCTTGGGTCGTGGTCGGAGCCGTCGTGGTGGTGGTCGTCGCCGTGGTGGTGGTGGTCGGGACCGTCGTCGTGGTCGTACCACCCGAGTTGGGCGCCGTGGTGGTCGGGGCCTGGGTCGTGGTGGTGGGCGCCTGAGTCGTGGTCGGAGCGACCGTGCCTTGGGTGTTCCCGGAGAAACTGTCCGTGCCCTTGCCTCGAGGCTTGACCTCGAAGGGCCGCATCATGTCGTGGTCCTCATGGCTGAGGATGTGGCAATGCCACACGTAGCGGGCCTCGGTGTCGCCGGGAACCTTGTCGAACTTGGCGACCAGCCGAGTGACCTGACCCGGGTAGGCGATGATCGTGTCCTTCAGCCCGTACTGCTCGTTGAGCTCCATCGGGAGCTTGTTGCCGATGAGGTCGAAGCGGGGTTGGAACGATCCGTCGGCGCCCAGGCTGGCGATGGCGCCGGTGTTCGGGTCCTGCCCGTCGGGCCACAGCGCGAACGGTTGGCGATCGAGCCCGGCGAACCGCACGAGGTGGAGGTGGATCGGGTGAGCGTCCTCGCTCGTGTTGTAGATCTCCCAGATCTCCTTGTCCCCATTGCCAGGATTCTCGGTGGAGTCCTCCATCCATTCCTGGGCCCCGTCGACGATGTTGCCGAGCAATGGCTTGAGCCGACCGAGTTCGTCCTGGCCCTCCCAGAGCAGGAGCTTGCGCACTCGACCGGCGTCGTTGGCGTAGGCGTACGCATCCGGGATCGTGTCGGCCCCGACCCGAAGGTTCTTGGGGATCCGCGGGGCGAACAGCCCGGCCAGGATCGACCACCAATTCTTCGAGACCTGGAACGCCATCACCTCGGCACACGGGTCGTTCGGGAGGACGGGATCGCCACCCGGGAACGGGGTCGCCGCGTCGTTCGTCATCACGATGTTCTTGCCGGTGAGCTTGGTGAAATCGACGACGACGTCCATCCGCTCGGCTGGGGCGACGAGCAGTTCGTTGAGCTCGACGGGGTGGTTCAAGAGCCCCTGGTCCGACCCGACCTGCAGGAACGGCGCGGCGATCTGGCCGGTGGCCTGATCGACGAGGCGGAGGCGCAGGAACCGCGAATCGCAGCCGTTGAGGATGCGGAAGCGGTACCGGTTCGGCTCGACCTTGTGCAGCGGCCACGTCATGCCGTTGACCAGCATGTGGTCGCCGAAGAACTCCGGCTGCACGCTCGGGTAGGACGCCGCGCTGTCCTCGGGCGGGTCGGCCGGGAAGTGGAGCGAGCCGTCGGCGGCGAACATGCGGTCCTGGATGACGAGGGGAACCTCGAAGGCCCCCGTCGGCAACCGCCACTCCATCCAGTTGCTCCAGTCGCGGATGAAGTAGTTCCCGACGAGACCGGCGTACACGTTGAGCCGGGTGATCCCGACGGTGTGGTCGTGATACCAGAGGTGGGTGGCCTCCTGTTGGTTGCCGAAGGTGTACGGAACGATGTCGCCCTTGGAGGCGGCCGGCCCACGGTGCTGGACGCCGTTGACCATCGGCGTGTACCAGGCGTCCGGGTAGCCGTCACTGGCGGATTCGGTCACGCCTCCGTGCAGGTGGGTCACGATCGGGACCGGTCCGACCGCCGGGTCCAGCGTCCTCAGGTCGCCGTTCGGCATGGCGTGGTTGTAGGCCGTGTGGATCGTCTCGTCGACCGGCAGGAGGTGTGGAAGCGTCTGACCGTTGGCGTCCACCAGCTCGTTCATGAAGCGGACCTTGATCTGCTTGCCCTTGGGAACCTCGATGGTGGGTCCGGGGTACGTGCCGTTGTAGCCCCAGACCGTGGTCTTGAGCTTCTTGCCGTTGGCGTCGCGCAGACCGAGCCACTGCTTGGTCTGGCGCACGGGGATCACGTACTCGCCACCCTGCCGCGGCGTGGCCTTGGCAGGGATGGGTAGGGGTTGACGAACTTGGTCGTCGCGGTACCCGGAATCAGCGTCGCTGCGCTGGCGGGGGCACCACCCCGACCGATGATCGACAACGGAATCGCGGCACCGACCGTCATCTGACCGGCGCGCTTCAGGAAGTCTCGTCTCGTAGCCATTTGGTCCTCCACCACGGCGTTCGGCCAGCCCGCCGAACGCCTGATAGAAGATCAGATAACGCACCGTATTTCAAGCATTACGAACCGTGCGTATGCCAACCGTTACAGTGCGGTCCTTGAGGTTTAGCCGAGGAGTCCTACGGAGTCAACTCTCCTGGCCTCTGGGCGGTGGCTGCCCTCGGGCAACGCCGCTACCGTGCGAGGTCATGTGTGGTCGCTTCGTGTCCTCGACACCGCCCGATCAATTGGCGAATTTCTTCGGAACCGAGGCTCCGGACGTCGAGCTGCCCGCCAACTTCAACGTTGCGCCGACCCAGGACATCTACGCCGTGACCTCGAACGCGACCGGCGCGCGGACGCTGGCGCCGTTCCACTGGGGCCTGGTTCCGACCTGGGCCAAGGACCTCAAGGTCGGCAATCGGATGATCAACGCCCGGGCCGAGACGGTCGCCGAGAAGTCGGCGTTCAAGCCGTTGCTCAAGAAGCACCGCTGCCTCGTTCCGATGAGCGGCTTCTACGAGTGGCGGGCCGGTTCGGCCGACGGGCCGCTCACCAAGGCCGGCAAGCCGATGAAGCAGCCCATGTTCATCGCTCGGCCCGACGGCGAGCCGCTCGTCGTGGCCGGGCTGTGGGCCACCTGGCGGGACCGGTCGGCGGGCGAGGAGGCGCCCTGGCTCCACAGCTGCACGCTGATCACCACCTCGGCGAACGACACCATGGCGCCGATCCACGATCGGATGCCGGTGTTCCTCGCCGAATCGGACTGGGATCGGTGGCTGGATCCGACGTTCCAGGACCTCGACGCCCTCACCGCGTTGCTCGTGCCGGCGGCGAACGACTTGCTGACGACCCGCCCGGTGAGCCCGGACGTCAACCGGGTGACGAACAACTCACCGGAGTTGCTGGCGCCCTACGATCCCACCACGTAGCCCGTCGCGGCCGGGTCCGAGCCAAGGGCCTCGCGCAGGGCGTTGGCGGCCGCCTCCAGGTCGTCACGATCCACGGTCGCGGCCGCCTTGGCGAACGACAGCCCGCTCATGTCGGTGGTCGGGATCACGTGGATGTGGGTGTGGGGAACCTCGTAGCCGGCGATGATCACGCCGACCCGTTCGCAGCCGAACGCCCGCACGGCCGCTCGGCCCATCACGTGGGTCACCGAGAACAGATGGGCGGCGAGCTCGGGGGTGCAGTCGACCCAGTGGTCGATCTCCTCGATCGGCACGACCAGCACGTGGCCCCGCTCGATCGGGTTGATCGACATGAACGCCACGCAGCGATCGTCGCGCCAGACGAAGGTACCGGGGATCTCCCCGTCGATGATCCGAGTGAAGATCGTTGCCATGGACCGGACACTAGGTGAGCGGCGGGACGCCGCAGCGCTTGTACGATCCGCGCCGTGAGCGAGGTGCAGGGCTTGGTGACGGCGGGGAGACCGATCGCTCCTCACCGTCCCCAACCTGGTGACGGTGGTGCGTCTCTCGTGCCTCCCGTTGTTCCTCTACCTCTTGTTCGGCCGCGACGATCGCTCCTCGGCCGCTCTGGCTGCTCGGCGGGCTCGGAGCCACGGACTGGGTCGACGGCTTCCTCGCTCGTCGGCTCGGGCAGGTGAGCGAGCTGGGCAAGAAGCTCGACCCGATCGCCGACCGGTTGCTCTTCATCGTCGGCGTCACCGCGATCATCATCGACGGTGGAGCCCCCCGCTGGTTCTGCGTCCTGGTGCTCGCCCGCGAGGTCATCCTCGGCGTCACGGTCGCCGGCCTGACGTTGTTCGCCGGGATGACCCGCTTCGACGTGACCTGGTGGGGCAAGACCGCCACGTTCCTGTTGATGTTCGCCGTTCCCGGCTTCCTGCTCGGTGCGAGCGACTTCCCCGGCCATCAGGGATTCCAGATCGCCAGTTGGATCCTCGGCATCCCGGGCCTCCTCCTGAGCTACTACACGGCGCTCGCCTATGTCCCGACCATCACCGCCCACGTCCGGGCGGGAGCCGAAGCGCGACGCTCGTGAAGGCGGTCATCATGGCCGGTGGCGAGGGCACCCGCCTGCGCCCGCTCACCTCGAACACCCCCAAGCCGATGCTGCCGGTGGCGAACCGTCCGATGATGGAGCACGTCGTCAACCTGCTCCGCCAGCACGGCTTCGACGACATCGTCGTCACCGTGGCCTTCCTGCCCCACGCCATCAAGACGTACTTCGCCGACGGCAGCGAGTTCGGGGTGCGCATCACGTACGCCGACGAACCGGTGCCGATGGGCACGGCGGGGTCGGTCGGCAACGCTCGCGAGCGGCTCGACGAACGATTCCTCGTGATCTCGGGCGACGTGCTGACCGACATCGATCTCACCGAGATCTGGGCGTCCCACGAACGGCACGGCGCCTCGGCCACCATCGCCCTCACCCGGGTCCCGAACCCGCTGGAGTTCGGTGTCGTGATCACTCGCGAGGACGGCTCGATCGAACGATTCCACGAGAAGCCGACCTGGGGTCAGGTCTTCTCCGACACCATCAACACCGGGATCTACGTCCTCGAGCCCGACGTGTTCGACCACATCCCCGAGGGCCGACCGGTGGACTTCTCGGGCGAGGTCTTCCCGCAGATGCTCGCGGCCGGCAAACGGCTCCACGGTCCGGTGGCCGACGACGGGTACTGGGAGGACGTGGGCACGCTCGACGCCTACCTGCGCGTGCACCAAGACGTCATGGACCAGCGGGTGAGCGTCTCCATTCCCGGGTTCCGGGTGAGCAAGGGCGTCTGGCTGGGGGAGGGCTCGGAGATCTCGACCGCGGCCGAGCTGATCGGCCCGGCGGTCATCGGCCCGGGCTGCAAGGTCGAAGACGGCTGCCGAATCGGGGAGTACACCGTGCTCGGCTCGAACGTCCGGCTCCTTCCCGACGTCCAGCTGGAACGATCCGTCATCCACGACAACGCCTATCTCGGGTCGGGGGCGCGCGTTCGCGGTGCGATCCTCGGTCGGGCCTGCAGCATCCGCAACAACGCCCGCATCGACGAAGGCGCGGTACTCGGTGACGAGGTGCTCGTCGGGGCGAACGCCACCGTCGCCGGCGACGTCAAGGTCTATCCGTTCAAGACGATCGAGGACGGCGCGATCGTCAACGCCTCGATCGTGTGGGAGTCGCGCGGCGCGCGCAGCCTCTTCGGGCGCGACGGCGTCACCGGACTCGCCAACGTCGACATGACCCCGGAGCTCGCGGCCCGGATGGCGATGGCCTACGGCACCACGCTGAAGAAGGGCGCGACGGTCGTCACGTCGCGCGACCCGAGTCGCGCCGCCCGGATGCTGAAACGGGCCATCATGTCGGGCCTCAACGCGTCCGGGATCGACGTGCTCGACCTCGAGATCGCGAGCGTCCCGGTCACCCGGGCCCTGGTGCGCACGCCGCGCGCCGTCGGTGCCGTCACCATCCGCCTCCATCCAGAGGACCCGGACCGGGTGCTCGTGCGGTTCTTCGGTCCCGCCGGCACCGACATCAGCGAGAACACCCAGCGCAAGATCGAGCGGCTGTTCCACCGCGAGGACTTCCGACGGGTGATCGCCGAGGACATCGGCGACATCGAGTTCCCGCCCCGCGCGCTGGAGGACTACACCGTCGCGCTGGGCGCCGTCGTCGACCGCGACGCAATCGCTGAGCACCGGTTCAAACTCGTCGTGGACTACGCCTACGGGGCGGCAGCGTTCGTGATGCCGAGCGTGCTCGGCAAGCTCGGCGCCGACGTGTTCGCGATCAACCCGTACGCATCGACCCCCGGCCGGTTGTCCTTCGATCCCGACGTCGCGGCGCGCCGCGTCGCCGACCACGTCGTCACGGCCGGCGCCCATCTCGGCGCGGTGTTCGACCCCGACGGCGAGCGGCTCCGCCTCGTCGACGACGAGGGCACCGTGCTCTCGCACACCGAGGCCGTGTTGGCCTTCGTCGAGCTGATCGCCGACGGGCTGACCGGTGACCGGATCGCCCTGCCGGTCCACGTGACGAGCCGCGCTGCCGAACTGGCGGCGGCGCACGGTCGCTCGGTGGTGGAGACCAAGACCTCGGCGCCGGCGCTCATGGCCGCGGCCTTGGAACCAGGGGTGGGGTTCGCGGCCGACGCGGCGGGCGGATTCATCCTGCCGGAGTTCCTCCCCGCCTTCGACGCGGCGGCGGCGTTGGTCAAGATGATGGACCTCCTCGCCCGGGACGGGCGGTCGCTGTCCGAGATCCGCCGGGGCCTCCCTGCGGTCCACGTCGTTCGCGAGACGGTCGTGACCCCTTGGGAACAGAAGGGCCTCGTGATGCGGTCGCTGGTCGAGCAGGCGGCGGGAACGGCGACCCTCGTCGACGGGGTCAAGGTGCAGCGGGACACGGGTTGGGTGCTCGCCCTGCCCGACCCCGAGGAGCCCTTGACCAGGGTGTGGGCCGAAGGGCCGACCGAAGAGGACGCCCGGCGGCTGGCCCAGGAATGCACGGCGCGGATCCGAGCCCTGCTCCGTTGACGAACGCCGCCGGCGGTGACGGAGCGGAGCCAGACGGGAAGGTCCATGGGACCGTTCCCGAACGCCCGCGTCGGGGCTAGGGTCGCGGGCCATGAATCTGCCCGAGGATCTGCGGTACTCATCGGACCACGAGTGGGCCGCCGTCGACGGCGCCCTCGTGCGGATCGGGATCACCGACTACGCGCAGGACGCCCTCGGTGACGTGGTGTACGTCCAGCTCCCGACGGTCGGCACCGAGGTCGCGGCGGGGGATTCGTTCTCCGAGGTCGAATCGACCAAGTCCGTGTCGGACATCTACGCGCCGGTCTCCGGGTCGGTCACCGCGGTCAACGAACGGCTCTCCTCCGAGCCCGAGCTGATCAACAGCGACCCCTACGGCGAGGGATGGATCTGTGAGATCCAGTGCAGCGAACCGTCGCAGCTCGACGCCCTCCTCGACGCCGCGGCGTACTCTGCCCTCCTCGAGAGCTGAGCGAGGGCCCGTGGCATATCTCTTCTGCAATCAGTGCGGGCATCGAAATCCGCCGGGCTCCAACTTCTGTTCCTCGTGCGGGTGCGCACTCGACTCGATGGACAACCGCACGATCACCATCGCCAAGGTGGACCCCCTGCTCGATGCTCCGGGTCCCCAGGACGACACGATCGTGCCGCTCGGCGAGTTGCCGCCCGAGGCCGCCACGCTCATCGTGCGGAGCGGATCCCAGGCCGGGGAGCGCTTCGTGCTGCGCGAGGTGCTGACCCGTCTGGGTCGGCATCCGGCCAGTGAGATCAGCCTCGACGACATCACCGTGTCACGCCGTCACGCCGAGATCACCAGGGATGGGGAGCAGTACCTGGTGCGCGACGTCGGTTCGCTCAACGGCACGTACGTCAACCAGCACCGCATCGACGAGGTCGCCTTGACCCACGGCGACGAGCTCCAGGTCGGCAAGTTCCGCCTGGTGTTCTTCAACGCCGGCGAACGGTCGGCGTGACCGAGCGCCCGTACTTCTCGATCGGCGAGGTCCTCGGGCTGTTGCTCGAGGAGTTCAACGACGTCACGATCTCCAAGATCCGGTTCCTGGAGAGCCAGGGGCTGATCGATCCCGAGCGAACCTCGTCCGGGTACCGGAAGTTCTACGACGCCGACATCGAACGGTTGCGGTACATCCTGCGCGAGCAGAAGGAGAACTACCTCCCGCTCAAGGTGATCAAGGAACGCCTCGACGGCACCGACTCCACCTTGCCGAACCCACCGCGTCCGGTCCCGATCGGCGCCAGCTGGCTCCACGACGAGGACCTCACCGGAAAGATCGCCGCCGCGATCGACCTGCCGACCCAGGAGATGCCGGCCATCATCCCGGCCGACCCGTCACACAGCGCGTCGAGGCCGGCGCCGGCAACGCCCTCCGCCCCGGCACCGCCCTCCGCCCCGGCACCGTCCCCCGCATCGGCGCCGGCGTCGGCACCGACTCCTCGCCCCGCGGCCGCCGGATCGCGTACGGTCGACACAACGCCGGACCGGGCGCCCGCTGCCGAACCCGACGCCAGCGAGGCGGCGGTCCCCGACGCGGACGCGCCGGCTCCGAGCCCGCCCGAGCGACCCGTCCCGGCACCGCGACACAGCCCCGAGCACCCGTCGATCGACCGGTCGGCCACCGCTCGTCCGCTGACTCTCGTGCGCCAGTCGGTCGAAGCCGACGACACGCCGCTCACGGCGGCCGAACTGTGCGAGCAGCTCGGCGTGCCTGCCGCGGTCGTCGCCCAACTCGTCGACTACGGGATGATCACCGGCAAGGCAGTCGGGTCCCAGACCGTGTTCGGCGGAGCCGAGATCCGAACCGTCGCCCTCGCCAAGGAGCTGCTCGACGCCGGACTCGAAGTACGCCACCTCCGGGCCTGGCGGGTCGCCGCGGAGAAAGAGGCGTCGCTGTTCGAACAACTCGTCCTGCCCCAGCTCCGCAACCGCAGCCCCCAGGCCCGCGACGATGCCGTTGCTTCGCTGCGTCGGATGATCGCGCAAGGCGGCGAGCTGCGCGAGCTGATGGTGGCCCACG
This sequence comes from Ilumatobacteraceae bacterium, assembly GCA_041394645.1. Lineage (GTDB taxonomy): Bacteria > Actinomycetota > Acidimicrobiia > Acidimicrobiales > Ilumatobacteraceae > JAWKHV01. Next base: position 185,588 of record JAWKHV010000008.1, on the reverse strand, counting down.
CCCTCGCGTCCTACCTGGACGGGTGATCGCGCGAAGGGTCGGCGTGCCGAGCGGGCTACGCTGACTCCCGTGGTGCGGATGGATCTGATCGGCGTACGCCTCGAGGTCCCGGCCCAGACGCCGGTGATGATGCTGCGCGAGCAACAGGAACCCGGCCGATTGCTCCCGATCTACATCGGAAGCCCCGAGGCCGCGGCGATCCACTACGCCATGGAGGGCATCGAGCCGATGCGCCCCTTGACCCATGATCTGCTCTCCCAGACGATCGACGTCCTCGGCGCCACGCTGGAGCGGGTGGTGGTGACCGAGATCCGCGATCACACCTTCTATGCCGAGCTGCACCTCAGCCGGGAGGACGAGGAGGGTGAGACCGTGGTGTCGTGCCGCCCGTCCGACGCGGTGGCGCTCGCCGTCCGAGCGGGCTGCGAGATCTTCGTGGAAGACGTGGTCCTCGACACCGCCGGCAAGGCCGACGAGCGAGCCACCCCCGAGGACGCCGAGGAAGGGGCCGAGGAGATCCTGGCCGAGTTCCAGGACTTCATCGCCCACGTCAGCCCCGAGGACTTCGCCGAATAACGGGCCGGCGCCCGATGTGGAGGCGCCCGGAGCAGCCCGGGGCCTCGCGACCTGGCGGCACCGAGACTGGGCCGAACGTCACGCTCCGCGCGATCTGCTTGACCGCGACCGGTCGGCCCCGTACGCTCCTCGATGCGGCCGACACCGGCGTAGTTACGCCGTTGTCACGGAGCATCATCCACCGCACGGGCTCACCTCGAGCCGACCGAAGGAGCAGTCGATGACCGAGCAGGGCTACAGCGGGACCAAGGCGGCGCAGATCGTCGGCATCACCTACCGCCAGCTCGATTACTGGGCCCGCACCGATCTGGTCCGGCCCTCCCTCGCCGAGGCCTCCGGGAGCGGCAGCCGGCGGCAGTACTCGTATCGCGACCTGCTCGAACTGAAGATCATCAAGAACCTGCTCGGCGCCGGGATCAAGCTGGAGTCGGTGCGCGAGGTGTTCGACTACCTGCGCACCCACGTCACCGTCGATATCTCCTCGGCCCACATCGTCATCGAGGGCACCCAGGTCCTGCTGTGCGACGGCGACCAGTTGATCGACGTGGTGCGCAGCGGCCAGGGCGTGCTGAACATCCTCCCCTTGGCCGGGGTCAAGGGCGAGATCGACGCCAGCATCGACGAGCTGCGGCCCTCGTCATCGGATCGCTCCGTCACTCCGCCGGCCCAGGACGGCTCCGGTCGTCGCGCCGTCGTGTCCTGACCGGATCGCTCCCATGACCGATCTCGAACACAGTCCGCTCGACGCCGTCCATCGGGCCCTCGGCGCCAAGATGGTCCCCTTCGGCGGGTGGGACATGCCCCTGGCCTACGCCTCGGGCACCGTGGCCGAACACCTGGCCTGCCGCAACGGGGCGGTCGTGTTCGACGTCAGCCACCTCGGCACGGTCCGCGTCGAGGGCGACGACGCCCTCGACCGGTTGCAGTGGGCGCTCACCAACGACCTGACCAAGATCGGTCCGGGCCGGGCGCAGTACACCCACCTCCTCGACGAGCTCGACGCCTCGGTCCTCGACGACATCATCGTGTGGTGGGTCGACGACGAGGTGTTCGACGTCATGCCGAACGCATCCAACACCGACCGGGTGCGCGCCGCCATCGGTGGGATCGAGACCACCTCGACCCGGGCCGTGTTGGCGGTGCAGGGGCCGAGCGCCCGCTCGCTGCTTGCGACGGTGTCGCCGGACGCCGCGGCGGTCGGGCGGTTCCGGGTGCAACGAGTCGATTGGAACGGCATCGAGATCACCGTGGCCGGCACCGGCTACACCGGCGAGGACGGCGTCGAACTGGCCGTTCCGGCCGATCGAGCCGCCGAACTGTGGAACGCCATCGTGGCGGCCGGCGTCCAGCCGGCCGGGCTCGGGGCGCGCGACACACTGCGGCTCGAAGCCGGTCTTCCGTTGCACGGCCACGAACTCGGTGCCGGGATCACCCCGTTGCAGGCCGGGTTGGGGTGGGTCGTGGGCTGGAAGAAGGACGAGTTCCGAGGGCGTGAACCCCTCGCCGCCGAGCGCGAGCGCGGGGTGACCCGGATCCTCGTCGGCATCGCGACCGAGGGTCGACGCCCGCCGCGAGAGGGGTGCGAGGTCTACGCCGGTGGCGAGCCGACCGGTACCGTGACGAGCGGGAACTTCTCCCGGTGCCTCGAGCACGGGATCGCGCTGGCCTTCATCGCACCCGGGTTCGAGATCGGGACCGACGTCGAGATCGACGTCCGCGGGAGCCGATTGCCGGGGCGGATCGTCGAGCTGCCCTTCGTCGCCAAGCGCTGATTCCGGCTCGCCGAACGGGTTCCGCTCAGCGCCGCTTCGCTGCGGCCTTCTTGGCCGCCATCTTCTTCGCGGGCGTCTTCTTCGCAGGCGCCGTCTTCGCAGGCGTCTTCTTCGCCGCCGTCTTCTTCGCGGGCGCCTTCTTCGCCGGAGCCTTCTTCGCGGCGGCCTTCTTCGCTGGGGCCTTCTTGGCCGCCGCTTTCTTCGCCGGGACCTTCTTCGCGGGCGTCGGAGTCACCGGTGGGTTCGGCTCGGGGGTGGCTTCGACCAACTCGGGAAGCTGCTGGCCGAGCAGGCCCAGCCCGAGCACGGATCGCAGCGGCGAGCGGCGCAGCAACCCGCCGGCGTTCTCCAGGAGTTGGCCGAAGGGAGCGAGCCGGTTGGAGACGTCGCCGAGCATCTCGACGAAGCGTTCGGCCTCGCCCGGCAGATCGAGCAGGCGGGGGGTGTCGAGCACGTCGGCCATGTTCCCGAGCAGTGGCGTGATCCGGTCGATCGGATCGGTGAGCTGACCGACCATCGACTCGGCCCGACGCACGGTCGCGGCGACCGTCGGCACCATGGCCCGGACCGGCTCCTCGACATCGTCCATCAACCGGTTCACTCGCTGGGCGACACCGTTGAGCGTGTCCATCGTGTCGGTGAAGACCTCGACGGCGCGCAGCAGATCATCGACGCCCTTGCGGAACTGCTCGACGGTCTTCTGCACCGCGCTCACGGGATTTGCCCCGCCGAACATCCCCAACAGATCCCCGAGTCCACCTGTGCTGTCGGCCATGGCCGCACCGTACTTCAGGACCGGTTCGTCGGACGCCCATTCGGCTCGACGGCGGACACGCGCACGAGCCGGTCGGGCGGTCCGGGCTCAGTGCGCCTCGGCATAGGCCTCGATCGGCTCGCAGGAACACACGAGGTGACGATCCCCGTAGGCCGAGTCGATCCGAGACACGGGCGGGAAGTACTTCGAGCGCCGCAACGACGCCACGGGGAAGGCACCATCGGCCCGGCCGTAGGGGCGATCCCAGTCGCCGAGCAGATCCTCCGCGGTGTGCGGAGCGTGGCGCAGGGCGCTGGTCTCCAGATCGGCGCCCTGGGCGATGGCCTCGATCTCGGCGTGGATCGCCACCATGGCGGCGACGAACCGATCGAGCTCGGCGAGCGACTCGCTCTCGGTCGGCTCGACCATCAACGTCCCGGCGACCGGGAAGCTCATCGTCGGGGCGTGGAATCCGAAGTCGATCAGCCGCTTGGCGATGTCGTCGACCGTGACGCCGGTGGCCTTGGTGATCGGGCGGACGTCGAGGATGCACTCGTGGGCGACCAACCCGTTGGCGCCGGTGTACAGCACGGGGAAGTACGGATCGAGCCGGCGAGCGACGTAGTTGGCCGCCAGCACGGCGTCGACGGTGGCGGCGCGAAGCCCCGTGCCACCCATCAACGAGATGTAGACCCAGCTGATCGGGAGGATCGAGGCCGATCCGAACTGGGCGGCGCTGACCGGGCCGACCGGCTGGGTCCCGAGCGGGGCGAGGGGATCGCCCGGCAGGAACGGGGCCAGGTGAGCGCGCACCGCCACCGGCCCGACCCCCGGTCCGCCGCCGCCGTGGGGGATGCAGAACGTCTTGTGGAGGTTGAGATGGCTGACGTCGGCGCCGAACCGGCCTGGCTGGGCCAGGCCCACCAAGGCGTTCAGATTCGCCCCGTCGACGTAGACCTGACCGCCGTGCCCGTGGACGATCTCGCACAGCTCGGTGATCCCGGCCTCGTACACCCCGTGGGTGGACGGGTAGGTGACCATGATCGCCGCGAGTTGGTCGCCGGCCGCAGCCGCCTTGGCCCGCAGATCGTCGAGATCGACGTTGCCCCCGTCGTCACAGGCGACCACGGTCACCCGCATCCCTGCCATCACCGCGCTGGCCGCGTTGGTGCCGTGGGCCGAGGACGGGATCAGGCACACGGTGCGCTGGTCGTCACCCTGGCTGCGGTGGTAGGCGCGAATGGCGAGCAGCCCGGCGAGCTCGCCCTGGCTGCCGGCGTTGGGCTGGAGGCTCACGGCGTCGTAGCCGGTGATCGCGACGAGCATCTGTTCCAGGGACCGGATCAGGTGCCGGTACCCGAGGGTCTGTTCGATCGGAGCGTACGGGTGCACGTTGGCGAACTCGGGCCAGGTGATCGGTTCCATCTCCGAGGTGGCGTTGAGCTTCATCGTGCACGACCCGAGCGGGATCATCGTCCGGTCGAGTGCCAGGTCCTTGTCGGCGAGCCGCCGGAGATAGCGCAGCATCTCGTGCTCGGTGTGATAGCGGTTGAACGCGGCCTGGGGGAGGAGCGCGGTGGTCCGCCGATCGTCGGCCGAGATGCCATCGGGAGCGTCGAGATCCAGCGCGGCGATCGACGCCGAGACCCCGAAGAGGGTCCACAGCGACTCGACCACGGCGGGCGTGGTGGTCTCGTCGAAACTGATCCCGACCCGGTCGTCGTCGAGGCGGCGCAGGTTGAAGCCGGCGGCGACGGCCTGCTCCATCAGCGCCGAAGAACCGCCGGGCGCGCTCACCGTGACGGTGTCGAACCACGACGAGTTGTGCACCGGCACCCCGCCCTGGCGGAGGCCGGCGACGAGGACCGAGGCCAGCCGGTGGGTCCGCTCCGCGATTCGCTGCAGTCCCTCGGGCCCGTGGTACGCGGCGTAGAGCGAGGCGATGTTGGCCAGCAGCACCTGGGCGGTGCAGATGTTCGAGGTCGCCTTCTCCCGGCGGATGTGCTGCTCGCGGGTCTGGAGCGCGAGGCGCAGCGCGGGTCGGCCGGCGGTGTCGGTGCTCACCCCGACGAGGCGGCCGGGGAGGGATCGGGCATGGCGTTCCTTGGTGGCCAGGAACCCGGCGTGCGGACCACCGAAGCCCATCGGGACGCCGAAGCGCTGGGCCGATCCGACGACGATGTCGGCGCCCCGTGACCCCGGCGGCTCGGCGATGGTGCATCCGAGCAGATCCGCCGTGACGACCGCGATCGCGCCGGCCTCGTGGAGCGCCGCGATCGGCGCCGACAGGTCACGCAGCTCACCTGACGAACCGGGCCACGAGAGCAACGCGCCGTAGCAGCCGGTCGGATCCAGCGCGTCGATCGGTGCGACCTGCAGCTCGATCCCGAGTGGCTCGGCGCGGGTGGCGAGCACGGCGATCGTCTGAGGTTGGGTGTCGGCATCGACGAAGAACACGTCGGGCCCGCTGCGGGAGAGGCGACGGGCCATCGTCATCGCTTCGGCGGCCGCCGTGGCCTCGTCGAGCAGCGACGCCGACGCGAGCTCCATGCCGGTGAGGTCGGAGATCATCGTCTGGAAGTTGACGAGCGTCTCGAGCCGGCCCTGGCTGATCTCGGGCTGATAGGGGGTGTAGGCGGTGTACCAGGCCGGGTTCTCGAGCACGTTGCGCAGGATCACCGGGGGCGTCACGGTGCCGAAGTAGCCCTGGCCGATCAGGCTGGTGAGCACCTGGTTCTGATCGGCGACGGACCGCAGTTCGGCGAGCACGTCGGTTTCGGTGCGAGGACCGGGGAGTGCGAGGGGCTCGGGTTGGAGGATCGCGGCGGGCACCGCAGCGGCGACGAGTGCGTCGACCGAGGCCAGGCCGAGCGTGTCCAGCAGCACCGCTCGATCGGCGTCGCTCAGGCCGAGGTGACGGCGGGTGAACTGGTCCTGGTCGAGCAGGTCGGTGAGCGTCGGGCGCATGGGGGAACCTCGGATCCGTGGGTGGTCGGTATCTGGTTCCCCGCTGTCATCGGACCTGAGAGCTTCACCCGAGCGACGGATCGTGCGGGCTTTCCCCTTCGGTGAGACGGCACGCCGCCTGCTTTCCAGCTGTGCCTCGTTCGATCGGTCCGTTGGCCTGAGAGATTCCGGGGGGTTGCTCCTTCGGCGTCCCTCGGCACTGGCGGTGCCGCTGGACTCTCCCGATCGAGGTCGTCAGCGCTCGCCACGCTACCCCATCGGAGGTCGCCGTGCCGTTCGTCGATCTGCGGCTGCGCCCCGTCAGAACACGGGGATGACCGCCGAGATGGCGGCCGCGGCGAGCAGCACCAACACGGCGTTGCGGAAGCGGTCGCCATGGAGGCGGCTGCGCGCTCTGATGCCGATCGTCCGGCCGAGCACCAGCGGCACCAGTGCCACCAGACTTCCGACGACGACCGGGCGGGTGAAGCCGCCGATGGCACCACGGGCCACGGCGCTCACGACGGCGGTGATCGTGAAGATGGCCGCGATCGTGCCCCGGAACGCCTCGGGCGCCAGGCGCCGGCTCTGCAGGAGGAACACCAGCGGCGGACCGTTGGTCGACAACGAGGTGGTGAGGGCGCCGGCGGTGAGCCCGATCCCGAAGTCGAGCCCTCCACCGTGTCCCGACAGGTCGAGCCCGCGGGCGAGCAGCACGACGAGCACGAGGATCGTGACGCTGAGCAGGACCCGCAGGACCCGCTCGTCGGCCCGGGCGAAGAGCCACAGACCGAGCGGCATCCCGGCGAACATGGCCAGGACGAGCCGGGTCGTCAGGCCGCCCTGGACGTGGCGACGGAACTCGACGGCCTGCGATCCGCTGGTCAGCATGCTCAGCATGGTCGCGATCATGCTGGCGTCCCGGGTGTCGAGGATCAGCGCCAGCAAGGGCACGGCGGTGAGGAAAACCGAAGCCAGCGGCGTACTGCACGACAGCGGAGAGGGCAACCACCGCCGCCACGATCACGGCGGTGCCCGGGCTCACCAGGCGAGGGTATCGGCGCCTGTTCACCCGTCTGCGTCATCGCCCACCCGAAGCGGTGAAATTCGGCGATCCCGGTGGGGACGAAGGCCGAGGTGGGAATCGCTCGCCCATTCACCGTCCATCCGTCTGGAGGGAACTCAATGATCAACCTGCCACCCCCCGGCTTGCGCCCAGGCCGTTCGTCTCGAACATCGACTCCGATCGAACGGTCACGCACGTCGCACCGAGCACGCCGTTTGGTCGCAGCAGGTTTCGGCGCGTTCGGCCTCGTCGCCGGCTCGCTCGCGATGGCGATGCCCGCCGGAGCATCGGGTGCCGCCCCGGGCGCCACGCTCAACGACTCCGGAGCGAACTTCGAGTCGTCGATCGCGGTCGACGGCAACGACGTCACCATCACGATCGACGCCTACGGCGTCGCCCCGAACCTGCCCCACGCCCAGCACATCCACATCCCGGCCGAGGGAACGGCGGTCTGCCCGACCCCGGCCTCGGACACCAACGACGACGGGGTGGTGACGACGCTCGAGGGAGTTCCCTCCTACGGCGGGGTCCAGCTCTCGCTCACCACCTCTGGTGACACGACCCCGGCTTCGGCCCTGGCCGTCGACCGCTTCCCGGTCGCCGACGCCAACGGTCACTACGAGTATCAGCGCACGATCACGGTCTCGCCCGAACTCGCCCAGCGCATCGCCCACGGCGCCGTGGTGGTCCACGGAGTCGACTTCGACAGCAGCGGCACCTACGACGGCACCGCGAAGAGCTCGCTCGATCCCAACCTCCCGCTCGAAGCCACCGTGCCGGCGGCCTGCGGCGAGATCCAGACCCAGTCCTTCCAGGCCTCGGTGACGGGCGCCTCGGTGAACTCCTCGGGCACCACGTTCGACGGGGTCGTCCAGGTGGACGGCAAGATGGCGACCGTCACCCTGAACGTCCAGGGTGCTGCGGCGAACCTGCCCCACGCCCAGCACATCCACCTCGCTCCCGGCACCAAGTCCACGTGCCCGGACCCGAGCGACGATCTCGTGGCCAACGGTGGTAACGGTGACGGCCTGATCCAGGTCCTCGAAGCGGCCGACAAGTACGGCGGCATCCAGGCCTCGCTCACCACGACCGGTGACACGAGTCCGTCGTCCGCGCTGGCCGTGTCCCGCTTCCCGACCGCCTCGGGCGGCGGGAGCTACACCTACGTCCGCTCGTTCGAGGTGACGCCGGAGCTGGCGGACCAGATCGCCAATGGCGCGGTCGTCGTCCACGGTGTGGACGTCGACGCCAGCAACGCCTACGACGGCGTGCCGAGCCAGCTCGACGCCACCCTCCCGCAGGAAGCGACCCTTCCCGCAGCGTGCGGTCAGATCACGGCGACCTCCTTCACGGCGAGTGCCGTGGGCACGTCGCTGAACGACTCCGGGTCCTGGTTCGACTCGGCCATCTCGCTCGACGGCAACGAGCTGACCGTTCAAATCCATGCCTACGGGATGGCTCCCGAGCTGCCCCATGCTCAGCATCTGCACCTCGAGTTCGGGACGACCAGCCGCTGCCCGACCGCCGCTGACGACACCAACGCCGATGGCATCGTGACCACGGTGGAGGGCGTCCCGGCGTACGGTTCGGTCAAGCTGTCCCTGACGACCTCGGGTGATTCGTCGCCGTCCTCGGCGCTGGCCGTCGACCGCTTCCCGGTCGCCGACGCCAACGGCGAGTACGTGTACGAGCGCACCTTCACGCTCGATCCGCAGTTCGCCGCCAACGTCACCAATGCCGCGGTCGTGTTGCACGGCGTGACTTCGACGACAGCGGTGCGTACGACGGATCGGCCGTCAGCTCCTGGACCCGAACCTCCCGCTCGAGGCCACCGTCCCGGTCGCCTGCGGCATCGTCTCGCTGCAGAACGACTTCACCGCCGTTCAGCCGTCGAGGATCCTGGACACCCGCAACGCCATCGGCACCACCACCATGACCCCGGTGGGTCCGGGTGAGCACATCGACGTGCAGGTCGCCGGAGCAGGCGGGGTTCCCAGCATGGGCGTCGCCGCAGTGGCGCTGAACGTCACGGCGACGGGTGCCACCGAGCAGACCTTCGCCACGGCGTGGCCCGCCGGCGTGTCGATGCCCGGGACCAGCAACCTCAACATCGAGCCGAACACCGACACGCCGAACCAGGTCATCGTGGCCCTCGGTGAGGACGGCAAGGTCTCGCTCTACAACGACCGAGGCAGCGTCCACTTCGTGGTCGACGTGGCCGGGTACTTCCTGGCCGGATCGCCGATGCAGTCCGTCACGCCCACCCGACTCCTCGACACCCGCAACGGGATCGGGTCGTCGATGAAGCTGGGCCCGGACTCGAAGCTGACCCTGCCCGTCACCGGCATGGCCGGGATCCCGTCGACCGGGGTCGATTCGGTGGTCGTCAACATCACCGGCACCCGCGCCACGGAGTCGACGTACCTGACGGCGTGGCCGACCGGGTCGGCTCGGCCCGAGACCTCTACGCTCAACCTGATGCCGGGCGTGGACCGGCCGAACTCGGCGATCGTGAAGGTCGGCGACAACGGATCGATCGACCTGTACAACTTCGCCGGTGACACCGACGTGATCGTCGACGTGTTCGGCTACCTGCCGACCGGCTCGTCGTACACGGGCATCGTCCCGGATCGTGTCCTCGACACCCGCAACGCGATCGGGGTGAATCCGGCCGCCAAGGTCGGTGCGGGGCAGATGATCAGCGTCGACGTCACCGACGCCACCGGGGTGCCGGCCACCGGCGTGGACTCGGTCGTGGTCACCTTGACCGCCACCAACGCCACTCAGCCGAGCTGGGCGACGGCGTGGCCGTCGGGCCAGAGCCGACCCCTGGCGAGCAGCCTCAACTACGAGCCCGGCGTCGATGTCGCCAACACCGTCCTCGTGAAGGTCGGTGCCGACGGCAAGATCGAGCTCTACAACGATCGAGGCGACGTCGACCTCCTCGTCGACGTGCTCGGGTACATCGCCCGGTGAACCACCGCATCCGGTGACCGGCATCGCCCGGTCTCCGGATGACTCCGCACCGGTCGGGCCGCAGCGATTCGTCGCTGCGGCCCGACCGCGTCACCGGGTTCCGGCGGGGCCGGCTGGGTCGTCCGACCACCCCGGGTCCGACCGAAGTCACCTGAGGCGTCGAGGAAACTACGGTGAGCGACATGATTCGCGGTCGACGGCGGGGATGGGGAACTCGGATCGCCCTCGGTCTCGCCTCGGTGGCCCTGGCCGCCGGTGCCGTCCTCGTCGCCGACGCACTCGTGTCCGGTCCCGCCGGCGGGGTCTCGGTCCAAGCGACGCCCGAACCCGCGGCGACGACGGCGACCGAGCGACCCTCGAGCCCCGAGACCGTCGCCGTCGGTGACACCCCCACCAGCGACGCAGTCGTCACCGACGCGGCCAGCGACCCGGCCAGCGACACGAGCGCCGCCCTGTCGGCACCGGCGGTTCCGGCCCGGTTCGTCCCGGTCGATCCGAGCCGGCTCCTCGACACCCGACCGGACGCCGGGGCCCGGCTGTCGGCCGGAGGCTCGGTCGACGTCTCGGTGCCCGAACTCGACGGCGTCGCCGCGACCGACGTCGTGGCGGTGGCCGTCAACCTGACGATGGTCGATGCCGGAGGGGCCGGGTACCTGACCGCCTGGCCCGCGGGATCGCCGCGGCCCGAGGTCTCGAACGTCAACGCTGCGGGCGGCCCGACGGGCAGCGTGGTGCCGAACTTCGCCATCGTCCCGGTGCGCGACGCCACGTTCTCCGTCTACGCCTCGGTGCCGACCGACCTCCTCGTCGATCTGGCAGGCGTCTACGTCGCGGCGCCCGGACCCGCCACGGCCGGGCGGACCATCGCCATCGAACCGGTCCGACGCCTCGACACCCGGACCGGCGACCGGCCGGGCGCGGGAGCGTCGCTCGAACTGCGCGTGGCCGGGACCGGGTCGGTGCCGTCGAGCGCCAGCGCCGTGCTGGCCACCGTCACCGCCACTCGCTCGGTCGGCCCCGGCTACGTGACGGTGTGGCCAGCAGGTCGCGAGCGCCCGAACGTCTCCACCCTCAACCTCACGCGTTCCGACCAGACGGTGGCGAACGTCGCCATCGTGCCGGTGGGGGACCACGGCTCGATCGAACTGTTCACCGATGCGGGCACCGATCTGATCGTCGACGTCGTCGGCTACGTCACCGATGCCGACGCCACCGCCTCCACCGACGGCCTGTTCCTCGCCACCGTGCCGCACCGAGATCTCGACACCCGGCAGGGGAGTGGGCAACGACTCGTCGGCAACGCTCGAGCCGACGCCGGCCTCGACCTCCCGAGCGGGATCGATCCGTCGCAGGTGGCGATGGCCGCCCTCAACCTCACGCTCACCGACACCTCGCAGCCGCTCTATCTGACCGCCTATGCCGCCCGGACTCGGGCCCCGCAGACCTCGAACGTGAACGCGGATCAGGGCGGCCAGACGGTGGCGGCGTTCGGGCTGGTGCCGCTCGGCGCCGAGGCGACCGTCAGCATCCGTCCCTCGGCCCGGACCCATGCGATCGTCGACGTGTCCGGCTACTTCCTGGGCGAGCCGACCCCGGCCGATCCGGCGTTGGCGCCGCACGCCCTCGGACCGCAGGGGTCCGAACCCATCGGGCCGTTCGACGCCGCGGTGGCCGGTTTCCTCATCGAACATCAGCTCGCGGGCGCCACCGTCGCCGTCGCCGAGGACGGACGCCTGGTGTACGTCCGCTCCTACGGAACGTCCGACACCGCGAGCGGCGCGCCGATGCGGATCGACGACCACTTCCGCATCGCGAGCATCTCCAAGGTGATGACCGGCACGACGATCATGCGGCTCGATGCGGCCGGCCGGTTGGATCTCGATGACCGGGTCTGGCCGCTGCTGAACTCGAAGCTGCGCCTGCCCGCCACGGCCGACCCCCGAGCGTCGACGATCACGATCCGCCAACTGCTCGGTCACGTCTCGGGGATCCCGGCCTCACCCGATCCGTTCTTCGACGATCAGACCGAGGTGCTCGCAGCGTTCGGGATGCCCGGACCGAGCTCGTGCGCAGCCGGGGCGGCCTGGGCACTGGCCCGACCACTCGGTTGGGACCCGGGCACCCACTACAGCTACTCGAACACGAACTTCTGCCTCCTCGGGCTGGTCATCGAGGCCGTCACGGGACGGCCGTGGAACGACGTCGTCGCGGAGGAAGTGCTCGCGCCGCGAGGGATCAACGACATGTATCTCGGGCGCAGCTACGTGCGAGGACCGCTCGACGTCGCCCACCCGACCCCCGGACCGTACGAGAACGGCGGCGGGTACTTCATGGAGGCGATCGGCGCGGCGGGGGCGTGGATGGCGACGCCGGTCGACGTGGTCCGCTTCCTCGACGGCCTGGACCCGGACAAGCCGGGCATCGACCTCCTCACGGCGCAACAACTGGCGGCAATGCGGGCCCGGCCCTGGACCGACCCCGGCACCGACGAGACCTGGTACGGCCTGGCGTTGCTCAACTACCGCTACGGCGCCGAGTTCGGCCACACCGGCGCTGCAGGGCGCCCGGTCGATGGTGGTGCATCGTGCCGACGGGATCACCTGGGCCATCTCCACCAACGGAACGCTGAAGAACCACCAGGACGAGTTCTTGGCGCTGATGGACACCGCCCTCGGCCTGGTGCCGGTTTGGCCGGCCTACGACCTGTCGCCCGATCTCCCCTGACCGGACCGGCCGTCAGGCCGTCACGTCATCAGGCCGTCACGTCATCCGGTCATCCGGCCATCAGGCCGTGATCGTCAGTCGGCGGGGGCGTCGAGCTGCGGCACGTTGGCCCCGCCGAGCGCCCCGACGCTGCGATAGACCTCGAGCTTGGCGCGCGAGTCGTCGATGTCGAGATTCCGCATCGTGAGCTGCCCGATCCGGTCGAGCGGCCCGAACGGGGCGTCCTCGACCCGCTCCATGCTGAGGCGTTCCGGCTCGTAGGTGAGCCCGGGCCGGTGGTGTCGAGGATCGAGTAGTCGTCGCCGCGGCGCAGCTTGAGGGTGACCTCGCCGGTGACGGCGGTGCCGACCCAACGCAGGAGCGACTCGCGCAGCATCAACGACTGCGGGTCGAACCACCGCCCCTCGTACAGCAGTCGACCGAGGCGGCGGCCCATGGTGCGCAGGTTCTCGATCGTTCCCTCGTTGTGGATCCCGGACACGAGACGCTCGTAGGCGATGTGGAGCAGGGCGATCCCCGGCCCCTCGTAGATGCCACGGCTCTTGGCCTCGATGATCCGGTTCTCGATCTGATCGCTCATGCCGAGCCCGTGGCGCCCGCCGATCGCGTTGGCCTCCATCACGAGGTCGACCTTGGTCTCGAACTCCTTGCCGTTGATCGACACGGGCCACCCCTCGACGAAGGCGACCGTCACGGTTTCGGCCGCGATCTCCACCTCGTCTCGATAGTGAGCGACGCCCATGATCGGCTCGACGATCTCCATCCCGACGCCGAGCTCCTCGAGCCGCTTGGCCTCGTGGGTGGCTCCCCAGATGTTGGCGTCGGTGGAGTACGCCTTCTCCTTGGCGTCGCGGTACGGCAGGTCCCGAGCGATCAGCCATTCGCTCATCTCGGCCCGACCGCCGAGCTCGTCGACGAAGGCCTGATCGAGCCACGGCTTGTAGATGCGCAGGTTCGGATTGACGAGCAAGCCGTACCGGTAGAACCGCTCGATGTCGTTGCCCTTGTAGGTCGACCCGTCGCCCCAGACGTCGACCTCGTCGGCCTGCATCGCCTGCACGAGCAGCGTGCCGGTCACGGCGCGCCCCAGGGGAGTGGTGTTGAAGTAGGTCTTGCCGGCCGTGGTGATGTGGAACGCTCCGCACTGCAGGGCGATCAGGCCCTCGTGCACGAGCTGCTCGCGGCAGTCGACGAGTCGGGCCTCCTCGGCGCCGTAGACCTTGGCCCGGCCCGGCACCCCGGACAGGTCCGGCTCGTCGTACTGGCCCAGGTCGGCGGTGTAGGCGTAGGGGATCGCGCCCTTCTCCCGCATCCAGGCAACGGCCGCCGACGTATCGAGGCCGCCGGAGAATGCGATCCCGACTCGCTCGCCGACCGGGAGGTTCATCAACACCTTCGACATGGCGGGCCACGCTACCGGCCCGGCCGGACGCGGTCCGGGCATCCCGGTCCGGCCGCGCCGGCCCGACACCCCGTTCCGGTCATCTCGTTCCAGCATGCGGGAACGACGTCGTCCACGCTGAGGACTGCGATCGGGGTCGCCTCCTCGTCGGCCGAGCCCGCGCCGTTCGGGGCCACTGACCGAAAACGTCATGGACTTTGTCCAGCTCCACCACTTGAGCGGACGATCTGCGTTCCGATCGATCTCGATGACGGGACGTGTTGACCGCGTCGATCGAGGCTCGGATGGAGGATCACGACGTGAGTACGGCGCACGCAGCGAGCCGGGTGCAGAGCGACACGATCGGACGCCCTGGAGCCGATCGCTCCTGGTTCCGCCGCTGGTTCTCGAATCGTCCGATCGCGGTGAAGCTGGGCTCGATCGTCGGGGTCGCGATGCTCGGTGCCGGCGCCGTGGTCGGCATCGCGCTGCGCGGGCTGCAGCAGCTGACCTCGCTGGTCGCTCAACAGGAGTCGCTGCTCGGCGCCGACGTCCCCGAGTCGGTGCGCGCCGCGGCCGCCGCGATCACCGCCGAGGGTCACGCTCAGCGCAACGGCACGTTCCTCTGGATCGCGCTCGGGGCCGTCGGGTGTCTCGTGGCGCTCGGCGCCATCAGCTTCCTCGTCGCCCGAGAAGTCCTCGGCGCCGTCGCCCGGGTCGCCTTCGTCAGTGAGGGACTGGCCCATCGAGATCTGACCCGTCGCACCGGGCTCGATCAACGCGACGAGATCGGTCAGATGGCCGATCATCTGGACACCGCGCTGGTGGCCCAGCGCGACATGGTCACCGAGTTCGCCGAGACCGCCCGTCGGCTGGGCCAGGCGGCGAGCGCGCTCTCGAAGGTCAGCGGTCAGCTGAGCGAGGGCGCCAAGGACGCCACGCTCACCGCCGGCACCGCGTCCGGCGCGGCGGGCTCGGTCGGCAACGGCGTGCGTGAAGCCAAGGACGGGGCCGACCAGATGGTCGCCGCGATCGGGGAGATCGCCCGGAGCGCAGCCAGTGCCGCAGGCGTCGCATCGGAATCACGCAGCGCGGCGGACGCCGTCGAAGCAGAGATCGACCGTCTGAACGCCGCCGCCGAGGAGATCGAAGGCGTGGTCCGGCTGATCTCCGCCATCGCCGAGCAGACCAACCTGCTGGCGTTGAACGCGACGATCGAGGCGGCGCGGGCAGGGGACTCCGGCAAGGGGTTCGCCGTCGTGGCCGCCGAGGTCAAGACCCTCGCCGGCCAGACTGCGACGGCGACGTCCGAGATCACCCAGAAGATCGCCACCCTGACCGCCACCAACGCCGCCGCGACCGCATCGATCGAGCGGATCACCACGGTGATCGCCCAGATCGACGAGCACAGCGGCACGATCGCCGCCGCCGTCGAGCAGCAGGCGGCCACGACGGAGATGATGAGCGACGCCATCGGGCGAGCGGCCGACGGCGCCGAAGAGGTCGCTCACGTCGTGTCGGCCGTCGCCGAGGTCTCGCGGTCCACGTACGACAGCGCCGAGGCGAGCGAAGCCGCAGCGGTCGAGCTGGCCGGCATCGCCCAACGCCTCGACTCGTTGTTGGCGACCCTTCGCTACTGACCGGGGTGCTCGCCGTGCAGATCTTGCCGATCGGGTCCGTCGCTCGTGAGCTCCTTCCCACCCGACACCTGGAGCAGTCAGATGACCGAGACCGAACCGCCCGCCATCATCGCGGCCTACGGGTTGGCCCGCCCCCAACTCGCCGACCTCCACGCCGGCGTGCGCCGGATCTTCGACGAGGACGGCGAGCAACGCTGGCGCGAACTCTGCGCAACGGCAGGGGTCGACCCGGTGAACCCGTCCGGCCGGGCCGAGGACGCCGCCGCGCTCGAACGGGTCCTGCTCGCGATGTCACGCCATGACGACGGAGCGATCCGGCTCTGCGCCCAGGCCTTCACGATCCGCCAGGCCGCCTTCGCCCACCTCTCCACGACCGACGATCTCCTGAGGAGCACCCGATGATCCCCGAACCCGTGTCCGCTGCCGCTCCGCTCGAAGCGCTCCACGGTGTGCTGTGCGACGCCGAGCGATTGCGACGGATCGCCGAGATCGATCTGCTCGCCCGGAGTTGCGCGGCGGGCTCGAGCGCCGACGTTGCGCACGACCGACCGACTTCATCAGCCGATCGCGCTGGTCACGATGGTCCTCGACTCTGCGCAGCTCGTCGCGGCGTCGTCAGGGCTCGACGGCTGGCTCGCCGCAGCGGGCGGGACGCCGGTGGAATGGTCGTTCTGCGCCCGGGCCGTCGGCAGCCGCCAGCCCTACGTCGTCAACGACGCCCGCACCCATCCGATCCAGCGTTCGAACCCGTTGGTGGCCATCGACAACATCGGTTGCTACGCCGGGGTGCCGCTCTACTCGCCCGACGGCCACGCGCTCGGCGCGCACTGTGTCGTCGGGACCGAGCCCCACGACTTCACCGCCGAGGAGATCGAGGAACTCCAGGAGGCAGGGGACGAGATCGCGGTGCTGCTCGAGACGTACCGTCGCCAGTCGGCGGCCTGAGCGGATTCGTCGCCGGCCGGCGGCCCGAGCCGGCCTCAGCGGGCCGGGGCTGTCATCGAGGGGTTGGCGACCCCGGCGGATCGGACCGGCCGTGCCGCGCCGGCTCGTTCGGCGATGAGCTCTTCGAGCCTCGGGATGCACATCCCGCACTGGCGAGCGACGTTGCAGCTGGCTCGGAGGGCGTCGATCGTGGTGGCGCCGCGATCGATGGCCTTGACGACCTTGCGCTCACTCACGTTTCGGCACTCGCAGACCTTCGCCACGACGACCTCCAGCTGGCACCATTGCGCTCCGTCGAACCGGCTCCGTGTGACGGTCGCCGACACGAGATCCGGGACGAGATCCGGGACGAAACGGTGTGTGTAAGGTCAGCCTAACGATGTCGTGTCGCCGGGCACAAGGCCCAGATCGGGTGGTCCGCATGGCGATCCGACTGGACCGGCCCGGAACGGGGGCACGGGTCAGCCGGGCGACGTCGCCTCGGCCACCAGGTCGGCGTAGGTGTGACGATGGGGCGCTCGGGTGAGGAGGGCGCCCACGGTCGAGTGGGCGGAGTTGCCGGCGGGATCGCTCGCCACGACCGGGCAGTCCGGGCCGACCAACTCCAGGGCGACCTGGAGACAGGCGCCGCACGGGAAGGTCAGTTCACCGTCGGTGCGAGGCGAGACGATGGCCAAGGCGTTCGGGATCAGCCCTCGGCTCACCACGTTGAACAGGGCCACGCGCTCGGCGCACATCGCCAAGCCCAACGACACGTTCTCGACCAGTGCTCCCGCCACGACCTCGCCGGACGTCGTCGACACCGCTGCCCCGATCCGGAACCCGCTGTACGGGGCATAGGCGCGGTCTCGGGCCGCGGCCGCCACCTCGAGCATCGTGCCAGCCTCGATCGTGTCGGTGGCGGTGTCGATGGTGGCGGGGTGGGCGGGGGCGGACGGGTCGGCGGCCATGACCGCCCCGGTACCCCGCGGTGACGGTGGCTACGCCTCGGCCGTCAGGAGCGGGATCACCTGCTCGGCGAACTCGCGGATGACCGCTTCTTTCTCGGCGAGCGGGGGAAGGATCACCAACTGGTCGAGGCCGGCGGTTTCGAGGGCCCGGATGCGTTCGGCGAGATCGTCGGGCCGGCCGACGAGGCAGGTTCGCGAGATCAATTCGGGCGTGACGAAATGGGCCTCGTCCGGCTCCACCCAGCAGTTGTGGCCCGCGTGGATGCGCAGGTGACGGCGGCCGGGCGGAGCCGTCTCGACCAGCTCGACGTAGTCATCCCACACCCCGTCGAACTGGTGGCCCGGCCGACGGCCGAACTGGACCCACTGCTCGTAGGCGTAGTGCAGGGCGGCGATGGCGAAGGCCCCGGTCTGGCGGCGCACCCGCTCCGACGACAACCGCTCGCCGGGCTGCAGGACGAGCACGGTGGTGAGGGTCGAGAGCGGGAACGTCGATCGGGTGAAGGAGTGCGAGTGGGAGTCCTTCGCCGCGGCGAGCGCGGCGCGCACCCGGGCCACGGCGGCTGGATCCGGGGGAACCGAGGTGATCATCCCGTCACCCTGACGGGCGGCGATCCCCATGGCGCGAGGCCCGAACGCCGAGACGTAGAGCGGGATCGGATCGCTGAAGTTGACGAATCCGGCGTCGGGCATCAGGTGGTGGATGGGGGCGCGCTTGCCCCGCCACCGGTACGAGACCTCGCCGCCGGACAGCAGGGGTCGCAGGGTCTCCAGGTACTCGTCGAACTCCGCGAGCGGCATCGGCTTGTGGCCCATGATGCGCATCGCGGTGTTGCCCGTCCCGATCCCGCAGAACACCCGGCCGGGCGCCAGTTGATTGATCGTTGCGAGCGCCGCCGCGGTGACCGGCGCCGGGCGGGTCGAGGCGACGGCGACGCCGGTCCCGATCCTCATCGTCGTGGTCCGCTCGGCGGCCAGCGCCAGCATGGCGTAGACGTCGGACCAGAGCATCTGGCTGTCGCCCATCCAACAGTGGGTGTAGCCCAGCGATTCGGCCAACTGGATGTACGGGAGGTCGGCCGGACGCGACGCCACGCAGATGCCGAAGTCCATCGGGGGAGTCTGGCGCGCCGACCCCTGCTCGGTCGAACGGCGGGACCAGCGAGGTAGGACTGCTATGGGTCCTCCGTCCCGTAGCCGGGCCCGCACCCCGCCACTACGGTCGAGCGCGGTGAGCGGACGGCGGAGGAACCGGGCGCGGACGATCGGCGCGCTCGTGCTCGCCTGGTCGTCGGTGTCGTGCAGCGGGGGAGCGACCGAGTTCGTCCAGGACCTCGCCGGTTCCACGACCACCACCCCGACGAGCACGAGCCTCGTGACCTCGTCGCCGGACCAGACCGAGCCCTCGCTGTCAAGCGAGCCCAGCCCAACGACCGAGACGAGTACCGAGGTCAGCAGCCGACCGAACCCGGCGAACCGGTACCCGGTCCGGCGGCGTCGCCGGGCTGCCGAATGGACCCGCCTCCTGCGGTGGATCGCTACCTCACGATGACCGCCGGTGACGAGCTGCGGGTCGCGCTCGTCCACACGCCGCCCGGGTATCAGGCCGGGATCGCGGCGCCGTTGCTGATCGACTTCCATGGATACGGCGGCACGTCCGAACGGACGCAGGCCGATCACGACTTCGATCCGCTCGCCGACGCGGCCAGGGTCGTCACGGTGTATCCGCAGGGGCTCGAACTCGACGTCGAGCTGACCGGTTGGTACACGATCAGCCGGGAGGACCAGTCCGACGACGTCGCCTACGTCGCCCAACTCCTCGACGCCCTCGAGCGGCAGTTGTGCGTCGACCCGGACCGGGTGTGGGCCGTGGGTCATTCGGTCGGTGGGGGAATGGCCGACTACGTCGCCTGCGAACTCGCCGACCGGTTCACCGCCGTCGCCATCGTGGCCGGGACGTTCTATCCCCGGGACCGGTGCGAGCCGGCCGAGCCCACGGCCATCCTCGAGGTCCACAGCACGACCGACGACGTTGCGCCGTACTACGGGCGCCCGTACTTCGTGTCGGTCGAGGCGTGGTTCGCGGCCTGGGCGGATCGCCTGCACTGCGACCCCGATCCGAGCGACGACGGTGGGCGCGTGGTCTGGAACGGCTGTGATGCTCCGCTCGAACACGTCCGCCTCGAGGGCGTCGGGCACGAATGGATCAGCGCCGAGACCGCGCTGGTGTGGGAGTTCCTCCAACGGGCCGGGACCCGGTCGCCCGAGCCATGAGGCGTCGACCGACGAGCTGGCCGGGTCGGCCCGGTCAACCGGTCGCAGGCTCGCGCTGCGCCTTCCAGCGCTTCACGACGTCCTCGACGACGAGCGGCATGGTGTTGGAAGGCGGGCCGGCGGCGCCGTAGCGGTTGATGTGGCGGATCCGCTGATTCAGCTCGTCGACCACGGATCGAAGCTGTTCCTCGGTCCGGAACGTCGCCAGGTTCGCCAGCAGCTGTTGGCGATCACGGCGAACCGCGAGGGTCGGTGGGAGGGCGATGAGCTCCTCGTCGCGGAGCTTGCGGTTCACCCACCACAGTTCGTCGTGGGGTCGGTCGAGGCCGTCGATCGGCCGACCGGCTCCCGACAATCCGTCGAACTCGCCGCGTTCCATGCCCTCGCGGATCGCCCGTTCCGCCCATGATTCCCAGGACACGCCCGGAGGCTTGCGACCGGTCATCGCCTCAGTGTGCCAGCCCATCTCGGGCGCCGTCACGCCGGCCGCGAGCGCAGGAGCGGGCGTTGATCGACCCACCGGCGCCCATGCTCACCGGAGCGAGCCGAGGAGCAGTTCGAGGCGACGCTGGAGGAAAACTGACATAACGATGATTATCGGCGTTCTGGTCGTTCCGGTCGGTTCGATCGGTTCGGCCGGTTCTGCCGGGCGCTGGGTGGTGTCGGGGTCACCGAATCCACCAGCGGCGCCGCCGCGTCCATCACCCACGCCAGCGAGGCGTTCAGTTCCTCGCTGGTCGGAGTCGGTGATCGTTCGAGATCCCGTCGGACGTCCTCGACCGCGCACGCCATCACGAACAGTTGATCGCGCAACTCGTCGAGCGCAGCTCTCGTCACGACCAGTTCGCCCTCGGTCAGTTCCAGCTCACGGGATCGCCGGGCGGTCACCCAGGCCCACTGGCGGCAGCGCTGCGAACAGAACCGTCGCGGACGGCCTCGGCCGGAGGCAGCGACTCGGACCACGCCGCCGCACCACCCGCACGAAGTCCGCTCGCGCTCGGCCAATTCCGTCATGACGAAACTCTAGGCGAACGCCGCGACACCGTCCGACTTGGTTACTGACGCGTCAGCGATGCGGCCGGGCTCGGTCGATCGGCGAGACGTTCCGCGACCGGCGACACCACGAGCTCGTGGGCGACCAGCCCCACCGCCACGCTGGCCCCGAGCAGGATTCCGAGGCGACC
This sequence comes from Ilumatobacteraceae bacterium, assembly GCA_041394645.1. Taxonomy (GTDB): domain Bacteria; phylum Actinomycetota; class Acidimicrobiia; order Acidimicrobiales; family Ilumatobacteraceae; genus JAWKHV01. The sequence continues at coordinate 164,400 of JAWKHV010000008.1, read as the reverse complement.
CCATCCACCCCAGACCGCCCAGCCGTCCGCTCCCCCGCCGAGGACGAGGGCGACGAGTCGGGACCAGACCAGGATCGACGCCCAGGCGGCACCGATCCAGCGCAGCGGCGCCAGCTCGAGCAGACGAGCCAGCGCGACCGGCGCCGTCCCGCTGCCCAGCGCCACGACCACGAGGAAGGCGGCGACGGTCACGACCGGCATGACGACCGTGGCGCTCGGGCCGTCCCACTCTCCGAAGCCAGGGAGCAGCACCACCGCGCCGACGAGGACGCCGAGACCAGCGGTGGCGAACGGTCCGAACCAGTCGGCCTCGGCCCGGCGCAGCACCCCGGCGATGGCCGCGGCGGCCAGCCCGAGCAGCAGTCCATCGAAGCGGAACCAGCTCGACAGGTACACCGAATCGGCGTGGCCTCCCATCCCGAGCCACACCACCCGGACCACGGAGATCTCGCCGACGAGCATGAGCAGGAGCACCGTCGTGTACCGACGCCCGACGACCGAGAACCAGCGGGCGGCGACCACGGCGAGCACCGTGAACTGGGCGAGGATGCTGACGATCCACAGGTTGCCGAACACGGCGTGGTCGACCGTGGCTCGGTCGAGCACCAGGTTGTAGCACTGGGCGAGCACGGCGACTGCGGCTGCGACGACCGGACGATCGAGCCGACCGGCGTCGGCGTAGGCGTAGGCCAGGCCGGCCACGACCACCGGAAGGAGTACGGCCGCGCCGGTGACGATCCGGCGGACGAGCAGCCTCGTCAGGCCACCATCTCGTGGATCGAGCAGCTCCCGCCCGAGCAGGAACCCGAACGTCACGAACAGGATCTCGACCCCGATCCACCCGCCCGGGAGACCCGGCGCACCCAACTGGTACGCCACCACCGTGAGCATCGCGACGCCGCGCAGTCCATCGAGGGCTCGAGTGGTCGTGATGACCTGGCCCGGGTGCTCGATCGTTGCGTGACGCTGCGACGCCGCCATCGTCGCTGCCATCTGGTCGAGTATGAAGCACCCGCGTCGATCCGGGAACCGGCCCGGGGTCAAGCGTCCGGCAAGATCTGGTGACGCTCGGTCACCGGTCCGACAGGAGCCGCCGCTCGTTCCAGAGCGCCTCGATCAGGTCCAGACGATCCGTTGCCACGTCGTGTAGTCGATCAGCGACGCCGGCGACCAGGGCGTTGAACAAGGCGAGGGTCCCGACGTGACTGTCGAAGGGTCCCGCCCCCTCCCCTGCCACCACGAACGTGGCCGGTCCTCGCTCTGCGAGCGGCGACAGCCGGCTGTCGGTGACGCCGATCACGTCGATCGTCCGACGAACCGCGGCGTCGACGACCTCGACGACCCACGACTCGTAGCGGCGCAGGTCGACGGCGACGAGCACGTCGCCCGGCCCGAGGTCGGCCAACTTGGCCGCCACCGACACCGGGTTCCCGTCGAGCAGCACGACCCCAGCCCGCAGCGCCCCGAGGGTCCACACCAACTGCAGGGCCACACCCCGGGTCGCCTCGCCCGACACCACACCGATCCGTCGCGTCGGATCGGCGAGCGCCGAGCATGCGGCATCGAACTGGTCCCGGGCCACTGCACCCAGCGTCTCGTGGACGTTCATCGACTCGCGCTCCATCGCCGCTCCGAGCACGTCGCCCCCTTCGAGCTGGCGAATCCGCTCGACGGCCGGCCGAAGGCGGCCCTCGAGATCGTGCTGCGCCGCAAGCTGGAGGCCCGTGAACCCGTCGTAGCCGAGCTTGACCGCCAAGCGGACCACGGTGGCCGCGCCGGCACTCGATTGTTCGGCCAACTCCGCCACCGTGCCGAACGCCGCGACCTGAGGACGCTGGAGCAACACCTCGGCCACTCGCCGCTCGGTCTTGGTCAACCGGTCCCGAGCCTCGGCGATGCGACGGGCGACGTCCATCGCCCGAACCTACCGCTCACGCCCCGATGCGACCAGGATGCGATGAGCGCTCTGAACGTGATGTTCCAATTGTTGACGGTCGTGGAATACTTGTTCCATGTCCGCCACGGTCACCGTTCCTCGCCTCGACCTCGACGGCTGGCGCGCCCCGGAGCCGCCCCCGTCCCTCGACCTCGACCAACTCGCCAGCTCGCTCCGCCACGGCACGACTCCCCTGCCGAGCATGGCCCTCGACCGTCTCCGGCGCTTCGGCCAGGACCCGGGACCGCTCGGTGTGCTGCTCCTGACCGGACTCGACTTCGGCCCCACGCCCGACACCCCGAGCGATCCCGCCGCGGTCACGACGCAACCGGGCCGGACCGAGCACACACTGCTCAGCGTGGGTGCGGTCCTGGGCGAGCCGGTCGGCTACCTCCCCGAGCTCGGTGGGCGCCTGATCCAGGACCTGTGCCCCGTCCCCGCGGCGAGCGACCGCCAGACCTCGACCTCGTCGCGCTCGACGCTGATGTTCCACACCGAGGCCGCCTTCCATCCCCATCGGCCGAGCTACCTCCTCCTCGCCTGCCGGCGTGCCGATCACGAGGGCGTCGCCGCGACGACGTTCACCGCCCTGGCCGACGTGCTGGGCGACCTGGACGACGACACCGTGGCCGTGCTCCGCTCGCCCCGGTTCCGCCTGTTCCCGGACGAGAGCTACCTCGACGGCAAACCGGGTCGATGGACCGCCCCGGTCCCGGTCCTGCGGGTCGAAGCCGGACGCACGAGCCTGGTCTTCGACGCCGATCTCCTCCGCCCCGAGGACGCCGAGGCCGCGACCGCGCTCGAGACCCTTCGCCACGCCGTCGATCACCGGCAACAGGCGATCTTCCTCCGTCCCGGCGACCTGTTGGTCATCGACAACGACGTCGTCGTCCACGGCCGCTCCCCGTTCCCGGCCCGCTTCGACGGTCGCGATCGATGGCTGCAACGGGCCTTCGTGGTCTCGCCCGACCGGTTCGAGGCCGCCGAACGCGTCGGGCGGATCGTCACCACCACCTTCTCCGACTAGCGGGCAGTTCGCCGAGGCTCGACCAACCAGTTGCGTGCACTCTGCATCCAGTTCGCGCGGATCGCTCTAGGATTCCCACGCTCCGGGACTACTGACGGAATGCCAGGACACCCACAGCGAGAAAACCTCGATTGACCGCGCGGTCAAGTGTCTTTATGATGCGTCCCGGAACTGCGGAGCAGGGGCACCTTGGGGAAGGTGACCGCACCCCTGGCTGCCGCACCTGACGCAACCAGGGGGTCGCCATGTCGGCAATCGAGGTCACAAGGATCCAGGAAGCGACGGCCTGGACGTCCAAAGCCGCCTGCAAAGGACTCACGGCGCTGTTCTTCCCTCCTTCGGCCGAACGACCCCAGGCGCGCGAGCGCCGCGAACACCTCGCCCGCACGGTGTGTGAGTCCTGCATGGTCCAGGCGCCGTGTCGCGACTACGCCCGCCAGAACCACGAGTACGGCTACTGGGGTGGCGAGTCCGAGGACGAGCGCCACGCCGCGGGCTACCGCCTCATCGCCCCCATCGGCACCCGAGCCCGGTCGAACGTCGCCAGCTGATCCCCCACCTCGGCCGCGGAGCCGACCGCGAGGCCTCGAGACCGGCGACCGCTGACCATCTGCCACCGCGCCCCTCGGCGCCGTGAACGTGCGACGATGACGGCGTGGAACGGACGCCCGACGACGCACACATTGCTGCCCTCCACCGCGCCTGGAGCGAGTACGGCGATCCGGCCCAGGTCCTCGAAGTGCTCGAGGTCTCGGCCAACGTCTCCACCAACCGCGTCTACCGCCTGGCGCTCAGCGACGGCCGCCACGTCATCGCCAAGGTCTCGTCCTACGGGTCCTACTTCTTGTTCGCCGAGGACCACGATCGCCTCCACCGGGTCCACGAACTGTTGCGGGGGACCCGATTCGGGGGCTTCCTCGCCGCGGTGCTCGACCGCGACGGTCGGGCCTACACCTGGTACGACGGCACCCTCTGGGCTGCGTTCTACGAGGAGATCGAGCGACGCGACGCCCTGCCCCGCATCCTCGACGACGACCAGATCGACACCTTCGGTCGCGAGATCGCCGAGTTCCATCTGGCCTGCGCCACCGCGGCCACACACATCCCGCCCACGTCCAACACCGTCAAAGGCGACGCCATCACCTTGCTCGACCAGCTGTCGAGCCCGTTCGCGCCCCGCAACTTCGATCTCCCGCCCGAGTACGTGGGCGTACTGTGGCGCCACACCCACGAGTTCCTGCTCGAGTTGGAACGCATCCGCTACGACGAGTGGCCCAGCAGCCGGTGCTGATCGACTGGAACCTGGGCAACTTCTCGGTGACCTACGACGAACCGACCGACCGGACGGCGAACCCGGCGAACTTCCGGCTCTACAGCCGCTGGGACTACGACTGGTTTCGGCTGGAGCCGAGGATGCTCGACTTCTACTTCCTGTCGAGGGTTTCGAGCCGGACCGGGGACCAGACCCAGTGGACCTACTCCTGGCACACGTTGTTCGAGCCCCGCTTCTTTCGGTTCCTCCAGGCCTACCACGAGGTGTTCCCGCTCACGGAAGCCGAGATCCGCTTCCTTCCCCAGGCCTACAAGTTCTTCATCCTCAACTACGTGGTGAGGGAAGGAGCTCGGTTCTTCCGCCCCGATCTGTGCAGTCAGTTCCGCCGTCAGGCCGCCCACACCTATCTGCCGTCGTTCGAGACCATGGACGTGACACCACTGCTCCGGCTGCTGGATCATGGCTGACATGACGATGGGCAGCACGCCGGCGACCGATGACCCGGATCCGGAACGTCGCGACCGCGCCGACCCGACGCTCGGGCGGGTGGCGGTGATCGGGAGCTCGAACGTCGATCTCGTCGCTCGATGTGAGCGGTTGCCCGGGCCGGGCGAGACCGTGCTGGGCACGGAGTTCCTGGAGGCGCCGGGGGGCAAGGGCTTGAACCAGGCCGTGGCCGCCGCCCGGAGCGGGGCCCACACCACCTTCGTGTCGATGGTCGGCGACGACGACGCGGCGCGCATCGTGCTCGACGTCCTGGCCTCCGACGGCATCTCCCAGGAGACGGTCGGGAGGTGTTCGAGCCCGACCGGCCGCGCCCTGATCGGGGTCGACGCCAGCGGCGAGAACTCGATCATCGTCGTGCCCGGGGCCAACGCCGAGCTCCGAGCGGACCACATCACCGAGCATGGTCCCGCCATCGCCGCGGCGCGCGTCCTGCTGGCCCAGTTGGAGGTGTCGACGGCGGTCGTGCAGGCGGCGTTCGAGGTCGCTCGGGCCACCGATGTCATCACCGTGTTGAATCCTGCGCCGGCCGCCGACCTGCCCCGAGAGCTGCTGACTCTGATCGACGTCTGCGTGCCCAACGAACACGAGGTCGAGTTGTTGGGTGGGGTGGAGGCGCTGCGCGGGGCCGGGGTTCGGGCGGTCGTGGTGACCGAGGGCGCCCGGGGCTGTCGCATCGTCGACGACCTCGGCGAACGGCGAGTGGCCAGTCTGCCGGTCACGCCGGTCGACACGACGGGCGCCGGCGACTCGTTCTGCGGCTCGCTCGCGGCCCGGCTGGCCGCCGGTGACGCCCTCGACGCCGCCGTGCGCTGGGCGGTGGTCGCCGGGGCGCTGGCAACGACCTCACCCGGAGCAGTGCCCGCCGTCCCGCGGGCCGAGGCGATCCGAGCTCGCCTCGGCGACCTGGCCTGAATCCCGTCAACCGCCGGTCGGGTGTCGCAGCACGACCGCGGCCCAGCCGTCGACGACGCGGGCCGATTCCACGGTCATCGGCGCCAGCGCCGCCAGCACGTGATCGTGGCGATCGGCGAGGATCCCCGAGATCACGAGCCGGCCCCCAGGGGCGGTGACCCGCTTCAGGTCGTCGGACAAGGCGATCAGGGTGGGGGCCAGGATGTTGGCGAGGACGAGATCGAACTCCCCCTCGACCGCGTCCAGCGGAGTGGTCGAGACCTCGACCTCGACGCCGTTGGCGGAGGCGTTGTGTCGCGTCACGGGCACACAGGCCGGATGGAGGTCGATCCCGACGGCGTGGGCCGCGCCGCGGCGCATCGCCACGATCGCCAACACCCCGCTGCCGGTGCCGACGTCGAGCACCCGGCACCCCGGCGTCACCAGGTCGAGCAGGGCCTCGGCGGTGGCCCGGGTGGTCGGATGGTCGCCGAGCCCGAAGGTCTCCCCCGGCTCCACGGTGACCAATTCGGTCGCCTCGTCGGCACCGGTCTGCGAACGGGCCTCGCCCGCATCCATCCACTCCGGCGCGAGCACCATCGCAGCGGAGTCACAGGGGCACAGCAGGGTGGCGGGCGCGAACTCTCGCCACGACTGGCCGACCCGCTCGTCGACTTCGACCAGTCGCCAGGGCCAGCGGGCCAACACGGCACCGGCGGCGGTCTCGACGTCACCGGGATCCTCGCCGAGCGAGGTCCACAGCTCCGTCGCCTCGTCGCCCCGCCCGTGGTCCGCACCCGCAGCCCGCTCCTCGATGGCGACCACTCCTGCGCTCCAGAGGGCGTCGGAGGCCAACTCCACCTCGGCGCTCGGCACCGTGACGACCAAGGCGTACATCAGTCGATCCGTCGCAGCTCGGCTCGGTACCGCTTGGCGTTCTGGACGTAGGACGCGGCGCCGATCGCGACCATCTCGGCTCGGGCCCGCCCGTCCTTGATCACCGCCGGGGACCCGACGGCGATGGCACCCGATGGAACCTCGGTGTCGTCGAGGACGGTGGAGTTGGCGGCCACGATCGAACCGGTCCGCACCTTGACCCGGTGGAGCACGATCGAGCCGTTGCCGATGAGGCACTGGTTCTCGACCACGCAGCCCTCGAGGTGCACGATGTGACCGACCACGCAGTCGTCGCCGACCGTGGTGGGCGAATCCGGGATGGTGTGCAGGACGGAGTTGTCCTGGATCGAGGTTCGAGCGCCGATCAGGATCCGTCCGTTGTCGCCGCGGAGCACCGCTCCGGGCCACACCGACGATTCCTCGCCGATGACGACGTCACCGATGATGACGGCGTCGGGATGGATGAACGCGGTCGGATGGATCTGGGGAGCGGACTCGCCGAGGGCGTACAAGGTCATGTTCCGACCGTAGCGAGGTCCGTTCTGGTGGTCCTCAGTGGCCCGCGCCCGATACCGTGGCGCGCCATGTCCCGCAGGATCGAGATCGAGCTGACCAGTGAGCGCCCCGACGGCACCTGGACGTGGCGCGCGGCCGGCGCCCGCGAGCCCAAGGGTGTGTTGGATGGCAGCATCCTGCCGGAGGGCTCCAAGACCGGAGAAGTGCTCAAGGTCGAAGTCGAGATGGAGGTGGACGGCATCACGGTCCAGTCCGTCGTCACCTCGGCTCGCACCCGCAAGGAGCCGACCCGTCTCGAACTGCTCCCGCAGGACAAGCCGTTCGAACCCGTGATGCAGACCCTCGCCAAGCGCGACCGCAACGACCGCGGTCCTCGCCGGGGTCGCAACGACCGTGGCGACCGCGGTGATCGGGGCGACCGCGGTGACCGCGGCCCTCGTCGTGACGGCGATGCTCGCGGCCCGCGCCGAGAAGGCGCCGATCGTGGCGATCGCCGGGATCGTCCCTCGCGGCCGCGTTTCGAGCCGGTCCCCGAGCTCCCCCAGCGCCCGAAGGCCAAGCGGCTCAAGCCGGGCAAGCATCACCGCACCGCGGTCTTGAACGAGCTGCCCGAAGAGCAGCGCCCGATCGCCGAGAAGGCGCTCAGCGGCGGGCTGCCTGCCGTCCGCAAGGCGGTCTCGGATCAGAACGAAGCGCTCAAGGCCCAGGGTCAGCCCGAGGTGCCCACGGCCGGCGTGTTGAAGATGGCCGAGGAACTCCTCCCCCGGCTGCGCGTCGCCGAATGGCGTGACCGGGCTGACGCGCCAAGGCCGACCTCGAGCAACTCGATCTTCGCGACCTGCGCTCGGTCGTCGCCGCCGGCGAGGATCCCCACGTCGCCCGAGACGAGACCACCCGCGCCCTCGCCGCGGAACTGAAGCAGGCGCTGCTGGCCAAGCAGGAGCAGGCGTCCAAGGATTGGTTGGCCGACATCGCGATGGCGCTGGAGGTCGGGCGTACGATCCGCGCCCTCAAGCTCTCCGCCGAGCCGCCCAAGGCCGGCGTTCCGTTCCCGGCCGAGCTCGGAACCCAGCTCCAGACAGCGGCCTCGGCCGCGCCCAGCGCCGAGGCCACGGCGGATCGTTGGTCCGCCGTGCTCGAGGCGGTGGCGTTCTCGCCGGTGCGCGCCGCGGTGACGGCCACCTCGGTACCCGAGCAGCGCCCGGACGAGTTGATGGCCACGGTCAAGCGTCTGGCCCCGGCGATCCCTCAGATCGCCGAGCAGTTCGGGGTCACGCCCGATCCCAAGGCTCCGATGCCCAAGCCGCTTCGTGTCCAGCGTCCCCGTCCCGACCGCAAGGGTCCTGGCGGCGACCGGCCCACCGGCGATCGTTCGGGGGGACGGCCCTCCGGTGATCGTCCGGGCGGTGATCGTCCCGGTGGACGACCGGCAGGTGGCCGCGGCGAGCGCCCGGCGCCCCCGGCACCCGGGCCCGCCAAGGCTCCGGCCGAAACGCCCGTGACCGAGGCTCCCGCACCCGAGACTTCCGCACCCGAGACTCCGGCGACCGAAACTCCCGCACCCGAGACTCCGGCGACCGAGACTCCGGCGACTGAGGCACCCGCCACCGGAGCTCCCGTGGCGGAGTCCGCCGCCGCCGAGGCATCAGCCGCGGACGCGCCCGCCGCCGAGGCACCGGCGACCGAGGCTGCTGCCACCGAAGCTCCGGCTGCCGAGGCACCGGCTGCCGAGGCACCGGCTGCCGAGGGCGACGGGACGACGACCGAGGGCTGACCGGCCCGCGGCGGCGTCCGGGCCGTCGGGCCACGTGACGCCGCCCTAAGGTCGGACGCATGTCCGACATCGTTACGTACGAACTGCGTGATCGCATCGCGATCATCACCTTGAACCGTCCCGACGCCCGCAACGCGGTCAACGGGGACCTGGCCCAGGGCCTGGAAGCCGCCATCGATCGGCTGGAAGAGGACGGGGACGCGTGGGTCGGTGTCCTGCAGGCCAACACCGAAGGACAGACCCGCCCGGTGTTCTGTGCCGGCGCCGATCTCAAGGAGATCAACGCCGGCAACGGTGCCGCACTCGGGACGGAACGAGGCGGCTTCGCCGGCTACGTCTATCGGGATCGTCGCAAGCCGATCATCGTCGCGGTCGACGGACTCGCCACGGCCGGTGGATGTGAGATCGTCCTGGCGTCCGACCTCGTCGTCGCCACGACCCGGTCGTCGTTCGGCCTCGCCGAGGTGAAGCGGAACCTCGTCGCCGGCGCCGGTGGCTTGTTCCGCCTCCCCCGAGCGATCGGGCGAAGCGCAGCGATGGAGCTGATCCTCACCGGCGAGCCGCTCGTGGCCGAGCGCGCCCACCAGCTCGGCCTCGTGAACCGCCTCGTGGAGCCGGGAGCAGCGCTCGACACCGCCCTCGCCCTCGCCGCCCAGATCACCGCGGCGGCGCCACTGGCCGTCTGGGAGAGCCGCAAGGTGGTCCTCGCCGCCGACTACGCCGACGACGAGACGCTGAAGAAGATGTCGGGCCGGGCGATGGCCACGGTGATGTCGTCCGAGGACGTGAAGGAAGGCCTGCAGGCCTTCATCGAGAAGCGGCCACCCCAGTGGAAGGGCCGCTGAGGTTCCTCGACCGTCACAGGGCCCGGTGCACGGTGATCGCCCGGGCCTTGACGCCGGCGCGTTCGTAGAGGTTCTTGGTCTCCCGGTCCCCCGGCAAGGCGGTGGCCTCCACGGCGAGCGCGCCGCGCCGCCGTCCGGTTTCCATCGCCGCCGCGAGCAGCCCGTCGCCGAGCCCGAGTTCACGGAACTCGGGTTCCACGTACACCAGATCGATCCGGATGATCTGGCCCACGAGACGTGCCGCGAGGATCCCGACCGGCACGCCCTCGTACTCACCGATCAGCACGACCGGACCCGGCCGCACGCCCGCCGGCTCGACGTCGGCGTGGACGGCGTCGGCGCTGGCGTGAACGGCGTCGTCGGCGCTGTCGGCGGCCGCCGACGCCTCGAGTGCCACCGCCACGTCGTCGTCGTTCGGTGCCGGATGGTCGGCCAGCAGTTGCAGCCCACCGCGGGCGTCCACGATCGAGGTCCGGGCCAGGGTCACCAAGGCGACGATCGCCGCGAGGTCCGAGGGACCAGCCGGGCGGACCACCTCGCTCACGAAGCGGACCGCAGCTGTCCGATCTTGCCGAGCACGGTGCGTCGCGCTCGATGGGCGGATTCGTAGCGCTCGACGGCATCGAGCTCGTCGGGGGTCAGCCCGGCGAGGCGCGCCACCACGTGAGACGCCGCCAGCTCGTCGTAGGACTCGATCGGGAGCTCGGAGGCCACGGGGGCCACAGGAGACGACGAGCGGCGCTTGGACGACGAACCAGCCCGCTTGGATCCTTGCTTCGTCGACGACGTCGCCGTCGTGCCGGGCGCCCTCGCTGGTTCGGCGGGCACTCGTTCGGCAGACACTGGTTCGGCAGCCACTCGTTCGTCCGGCACCGCCTGGTTCGGCGAGTCGCCCGTCGGCGCCGTGAACGAGGCCAACCGGCGCTCGAGCTCCTTGCGCGCCTGGGTGACCGCGAAGCTGCCGATCATCTTGGCCACGGCGGCTTCGTTGCGGCCCCGCTGGGCCAGCTTGGCCCCGTCCTCCCGCAACGCGGCCAGCACGCCGAGCGGAACGTACAGCGCGACATCGAGGAGCTGGTCCCACGGGTCCCGTCGAGGCTCCTCGGTCGCCATGGTCAGCTCGGGAAGATCGGGCAGTCGGGGTCGTCGACCGGGCAGCGCAGGGCCCTGGCCCGCACCAACAAGAAGCAGCTCGAGCAGAGTTGCTCGTCGGCCCGCTTGGGTTGGAGGCGATCGCCGGACTCGGTCCGGGGATCCTCCGGCTCGGCCTCGTCCTCTTCGTCCTCTTCTTCTTCGGCGGTGACGAGACGATCCTTCAGGATCGTGTCGAGATCCGCCTCGACGTCATCGGGCGAGACGATGTCGTCATCGTCGTCGTCCTCCTCGCCCGCCGCGGCAGCCTTCTTGGCCCGCCGCGCCGGCGCTTCTTCTTCCTCGTCCTCGTCATCGTCCGCTGCGGCGTCATCATCGTCGTCGTCGTCGCCGAACGTCTCGTCGTCGTCCTCCTCGAAGGACTCGTCGTCCTCCTCCGGCAGTTCGTCGTCGTCGAGTTCCGGCTCGTCCTCGAGCTCTTCTTCCTCGAGCTCTTCTTCGTCGATCACATCGTCGTCGTCGGCCATAACTCGCCTTCCTCGCGGGACACGCGGGGCGGGATACTACGCGGCGTTCTCGACAACCACACGTCCGCCTGGGTGACAGAGGTCACATTTCGCCGCGACGCTGGGCGGCGCGGCGCTCGGATTCGAGTCGTTCCAGCTCCGGCTCGTCGTCGGAGACGTGCTGCATGGCCTCCGCGAGCAGGCGATGTCCGGCGACCTCGGCGATGGCCCGGTGCATCGCTTGAGCGACACGCCGATACGACGGATGTCCTTGGGGCGTGGACCGCAGTTCGAGCAGATGCATCGCCTCGCGCGCGTTGAACTGCATCACATAGCGCAAGCGGTACGCCATGGCCACGGCGTAGGGCGCCTGGGCCGGGAACTCGTCGCGCAGGTCGTCGTGGAGCTTGGCCGAACGAGCCATCGCTTCGTCGAACACCGCATCGGCCCCCGCCTCGTTCACGAGGTCCGGTCGGACGTAGCCGTGGTCGGGCGACAGCGTCTGCCATTCGATCGTGAGCAGCCGGTGGCGCTGGAGATCCCGGAACGCTCCGTAGTCCGACAACACGTCGAAGCGATAGTCGGTGCGCTCGAAGGCTCGGCCCGGACGGTGGCGACGGTTGGCCCGCTCCCCCACGTAGGCCGCCAGGATCGACCGCTTCTCGTCGGCCGACATCCGCTGGACCCGCTCCAGCAGCTGATGTTCGGGAAGGTTCGAGACCGAGTAGCAGATCGCGGCGAGGACCTTGTCCTCCCCCTCGGGATCGAAATCGACGAGTTGGACGCTCGGCGCATCCGCCGGCTGGTCGTCGCCGAGCACGGCTCCGACGGCTCGGATCGTCTCGGTCCGGCGGGCCTCGAGGTAGTCGCTCCAGGCGCCACCCCGCTCGGGAACGTCCACCCGGCGCAGGAAGCTCGGGATCACCTTGCGGAGCTCCTCGATCATCAGCGAGGCGTAGATGCGAGCCTCGGGGAGCGGATGGGCCCGCATCCGGAGCAGCAGCGCTTCGTAGGCCTGACCACTTCCGTAGATCCCCAGGTTGGAGAGGGCAGCCGCCGGCAGGATGCCGCGGGCCGCGTCGAGGGCTTTGGCTCGCGTCGCCTGGCGGAACACGAAGTCGGAGTCCCCGGGCTGGCGACCGACCGAGGCCCGCACGTGATCGGTCACCCGATCGAGCACCGAGCTGTACGCATCGAACATCCGGTCCATGTCGCCGACGTAGCGGGTGCCGAAGCGGGAGTTCAACACGTCGGGGTCGCGGTGGAACCGGTATCGACCCGAGACCCGGCCGTCGTAGGCGATGTAGCGGGTGCTCTGCTCGAGGTAGCTCATCAGCCGACCCCACTCGAGGATCTTGGTGAGGAGGTTCGACGCCTGCTCGCAGGCCAGTGGACCCTGCCGAGCTGGGCGACGGAGTCGTCGCCGTACTCGTAGAAGACCTTGTCGTAGAGCTGCTCGGCGCGCGAGCCCGGCCGAGGACGACTCGGTCTCGCGAGGCCCAACTCCTCGACGAACTCGTCGAGGAACAACCGCCGCAGCTCTGGCCGAGCGGCTGTAGCGGGCGAACAAGGCGCCCCCTTCACCACCTCGGGCAGGCCGGACGAGGGCGAAGACCGGGCCCGTCCACGTTGGTGAAGTACCGCTCCAGCACCGCCCGTTCCCCGGGGCTGAACTCCTCCACCACGAACAGGGTCACGGGCGGAACATGCTACGACGCCGACCCTCGCGGGTCCGGGACCCCGGTGACGCCGATGCGCCCCGGGGCGCCGATCAGTCGAGCACGGATCGATCGACCCCGCGGGCCCCGAACTCCTCGGTCGCGGCACCGAGCACGGACCGGTCGCACCAGGCATCCACGATCGTCATCGCCATGGCCTTGGCGCCGTCGACGATCGTTCGGCTGCCACCCGGCCCCGGCGTGCTCGGCAAACTCGACGGTGTGGATCGGTGTCCCGGGCGGCGCGACCTGGATCATCGGGTGGATCGAGGGCACGAGCTGGGACACGTTGCCCATGTCGGTCGAGCCCACCACGCCGCGATGGCCAACGGCCTCGGGAGCCTCCACGGTCCGGCCGAGGGTGGCGGCGTTGGCGGCGTACGCCGCCAGCAACGCCGTGCTTGTCTCGCATGTCGGCGTAGGTCAGCGGCTGCCACTCGGCCGTCATCGCAGCCGGTGGCGTGGGCACCCGATCTCGAGGATGGCGATCACCCGTTGAGCGGCTGGAGCGAGGCGAACGTGGCGAGCGGACGAAACCGACTCCATCTCGGTCTCGGCCGGAACGACGCTGGGACGGCCGCCGCCGCGTGGACGAAGATCCCGTGGACCCGCTCGGTCGGCAGGATGCTGGCGCAGCGCTCCCACCGCCTGGTAGCCGAGGACGGCGGCGTCGAGGGCGTTGCGACCCTCCTGGGGCGGCGCGTGAGCGGCCCGCCCGTGATAGGTGACCTCAGCTGCTGGATGGCGATGGCGTCGATCCGGGTGAGTCGGCGTCGGCGGATGGACACCATCGCTGCCGAGCTCATGCAAGGCCCCGGCGCGCGCCATTTCACCTTGCCGCCGCCGCTCTCCTCGGCGGGGTCCCGTAGATGACCACCCGTCCTCGGCGGCCTCGGCGACCGCAGTTGCGGCCAGACCAGCGCCCAGTCCCGCGGTGGCGATCACGTTGTGGCCGCAAGGCGACCGATCCCGGGGAGGGCGTCGTACTCGCACAGCACGCCGATCGTGGACCCGCCCGATCCCCGCTGGGCGCGGAACGCCGTCTCGATCCCGTAGGCGTGGCGCTCCGGTGTCAGGCCTTCGCGCTCGAGCAGGTCGGTGAGCACGTCGTGGGCATGGCGCTCCTGGTACGCCAGTTCGGGATGGGCGTGAATCGACCGGGATGCGGCCACGAGCGAACCGGCGAGGCGGTCCACCTCGGCGCAGACTCGCCGCTTCAGCTCGTCCCGATCGGCCGTCACGATGGCCTCGTTCGCGGTGGGCTCGGTCATGGTGGTGGCACATCCTTGCGCGAGGTCATGCCCTGGTCCGGGCGATCGATCGGTCCAGCGTACTGTCCGACCCCCTCGCCGCTCCGGCCGCAGCCGGCGCGGCCAACTGCGCCGATCGCCGCAGGGCGGAGACCTCAGGTGTAGACGCCGAGCGCGAACACGATCGCCCACACGAGCCCCAACACCTGCAGGGTGCGATCGCGAAAGAACACGTCTTCGGGCGCGCCGCCGTGGCCCTGTTCGAGCACCAAGAGGTACCGGAGGAGGGCCATCGTCATCGGCACGACCGTGAGTTCGTAGAAGTGGAACGCGGAGGGGTTCTCCCCCGCTCGCTCGAACGCCCACAGGCAATAGGCGACCAGGGTGACCCCGAGGCTCACCGACAGCACCTGGCGCAGATAGTCGAGCGAGTACTGGTCGAGGGTGGACCGAGTCGATCCGGAACCCACTTCGCGGAGTTCGGCGAATCGCTTACCGGTCACGATGAACAGCGAAGCGAACACCGTCACCAAGACGAACCATTCCGACATCGGGACGTCGGCGCCCACCGCGCCACCGATGGCCCGCAGGACGAACCCGCTCGCCACCAGCACCAGATCGATCACCGGGACGTGCTTGAACACCTTCGAGTAGGCGAGCGTCGTCGCGACGTAGGCGGCCAACACGGCCGAGGTCTGCCATCGCCCGGTCCCCAGCCCGAGCGCCAGCCCGCCCGCGAGCAGCGCGGTACCGATCAGCCGGGCCGCCCCGATCGGAATCGTTCCCGCCGCGATGGGCCGGTTCCGTTTCGTCGGATGGCGGCGGTCGGCCTCGACGTCCAGGATGTCGTTCCAGTAGTAGGTCCCCGAGGAGACCATGCAGAACGCGAGGAACACGACCAGCGTGGCGGCGGCGCGGCCGCCGTCGCCGAGCACGCCCGCTGCGCCCGGGGCCGCGACCACGAGCGAGTTCTTCACCCATTGGCGAGGCCGGGCCTCACGGATGATCGCGTGCAGGTTCATGGCTGCGGTGCCCGCGACACGGTGAGGTCCTTCACGAGGAACGATCGGTCGGCTCGGGCGAGGAGTTCGGCGTCACCGGCCGAGTCGCCGTAGGCCCACAGCTCCACGTCCCGACCGGCGAGCCAGTCCTCCAGCCGGCGGACCTTCTCCATCCCGCGACAGTTGTCGCCGAGCAGCCGTCCCGTGAGGCGGCCCTCGCCGTCCACCTCGAACCGGGTGCACAACGACGCCGCCACGCCGAGGGAGTCGCCGAGCGGACCGAGGTACGGCTCGAGCGACGCCGACACCAACACCACCTCGTGTCCGGATTCGAGATGCCATGCCAGGCGATCGGTGGTGTCCGGGCGCAGCCAACGGGCCGCCTGCTCCCGGGCGAATCGGCGACCGCGCTCGGCGACCTCCTCCATCGACCGACCGGCCAACGTCGCAACGGCGATGGCCTTGAACGTGTCCCGGTCTCGACGCATCGCGGCCCGCCCGGACCGTCCCGGCCGCCGGAGCACGGAGTGGACGAGCCGGTGGGTGCCCACGAGCTCGCGCAGGAACGGCACCACGCAGTCGCGCGTGGTCAGCGTGCCATCCACGTCGAAGGCCGCCACGACGGGGCGTTCAGGAGTTGCGGTCATGAGTGGCTGGGGAACTTACTGCGGCCGACGCAGCGATTCGATCATCGTCCAGAACCCGGGGTAGCTCTTGGAGACGACGGCTGGATCCTCGATGGCGATGCCGGGCCGGGCCAGTCCGATCACGGCGAAGGCCATGGCGAGACGGTGATCGTGGTGGGTGGCGAGCGATGCCGGTCGGATGTCGCCCGGATCGATCCGCATCCCGTCGGGGAGCTCGGCGCCGGCGATGCCACACCTGGCCAGTTCGCGCAGCACGTCGCCGATGCGATCGCTCTCCTTGTGGCGGATGAATCCGATCCCCGTGATCGTCGTGGGCGAGTCCGCGAACGGGGCGATCGCAGCGAGGGTCGGCACCGTGTCGGAGATGTCGCGCATGTCGACCTCGACCCCCCGAAGCGGCGTTCGGCGGCGGACCGTCGTCGCCTCCGCCGTACGTTCCACCTCGCACCCCATTGCCTCGAGCACGTCGACGAAGGCCGCGTCCCCCTGCAGCGGCTCGTCGCCGAGCCCGACGACGGTGACCTGCCCGCCGCACACGGCGGCGACGGCGAAGGGGTAGCTGGCCGACGAGGCGTCGGGTTCGATGACGTAGCGGCAGGCTCGGTACGCGCCGGGACCGACGGTGATCACCTCGTCGCCGACCTGCACGTCGCCGTGGCCGAACGCGGCCATCACGGCGCTCGTGATCTCCAGGTACGGACGAGAGACCAGCGGGGAGGTCAACTCGATCCGGAGTCCGCCGGGAAGGTACGGCGCGATCAGCATCAGCGCCGTGACGTACTGACTCGTCACGTCGCCGGGAAGCCGGATCGTGCCGCCGGTCAGCCCGGATCGGGACAGGACGACCGGGAGGTGGCCGGCCCGTTCGGTGTGCACGACCGTCGCACCGAGGGTCGACAACGCCGCATGCAGGTCGGCCATCGGTCGGGCCCGCAGTGGCCCGAATCCGTCGACGGTGTACGGCCCGGGCCCCAGGGCGGCGAGCGCGGTGACGAACCGGGACGTGGTGCCGGCCAGCCTGGCGTGGGGATGGCCGGGCCCGGGCACAACTCGCCTCCGGTGCCGGCCACGGTGGTCTCGTTCCCGGCGGTCGCCACCTCGACGCCGGTCGACCGAGGCTCTCGACCATCGCCGTGGTGTCGTCGCCAGGGCCAAGGTTGATCAGGCTGGACACGCCGTCGCCAGCGCCGCACACACCAGGGCGCGGTTGGCGATGCTCTTGGATCCGGGAACGTCGGTGAGGACGGCGTCGACCGGGCCGGCGAGGGGCTCGATCTCCAGCGCCTCCCCGTTCGCGAAGCGCGTTCACTGGAGGCGCTCCACCGCCGGCCGGAACCGGCGAGCGATCAGCCCGCCGCGGAACAACTCGGCCGACGCCGCGTCGACCAGCACGACCGCCACGCCGCGGTTGCCGCCTTCCACCGAGTGGACCACCTCGAAGTTGGCGATGTTGACGCCGAGTTCGGCGGCGAGGGTGAACACCTCGGCCGCGGCGCCGGTCCGGTCCGGGATCGGGATACGGAACTCGGCGAGCTCGCTCGGCTGAGCGACGCGGCTCGGCAGGTTCGAGCGGGCCGCGAGCGGCTCGCAGCGTGTCGTGGAGGGCGTCACGATCCCGGTCCGCCACGATCGTGCGCATGTCCTGGAGTCCCTCGATCAAGGCGTCGAGCACGTTGGTGATGGCGTCCGCGTTGTCGTGGCAGATGTCGAGCCAGATCGCCGGATGGCCCGGCGATGCGGGTCATGTCACGGAATCCGCCTGCGGCCAGCCGCAACAGCGCGCCATTCCTCAGCGGGCGCTCGCCAAGCGCATGAGCGTGGCCATAACCTTGAGATGGGGAACGTGCGACACGACCATGACGAGCTCGTCGTGGCGGGCGCTCTCGAGCGCCACCACCTCGGCCCCGAGATCGCTGACGATCCGAGCCACTCCGGCGAAGGTCTCGTCCAGGTCGACAGGGTCGGCGTCAGGACCCACACCGCGCCCTGGAACATGTCCGCCAAGGCCCCGTCCAGTCCCTCGAGTTCCGGAGCCGGCCATCGGGTGACCACCGACGAAACGAGGATGCGACACCGCCGACGACACCGACGCCTTGGTCGATCCGACGTCGGTGACGAAGCCGGCCGTTTCGGCGAGCACCCGCTCGGCCAGCGCCGGCACCGCCAACACGGGCACGGCGAGGACGGTGATCTCGGCGTCGGGATCGAGGCCCTCGGCGTCGACGATCTCGCGCTCCAACGCCGTCTTCACGCGCTCGGCCGAGGTGTCCTCGCCGCTCACGAACCAGCCCTGTTCACGCAAGGCCAGCGACCGAGCCGCCGATCAGACCCAGTCCCACGATGTTCGCCCGTCGCTGCCTGGTCACGACGTTCGATCGTACCGAGCCCTCCCGCCGACCGGCCGGAGCTCAGTCCCCGGAGGGCGCAGCGACCGGTGCGTCCCCGCTGTCGGGGTGCACGGCCCGCTCCAGCGCCGTGAGTTCCTCGGTGGTGAGCGCCCGCCACTGCCCCGGTTTCAACGAGCGATCCGAGATCGGACCGATACGGACCCGGACCAACCGCTTGACGGGGTGCCCGATCGCCTCGCACATCCGACGGACCTGCCGGTTGCGGCCTTCGTGGATCGTGATGCGCAGCACGCCGGGGCTCGGCTGGCTGGCCTTGGCCGGCGCCGTGGGCCCGTCCTCCAGCTCCAGTCCTTCGCGAATTCGGCGCAGCGCGCCGGCGCTGACGATGCCGGTCACCTCGGCGAGGTATTCCTTCTCGACGCCGTAGCGAGGATGGGTGAGGCGATTCGTGAGCCCGCCGTCGTTGGTCAGCAGGATCAGGCCCTCGGTGTCGCGGTCGAGACGACCGACGGGGAACACCCGCGGCTCGCTCGGCAGCAGCTCGGTGACCGTGCGCCGGCCGTGGGTGTCCTTGGCCGTGCTCACCACGCCGATCGGCTTGTTCAACAGGTAGTGGACCAACCCGGGCGGGATGCCGACCGGCCGGCCGTCCACCTCGACCAGGTCACGCTCGTGGTCGACGCGTCGGCCCGGTTGGCGACCTCGCCGTTGACCCGCACCCGCCCGGCCAGAGGATCAGGTCTCGCATGGGCGCGAAGCGACCCGGCTTACGCCTGCGCGAGCACCTTCTGGAGCCGCTCGCCCTGGGGCAGCTCGGCGTGTTGGGCCGCGAGTTGCTCCCACAGGGAGGTTCGAGTTCAGCCATCGGTCCCCTCACCCTCCCCCGGATCGGGCGGATCGATCGACTCCTCCTCGGCCGTTGCCGAATCGGTCGACTCCTCCGCCAGGGGCACGGGTGCCTCCGGCGGTGCGGTCGGGACGCGCAGACCGTGCTCCAGGGCCTCGACGACGTCGGCGCCGGGGACGAAATCGGCGATCGGCGGAAGATCCGCCACCGAGGCCAGGCCGAGTTTCTCCAGGAACACCGGCGTGGTTGCCCCAGAGCATCGCCGCAGCCCGGTCGATGTCCCGCCCGATGTGGTCGACGTAGCCCCGAGCCTGCAGAGGTGCGCAACGTGCGTCCAGGTCGACCCCTCGGATGGAGGCGATCTGGGCTCGGGAGATCGGCTGCTTGTACGCCACGATCGCCAGCGTCTCCAGCGCCGCCGCCGAGAGCCGGGCCCGCTGGCCGTCGAGCACGTACCGCTCCACGTAAGGGAACGAGATCCGGATGGGTCTGGTACCGATACCCGCCGACCCGAGCCAGCTCGAACCCGTGGCCCGCTGCTTCGTAGTCGGCGATCAGCTCGCTGCACAGGCGGTCGACGGTCGCCGGAGAGGTGCCGATCAGCTCGGCGAGCAGCTCGGTTCGATCGGATCGGTCGTGACAGGCACGATCGCCTCGATCGCCCGTTTCCATCGGGCCTCGGCGACAGCCTCGCCCGGCAGCGTCGGCACCGTCACGGAAGCGAACACCCCATCCAGCGCGTCCGGGACATCCGGGACATCCGGGACATCGGACGGATCGGGCCCCTGCGACTCGTCACCGTCGGCGGGGACTTCGGAGGAGCTCGGGCGTCTCGATCGGATCGGCGAGGGGTCGTCGGGCGGGAGATGGACATCGTCATCCTTCGTAGTCGTCGATCGGGAGCGCTCCGCCGACCACGCTCAACGTGTCGGACGCCTCGACGCCGAGCCACTCGACCTCGATCTCGCCGAGCGGTTCGGACTGTTCGAGCTCCACCCAGCCCTGCTTGTACATCTCGAGCAGGGCGAGGAACCGGACGATCACCTCGATCCGCTCCACGAGTCCTTCGGTGAGGCGTCGGAAGCTGGCCCGTCCGAGCCGGGGCAGTTCGTCGGCCAGCTCCGTGACGGCGTCGGCGACCGTGATGCGCACCGACGACACGTGGAACAGGTCGACCCGGGGCACGGCCTTGGGCGTGGTCACGCGGACCATCGCCCGCCGCAGGCGCTCCGGGGTGAGGCCGTCCAACGGATCCGGAGCGAGCGAGGCGAAGGGCTCCTCGGGACCCACCTGGCGGGCGAAGGACAGGTCGGCCCGCTCGGCCAGCACGGAGAACACTCCAGCCACGTCCTTGAACGTCTTGCACTCGAGCAGTCGGGCGAGGAGGAGATCCCGTTCCTCCCACAACGCCAACTCGTCGTCGAGATCGATCGTTTCCCGGCCGGGGAGCAGCCGCCTCGCCTTCAGCTCGACCAGGGTCGCGGCGATCAGGAGGAACTCCGTGGCCACGTCGAGGTCGAGGTGCTCCATCTTGTCGAGTTCGTGGAGATAGGCGTCCACGATCGTCGACAACGAGACCTCGTAGATGTCGACCTGCTCGTTGAGGATGAGATGCAGGAGCAGATCGAACGGGCCCTCGAAGACGGGGGTGCTCACATCGACGCTCACGACGGGCCACGCTACCGGGCCCGATTTGGCCCGGCCTCGTCCCACCGCTCGCCGCTAGCCTCGCCGCCCATGACTCGTGTGTTGTCGTGCATCCAGCCCTCCGGCAAGGTCCATCTCGGGAACTACCTCGGGG
Source organism: Ilumatobacteraceae bacterium (assembly GCA_041394645.1). Taxonomy (GTDB): domain Bacteria; phylum Actinomycetota; class Acidimicrobiia; order Acidimicrobiales; family Ilumatobacteraceae; genus JAWKHV01. The sequence continues at coordinate 143,524 of JAWKHV010000008.1, read as the reverse complement.
CCCTGCGGAACTGGGTGCTCGGCCAGCACGACGCCGATGTCTTCCACGGCATCGTCGACCTCCATGCCCTGACCAGCGTCGAGGAGCCCGGAGCCGTCGGACAGATGACGCTCGACCTGGCCGCCACGTTGTTCGCCATCGGGCTCGATCCAGAGGTCGCCACGGTGTTCGTGCAGTCCCACGTGCCCGAGCACGCCCAGCTGAGCTGGGTGATGGAGTGCATCGTCAGCTACGGCGAGCTGTCCCGGATGACGGCGTTCAAGGACAAGTCCACCAAGCGCGACGGGGGGTTCATCCCGGCCGGCCTCTTCACCTACCCCGCCCTCCAGGCGGCCGACATCTTGCTGTACGACAGCGACGAGGTCCCGGTGGGCGAGGACCAGCGCCAGCACGTCGAGATCACCCGGGACATCGCGAACCGGTTCAACCACCGGTACGGCGAGACCTTCGTGGTGCCCAAGGCGGTCATGCCCCGAGCCGGGGCGCGGGTGATGGACCTCCAGGAGCCGGGCTCGAAGATGTCGAAGTCGTCGGGCGGCGACGCAGGCTGCGTGTTCCTGTTCGACGAGCCCGCCGCCATCACCAAGAAGTTCAAGCGCGCCGTCACCGACTCCGACATGGAGGTGCGCTACGACACCGAGGCCAAGCCCGGCGTGTCCAACCTGCTCGACATCCAGTCGGCCTTCCGCGGGGTGCCGCCCCAGGAGCTCGCCGAGCAGTACACCCAGTACGGCCCGCTGAAGGCCGACACCGCAGAGGTCGTGATCGAGGCGCTGCGCCCGATCCAGGAGCGCTACCGGGAGCTCACCCAGGACCCGGCCGAACTCGCCCGGCTGCTACGGGTGGGGGCGGACAAGGCCCGGCACGTCGCGAGCCGGACCCTCGAGCGAGCGTACGGTCGGATCGGGCTGCTGCCAGCGGACCAATGACACCGCCTCGTCGATCCGCACCGCCCCCTTGAACAGGTTGCCCTGGAACGAGTCGCAGCCCATCTGCTTCAGGCTCTCCAGGGCCCCTGCGTCCTCGACACCTTCGGCGACGACGTCGAGGGCCAGGTTGTGGCCGAGCCGGATGATCGAGTCGACGATCGCCCGGTCGGTCGGGTCGGCCTGCATCTTGGCGACGAACCCCTTGTCGATCTTGATCTCGTTGAGGGGCAACGACCGCAGCCGGTCCATCGACGAGTAGCCCTGGCCGAAGTCGTCGATCGCCAGTTTGACGCCACGATCGCCGAGCCGCTGCAGGACCTGGTGGAGCAGCTTGGCGTTCTGGATCGCCTCACCCTCGGACAGCTCCAGCGCGCCATGGGGCAGACCGGCGGCGTCGAGGTCGAGAACAGCATCTCCTCGAACCCCTGCATCACCAGGTCCGTCGTCGTGACGTTGACCGCCATCACCAGCGACGGATCGGCCCGTCGTAGGGCCACGAAGTCGCTCAGCGAGGTGCGCACGATGTGCGAGACAGGCGGCAGGCTCACTCCCGCCACCTGGGCCGCCGCCGCGAACTCGTTCCGGGGGGACAGGGCGAGCGCAGGTCGGTCCATCGGGCCAAGGCCTCGAAGCCGAGCACGCCCGACCGCTCTTCACCGAGACCCGGGGCTGGTAGGACATCGAGATCGCCCCGTGCTCGATCGCCGAGCGCAAGGCAGTCGCGAGGTGGAACAACGAGCGCTCTCCTCTTCGAACTCCGGCCACCACATCGCCCAGCCCGCCGCCGGCACGCTTAGCGACGTACATGAGGTCATGTCGGCCCGGCGGAACAGCTGATCCTGTTCGTCGCCGTGGTGCGGCGCGACAACGATGCCGATGCTGACACCGATCTGCATCGGCCAGGCCCATCGCTGAGCACCGGCTCGCAGAGCGCGCCCGGACGATCGCCTCGGCGCATTCCTGGGCGTGGGGTCGTCGCCGTGGAGCAGGACGACCACGACAGGCGCTGTCGCGCCCAGACGGCCGACGAAGCAGTGGGACGGCAGGCAGGTGGTCAGGCGCTTGGCGACCTGCTGGAGGAGGTAGTCGCCGCGGTGGTGACCGAGGGCGTCGTTGACCTCCTTGAACCGGTCAAGGTCCAGCAGGAGCAGGGCCACCCGCGGCGTCCTGGTGGCCAGTTCCTGGGAGAGCTGGCCCACCACGGCGGCCCGGTTGGCCAGGTTGGTCAGGGCGTCGTGTCGCGCCTGGTGCCGGATCAGGCTCTCGCTCTTGCGCAGGTCGGAGATGTCGACCATCACCCCGCGAACGGCGCGCTCGCTCGGGTGGCCCAGACCGACCAGCGTCGGCGAGACCCGGAACACCCGGTCGTACTGCGGCGGCTTGCCGGCCCGGATCTCCAGCGAGAACCCTCGATCGGCACAATCGATCAACGCCTGTGGATTGACCTTGGGCCGGTCGTCGGGGTGCACGAACTCCAGCCAGGCGTTGGGATATTCGAGCCACCGTTCCGGCGTGAGGCCGAACTGCTCGGCCCAGCCCGACACGTAGGTGAACTGCTGGGTGTGTCGATCGAGTTCCCACACGACTGCTTCGACCCCGTCGAGCAGGGTGTGCATCCGGATCCGTTCGGCGCGGTTGTGCTGGACGACGCCATAGACGGTGGCGGCACCGATGGAGCCGGCCGCTACCAGGCCGGCCGCTCCGGGAAGGAGCTCCTGCCAGCCACCGAGCGCCGTGACCGCGGTCGCAACGATCCCCGCTCCGACGCAGACCCGCAACAGCTGCACTCGAGGCAGGTAGACCGCGCCCTGGACGAGGGCGGCCGCGATGATGGCAACGGCCGGCGCCCAGAGCCGCGGTTCGACGATCCCGAGGGCGCCCGCACCGATCACGTCGGCGGCGACGAGGACGTACGGGGCGCTGCGTTCGGCGTACCACCGGGCCCACAACGCCGTGCTCACGACACACAACACGCCGAGGATCCCGGCGCCGATCCTCATCGGTTGGTCCCCGTGGGACAGCGCGGACAACGTGCCGCTCCCGAGGAGCAGCACCAAGGCTCGCAGCCCCATCATCGAGCGCGCGCCGGTCAGACGACTCGCGACCCCCTGCCGCCGCAGGGCGCGCCCGTTTCGAGCTTCTCCGCCATCCTCCGCCATTGCCGGGCACCCTACGCCGAACTCACGCCCGATGGTAGGTCAAACACTCCAAGTGACTTCTAATTGAGCCAGTCGCACCATCATCGGCAGTCCATCACATTCAGCGTCATAACACGCGCTCAACGCACTCTTCCGGCCGAGTCGTCGGCATGACACAACGCGTGCAAGGCGTCGGGCGGCGCGGTCGGCGAACGGCCGACGAGGGCCACCGTCACCGGATCGGCGCCGAGCTCGGCGCACCACGACGCTCCGATCGCCTCGTGGTCGAGGTAGCGAGCGATTCGGCCCTGACCCCGTCGCGCCCGCGCCCCACCGACGAGGCCGATCAGGGTGGCAAGGGTCCGACCGGGGACCCCGAAGTCGGCATCGAGCTTGCCGATGTCATGGAGCAACGCCGCGGCCAGCACCGGCTGCTCGGCCCCCGGCAGACGTTCCGCCACCCCTCGGGCCACGCCGACGGAGTGGCGCTGGTCGGCAGGACGCTGGCGAGCCCACAACTTCGAGTTCGGACCCCGCAGCACGGAACGAACCCAGTCCTCGGTCCGCCGGATCCGGCGGACGATGGGACAGCGACCCGATCGCTCGGGCCACCAGATGCCGAGACGTGGGCGGCCGCGCCGCTCGTGACGCTCATCGTCGTACCGCCCGCTGGGCCCGAGGGTGGGCGGCCCGGTACTCGCGGGCCAGTTGTTCCTGGGAGACGAGGGTGTAGCGCTGGGTGGTCGCGATCGAGGCGTGTCCGAGCAGCTCCTGCACCACTCGGATGTCCGCGCCGTGATCGAGCAGGTGGGTGGCACAACTGTGGCGCAGGACGTGCGGCGACAGGTCCGCCGAATCCAGGCCCGCCCGCTCGGCTCGGTCCCGAAGCACCAGCCAGACGTGCTGTCGTCCGATCCTGCGACCCCGCCGCCCGACGAACACCGCCTCGTCGTCGTCACGGCGTTGGCGCGCCGACGTCCCGAGCGCACCACGGGCTCCCGGCGTGAGCCATCGTTCGAGCGCGGCGTGGGCCGCTCCACCGAACGGAACGATTCGCTCCTTGGCGCCCTTGCCGAACACTCGGACCAACGACGATTCGAGGTCGAGGTCGGCCAGGTCCAACCCGCAGAGCTCCGAGACCCGCACCCCGGTCGCATAGAGCAGCTCGCACATCGCCCGGTCGCGCAGATCGATGGGATCGACCCCCACGATGCTGTCGAGGAGCCGACCGACCTCGGCCTCGCTCCACGGCTTGGGCAGGCCGGCGGGCACCGACACCGCTTCCACGTCGGCGGCGGGGTCGTCGGCCCGCCAGCCTTCCTCGCTCGCGAATCGGTGCAGCTGACGGAGGGCAGCCAGCGCTCGTGCCCGGCTCGACGGGGCGCCACCGCTGCGCTCCAGATCCCGCTGGAACTCGACGATGTCGGCCGATCGGACCGAGTCGAGATCGAGGCCTCGCGCGGTGAGCCATCCGCAGTAGCGGACGAGGTCCCGGCGGTACGCCGCGATCGTGTGGACGGACCGGCCGCGCTCGACCGTCAACCAGGTGAGGTACTCCTCCACGACGAGCGGGAGTTCGGCGAGCGCCGGCTGCTTCACCGGCCCGGGGCGAGACGACGGGCGGCGCGCAGCACTCCCACGACGGTCTTGGCGTCGAGGATCTCGCCGCGGTCGACCATCGCCACGGCCTCCTCGAGGGCGACGACCTCCACCACCAGGTGTTCCTCTTCGGGTCCTTGGAGGTCCTGCGCCACCGGCGTGAGCTCGGTGGCGAGATAGATCCACGTGATGGCGTCGGTCAGCCCGGGCGAGGGATAGATCCGACCGAGTTCTTCGACCGAGCCCGCTCGATACCCGGCCTCCTCGATCAGCTCGCGGCGAGCCGTCTCGGCGGGATCCTCCCCCTCGACGTCGCGCATCCCGGCCGGAATCTCCCACAATTCGGTCTCGTACGGCGCCCGCCACTGGCGCACGAGGACGATCTCGAACCGGCCCGGCTCCGGCTCCAGGACCGGCACCACCCCGACCGCCCCGGGCGAGCGCACGATGTCGCGAGTGAACGGCGCCCCGTCGGGCGACTCGTAGTCCGCCGTGACGAGGCGCCACACGTAGCCCTGGTGGACCTGACGCTCGGCCGTCCGCCGGAATCCGCTCACTGCGAGGAGCCGAGCCGGACGGGAGTTGGGATCTCGGCCGAGGGATCGTCGTCGGTCACCACGAGGGGCGGGACGTCGAGGTCCCGTCGGCGCTGCAGCACGGCGCCGATCAGATCGCGAAACAGCGGGTGGGGGCGATCGGGACGGCTCTTGAACTCCGGGTGGGCCTGGGTGCCGACCCAAAAGGGATGGTCGGCGAGCTCGATGAACTCGACGAGCCGGCGGTCCGGCGAGATCCCGGAACACACGAACCCGGCCGCCTCGAACCGAGAGCGGAAGTTCCCGTTGAACTCCCAACGATGGCGATGTCGTTCGCTGACGACCGGCTCGCCGTAGGCGTCGTGAACCTTGGTGCCCGGCGTGAGGACGGCGTAGTAGGCACCGAGCCGCATGGTCCCGCCCATGTCGGCGATGTCGCGCTGGTCGTGCATCAAGTCGATGACGGGGTAGTCGGTCTCGGGGTCCATCTCGGTCGAGTTGGCGCCGCTCATCCCGAGCACGTTCCGGGCGAACTCGATCGACATGGCCTGGAGGCCGAGACAGATCCCGAGACACGGCAGTCCGGACTCCCGGGCGAAGCCGGCGGCGGCGATCTTGCCTTCGATCCCCCGGTTGCCGAAGCCCCCGGGAATCAGCATCCCGTCGAGCGACGCCAGGCGGCCCGCGGCCAGCAGACCTTCGACGTCCTCGGCCTGGACCCAGTCGATCTCGACCTTGGCACCGTGGTGGAACCCGGCGTGCTTCAGCGCCTCCACGACCGAGAGGTAGGCGTCGGGAAGGTCGATGTACTTGCCGATGAGACCGATCCGAACCGGCTCGGTGGCCGCCTCGACCTTGGCCACGAGCGCCTCGAGCGGCGACAGGTCGATCGGCCCGACCTCCATGCGCAACGTCTGCAGCACGACCTGATCCAACCCTTCGTGGTGCATCACGAGGGGAAGTTCGTACAGGTTCCGCACGTCGGCGGCGTTGATGACGCCCGGCTCGTCGACGTCGCAGAAGTTCGAGATCTTGCGCCGCACACCGTCCTCGATCGGCGCCGCCGACCGGCACACGATCACGTCGGGCTGGATCCCTCGGCTGCGCAGTTCGGTGACCGAATGCTGGGTGGGCTTGGTCTTTTGTTCCTGCGACGGACCGACGAAGGGGACCAGGGTGACGTGGACGTAACACACGTTGTCGCGACCTGCGTCCTTGCGGAACTGCCGGATGGCCTCCAGGAACGGAAGGATCTCGATGTCTCCGACCGTGCCGCCGACCTCGGTGATCACCACGTCGACGTCTTCGGTCGCGACCTGACGGATGCGCCGCTTGATCTCGTCGGTGATGTGCGGGATCACCTGCACGGTTCGCCCGAGGTAGTCCCCTCGCCGTTCCGCGGCGAGGACCGACTGATAGATCGACCCGGTCGTGGCGTTGTTCGCCCGGCCGAGGTTCTCGTCGATGAAGCGCTCGTAGTGCCCGAGGTCGAGATCGGTCTCGCCGCCGTCTTCGGTGACGAACACCTCGCCGTGCTCGAACGGATTCATGGTGCCGGGGTCGACGTTGATGTACGGATCCAGCTTCTGGATCGTCACCCGCAGCCCTCGGAGCTTGAGCAGTCGCCCCAGGGAGGAGGCGGTGAGACCCTTCCTGAGCGAGCTGGTGACCCCACCGGTCGCCGAAGATGCGCTTGGGCACGCGCTCGGCCTCCCCCGTCGTTGATTGCATGACGGGGACAGTTACCCTACGTCTCGGTGCGGCTGCACGTCGCGGACCCCGACGACCAACCCGCACTCGGCACGACGTGCTGGGCTGTCGCACGACGGCCGACGAACCAGCCGAGCAACACCGCAGCACACCCCGACGCAGGATCCCCGACGCCCATCGTGCCGACCTGGACATCAGGGCCGCAGTGTGCTGGGGACTGGCGACCGGTTCGGTCTCTGGCACGTCCACTCGCTCACCTAGAGCGTTGCTGTCCAGTTCTGCAAATTGGGAGTCGAACGGACTATTTGACTGATGACCTGGTGAGATGCGCGCTTCCTGCGGTCCGCAGTGCGAGACCTGGCGGGTGACCAACGACGTCTGGTCTTGAGGATCGGCTGAGGAACCTTCGGACTCCTTGCCGCTCCCACCGAGGCCGCCGGCGTCAGGCGGACGGATCGCGTATACCGGAGGACGGGCGATGACAACACGGCGAGTCGTGAGATGCGTGCGGCCAGCGACAGCAGGCGCTGGCGGGCGCCGTAATTGCCGTCGCCTGCGCCTTCTTCGCCCTGGTGATGCTGGCGCAGATTCCGCCGATCTGAGACCTTCTCGTGGTCGGCGTACTCAATGTGCCGCTGACTCGTCTGGTGTGCGCCAAGTTAAGTGAATTCTGCCGGGTATCGACATTCCGGGCTGGCATGGCGGGCGAGACGCTGCGGGCCGAACATCTGACCCATAATGAGCCACGATAAGTACTGGCGGTGCGCTGCCCTGGCAGCCGACGCCAACCAGCTCCACGAGCAATGGGGATCGAGGCATCGGCGTGCGTCGACTTCGGGCCTGCTGACCGCCGGGACGTCCCGACCGCCGCCGGTGGCGCGGCACTGACGACTGGTGCACGGCTTCACGTTGGAGCCTTGGGCCAAGAGGAGCATCGTCGCTATCGCATCGTGGATCCGACATGCATCGCTGTACGGATACAGCGAGTGCGAACTCGGTCCGTCCGAGCGGTTTTTCGCCGGATGTCTCCTATTGCCGGGAGGTGGAGGATCTCACCACCACCACCACCACGACGAGCACCACCACCAGCACGACCACGACCACGACGAGCACCACGACCAGCACGACCACCACGACCACGGTCGAACCGACCACCACGGTCGCCGGAGAACCCACCACCACCGTGGAAGATGAGAACCGACCACCACCGTGGACGTCGGCGGTCCCACCACCACCGCATCGACCGATCCGACTCACCAGCGCCATCGGTGGACCCACCACCACCGTTACTCTCGGCGAGCCGACGACCACCTCGGTGGATCCGACGTCGGCCGGGATCGGTGGACCCGACGACCACGGTCGCCGTCGCGCCCCGGTGGCCCTGGACCACCGCCGGGCCGACCACCACTGGTCTAATGACCACCGCTCCTAATTTCGGAGTCACTGACGACCATGGTCCCTGGTACTGCCACCAGATCCCTCCCGAGCACCGGATTCTCCGGGACCCGCCGCTGTGGTCGGCGGGCTGCCTGTCCGACCGGCGCTGCGGTTCGTCGGATCCGCACCGCCGGCGATACCGGCTACTGACCAGCCCCGCCTCCGCAGGAGGAGTTCGGGCGTGGACCGAGCGCCGCGGTGCTCTCGGAATCGCCTGACAACATCCGGTGATCTCCTGCACCTGGCTCCTGGTCGCGTACTGAGGCCGCCTGGTCTGGTCCTGCCTCGACCTCCCGCTTCACCAGCACGACGTGCTGGCCGGCACGCGCTGCGACCTGGCGCGAGGTGGGTGACGATGAGCACCTGATGGCGGAACCCAGTTCTGGAGGCAAGCTGACGGCGTTGGCCGCCGACCCGCCGATCCCGGTCGACCTCGGTTGAAGACCAGGGTGTCGGGTGCCTCGCTGATGACCAGCCGCAAGTCACATCGACTGGGCTAGTTTCCACCTGAGGCCACCTTGGCGAGCGGGAGTGCCGGTTCACCTACATGCGGCCAGCAGGAACTCACGTTCCGCGCCGGGGTCGGAGCCGACCCGATCTCGACCTGGGCCCCTTGGGCCATCGCCAGCCCGTGGAGGCGGGGCCGCTGATGGCATCGGCCAACGCGCGCCGCTGCCCGTCGGGCAGCTCCACCACCTTGGCCGCCCGAGCGATCGCCCCTGAGGCAATACCACGCTGGGCGTCGAGCTCGGCCGCCCTCTGGTCGTGGGATTCGAGTTCGGCCAATCGGTCCGCCACGTCGTCTCGGAAGGCGATCACGTCGGCCAACTGATCGCCGTACTTCCGGCGAAGCTCGCGGAACAACTGCCGACGGGCCGTGACGGCGTCGAGCCGCTCGGGATCCTCCTCGAGCGAATCCGTCAACGACCGCAGCTCCGCGGCCACGTCGTCGAGCTCCGCCACGCTCGAGGACAATCGGCGCCGGAGCTCGTCGAACGGCGGCCGGTTGGCGAGCGCGGCGAGCGCGGGTGCGGAGGTGTCGAGTGCGCCGCCATCCGCACTGGAGCGTCATTGGCGGCGGCGTTGGCCAGACGGTGCTTCGGTCGCGCTGCTGAGCAGCTGCCCTCGGCATCGAGCTGATCGTCTCGTCGGCATCGGCCAGCTCGGCGGCGTCGAGTCTTCCATCGGAATCGAGCAGATCGATCTCTCGGGCCCGGGCGATCGTCGCCGCCCAATGCGGCCAGGGCCCGGCTGATCGACGGACAACGAGGCCTGGCTGCGCCGAGCGGCTCGAGGTCGACCCGCTGAACCGGCTGAGCGCGGCGCTGACCGTGAAGTCGAGCGAGCAGGTCGCAGAGTGTGCTGACCGTGGATGACGACGATCCTCGCCCTGAGTTTCGCCAGCTGCTCCGCCGTCGCCGCCGGCTGGTCGAGGTAGGCCCGGGATCGACCTTCACTGCACCACTCTGGCCACGACGCTCGCCGTCGCCCACGACGAACCGCCCCTCGACCCGGGCCTCATCGCCTCGGGCCGGACCACGAAGGACTCGGCAAGCCTGACCAACAGCTCAATCGCCGACAGCAACATGGTCTTGCCTGCGCCGGTCTCCTGGTGAACACCAGAGGCTGGGACCGGAGCATCGAGCTCGGCACTCGATGACCCTAGATTGGAGATCTGCAGTTCGGTCAGCATCAGCGGTCGTTCAATCCGAACTTGTTCTTCAGGATCTGGTGGAACCGGCGCGGACCGAACCGGACGAAGCGAGCGCTCGCCTCGGCCGGATGGAATCGCACCCGATCGCCAGCTTTCCCGAGCCCAGCGACCCTGGTCGTCGAGGGTCAGGTCCACGAGGCGGTGTCCGAGCACCTCGATCACGATCTCCTCGTCGGGGTCGAGGACCAGGGCGCGGTCGAAGAGCATGTGCGGCGAGACCGGGGTGAGCAGCATCGCACGATGGGTGGGCGAGACGACCGGACCTCGCGCCGACAGCGAGTAGGCGGTCGAGCCGGTGGGGGTGGCCACGATCAGCCCGTCGGCCGCATAGGAGGTGAAGGCTTCACCGTCGATCTCCACGCCGAGGCGCACGGTGTGACCCGAGTCGTGCTTCTCCACGACCGCCTCGTTCAGGGCTCGTCGAGGTGCGTCGCGACGGCTGCCCATCATCGCCGCGATGCCGTCGCCGCTGGCACGCGCTGGACGACGACCTCGAGCATCATCCGGTCCTCGGTCTGTGCTCGCCGGCGAAGTAGCGCCCAGGGGCGCCGACCATCCCGTCTGGCCTGACCTCGGCGTAGATAGCCGAGCAACCCCACGTTCACGCCGGATGACGGCGGGCATCGTCGAGGAGGTGGACGGTCCGCAGCATCGTCCGCCTCCGCCGAGGCTGACGACGAGTTCGGTATCGTGGTCATGATCGGGCGCCCTCGAGCTCGGAGCGAAAACGGGCGGCTGCGCCCTCGACGGGCATCCACGCCTGGTGCCCCGTTGGCCGAGCCACGCCGCGGCCTCACGCGCCAGTGCGCGGCGGCCTCGGCACGCTCGTGATGGGCCGTGATGAGCACACCGCAGCTCACGGTGTCGGAGCCTCCGGGACGATGGCATGGAGCGAGGAACTCCTTAGGTTGCTGTCGGCGCCACGTATCGGAGATTCGATCCATCCGCCGGGACGTGGAGCCGGCGTCGGGCAGTTCCTCGTCGGGAACCCCGGCGGATCCGTTCGTGGATCTCCGGATCCGTGATGACGCCCTTGCCTCGAGACCTCTCGATTACCCGCCTCGAACCAGGCTGAGTAACAGCACGAGGTGTCCAATGCTCGTTACCCACGAGGGCGTCGATCACCTTGGTGAGGGAGATGAACGACAAGTCGGCCACTGATGGCGTCGACCGTGCCTTCGATGTCGGCGAGATCCAACGAGCGCACGTTGTACCGCTCGATGACTCAGGACTCCGGGGATCGCGGCAGCTCGTGGAGTTGCCTATGCCCGACATCGGAGGGCGACGACGTGCGCCAGCCCGCTTGCAGCACACAATCGGCAGGAACCCTCCCGTCGAGGCGCCGGCATCGAGCACCTGCCACCTGCCTCGGGTCGATGGCGAACGCTTCGAGCGCGGCCCGCAGCTTCTCGCCACCCTGGCTGACGAAGCGGGCGGGGCCCCGGTCACCACCGACGGCCCTCGGCCGGCCTACGAGTCGCGCCGTTTGTCGACATGGCGCGCCGCCGGACGAGCACCCGGCGAGCCCTTGACCAACTCGACCGCTTCACGCCGGGCTCGAGGCCAACGCCCGGCGCACGAGTTCCGCGTCGAGGCGCCGCCGTGCCGCCACGATTGGGCGCGACGCTGACCGACCGCTGACGGCTGCGCCTTCTTCGCCGGCGCCTTCTTCGCCGCGGCCTTCTTCGCCGGCGCCTTCTTCGCTGCGGCCTTCTTTCGCTGGCGCTCTCTTCGCCGGTTTTCGCCGGCGCCTTTCGCCGCAGGCCTTCGCCGGGCGCCTTCTTGGCCGCGGTCTTCTGGCTGGGGCCTTCTTGCTCGACGCCTTCTTGCCTGACGCCTTCTTGGCTGCGGTCTGCTTCGCTGGCGCGGCTCGGCCGGAGCGCTGGCGGCGGGCATCCGACGACGACAGGCTGACCGTCGCTGCGAGCTCGGCGACTGGCGTTCGAGATCATCGATCTGGCCGGCACCGGCGACCCGCCGCTGACCTCCTCCTCGATCTGACGACGAACCTGCTCGGCCTCGCTCGCCCCCGCTCCACCAACGTCGAGGATGAGCGACTTCGGCGTCGCAGGCGCTCGACCTCGCCCAGTTTCACGAGTTCCTCGGGCGATGTGTTCTCTGCTCGATTGCGAGCATGGAGGTGAACTCCATGCCTGGTTTCAGGAGTCGCTGTACGAGCGAGTTGTTCAGATGCCTGGTCAGCGTACTCCAGCAGATCGACGACCTGGTCGAGCGCGCCGGCCACTGGGTGCAGCGAGATCGTCGGCCTGACGGGATCGGGCGGAGGGTCGCACACCTCGCCCGGGCGGACCACCCCCCGACCTGACCAGCGCGCAACCACAGCCGAGGACGCGGCGAACGCCCTTGAGTTCGGTGTCAGGCCTATCCCCGACCATCACGTAGGCGTGGGTCAGCGTCCCCGCCGATCGCGGTTCGGGCGAGACAACAGCGGCCGGTAGGGTTTCCCGGCGACCACCGGCGTGACGCCTGGCCGCCACGGCAGCAGGGATCGCTCCGCCCCCCGGGCACCGGCCCGTCGGGGGTCGGGAACGTCGAGTCGGCGTTGGTCCCGATCAACGTCGCGCCTCGCCGGACCGCGGTCGCGAGAAGGGTGAGACGCGGGTAGTCGAAGTCCCGATGAAGTCCGATCGCAACGGCGTCGTACCCGTCGAGGTCGGAGCCGGGCTCGAGGTCGGCGGCGTTGACGGCCACGGCACCTCGACGTTCGAACGCCTCCATCACCCCCGGCCCGCCCCCGACGAGCACCCGCCGCCCCGGCTCGACCAAGGTGGCGGCGGCCATCGAGGAGGAGAGCACGTCACCCTCGGCCGGGATCCCGATCGCGGCGAGCGCGCCTTCGTGCTCCGCCACCAGAGCCATGGAGTTGTTGGTCACGAACAGGACGCGATGCCCTGCGGCACGGAGCCGAGCGATCGCCTCCACCGAGCCGGGGATGGGGCGACGGTCGAGCCAGACGACCCCATCGAGGTCACAGAACACCACGGGTTGCATCCGCCCATCGTTGGCGACGGGGAGGGTCCCGTGCCAGCCTGGAGCCGTGCCCCGTTTCGAACCGTTCACCGGGATCCGCTACGGATCCGACGCCGACCACCTCGACGCCGTCACGGCGCCTCCCTACGACGTGCTGTCCGAACGCGACGTCGACGAGCTCCTGGCCCGCCACCCGCACAACATCGTGGCCATCGACGTTCCTCGTGAAGCCGACGGCGAGGGCCGGTACGAGGCGGCGGCGAAACGGCTCGGCTCCTGGTTGGCGGACGGCGTCCTCGTGCGCGACGAGGTCCCGAGCTTCACGGTCTATCGGATGTCCTTCGTCGACGAGGCGGGTGTCGGACGTTCCACGGTCGGTGTGATCGGCGCCCTCGAAGTCGTGGACGAGGGTGCCGGCGGCGTACTCCCCCACGAGCGCACCACGCCCAAGGCCAAGACCGATCGACTCGACCTGACTCGGGCGACCTCGGCCAACCTGTCACCGGTCTGGGGTCTGTCGCTGGCGTCGGGTCTGTCGGCGTTGCTGGCCGAGCCCGGTGAGGCGATGGGCTCGGTGACCAGCGACGGGGTCACCCACACCGTGGAGCGGGTCTCGGACCCCGAGCGAGTGGCGGCGATCGAGGCTGCCGTTGGCGCCGAGCCGGTCGTGATCGCCGACGGTCACCATCGCTACGCCATCAGCCGCACCTATCGCGACGAGCAGCGCCTCGCCGGCGGCGCGGGCGGCGCCGAGCTGACCATGACCTACATCGGCGAACTGGTCGAGGATCAGCTCAGCGTCGAAGCGATCCACCGCCTGTACTCCGACGTCGACCTCGATGCGCTCGTCGCTCGGCTCGAGGGCTCGTTCGTCTTCGAGGAAGCCGGTCAGGTCACGGCGGGCTTCGCTCGTGAGGTGGTCGAGCGGGCTGCACTCTGCTTGGTGCGCGCCGACGGCTCCGGGGTGTGGATGACACCTCGACCGGGCGCGTTCCCCGGCGTGCGAGACCTCGACTCGTCACGTCTGGAACAGGCCCTCGCCGGCTTCGAACACACCGTCAGCTACCAGCACGGCGTCGCCCACGTCGTCGACGCCGTAGCGGCGGGTACCGCGGTGGCCGGCGTGCTGATCCGTCCGGTCAGTGTGGCCGAGATCCGCCGGACCGCCGACGAGGGGTTGTTGATGCCCCCGAAGTCGACCTTCTTCACGCCGAAGTTGCGAACCGGGCTGGTGGTCCGTCCGATCGATTGACGACGCGCAACGTGGGGCGAGCGCCGCGGCGCTCACCCCCGGTTCCTGGCTGCCTCGGACGGGGGCGGGGCCAGGCCCGCCCTCAGTCGAGACCCGAGTCAGTCGAGACCCGGGTCAGGTGGTCCTCCGGTCAGTCGATGCTCCAGGTGCCGTTCGACCGCAGCAGGTCGCCCAGGTTGCCGGGCCCCTTCCGCTCGCCGGCCGCCAACACCTGGCGATTCATCTCGCCGGAGTACTCCGGTCGCTCGATGGCCCGGAAGATGCCGAACGGGGTGGGCATGTGGTCGTTGTTGGACAGGCGGGCCAGGGCGAAGGCCAAGCTCGGGTCCTGGCGGTGGGCGTCGTGCACCAGCAGGGCGCCTTCGCCCACCTCGGCGACGTCGACCATCCGGAGCTGACCGTCGGCTCCCATGACCACGCCGTGCTCACCTTCTGCACCGAAGCGGATCGGCTCGCCGTGCACGAGGTTGATCATGTTCACGTCACGATGCTTGCGCCCGGTCACGTCCTCGAACGCAGCGTCGTTGAACACGTTGCAGTTCTGGAAGATCTCGACGAAGGCCGCACCCTGATGGTCGTGAGCGGCCTTGAACGTGGCGATCATGTGCTTGCGGTCGAGGTCGTGGGTTCGAGCAACGAAGCTCGCCTCGGCCCCGAGCGCCACCGCCAACGGATTGAACGGCGGGTCGATCGATCCCATCGGGGTCGACTTGGTCACCTTGCCCAGCTCCGAGGTGGGTGAGTACTGGCCCTTGGTCAGACCATAGATCCGGTTGTTGAACAGCAGGATCGTCAAGTTCACGTTGCGGCGAAGGGCGTGGATCAGATGGTTCCCACCGATCGACAACGCATCGCCGTCACCGGTCACGACCCACACGTCGAGGTCGGGACGGGCCGTCTTGACGCCGGTGGCGATGGCCGGGGCTCGGCCGTGGATCGAGTGCATCCCGTAGGTGTTCATGTAGTACGGGAAGCGGCTCGAACACCCGATACCCGAGATGAACACGGTGTTCTCGGGAGCAACGCCGAGATCCGGCATCAAGAACTGGACGGCCTGGAGGATTCCGTAGTCGCCACAACCAGGGCACCAGCGCACCTCTTGGTCGCTGGCCCAATCCTTCTTGGAGGTCAGCGGGATGGTCACGTCGCTCATGACAGGTTCTCCAGGATCGCGGTCTCGATCTCCTTGGCGGTGAACGGCAGGCCCTGGACCTTGCTCACCGGGCGGGCATCGACGAGATAGTCGGCACGGACGAGTCGGCACAGCTGGCCGAGGTTGAGTTCGGGCACGATCACCCGGGGGTAGCGATGCAGCAGCTCACCGAGGTTCGCCGGCATCGGGTTGAGGTGGGTGAGGTGGATCCAGGCGACCTTGTGGCCGGCCCGGCGGGTCAGCTGGACCGCAGCGTCGATCGCCGCCCAGGTCGAGCCCCAACCGAGCACGCACAGCTCGGCGTCCTCGTCGCCTTTGACCTCGGCGGCGGGAATGTCGTTCGCGATACGAGCGATCTTCTCGGCCCGCAGGTGAACCATCTTGGAGTGGTTCTCCGGCGTGTAGTTGATGTTGCCGGTGCCGTCCTCCTTCTCGATGCCGCCCACCCGGTGGGTCAGGCCGGGGGTGCCCGGGATCGCCCACGGACGGGCGAGGGTCTCGGGGTCCCGCAGGTACGGCCAGAACTCCTCGTTGCCGTCCTCGTCGACGTGGTTCTTGGCTTCGGCGAAGGGCACCCGCAGATCGGGCAGGGTCGTCACGTCGGGCAGCAGCCACGGCTCGGCGCCGTTGGCGATGTAGCCGTCGGAGAGCAGGATCACCGGCGTGCGGTACTTGAGCGCGATGCGGGACGCCTCGATGGCGGCGTCGAAGCAGTTCGACGGGCTGTAGGCGGCCACGATCGGCAACGGCGACTCGCCGTGGCGGCCGAACATGGCGATGTTCAGATCCGCGGCCTCGGTCTTGGTCGGCAGTCCGGTCGACGGGCCGCCGCGCTGGATGTCGATCAGGACGAGCGGAAGCTCGATCGACACCGCGAGGCTCATCGTCTCGCTCTTCAAGGCCACGCCGGGACCGCTGGTCGTGGTGAACGCGAGCTGACCGGCGAACGCCGCGCCCAACGCCATGCCACAGGCGGCGATCTCGTCTTCGGCCTGCAAGGTGCGCACACCGAAGTGCTTCAGCTTCGACAACTCGTGGAGGATGTCGGACGCCGGGGTGATCGGGTAGGAGCCCAGGTAGACCGGCAGCGCCGCTTGCTGGCCAGCGGCCACCACGCCCCACGCCAGCGCGGTGTTCCCGGTGATCTGGGTGTACTCACCGGCCGGCATCTTGGCCGGGGCGATCTCGTAGCGATGGTCGAACAGTTCGGCCGTCTCGCCGTAGTGGTAGCCGGCGCGGAAGGCCGACTGGTTGGCGGCGATGACGAGGTCCTTACCGGCGAACTTCTCCTCGATCCACGTCATGGTCGGATCGGTGGGACGCGAGTACAACCACGACACCAGGCCGAGGGCGAAGAAGTTCTTGGACCGCTCGGCGTCGCGCGGCTTCACGCCGTGTTCCGCCGTTGCTTCCTTCGTGAGCATCGTCATCGGGACGTGCACCACGTGATATCGGTTCAACGATCCGTCGTCGAGCGGGTTCTCGTGGTACCCCGCCTTCTCCAGGTTGCGGGCGTCGAAGGCGTCGGCGTTGACGATCAGCAGCCCTCGCTCCTCGAGCCGACGCAGATCGGCACGAAGCGCCGCCGGATTCATGGCGACGAGCACGTTGCAGGTGTCGCCCGGCGTGGTGATGTCGTGATCCGAGATCTGCACCTGGAAGCTCGAGACGCCATGCACCGTCCCTTGGGGGGCGCGGATCTCGGCCGGAAAGTCGGGAAGCGTCGACAAGTCGTTGCCGAACGCTGCGCTGACCGATGTGAAGCGATCGCCGGTCAGCTGCATGCCGTCCCCGGAGTCGCCTGCGAATCGGATCACTACGCGGCTGACGGTCTCGGTGCTTGCATCCGACGGTCGATCGACGATGTCCGTCATGGGTAAGCCCCACCCCCTCGGTTGTCGAGGCGCGGCACCATTGCTGCGCCTTGTGTTCGACCGTACACCCGTCGCTCGGCCAGCACGGGACCGGTGCCGTCCCTGGGAGCAACTTCGTGGTCACGTTTCGGCGGGTCCAAGGACCCTGGTATCGGCACCACGTCAACCCGCCAGCCGCCGGGACAGCCGCCGGCGAACGGCCGCGGCTCCCCGACGATCCGCCCCCGACGCCACCCGTTCAGCCAGCGCGCTGGTTCGGCTCTGGGTCGCGGCGCCGGCACGAAGAACCGCCGCTGCACCGAGCCGAGGACCACCACCTCGGTGCCGGCGGGCCAGTCCGGCGGATCGCTCACGAACCAGTCCACCGGCACGCTCGCCACCGAACCTTCCAACGTTCGGGTCGTGACCTCCAACGTCGCGACCGTCGCTCCCGACGGCAGCTCCTTGACCCGCGTCGCTCGACAAGGTTCCTTCGATCAGCACCACGTTCACGGCTTCCTCCGACTCTCGGACACGTGGGTGGTCACCGGCCGAGGCCGGCGCTGCTCGGGAAGCCGAGGATGACGTTACGACGGGGGTGACGCGGAGTTCCGGCGCCGCACGCCCTCAGCGTCGCTCATCCCCGGCGCCGCCGTCAGCGTCCGAGCGGACGCCAGGCGATGGGAACGTCGGCGTATCCCGGCTCGTGCTGCTCGATCCGCTGGAACAGCTGCCGGGCCGGGTGCTCTCTCCGGCCCGGTCGTAGAGGTCGGCGAGCACGTACCACAGGCGGAGATGGTGCTCTCGGACGCGCAGGCACCACCTCGGCGTCGCGCATGCACCGCCAGCGCCTGGCGGAGTTGGCCCGATCGGCGAGCGACCCGGCATAGACGATTCGCCCTTCGGCCACGAGCGACGCATTGGGCGAGGTCTGCGCAGCTCCTTCCAGATCTCGTCGACCTCGGTGTAGCGATGCATCGCGCGTAGCAATCGGCGAGCACCGGGAGATGCTCCGTCGATTGGGTGAGCGTGCGATGCGCCTCGAGGCTCCGACGCCGCCTTGCGCCATTGCGCCAAGCGATACAGCGACAGGCCGAGCAGCTCTCGTCCCAGCGCCAGCTCGGGATGTTCGTTCACGACCGGCGACCAGCTTGCGCACCTCGGCATAGCGCTCCGTTCGAAGGAACGCTCCGCCGTCGCCAAACGCTCCTGGAACCGCCCTGCTTCTTTCAGTCCGAGCGATCGTTCGAGTTCGTCTTTCAACGCACGATCACGCGCCGAGGGCTTGCTGCGACCCTTGGACGGACTCGTCGCCCGATCGACGGCACCCTCGGCCGCCTCCCGGGTGCCCTCATCGGTCCAGACCTCCGGTTCCCACGGCTCGGGAGGGGTGTCGTCGCGAGACGAAGTCCAGACGTGCCCCGCTTCGGCTCGACCGGCTCGGTCGTGGCGAACCGCTCGCCACGAGCCCGGTCCGGCCGTCCGTCCGGACGATTGCGCCCCGGACGACCCTCCGCGCTCCGTCCGCCACCGTAACGAGGCCCGTCTCCTCGCCCACCCGGTCGTCCGCCGCCCCCACCGGGGCGTCCCCGGAGCCGAACCGCGAGCCACCCGAGCCGCGGCGGGCCGGAACGACGTGCTCCCCCGTCCCGTGTGTCGCCGTCCGCACCGTCGCGACCCCGGGCCGATCCGGGACGTCCGGCACCACCGCCGTAGCGACCGCGACCACCCGAGTCGCCGGCTCGCCGGGAGTCCGCCTCGTCGCGCCCGAAGCCACCGCTACGCCCGAACCACGACCAACTCCCGATCGTCCGTCCCGACCACCGCAAACCCCGGCCGTCGCGCTCATCGCTCGGCCCTCATCCGCGCCCCGGGCCGGGACGCGCTCTGAAGGAGCGGCTCGCGCCGCGGCGCCGGAGCTCCGCCGCCCGGGAGCTGTGCCACCTCGGCCATCGTCGCTGCGACCGTCTCGCGAGTCACGTCCGCGCCCCTCACCGTCTCGGCCGGCCGGGGACGAGCCCCGCCCGACTCCGGAACGACCGCCCCGGTACGGTCCCGATCCGCCGAGCACCGCCATCGCCCCGACGAGCGCCACCACCGGCTGGTCGTGGTCGGCTCGAGCCGGGACGACGAGGAGAACGATCTTCGGAGGACATAGCCGATCACGCTATCGACGTTTGTCCCACGGCCACGAGAGCCGGGCTTCGGCACCGCGGGTCGAACGACACCCACACTTCGCACGACACACCTCGCCCGACACCTGTTCCCCCTCGACACACGGCGCCGACCGCCTCGAACACGGAGCGGCCGCGACCGCCCGGCGCGCTGTGCAGCCAGCCGTGGACGCCTGCGCCGGAACGCGCAAGAGCCCCCTCCGAAGAGGGGGCTCGAGAGCGAAATCCGGCGGCGACCTACTCTCCCAGGGGGACTTCCCCCAAGTACCATCGGCGCTGGTGGGCTTAACTTCCGTGTTCGGAATGGGAACAGGTGTGACTCCACCGCTATGGCCACCGGAAACTTGTTGTCAAACGTGGTCTCCCACGAGGACTCCAGAGCAAGCACGAGCGTTGTTCAATAACCAAAGCCCTCGGCCGATTAGTACCGGTCGGCTCAACATGTTGCCATGCGTACACCTCCGGCCTATCAACGTGATGGTCTCGTCACGGGCCTTACCAGGTTAACCCTGTGGGAATGCTTATCTTGGAACGGGCTTCCCGCTTAGATGCTTTCAGCGGTTATCCCTTCCGTAGGTGGCTAATCTGCCGTGCCCTTGGCAGGACAACAGACACCCAGAGCTACGTCCGTCCCGGTCCTCTCGTACTAGGGACAGCCTTCCTCAACATTCCTCCGGCTGCGGAGGATAGGGACCGAACTGTCTCACGACGTTCTAAACCCAGCTCGCGTACCGCTTTAATGGGCGAACAGCCCAACCCTTGGGACCTGCTTCAGCCCCAGGATGCGATGAGCCGACATCGAGGTGCCAAACCTTCCCGTCGATATGGACTCTTGGGGAAGATTAGCCTGTTATCCCCGGGGTACCTTTTATCCGTTGAGCGACCACACTTCCACACGTGATGGCCGGGTCATTATGCCCTGCTTTCGCACCTGCTCGACCTGTCAGTCTCGCAGTCAAGCTCCCTTGTGCCATTGCACTCGACGGCTGATTGCCAACCAGCCTGAGGGAACCTTTGGGCGCCTCCGTTACATTTTAGGAGGCGACCGCCCCAGTCAAACTACCCGCCTGACGCTGTCCCTGATCCGGATAACGGACCCAGGTTAGAGCCCCGTCATGCGCAGGGTGGTATTTCAACGATGACTCCACCACGGCTGGCGCCGCAGCTTCCAAGTCTCCCACCTATCCTACACAACACAGGTCAAAACACAACACCAAGTTATAGTAAAGGTCCACGGGGTCTTTCCGTCCTTCCGCAGCTAACGAGCATCTTTACTCGTACTTCAATTTCGCCGGGTCTATGGTTGAGACAGTAGGAAAGTCGTTACGCCATTCGTGCAGGTCGGAACTTACCCGACAAGGAATTTCGCTACCTTAGGACCGTTATAGTTACGGCCGCCATTCACTGGGGCTTAGGTTCAGAGCTTCGTCTTGCGACTAACCCTTCCCCGTGACCTTCCAGCATTGGGCAGGCGTCACAGCGTATACAGCGCCTTGCGGCTTCGCACGCTGCTGTGTTTTTAGTAAACAGTCGCTACC
>JAWKHV010000008.1:0-117500 GCA_041394645.1 Ilumatobacteraceae bacterium | reverse complement strand
CGATCTGGGCCTTGATGGCGGCGACGTTGTGGTCGAGGGTCGCATCGTCCAGGAGGTTCCGCTCGTCGGAACGCCCCGACGGATCGCCGACCATCCCCGTGGCGCCGCCGGCGAGGGCGATGGCCCGATGGCCCGCTTCCCGAAAGCGTCGCAGCACCAACAGGCCGATGAGGTTTCCGGTGTGCAGGCTGTCCGCCGTGGGGTCGCACCCGTAGTAGATCCCGACCGGTCCCTCGGCCAGCCGGGCGCGCAGGGCGTCCCGATCCGTCGAATCGTGGATGAGTTGGCGGGCCTCGAGGTCGGCGAGAAGATCCATAGCGCCGACCATGTTGGCACCCGCGGACGCCTCGGCGCTGAGTAAAACGAGGGCGTGCCTGATGCAGCCGGAGACTTCGAACGAGCCGCCCGGCAGTTCGAGCGGCGCTCACCGTTGACCGCCGCGCTGCACCGAGCCGCGGCCGAGGACCCGAGGGCGTCGGCCTTGCTGGAGGCCGCCCCGCCCACGCAGCGACGAACCGTCCTCGTCCTGGCCGCCATCCACTTCGCGGTCCTGGGTACACCGAACGATCCCTGGCGCGTTGCTACCCATCGGTCGTCGCCGATCCGGATCCACCGAGCGAGATCGCCCGTCGACTCGGTCCCTTCCTGCGAGCCCACGACGACGAGCTCATGGCCACGGTGCGGACCCGCGCCGTGCAGACCAACGAGGTCGGTCGAGCCCCGGCGATCGCATTGGCCATGAACGAGATCGGTCGCCGAACTGGCGCCGAGCCGTCGCTCCTCGAGGTCGGCTGCAGCGCCGGGCTCCTGCTGGCCCTCGATCGCTACCGCATCGTCGGTGGCGCCTCAGCCATCGGACCATCCGAGTCGCCCGTGCGCATCACGCCCGAGTGGCGGGGTTCGCCCCCCAGGCTGGACGAGCTGGCGATCCATCGGCGCGTCGGCCTCGATCTCGAGCCCATCGACGTGACCGACCCGATCGAACGTCGTTGGTTGGAGGCGTGCATCTGGCCCGACGACGCCGAACGCCGGAGCCGCCTGCGAGCCGCCGTCGAGGTCCGGCTCGACCCGGCGACACCGAACATCTCGCTCCGCCGTGGCGACGCGCTGGACGGTCTGGCCGCCGCCGTGGCGTCGATCCCGGCCGACCGACCGCTCGTCGTCGCCCACTCGTGGGTGCTCGCCTATCTCACGCCGGCGCGTCGCCGAGCCTGGTTCTCGAAGCTCGGAGAACTCGGCGGGGAGCGGGAGATCTGGTGGCTCGGGATCGAGCAGCGCGACTCGGTTCCGGAGCTCCCCGCCCCGCTCGCCACCCTGCACCACACCCCAGCGACCGAGCTGTCGATCGCACGGGCGCGGCCTGCGCCGTGGGATGTCGAACGGCTGGCGAGCCTGCACCCTCACGGCACGTGGATCGCCACGGATGCGCGGCGGCAGCGGTGAGACGCGATGGTCGCTGCGGCCGGCTCAGGCGATGACGACGATCTCGACGCGCCGGTTCAGCGCTCGGTTCGATGGCGAGTCGTTGGGAGCAACGGGCTGCTCCTCGCCGTAGCCCTTGGCCGTGAGCTGCTCGGCGGCAACGCCCTTGCTCACGAGATAGTCCACGACCGCTTGGGCCCGGGCCTGGGACAGCTCGAGGTTGGCCTCGTTCGTCCCGCCTGAGTCCGTGTGCCCCTGGACCTCGAAGGTGTGCCCGGAGCATCCGGCGATGATCGACGCGACCTGGTCGAGGGTCGCCAGGCTCCCCGACTTGATGGTGCTCTCCATCGCCTCGAAGTTGATCGGCGACGCGTTGAGCACCCCATCGAGCTGAGCGTTGATGTCGCCGCACTCCGCCGCGGCGACCTCCTGGGCCACCGTGGTTTCCGGCGCAGCTGTCGTCTCTGGCGCCACGGTCGTCTCTGGCGCCACGGTGGTTTCGGGAGCCGCCGTCGTCTCGGGCGCAGCGGTGGTTTCCGGAGCAGCGGTCGTCCCGGCACCCGCCGTGGTTTCGGGAGAACCGCGGTGGTTTCGGGGGCGTTCGTCGTCTCCGGCGCCGCCGTCGTCTCGGGAGCCGCCGTTGTCGTCGGCGCCACCGACGTCGGGGCGGTCGTCTCGGCCGCCGCCGCCTCCAGGCCGCCGCCGCCGACGGTGCCGATCGTCAACCGATTGGACACGTCGACGACCCCGTCGACCGATCGCGCCGTGCTCACCGCGAGGTCGGCGGCAGCCTGGTCGGAACGGCGCCGGTCGGTACGAGCACACCGTCCTGGGAGGTGGCGTTACACCCGCTGAGGTCGGGGCTCGCGCCGGTGATCGCCCGCTGGACGTCGTCGACGGTCGACGCCGCGAGTCCGTCGGCCGTCGCCGCGGCACGATCGGTCGGAACCGAGGGCGTGTCGCCGTTCCGGGTGTTCAGCACCAGGAAGCCGAGTGCCGGGTGACGCCCACGGCGTAGGGCAGGAACCGAGCAACGTCCCGAACCGCCGGCTCCTCGCCGACCAGTTCGCCGCCGCCGCCAGCCGATCCACCGCCTGCAGCGGCGCCGCCCCAGCTCCTCCACCAGTCGCACCGCCGCTCGCCGCACCGCTGCCGGCGCGCCGCCAGCAGCCGCGCCGCCAGCACCGTCAGCAGCCGCACCGCCGGCACCGCCAGCGCCGCCTGCGGCAGCACCGCTGGCCATGCCCGACGACGCTCCGGCGGCACCCGCAGCGGGATCGCCCAACGAGCCAGCCGCGCCCGACGCCGCATCCGACGCCGACCCAGCCGCACCAGCCACACGATCACCCAAACCACCCGCAGCGCCGGCCGCACCCGACACCGCGCCACCGGCCACACCACGCGCACCATCACCCAACGAACCAGCCGCACCCGACGCCGCATCCGACGCCGACCCAGCCGCACCAGTCACACGATCACCCAACGAGCCAGCCGCGCCCGAGGCCGCTTCCGACCCACCGTCAGCAGCCGCACCGCCGGCACCGCCAGCGCCGCCTGCGGCAGCACCGCTGGCCATGCCCGACGACGCTCCGGCGGCACCCGCAGCGGGATCGCCCAACGAGCCAGCCGCGCCCGACGCCGCATCCGACGCCGACCCAGCCGCACCAGTCACACGATCACCCAACGAGCCAGCCGCGCCCGAGGCCGCTTCCGACGCAGACCCAGCCGCACCGGCGACGCGATCACCCAAACCACCCGCAGCACCGGCCACACCGGACACCGCGCCACCGGCCACACCACGCGCACCATCACCCAACGAACCAGCCGCATCCGACGCAGACCCAGCCGCACCAGCCACACGATCACCCAAACCGCTGGCCGCATCACCCAACGAACCAGCCGCACCCGACGCCGTCTGCTTGGCCCGATCGCCGAGGGCCGCCGCTCCTGCCCCGGCCGCGCCGAGCGAGCCCGCCGCACCGGCGGCACCGGCCGCGCCTCGGCCACCAGCGAGCCCCCGCAGCTTCGAGAACCGACCGCCGCGAGGAGCATCACCGGTGCCGAGATCGGCCTCGGCGAGGGCATCGCCGAGGGCGGCGGTCTCGTCGTCGAGTCCGTCTCGGCTGAGTTCGGTCGTGTCGTCGGCCGAACGCCACTGCGGATCGATCGGTGGCGTCGCAGGCGGTGGGAACGAACCGGGCGTGTGCTCGTCGGGCTGGTCGTGCTCTGTCATCTGGTCCTCGACGCGGTCGTGGGCATGGTCTGTCGTTCGATCTCCTCGCCGCCCTCGAAGGCCGGCGGGCCCGCTCGGCAGGACCCTAGCTCACGGCGTGGTCGGGTCCGGAGACCCCGGTCGAGGTCCGCGCGACACGCTCGGATTCCCTCCCACGAAGAACCGCCAGCGCCGGTCGAGCCCGCTCGAGATGCCGATCCGTTCCGACTGCTCCGGGAACAACGGCGCACGCGTGCCGTCGTCGTAGATCCGGATCCGGCTCGTCAGCAGATCGTCGCCGTCGTTGTCCCGTCCGATGCCCAGCGCCCGGGTGAGCTTGCCCGGCCCGTTGGTCAGGTCGACGGTTCGCTTCACCGTGTCGCCCCGGCGGACCTCCATCTCATCGATTCCCCACAGCGGTTCGAGGGCCCGGATGAGCACCGCCTGACCGTCACCCTCGGGTCCCGTCACGACGTTGGCGCAGAAGTGCATGCCATAGGTGAAGTACACGTACAAGTGCCCCGGCGGACCGAACATCGACTTGGTGCGCAACGTCGGGCCCTTGAACGAATGACTCGCCGGATCGTCGCGGGTATAGGCCTCGGTCTCGACGATCCGGCCGGCGCACCGACCGACGACGAACACCTTGTTGAGCAGTTCGGGCGCGACGATCGGCGCGTCGCGGGCATAGAACGAGCGGTCGAGCAGACGACCCGGGTCCCGCCGGATGGGCGTCGACGGATCGGTCATCGCCGCAGACGCGCAGCGATCATCCGACCCGTCCTCGCAACGCCTCCAGATGGGCACGGAACTGGGCCAGCTGTACCGCGACCGGAACCGGCCCGGCACCTCCCGGCGAGGTCCGCATCCGCACCCCGACACCGGGAGCGACGAGCGCGGCGGCGTCCGGTCCGAGTTCGGGAGCTGCTTCGACGAGGGCACGCAACGACGTGCCATCGGCGAGCGAACGGCGAACCAAGGCCCCGACGATGGCGTGCGCATCACGGAACGGGTCCCGCTCCGGACCAGCCATTCGGCCAGATCCGTGGCGGCCGTCGACTCCGAATCGGCGGCGGCGCGCATCCGATCCGGCACGAAGGTGGCAGTGGCGATCATCCCGGCGGTCGCACCGAGCGAGCGAGATCTGCTCGACCGCTCGAACAGCGGCTCTTTGTCCTCTTGGAGATCACGGTTGTGCGCGAGCGGGAGCCCCTTGAGCGTGGCGAGCAGCCCGGTGAGGTTGCCGATCAGCCGGCCGGCCTTGCCCCGGGCGAGTTCGGCGATGTCGGGTTCTTCTTCTGGGGCAACATCGACGAGCCCGTGGCGTAGCCGTCGTCGAGCTTGGCGAAGCCGAACTCCTCACTCGTCCACAGCACCCATTCCTCGCCCAGCCAGGACAGGTGGATGCCGATCAGCGGAGATCGAACAAGGCTTCGGCGACGAAGTCGCGATCGGACACCGCGTCGAGCGAGTTGGCAAAGACGGAGGCGAATCCGAGCTCGGCAGCCGAGCGGGCCGGATCGAGCGGGAGCGACGAACCGGCGAGCGCACCGGCACCGAGCGGCGACACGTCGAGACGCGCCAGGGCATCGAGCAGGCGGTCGACGTCGCGGCCGAACGTCCAGGCGTGAGCGAGCAGGTGATGGGCGAGCAGCACCGGTTGGGCCCGCTGCAAGTGGGTGTAGCCCGGCAGGTAGATCCCGTCGTCGCCGACACCCGCGTCCTCGGCCCGCCGGAGCAGGACCTCCTGCAATTCGATGATCCGACGGGCCACGGCGCGCAGCTCCCGTTTGGTCCACAGCCGCAGATCGGTCGCCACTTGATCGTTGCGGCTGCGACCGGTGTGCAGCTTGGCCCCGGCGGGCCCGGCCAGTTCGGTGACCCGGCGTTCGACTGCGGTGTGGATGTCCTCGTCGGACTCGACGAAACGAAAGGTCCCGCTGCTCAGTTCCTGCTCGACCTGATCCAGGGCGACGAGGACCGAGTCGCGCTCCGCCGTGGTCAGGAGCCCGACCGACTCCAACATCGTCACGTGGGCGCGCGACCCGAGCACGTCGTCGGGCCACAACCGTTGGTCGAAGGGGAGGCTGACCGTGTACGCCATCAGCTCGTCGGCCGGACCGCCCTCGAAGCGCCCGTGCCACAACGTGTTCCCGGATTCCTCGCTCATCTCAGCTCCCCTTCACCACCGGCAACCCGGCGAGTTCGCGCAGCCGAGCAGCCAGCCCGGCTCCACCGGTGACGTCATCGGCCACGACCATCAGCGTGTCGTCCCCGGCGACCGTCCCGATCACTCCTTCGAGCCCGGAGCGGTCCAGGGCCGAGGCGACCACGTGGGCGCAGCCCGGCGGGGTGCGCCGTACGGCGAGATTCCCGGAACTGCGGACTTCTGCCACCCACTCCCCCATGACCCGACGGAGTTGATCCTCGGGGGCGATCCGATTGGGCTCGTACTCCGGGATCGCGTACACGGTCTCGCCGCCCGGTACCCGGACCTTCACCGCGCCGAGATCCTCGAGGTCACGCGACACCGTGGCCTGGGTGGCCTGGATGCCTTCGTCGGCGAGCAGATCGATCAGCTGGGGCTGACTGGTCACGGCGTGCTGACCGATCAGGCGGGAGATCGCTTGTTGGCGTTGGACCTTGGTGCTCACCGGACCCCCAGGAGGAACGCGAGCACGCCGCGAGCGGCATGGAGCCGATTGTGGCCTTGCTGGAAGACCATCGACCGAGGGCCGTCGAAGACCTCGGCGCTGACCTCCTCGCCGCGATGGGCCGGCATGCAGTGGAAGAAGTGGGCGCCGGGCGCGGCCCGGGCCATCAGCGCCGCGTCGACCTGGAATCCCTCGAAGTCCCGGCGCCGTCGCTCCGCTTCGGCCTCCTGACCCATCGAGGTCCAGGTGTCGGTGTGCACGGCGGACGCGCCGACCACCGCGTCGGCGGGCCGCAACGTCTGCTCGACGCTCGCAGCACCGAGCAACGCCAGCCGCTCGAGTTCCTCGGCCGGGGCGTCGTAGCCGGACGGGCACGCGTAGCGGAGGTGTCCGCCCAAACGGGCCACGACCTCGCCGAGCGAGCGGGCCACGTTGTTGTAGTCGCCGATCCACGCCACGGTTCGGCCGGTGATCGGGCCACCCGTCTGGAGCATGGTGAGCGCATCGGCGAGGGCCTGCATCGGATGGGACCTGTCCGACAACAGGTTGGCCACGGGGACCTCGGCCGCCGCCGCCATCCGCTCGACGAACTCGTGCCGGAACACTCGGGCGGCGATCAGCCCGTGGTACCCGTTCATGATGCCGATGACGTCCTCGACGGTCTCGCGTTCGTCGAGCCCGATCTCCTCGCCGCGGGTGTAGACGGGATGACCACCGAGCTGGACCACGGCCATCTCCATCGAGTGGCGGGTCCGGTTGGACGGCTTCTCGAAGATCAAGGCGGCGCCTTGGCCGGCGAGCGGTCGGCCGAGCGCCGGGATCGGGCGCTCGGCCAGGTCGAGGACCACGCCGAGTTCGTCGGCGGACAGGTCGGTGATGTCCAGGAAGTGTCGTATGGCGCTCATCCGAGCACCGCCGCCACGAGGGCGAGCGCCTCGTCGATCTCGGCATCGGAGACCGTCAGCGGTGGAGCGAACCGAATGGCGGTCGGGCTCACGGCGTTGGTGACGAGCCCGCGGGCCAGGAGTTCGGTGTAGACGGCCTTGGCGTCGCGACCCGGCTCCAGCTCGGCCGCGAGCAACAACCCGAGACCTCGCACCGACGCCACGGCCGGCAGCGCCTCCAGACCGGCGCGCAACCGGGCTCCTTGGCGGCGAGCGAGCGCCGGCACCGTCGGGCGGCGCATCTCCGCGATGACCGCACGCACTGCGGCGGTGGCGAACGCCGTCCCGCTGTATGTCGACCCGTGATCGCCGGGCTGCATGACGGCGGCGATCTCCCGCTTGGCCCAGCACGCACCGACGGGCATCCCGTTGCCCATGCCCTTGGCCATGGTGACGACGTCGGGGCTGACCCCGAAGTGCTGGAACCCGAACCACTCGCCGGTGCGAGCGAACCCGGCCTGGACCTCGTCCACCATCATGAGGATGCCGCGCTCGTCGCAGACCTTCCGGATGCCCTGGAAGTACTCGGCCGTGGCCGGGATCACCCCGCCCTCGCCCTGCACCGCTTCCACGAGGATCGCCGACACCGACGGGTCGAGCACCGCTTCGAGCGCCTCGATGCGGCCGAATTCGGCGTGACGGAAGCCGTCGGGCATCGGATGGAACGGTTCGTGCTTGGCCGGTTGCCCGGTGGCCGCGAGCGAGGCGAGCGTGCGCCCGTGGAACGAACCGAGGGCGGACACCACGACGTGTCGGCCTCGGCCACCGAACTTGCGGGCGATCTTGAACGCCGCCTCGTTGGCCTCGGCCCCGGAGTTGCAGAAGAACGTCTGCCCATCGGCTCCGGTCGCCTCGGCGAGCAAGGCGTTCACGTCCTGCGCCGCCGCGGTGGCCACCGGGTTGGCGAACAGGTTCGAGACGTGCCACAGCTGGGCGGCCTGCTCGCACACGGCCTGGTTGATCACCGGGTTGGCGTGACCGAGCGAGACCACGGCGAGACCGGTCAGGAAGTCCAGGTAGCGCCGGCCCTCGGTGTCCCGAATTCGGTGCCCGAGCCGCGCTCGAACATGACCTGCGGCGCACCGAACACCGGAATGAACGGGCAGTGATCGACGGGCTGGCCGCCCATCGTGGTGGTGGGAAAGCGCGGGAACTCATGCGTGTTCTTTCGGGGTGGGCGTGGCGCTGACCATCGTGCCGATGCCGGCGTCGGTGAAGATCTCGAGCAAGAGGACGTGGGCGATCCGGCCGTCGAGGATGTGGGCTCGCCGGACGCCGTTCCGCACGGCACGCACGCAGCTCTCGACCTTGGGGATCATGCCGCCGGCGATCGTGCCGTCGGCCATGAGGGCGTCGAGTTCCTCGGCGGTCGTCTGGCGGATGATGCTCGCGGCATCGTCGACGTCGCGACGGAGCCCCTCGATGTCGGTGAGGTACACGAGCTTCTCGGCGAGGAGCGACTCGGCGATGACGCCGGCCACGGTGTCGGCGTTGATGTTGTACGCCTGTCCGGCCAGATCGGACCCGATCGTGGCGATGACGGGGATGAGGTCCTCGTTCAGCAGCCGCTGGATGATCGAGGGTTCACGCCGGTGACGTCACCGACGAAGCCGAGTTCGGGTTGCGGGCCGACGCCACGATCAGCCCGGCGTCGGCACCGCTCAAGCCGACGGCGAGGGCCCGTGCACGTTGATCGCCGCGACGATCTGGGGGTTCACCTGGCCGACGAGCACCATCCGGGCGATGTCGACGGTCTCGGCGTCGGTGACGCGCAGCCCGTTGCGGAACTCGGTCTGCTTGCCGAGCCGCGCCATGAGTTGGCTGATCTGCGGGCCACCACCGTGGACCACGACGGGGCAGGCCGACGGCACGCATCATCACCACGTCTTCGGCGAAGAGGCGGAGGGCGTCGGACTCGCTCGCTCCGGCGAGCGCGTTCCCGCCGTACTTGACCCCGACGATCTTGCCGGCGAAACGGCGGATGTACGGCAGCGCCTCGACGAGGACGGCGGCCTTCTCCGCGGCGTGTTGGCGACGCTCGTCGGTCACGGGAACATCCCCACGTTCGCGAGGCCGGCCGCTTCGTCGAGCCCCAAGGCGACGTTGGCGGCCTGCACCGCTCCCCCGGATGCTCCCTTGGCCAGGTTGTCGATGGCGCAGAGCACCATCACGTAGCCGGTCCGCTCGTCGTAGCGGGCCGTGAGATGGGCGCAATTCGACCCGAGCGTGGCCTTGGTGGACGGCGCATCGCGCCGTACGACGACGAAGGGTTCATCGGCGTAGAACCCGCCCAACAGTTCGAGCAGCGAGTCGGTCGTGGGAACGGTCCCGGAAGCGGGACGGGCGTAGCACGTGGCGAGGATGCCGCGGTTCATCGGGACCAGATGGGGCGTGAACAGCACCTGGGCCCCGGTGACCTGCTCGATCTCCGGCGTGTGCCGATGGTCGAGCAGGCCGTAGGCCGTGAAATCCTCGTCCACCGTGCAGAAGTGGGTGTTCGGCTTGGCCGCCCGGCCCGCGCCCGAGACGCCGGAGGCGGCGTCGACGATCACCCCGGCCGGGTCGATCGCACCGCGCCGGACCAGGGGGGCCAGCGCCAGGCTGGCTGCGGTGACGTAGCACCCGGGGGTGGCGATCAGCGACGCTCCCCGCAGCGCCTCGCGGCCCAACTCCGGAAGTCCGTAGACCGCGTCGTCGAGCAGCTCGGGATGCTGGTGGGTGAACCCGTACCACCGGGGATACAGCGACGGATCCTTCAGGCGGAAGGCGGCGGACAGGTCCACGATCGTGCCGACCCGGCCTCGCAGCGCGACGGCCATCTCCAGCGACGCCTCGTGGGGCAGCCCGAGGAACACCAGGTCCAGACCGGCGGCTCGTTCGGCGTCGAAGGCCTCGAACACGAGATCGGGAAAGGCGCCGGCGAGACTCGGGTACAGCGACGCCGCCGCCGTGCCCGCTTGGGAATCACCGGTGGCGTACGCCACCTCGAACTCGGGATGCCGAGCCGCCAGACGAAGGAGTTCGGCGCCGGTGTATCCGGAAGCGCCGATGATGCCGACTGAGACCATAGACGCAAGATCATACACGCGTCCGGATGATCATTCAGTCACGGTCCGGGCCCAGTTGGCCCCGGCGCGTCAGCCTGCCGGAGGAAGGTCGACGAAGGTGACCTGAACGGTCTCGTAGCCGAGGCCGCTCAGCAGTCCTTCGAGCATCTTGCGCGTGCTGTCCTCGGCCTGGGCGGCCAGACCGGCGGACTCGGCGGCATCGGCCATCTTCTGCGACGCCGCGACGTAGAGCTCCTGTTCGGAGCTCCCTCCGCTGGCATCGAGCAGGTCGGCCACTCGATCGAAGATGCCCTTGTCCCGGTCGACCACGTGGCTCTCGGTCGGATCGATGGCGGGATCGGTCAATTGCGGACGCGGCACCTCGACCGAGACCGCCGTGCCGTCCTCGCTCACCGTGATCGCCCCGTCGTCGAGCCGCGAGAAGTCGACGTAGGCGTCCACCTCGCCGACGCCGATGAACAAGATCCGTTCGCCGGCGAAGATCGACGGCACGTACTGAACGTCGTGTTCCATGTCGATCAGGACCTCGAACGAGCCCCGGGCCGCGTGGAACTCCGAGATCTGCTGGAGGCTCGTCAGCACCGGCGGGGGCGAACGGTCCACGGTCGTGCGCTCGAAGGGGTTGGACAGCAACGTCCAGCCGATCGCCATCGCTCCGAACACCAGGGCGGTGACCGCCGCGCTCACGACGAGCAGCGTGCGCAGCCCGCCCGATCGGTCGCGGCTCATCGACGGTGGTTCCGGTTCATCTCGTGCAGTACTCCTGGGAAGGGATGAGGCCGTAGGACAACCTCGTGGTGCGCCACAATGTTCCCGTGAGCGACCACCCTGCAACATCGGGCGCCGCGACCGGACCGGCGAGGGGGCGGTTGTTGGTGGCGTTGCCGGCGCTTTCGGACCCCAATTTCGACCGCACCGTGGTCTTCGTGCTCGAACACACCGACGACGGGGCCTTCGGGTTGGTCCTGAACCGCCCGACCGAGGAGCCACCGGCCGCGGCGCTCGAGGCGTGGGAGGCCTGTCTCGTCCAGCCGGCCGTGGTGTTCAGCGGCGGACCCGTCCAGCCCGACGCCTTCATCGGTCTGGCCGCGGTCACCGGCGAGGCGCGAGAGGACTCGTGGGCGCTGCTCGGCAACGGCTTGGCGACGGTCGATCTGTCACTGCCGCCCGATGCCGTGCTCGCGGATCTCGATGCGGTCCGGATCTTCCACGGCTATGCGGGGTGGGGTCCGAGCCAGCTCGACGACGAGCTGGCTCACGACGCCTGGGTGGTCGTCGATCCGCTCCCCGGCGACGTGTTCACCGCCGATCCGGGCGTTCTGTGGCGCACGGTGTTGCGGCGCCAGCCGGGGCGGTTGTCGTGGCTGGCGGACTACCCCGACGACATCAGCACCAACTGACGTCGCGTCGACGCGCCAGACACCGGGCTCGTCGATCAGCCCCGCAACGTGGCGCCGAGCTTCTCGACCGCGGCGATGCAGCCCTGGCGGGCGTTGGCCAGCTCCTGTTCGCCGAGGGTGCGGTCGGGCGCCTGGAACCGGACGCGATAGGCGAGGCTCCGGGTGCCCTCGACGCCGGGTTTGCGGTAGACGTCGAACAACGAGACGTCGGCGAGCAACTTGCCTGCGCCCTGCCGCAACGCCTTGTCGACCTTCTCCGCGGCCACGTCGTCGGGAACGTCGAACGCCAGGTCGACATCGGCGGATGGGAACCGACTCACGGGCTTGGCCTGGGGGATGCTCTCCTTGGCGCCGAGCACGATGTCGAGATCGAGTTCGAGGTACGCCACACGCTCGGCGACGTCGAACTCGGCGAGGACCGCAGGGTGGATCTCACCCACGATCCCGACGACCGTGCGTCCCTGGGTGAGCGAGGCCGAGCGACCGGGATGCATCCCGGGGGGCACGATCCCTTGATCGAGCCGGCAACCGAAGCCGAGCTCGGCGGCGATCTCGCGCCACACCGACACCGCGGCGGGAGCCTCGGCTCCGGCGATGGCCACCGCCAGCGCCTCGTACTCGGCCGGGAGCTGTTCGCCCGACGGCGGGTAGACGTGGCCGATCTCGAAGATCGCCACGCCGGTGGAGCGGTGCGATTCGTTGTACGCCACCGTGGACAGCATTCCCGGGCGCAGGGCCGTGCGCAGGATCGGGGCTTCGGCGACGAGCGGATTGGCCAGCCGCAGCGCCTCGGTCGGAAGTCCGGCGCGTGCGAGGTCGTCCTCGCCGAGGAAGGGGTTCGGCATGACCTCGGTGAGGCCGAGCCCGAGCAGCAGCTCGCGCAGGCGGCGGCGGCGTTGCTGGACCGGTGAGAGGTGCCCGTGCACGATCGAGTTCGGCACGGTCTTGCCGAGCCGGTCGTAGCCGTAGTGTCGGGCGACTTCCTCGATGACGTCGATCTCGGCGGTCGCGTCGGCTCTCCACGACGGGAGCACCACCTCGAGCACGTCGGGGTCGTCGGTGGTCGAGGTGGTGAACCCGATCGGATCGAGCAGCGAACGCACGGTGTCCCGCTCGATCGCCGTGCCGAGGATCCGCTCGATCTGGGACAACCGCAGTCGCGTGGTGACCCGTTCCGGACGCAACGAGTCGTGGCGGGCATCGACCCATCCGGCGTGGACGATCAGGTCGGGACAGGTTTCGCGGAGCAGTTCCACGAAGCGGGCCGCCGAGACCTCGATCGCGTAGGGGTCGGCGCCGCGCTCGTAGCGGGCCGACGCCTCGGAGCGCAGTCCGAGTCGAGGCGCGGTCTGGCTGATGCCGACCGGTTCGAAGTAGGCGATCTCGAGCGCCACGACGCTCGTCGACTCGGAGATCTCCGTGTGCTCGCCGCCCATCACGCCACCGAGGCCGATCGGCACGTCGTTGGCATCGCAGATCAACAGATCCGTGGCGGTCAGGGTGCGCTCGACCCCGTCGAGGGTGACGAGACGCTCGCCGTCGGCGGCGAGGCGGATGCGGAACCCGCCGCCGCCCAGGGTGTCGAGGTCATAGGCGTGGTTGGGTTGGTTCTGCTCGAGCATCACGTAGTTGCTCACGTCGACCACGTTGTTGATCGACCGCATCCCCGCCGCCTCGAGCCGATTCGCCATCCATCGCGGCGACGAGGTCACCTGCACACCGGAGAGGACGAGGCTCGTGAAGCGGGGGCACCGCTCCCCGTCCACGAGGGTCACGGGTGCGACTCGTTCCGCACCGGTGGCGACGAGGCTCGGCGCCGGAGCGTGCAGCGCAGTGCCGAAGTGCGCGGCGAGATCGCGGGCGACGCCGACATAGCCCCAGGCGTCCGGTCGGTTCCGGGTCAGATCGAGATCGATCAGGACGTCGGGCTGCACCCCGAGTGCGTCGTTGAGCGGCACTCCGAGCGGGGTGGCGCCGTCCAGGATCATGATCCCGGTGTGGTCCTCGCCGAGCCCGAGTTCCTTGGTCGAGCACAGCATGCCCTCGGAGTCGATGCCGAGGATGCCCCGCTTCAGGATCTCGCGACCGTCGGGCATCTTGGTGCCCAGGGTCGCCAAGGCGACCACGTCGCCGGCGTCCATATTGGAGGCACCGCACCACACGTGGCGCTCGACGCCGTCGCCGGCGTCGACGTAGACCCGACGGACCTTGGCCGCGTCCGGGTGGACTTCGGTTCGCAGCACCTTGGCGGTGACGACACCGGGGACGGATTCGCCGGTTTGCTCGACCCCCTCGACCGCGAGGCCGAGGTCGTCGAGGGCCTTGGTGATCTGCTCGAGGTCGTCGGGAAGGTCGACGAGTTCGCGCAGCCATGACAGCAGGATCTTCATGTCGATCTCCTCAGAACTGCGTCAGGAAGCGGACGTCGTTGGTGTACATGTCGCGCACGTCCTCGATGCCGTGGCGTTCCTTGGCCATACGGTCGATCCCGAAGCCGAAGGCGAACCCGCTCCACTCCTCGGGGTCCAGGCCGCCCGCCCGCAAGACGTGCGGATGCACCATTCCGCATCCGCCGAGTTCCACCCACGAGCCGTCGGGGCGCTGGATGTCGAACTCGGCCGACGGTTCCGTGAACGGGAAGTACGACGGACGGAGCCGGCTCGTGAAGCCGGCCCCGAAGAAGGCCTTCGTGAAGGCCTCGATGGTGCCGGCGAGGTCGGAGAAGGTGATGTTGCGATCGATCACCAGACCCTCGATCTGGTGGAACACCGCGAGATGAGTCGCGTCGGCGGTCTCGTTGCGGAACACCCGACCGGGCATCACGGCGTAGATCGGCGGTTCCCAGGTCTCCATGACCCGGATCTGCACCGGCGAGGTGTGGGTGCGCAACACCGTGCTGCCCGGTTCGCCGCTCTCGACGAAGAAGGTGTCCCACATGCTTCGCGCCGGGTGCGACGGCGGCATGTTGAGGGCCTCGAAGTTGTAGAAGTCAGTCTCGACCTCCGGACCTTCGGCGATCCGGAACCCCAGTCCGATGAAGGTGTCCTCGAGCCGTTGCATCGCCTGGGTCGCGAGGTGGGCGTGGCCGCGGGTCGGGCGTTTGGTGAACTCGGTCAGGTCGAGTTGTTCGGTCGCCAGCCGGGCGTCGAGGGCGGCGGCTTCGAGTTCGGCGCGACGAGCATCGGCGGCGGAGCGAGCCCGGGCGGTGGCGGCGTTCAGCGCCTGGCCGACGTCGCGCTTGTCGTCGACCGTCGCCAGCTTGCCCATCTGGGTCTTGAACTGAGCGAGGGGGCCCCTCTTGCCGAGCAGGTCGGTCTCGAGGGAGCGGAGGGTGTCGAGGTCGCCGGCGGCCGAGAGGGCGGCGATCGCCGCGTCTGACGCGGCTCGGATGTCATCGATCATCGGGGTCCGAGGAGAGCAGGCCGAGTCCACGGGCTGCAAGTCGGGTTCCTTTCCGGGGGTACTGGCGTGGGGTCGTTCGATTCCCCCGGACCGTCTCGTCGGCGCGCGCTGCGTCAGTCAGCAGCTCGTCGCGCGCCCCGGAGTGCGATCCGGGGGCCGAGAAATCGGTGAACCAGTGTGGCGGGCACGGTCGCCGAGTCTAGCCACGGTCCCTGCGAGGCAGAGGCGGGTTTGCTCGCCCGATCAGGCCGAGCGCGTTGGCGGGCGACCTCGAAGCAGACGACGGTCGCAGCCATGGCGACGTTCAGGCCTCGGCCCGTCCGGCATGGGGATCGTGATCCACTCCTCGACCGGCGCGTCGTCAGGCAGCCCGTGGGCCTTCGTTCCCGAGCACCAGAGCCGCGACGTGTGAGGTCGCAGGCGGTGAACGGCTGTCCTTGGTGCGATGACGTTCCGGAGGGTGACGAGTCCAGCGGCGCCGAGGAGCCAGGTCTCCGACCTGGACCACGGGCACGTGGAACAGCGCTCCCGCCGAGGCCCGCACCACCTTGGGGTTGAACGGGTCCACCGAGCCGGCGGTCAGCACGACCGCATCTGCCCCGGCAGCCTCGGCCGAACGCAGGATCGTGCCGGCGTTCCCCGGATCGGCGAGTCGGTCGGCGACCACGACGAACGACGCCCGTTCCAGCACTGAGACGTCCGGGTCGGGCATGGCGACCACGGCCAGGTGGGGTTGGGGCGTGGCCGTGGTCGCCACCCGCTCCAACACGCCGCGCCCCAGTTCGTAGGCAGGCGCGTCGAGACCTGGTACCGGTTCGGCCCCCGCCCCGAAGAACTGGGAGTGCACGGTCCACCCGGCCCTCGCCGCTTCCGTGACGAGCCCCGTTCCCTCCACCACGAAGCGACGGGCCTCGGAACGCGAACTGCGGCGCCCGAGCAGGCGCCGCAGTTGCTGAACGGTTGCGTTCTGGAATCCGAGCGGCTCGCTCAGGAGAGCGCCGCCTTGGAGGCCTCGACCAGCTTGCCGAACGACGCCAGGTCGCTCACGGCCAGCTCGGCCAGGATCTTGCGGTCGACCTCGATGTCTGCTGCGTGGAGTCCGGCGATGAACTTGGAGTAGCTCATGTCGTGGATGCGGCAAGCGGCGTTGATCCGCTGGATCCACAGGCGACGGAACTCGCCCTTCTTCGCCCGGCGGTCGCGGAACGCGTACTGCCCCGAGCGCATGACCTGCTCGTTGGCCGCCCGCACCGAGCGGGACTTGTTGCCGTAGTAACCCTTGGCCTTCTCCAGGGTCGCCTTGCGGTGCTTCTTGGCGCCAACGGCGCGCTTCACCCGTGCCATGTCGTGTTCGTCCTTGTGTCGTGTGTCGTCGAGAGAGTCTGGAAATCCGCCGGGCTCACCGCTCGGCGAGGAGCCGCTTGATGCGCTTGGTGTCGGACGGATGCACGTCGACCTCGCCGTCGAGGCGGCGGGTGCGGGTCGAGGCCTTCTTCTCGAAGAGGTGCTGGCGGTTCTGCTGCAGGCGGCGGAGTTTGCCGGTGCCGGTCTTCTTGAACCGCTTGGCCGTGGTCTTGGACGTCTTCATCTTGGGCATGGGGATTCACCTTGGGGGTACCGCTCAGGGCGGCGCGGGGATCGTCGCGGCGATCCGGGATGAACGGAGCCGGTCACCCGGATCCTTGGGGGTTCTGGTGGCGAGGACCCGCCGCCGAAGCGGCGGGTCGCACACTCACGTGGAGGGCTGCTCCGAGTTGGCGGGGTCGGGGTCCTGGTCGGACTTCTTCACCGGCGCCTTCTTTTCCGGGGCGAGGACCATCGTCATGTTTCGACCGTCTTGACGGGGGTGGGCCTCGATCTTGCCCACATCAGCCGTCTTGTCGGCCACGCTGTTCAGCACCTTGGTACCGAGTTCGGGATGAGCCATCTCACGGCCTCGGAACTGGAGGGTGACCTTCACCTTGTGGCCATCTTCGAGGAAGTCGATGATGTGGCGCACTTTGGTGTCGAAGTCACCCTGCCCGATCTTGGGGCGGAACTTCACCTCCTTGATGGAGATGTGGGTCGCCTTCTTCCGGGATTCCTTGGCCTTTTGCGATTCCTCGTATTTCCATTTGCCGAAATCCATGATTCGACAGACGGGCGGGTTGGCCATCGGGGCCACTTCCACGAGGTCGAGATCCAGCTCTCGGGCGAGGGACAACGCGTCGGGGACGGACTTGATCCCCAACTGCGATCCCTCGGGACCGATCACCCGGACCTCACGGGCGCGAATGCGCTCGTTGTACCGCGGCTCGTTCGACTGCGGCGGTGCTATGGCTGCTCACTCCTGTGCAATGGGCGCTCCTCCCATGGTGGTGTTCGGGATTCGGGACGAAGCCGAAACCCGAGAACTCCACCATGGCGTCCCCCGATGGGGAGCGCATCCATGCCGGTGATCCGGACTCGACCCGGCGCACCGCGAGGTGGCCGGGTGGGGACGAATCGAGTCGCCCCACTTCGCCTCAGTTGTCGGCCGGGTAGGTTAGCGCACGTGAGCGAACTTTGGACACCTGACGGCGCGCACCCGGAACCCGAGCGGAGCTCGGACGACGCCACCTCGACCCCGACCGAGGCCCGCGAGGGCGCCGAACCAGAGGCCCACGAGTGGTCGCCCGAGGAGCAGGAGGCCCTCGCTGCCCTCGAGGAGACCAAGCGTCGCCTGGCGGAGGTCCCGGCCCACGTGGTCGTGGTCAACCACGCCATGGGACTCTACGAACTCGCCGCCATCCACCTCTCGGCCGAGCCGCCCCGGCTCACCGAATCGGTCCTGGCCATCGACGCCTTCGCCTGCCTGGTGGAAGGACTCGGGGAGCGGCTCGGACCCGAGGTCGCCACCTTGCGCGACGCGCTCAACCAGATCCGCCTGGCGTTCGTGCAGATCAAGGGCACCGTCAGCGGCTGAACCGGCCGACGGGGGCCTCGACCACCCGCCCGCTGCGCACGACCACTCCCTCGGAACGCAGGATCGCGGCCTGCTCGCGTTCGTGACCCGGGACGAGGCGTCCGGCGGTGTTCACGACCCGCCACCACGGCACGTCGAGTTCGGTGGTGGCGAGGAACCGCCCCACGGCGCGGGAGAGCTTCGGGAACCCGGCGACCTCGGCGACGTCGCCGTAGCTCACCACCTCGCCCTCCCCCAGGGCCAGCATCACTTCGGCGAATCGGCGGTCGCGGCGCGCGGCCGACGCCGCCCTCGACTGCCTCACGTCATCCGGGCGCGTCACGGGGGCTCGTCAGTCGGCGGAGGTCACCGGCTCGACCGCCTCGACCGGCTCGACCGGTTCGATCGAGCCGGCTTCGTCGCGACCGAACCGGGCGAGCGGCTCGAAGCGGACGCGAGCGCCCACGGCGATCGTTCGGCTGCCATCCGCGATCGAGGTGCAGTGGAACGGCCAGGTGGTGCCGTCGGCACCGCGGACCTCGCCCAGCCCGCGTTCCTCGTCGAAGGAGACCACCACGCCGTACCGGCCGGACATCGCGGGCACCTAGGCCACGATCTTGGAGATGGGCAGTTCGAGCAGGTCGGTGGCACCAGCGTCCTTGAGCTGCGGGATCAACACGTTGATCGTCCGCTTCTCGGCCACGGTCTCCACCGCGTAGCCGCCCCCGGCCAGCTGGGAGATGGTCGGCGACTTGGCCGACGGAAGCACGTCGAGCACGCCCTGGAGGTGCTCCTCGGCCACGTTGACCTTGAGCAGCACCTTGCCCCGGGCATCGAGGGCGCCGGAGAGCAGCGTCATCAGCTGTGACATGGCGTGGCGCTTATCGGGGTCGTCATAGGCGGCCTGGTTGGCGACGACCTCGGTGTAGCTCGTCATGATCGTGTCCAGGATCCGCAGGCCCGCCGGCGGGCCCGTCCGGTCTCGGTGATCTCGACCACGGCGTCGGCGATCTCGGGGATCTTGGCCTCGGTGGCGCCGTAGGAGAGCCGGACGTTGGCCTGGACACCGCGGGACTCGAAGAAGCGGCGGGTCAGCTCGGGGTACTCGGTCGAGACCCGCACCCCGTCACCGAGGTCCTCGATCCGCTGCGCCGGATGATCCTCGGCCACGGCGACGACGACCTTGATCGGGTTGCTCGTCGCCTTGGAGTACTTCAACTCACCGAGGCTCACGATGTCGCTCGCCGTCTCCTCGACCCAGTCCCGGCCCGTGATCCCGAGGTCGAACAGGCCCTCCGCCACGTACACCGGGATCTCCTGGGGTCGAAGGATCCGGACCTCGATGATCCGAGGATCGTCGATGTTCGCCTTGTAGTCGACCGACGAATTCCGCTGGACCGGCAGGTCAGCGGCTTCGAACAGTTCGAGGGTGGCTCGCTCCAGCGAGCCTTTGGGGAGGACCAGTCGCAGCACGACCGCAGAGTCTACGAAGTCGGGTCGGTGCGGCCCCAGTGCGTTCGGTGGCGGCGGGGCGGTCGTAGTCTCCAGGCGTGAAGTTCTCGATCTGGCCCTCGTCCGCTCGTCCCTGGGAGGACCTGCTCGCCACGGCGCGCTTCGCTGATCGCGGCGGCTGGCACGGGATCTGGTGTGCCGACCACTACATGCCCAACACCGAGGACGGCTCGGTCGACGATCGACCCTTCCTCGAGGTGTGGGCGGTGCTGCCGGCGCTGGCCGCGGCCACCTCCCGGGTGCGCCTCGGGCCGCTCGTGTCGCCGACCTCGGTCCATCACCCGGCCCTGCTGGCCAATCGGGCCGCCTCGCTCGACGTGGTGTCCGGGGGCCGCTTCGTGCTCGGCCTCGGTGCCGGGTGGCAGGTCAACGAGCATCGGGCATACGGCATCGAACTCGAGGCGCCCGGACCCCGGGTCCGGCGGTTCGACGAGGCGATCCAGATCGTTCGCTCGTTGCTGGACCAGCCCCGGACCACGTTCGAGGGCGAGTTCTATTCGATCACCGACGCGCCGATGAACCCCAAGGCGATCCAGGAGCGCCTGCCGATCCTCGTCGGCACCGGCGGCTCGAAGATGCTGCGCATCACCGCCCGCCACGCGGATGAGTGGAACACGTGGGGTGACCCGACGGTCGTGGCGGCGGCATCGGCGCGGATGGACGCGGCGTGCGAAGCCGTAGGGCGCGACCCCGCATCGCTGCACCGCTCGGCCCAGGCCATGGTGTTCCTGGCCGACGACGACGAGGGCGCCGATCGGCTCCGCCAGGTCGCCCCACCCGATCGTTCGATCGTCGGCACGCCCGAGCAGCTCCTGGAGATCGTCGCCACGTACCAGGACAGCGGGATCGAGGAGCTGATCGTCCCGGACTTCACCCTCGGCGAGCACCAGGCCGAGCGGGAGGACCGCTACGGCCGGTTCTGGGAGACCGTCGCCAGCGCACTGAGCTGAGGCACCTCCGGCAGCCGTCGGACTCGTCGGCACCGGCCCGGTTCAGTGCGACGTCGGGGTGTCGGCGAGCAGGGCGAGGGCGTGGGGCAGGACGTCGATGATGGCCTCGAGCTGCTCCACGCAGCCCTTGGGCGAGCCCGGCGTGTTGCAGATGATCGCCCCGCCCCGGATCCCGGCGATCCCGCGAGAGAGCCGGCCCAGCGGACTGATCAGCCGCATCGCCTCGGCCAGCCCTGGGGCCTCGCGCTCCACCACCAGGCGAGTCCCTTCGGGCGTCTGATCCCGAGGAGCGAACCCGGTCCCACCGGTCGACACGACCAGACCGGCGAACCCATCGGTGAGTTGCCGGAGGGCGGCGGCGACGTTGTCGGTCCCGTCCGCGGTGACCTGGCGATCGACGACCTCGAACCCGTGGCGGGTCAGGCAGTCGGCGAGGGCGGCTCCGGAGCGGTCCTCTCGGGTCCCGTGGACGACCCCGTCGGAGACGGTGAGGACTTTGGCGAGGAGCGGACGATCCGTCATCCACTCGACCGTAGCGGCGTCAGCGCTCCGACGCCGCCGGCTCGTGGGCCGGATCGGCGACCTGGCTGGCTCGGAAGTAGTCCGCGGCCACGAACGATGTCTCGCCGATCGAGAATCCGGCGTGCTCGAGGTTGTTGACGAGCTCCGTGAGCATCATCGAACGCCGTTGCGGAGCGTCGAGCTTGCTCTCGATCCACGCCTGACACGTGTAGTGGAACGCGTTGGCCCCGATCTCGGTGAACAGCACTGCGGTCGGCTTGTCCGGCATCCGCCAGGGCAGCTGCTCGAGCGTTGCGGTCATGATC
Source organism: Ilumatobacteraceae bacterium (assembly GCA_041394645.1). Classification (GTDB taxonomy): domain Bacteria; phylum Actinomycetota; class Acidimicrobiia; order Acidimicrobiales; family Ilumatobacteraceae; genus JAWKHV01. The sequence continues at coordinate 96,186 of JAWKHV010000008.1, read as the reverse complement.
GCCACCGCCGCGGCCCGATCCGGGAACATGTCGAGCTTGATCTCGACCTCGATCCGGGCCCCCTCGGAGCGCGAATGGTTGGTCAACTCGTCATCGACCGCCTTCACGTTGGGCATGTAGACCGTCGAGCCGTCGGGCATCAGGACGCCGAGGCTGAGCGAGCCCTTGCGGACCACCCGCCCGACCTTGTCGCCGACGCTCAGCACGTCGCCTTCGCGCACCACGTCGTCGATCCCGGCGAGGAAGCCGGCGATCAGGTTCTGCCCGATCGGGGTGAACACGAGCGCGGCGCCCAGACCGATGGTGGCCATCATCGCCAGGAGCGAATTGATGTTGATGCCGAGCGAGCCGAGGAGGATCAGCACGCCGAACACGGTGACCACCTTCGGCAGGACGTAGCCCGCCTGGCGCTGGAACTTCGGCGGGGCCTTGGTCGCCACTCGGCGGATCAGGCGATGCCCGATCTTGATCCCGATGAGGACCCCGATCACCTTGATCACCGGAGGACCGAGGGTGGTTGCCACTTCCCCGGCGTCGATCGCCAACATGCCCATGACCTGCCCACTTCCAGTTCGCCAACGAATCGTCGCAGCACACCCCCGCCGTGCGAACCACGCCCCGTCGTCCCGGGGCACTCAGAAGCTAGCGAGCCATCACTCGCGAGCCAAGGCCCGCAGGAGCATTCCGTCGTGGTCGTCACGGTCCGGACGCAGCAGCATCGTCTGGGCACCCCGGGCTTCCCATCCACCACTCAGGACTCCGATGGATGTCCACCCGGGTCCGAACCGATGGGCGTCGGCCTCCTCGGCGAGCAGGGTGCACACGCTGTAGACGAGCACTCCGCCGGGTCGCACGAGCGGCGACACCGCGTCGATCAGGCGTTGTTGGAGCGCAGCGAGGTCGGCGACGTCGGCCTCGGCGACGCGCCAGCGGGCGTCCGGACGGCGGCGCAGCACCCCGAGCCTGGAACACGGTGCGTCGAGCAGCACCGCATCGAAGGCACCGGGACGGAAGGGTGGCATCGTGCCGTCGGCCACGACCGTGCCGGCGAGCTCGGCGCCCAGTGCCGCCACGTTCTCGTTCGTCAGGCGAGCCCGATGAAGGTGCAGATCACCGGCGACCACGGTCGCGCCGCGCCCGGCCATCCCGGTCGTCTTTCCGCCCGGAGCCGCACAGACGTCGTAGACGAGCGCATCGGGAGTGGGCAGCAGGGCGACCACGGCATCGACCACCGCCTGAGAGGCGAGGTCCTGGACGTAGCCGTCCTCACGCCGGTGGACCGGCGCCGGCTGGTTCATCGACTCCAACATCGACCGGCTCGTCTCGACCCCGAACTCCGCATCGAGACGTCGCACGATCCAGTCGGGGTAGCTGAGCCGGGTCGCGTCGTCGGGCCAATCGACGGGGGCGTTGGCGACCCGCCGAAGCACCGCGTTCACGAACCCCCGCACCTTCGAGGGCGCGAGTTCCACGGTCTCGCCGACCGCGGCGTGTGGGGCGACCCCGGCGAAGAGCAGCTGGTAGGCGCCCAGGCGCAGGAGCCGACGGGTGTCGGGGTCGGGCGGGCTGAGGATGAATCGATCGATCGCGAAGTCGCACGCCCGGCGCATCCGGGTGGTGCCGTACACGAGCTCGGTGACGAACCGGCGATCGAGATCCGACAACCCGCTTCGTTCGAGCAGGGTGGGCGTCACGAGGTTGGCGTACGCGCCGTCCTCCTCGATCCGGGCCAGCGCATCGAGGGCAACCGCTCGCGCGGTCGTCGGCCGGGCCCGCTCCCTGGTGCGCGGAGCGGAGCGCTTCGGGCCACCCTCCCGCGGACCGGGTCGGCCCGTCCCCCGAGGACGAGGGGAATCCGAGGGAGGGCGCGGCCCGCGACGATCGGCGTTCACGTGAGCCGCTCCCCGGCCGGGCGAGCCCCGTTCCACCAGGCAGCAGCATCCATCGGCGCCTTGCCTTCCGGCTGCACCCTGACCATCGTCAACGAGCCGTCGATGGTGGCCACCGTCGGGGTCGGCCCGGCCCCCAGCACGCCTGCCTGCTCGCCCACCGCCGGTCCCGGTGCTGCGTCGAGCAGCTTGATCCGGCGGTCGCGAAACATCGTCCACGCCCCGCCCAGGCGCACCAGCCGGTCGAGCTCGGCCGTCGGCCGGGACCAGTCGATGCGGAGCTCGCTCGGGTCGATCTTGGCGGCGTAGGTCGCCTCGCCGTCTTGCGGCACCGGATCGACGAGCCCGCGGTCGAGGACTCGCAGGAGCTGTTCGGTCCCGGCGGCCACGAGCGCCTCGCGCAGCTCGACCGCGGTCATCCGCTCGGCGATCGGAACCTCCACCCGGTCGTAGACCGCGCCGGTGTCCAGCCCGACCTCGAGCTGCATCAGACAGGTTCCGGTCACTGCGTCCCCGGCGAGGAGGGCTCGCTCGACCGGGGCCGCGCCCCGCCACCGAGGAAGCAACGAGAAGTGGATGTTCACCATCGCCACCCGTTCGAGGACGTGGGGTTTGATCAGTTGGCCGAACGCCACCACCACGCCGAGCTCGACCGGAGGGTCCAACGCGAGCAACTCGTCGACCCGGTGCAGCACGGGAATGCCGAACTCGGCGGCGGCCGCTTTGACCGGGCTGGGTTGGGTGGCACCGCCACGACCGCGTCGCTTGTCGACTCTCGTGACGACCGCAGCGACGTCGTAGCCCGCGTCGACCAGGGCGCGAAGCGGCGCCACGGCCATGCCAGGGTGCCCAGGTAGGCGAGGCGTCGAGGATGGGGTGGGACCGAGCGAGGTCGGTCACGAGAGACGCAAGCGACGCTTCTTCGGGGGTTCCTGCGGAGCCTCCTGGAGTCGGCGGTACTCGCGCAGCGCGGCCTTGCGTTGATCCGGCTCCATCCGATCGAACATCAGCACGCCCTGGAGATGGTCGATCTCGTGTTGGAACATCCGCGCCGTGAGCTCGTCGTATTCGTATTCGAGCTCGTTGCCCTCGAGGTCCCAGCCATGCACGAGCACCTGCTTGGGCCGGAGCAACTCGACGTACAGGCCCGGGATCGACAGGCATCCTTCGTCGTAGACCCAATCGCCGCCACCCGACTCACGGATCGTCGGATTGATGATGGCGTTCGGTCCGTCGCCCACGTCGTACACGACGAGCTGGCGCTGGATGCCGATCTGCGGCGCGGCCACCGCCAGACCGTTGGCGGCGTACATCACGTCGATCATCTCGTTGGCGACGTTGACGAGCTTGCCGTCGACGTCGGTGATCTCCGCGGCGACGGTCTTGAGGACCGGGTCGCCGTAGGTCCGGATGGTGTGGGCCATGACGTGCCAGGCTACCGAGGAATGTCCTCCCAGTACTTCGAGCCCTCTCCGTCGGTCGCCTCCAAGCCGATCACGATCGACGTCGCCCTGCCCGACACCTCGTTCCGGCTCACCACCGACCGCGGCGTCTTCAGCCACGGCAGCCTCGACACCGGCACCCGGTTGTTGCTCCTCGAGGCCCCGGCTCCGGCCCGCAACGGCGATCTGCTGGATCTCGGCTGCGGCGCCGGACCGATCGCCCTCACGATGGCCCGGCGCTCGCCGCAGGCCTCGGTGTGGGCCGTGGACGTCAACGAACGGGCGTGGAGCTGTGCGTCGACAACGCCCGGGAGAACGGGATCGCCAACGTTCGGGTGGCTGCACCCGACGACGTGCCGGCCGAGGTCAGGTTCGCGACCATCTGGTCCAATCCGCCGATCCGGATCGGCAAGGCCCAACTCCACTCCTTGCTCAGACAGTGGCTCCCCGGCTCGCCGAGGGCGGTCAGGCGGTGCTGGTCGTGCAGAAACACCTCGGGGCCGACTCCTCGCGACCTGGCTCGGCGTCGAGGGCTGGAACGTGGATCGGATGACCTCGCGCCTCCGGGTATCGATTGCTCCGCATCACCCAGCGCGCCGGAGGCGACCACCAGGCCACGCCGCGGTGAGCTCGGATCAGACTCGGGGAGGATCGACGCCGACGCGAATCCGCGCGCCCGGAGGACGTGGGACCGCGGCGAGGACGTCGGCGAGCTGATCGGGGCCGTCGGCTCGCACGAGGTAGCGACCGTCAGCGGGCCCGAGGACGGCGACACGTCGATCGAGCTGGAGCTCGGCGGCGAACTCGTCGCGACCGGCGCCCTCGAGCGAGGCGAGCGCTCCGAAGGGCGGGAATCCGAGTGCGGCGCGAGGTGCCTCCAGCGCCGAGGTCGCCAGTCCCGGTCGGCCAGGCGCACGGCGGCCACGACCTCGTGACCAGGGTGGTAGGTCTGCACGAGGACCCGGCCGCCGCCATCGCGCAGCCGACCAGGCGGGCTGCATGGGCGAGCAGGCCGAGTGCCTGCTCGCCGGCGCGGTACCGCGCGAGGAGTTCGGCGTCGAAGTCGACGAACGCGACGGTGTCGAGTCGGCGGACACGATGCAGCAACGCTTCGGTCCCGACGAAGACGTCGGCGTCGTCCGGGAGGTCGTCGGTCGCCGCGGTCACCTCGATGACCGGCCGTCCTGCCGCCGCCTCCAGTTCCTCGCGCAGGCGCGACACGCCGGGTCGGAGGTTCACCAGCTTCGCCGCGCCGCACGCCTGGCAGACCTTGGGCCGTTCGGTACCGCAGCGCGGGCAGGTGAGCACACCAGCGGTTCGTTCCGCCACCGGCGTCGCGCAGGCCTCGCACACGCTGAGCTCCCTGCACCGCTTGCACGCGAGGCGCCGGGCGCGACCGGTCGTGTTGTGGATGCACGCCACGCGGCGACCCTCGGTCCGCAGCTCCTGGATCAGGGGTGAGGTCACGAGCGACGTGATCCACGGGTCGTCCGCGCCGAGGTCGATCACCTCGACGTGCGGCCAACCGAGCCGTTCGGTGCGGCGGTCGTCCAGGCGCAGTTCGAGCCCACCGTGGAGGGCGGCGAGGCTGGGCGTCGGGGAGACGAGCACGCACGGGATACCCGCTCGGCGAGCGCGCTCCAGGCACACGTCGCGGGCGTGCCACGTCGGCGAACGTTCCTCCTGGAGCGCCTCGTCGTGTTCGTCCAGGACGATGATGGCGGCGAGGTCCGGGACCGAAGCCCACGCAGCGGACCGGGCACCGATCGTCAGATCCGTGCCACCGAGCGCCAGCGCCCAGTCGTTCGGCAGGAGCGCGACGCTGCCGAGCGCCCGCAGCCGAGCGGCCGCGAGGCGGGCCCGGTCCACGCTCGGGGTGACGATGAGGACCGGGCCGAGCGCCATGAGTTCCTCGATGATCGGGACCACCGAGGCCGCAGGGGCGCGACGGGCGATCCACCCAGCCCCGCTCGACGAGCGGGGTTCCGGATCGACATCACCGCCCGGAGTTGCCCGCAGCGCTGCCCGCCGGCGGGGTGCCGGTGCACGGACGACGGCTCGCTCGGGCGAGGCCGACTTCAGCACGGCTCGAACCGGGCCGGCCCAGCGATGGGCGGTCCAGCGGGCCAGGTCCACCAACCTGGAGCAGGTCCATGGCCCGTGACCTTGGCGATTGGTTTGAGCTTGTCCTCGGGGACGTCGGAGTCGACCAGCGCCGTCACCCAGCCGCCGACCCGGCGGCCGTGCAGCGGGATGCGGACGATCGTCCCGACAGCACCTGGTCCCGGAGGTGCTCCGGGACCAGGTAGTCGAATTCTTCCTCGAGCCCGCTGACGTCGGGCAGCACCCGCGCCGCTCGGGGGCGGGCGGGGTGTTCACACGCCGAGCGCGGCCTTGAACTCGTCCAGCTTGGAGGTGTGCTCCCACGTGAAGTCGGGGTTCGGCCGACCGAAGTGGCCGTAGGCCGCGGTCTGGCGGTAGATCGGTCGACGAAGATCCAGATCTCGCAGGATCGCGGCGGGACGCAGGTCGAAGGTCGACCGGACCGCAGCTTCGATCTTGCCCGGATCCATCTCCGAGGTCCCGAACGTCTCCACCAGGATCGAGATCGGATGCGCGACGCCGATCGCGCACGCCACCTGCACCTCGCACCGAGCGGCCACCCCGGCGGCGACGACGTGCTTGGCCACCCAACGAGCCGCATACGCTGCCGAACGGTCGACCTTGGACGGGTCCTTGCCGGAGAACGCACCGCCACCGTGGCGACCCATCCCACCGTAGGTGTCGACGATGATCTTGCGACCGGTCAGCCCACAATCGGCGTGCGGCCCACCCAGTTCGAACACCCCGGTCGGGCTGACGAAGACCTCGTAGTCGTCCCCCGCGAACTGCTCCGGGATCACGGGGCGGATCACCTGCTCGATCAGATCCGGACGGATCATGGTGTCCCGATCCACCCCGGCGCGTGCTGGGTCGAGATCAGCACCGTCCGCAACCGGACCGGACGCCCGTTCTCGTAGTCGAAGGTCACCTGGGTCTTGCCGTCCGGACGCAGGTACGGCAGCACGTCGGCCTTGCGGACCTCGGTCAACCGCTCCGACAACCGATGCGCGGTCCAGATCGGCAACGGCATCAGATCGGCCGTCTCGTCGCACGCAGCCGAACATCATGCCCTGGTCCCCAGCACCCTGAATTGAGCAGGTCCTCGCCGGACTTGCCGCCACGGACCTCTTCGGAGGAGTCCACGCCCTGGGCGATGTCGGCCGACTGCTCGTCGATCGACACGATCACCCCGCAGGTGTTGCCGTCGAACCCGTACAACGCGTTGTCGTACCCGATGTCCTTGATCACCTGACGGGCCAGCTTCGGGATGTCGACGTACGCGGAGGTGGTGATCTCACCCGCCACCACACACAACCCGGTCGTCAGCATGGTCTCGCACGCCACCCGACCCATCGGATCCTCGGTGAGGATGGCATCCAACACCGCATCCGACACCTGGTCCGCCATCTTGTCCGGATGCCCCTCGGTCACAGATTCCGAGGTGAAGGTCCAGTTGCTCACTCGCTACTCCTGCTCATGGTTGATGTCGTCGCCGATTCCGCACGCCGACGATCTCGTCGAGCACACGTTCCGCCACGTGCCGCTTGTCAGCCAGCGGAATGGTAGCCACCACACCGGTGGCGTCCAGGACGGTCACGGCATTCGTTTCATGGGCGAACCCCACTCCGTCGGCGGCGACGTCGTTGGCGACGATCAGATCGAGGTTCTTGTTCGCGACCTTGCGCGCCGCGTTGGCCAAGAGATCTTGGGTCTCGGCGGCGAAGCCGACCAGGGTCTGATCGGCCCGTTTCTTGCTCCCGAGCCCGGCGAGGATGTCCGGCGTCGGCTCGAGCTGGATCCGAGGGGCGCCGGCTTCCTTCTTCAACTTCCCACCGGCCGGGTCGACGGGCCGGAAGTCGGCGACGGCGGCCGCCATCACCACCACGTCGGTCCGAGCGAAGCGGGTCTCGATCGCCGCCTGCATCTCGGCCGCGGTTTCCACCGAGACGACCTCGACGCCGATCGGCGCCGGCCGATCGACGGTGGAGACCAAGGTGACGGTGGCCCCGCGAGCGGCGGCCGCAGCGGCGATCGCATAGCCCTGCTTGCCAGAGGACCGGTTGGCGATGACGCGCACGGCGTCGATCGGTTCCCGGGTTCCGCCCGCCGAGACCAACACTGCGACACCGGCGAGGTCCTGGGGGCCGAGCAGCCGTTCCACCTCGGCGACGATCCGTTCGGGGGTCGCAAGACGCCCGTGACCGACATCACCACCGGCGAGCCGGCCGCTGTCGGGGTCGACGATGTGAACGCCGCGACGGCGCAAGGTGGCCAGGTTGTCCTGGACGGCGGGGTGTTCCCACATCTCGGTGTGCATCGCCGGGCAGATCACCACCGGGGCGCGGGTTGCGATGAGGGTGGCCACCAGCAGATCGGCGGACAACCCGGCGGCGTACGCCGCGATCAGCCGTGCCGTGGCCGGAGCCACGAGGATCAGGTCGGCCTGCTGGCCGAGGCGGGTGTGCGGGATCGGATCATCGAGGTCCCACAGGCCCGTCTGCACGTTCTGCGACGCCAGCGCGGACAGCGTCTGGCGACCGAGGAAATGCTCGGCCCCTTTGGTCATAATGGGCGACACGTGAGCCCCGGCGTCCATCATCCGCCGGCACACCTCCACGGCCTTGTACGCCGCGATGCCTCCGGTGACGCCGAGCACCACCCGTTTCCCGGCGAGGGCGCTCATGACCTGACGTCAGGCGTCGATGTCGCCGTCGGCGGCCGAGATCTCCTCGGCCCCGTCGGCCGAACCCTCCGGCGCTTCGACCCGCTGGACCCGCTGGATCTTGTCGGCAGCGATCTCCTCGAAGCCGATCGAGAGGGGCTTACGAGCCACCGACGAGACCTGGGGCGGCACCATCGTGCCGAGCCCTTCGCCGAGCTGGTTGAAGTACGAGTTGATCTGCCGTGCGCGCGCGACGCCAGGGTCACGAGGCTGAACTTCGAATCGACTCGGTCGAGGAGCTCCTCGATCGCGGGGTCGATCATCGAATCATGTGCACGAGCCATCAACGGGTCCTTTCAGGGCGTTCTTGCCCAGGCTAGCGGCCAACACTCTCGCCGCGTGGTTGGCGGGTGGCTCGCTCGCGGTCGATGATCGCGAGCAGTTCCGCGACCGTTCGATCGAGATCGTCGTTCACCACGACGTGATCGGCCAGTTCTCGTCCCACCGGTTCTTCTTCTTCGGCCTTGCGCAGCCGCTCGGCCACCTTGTGATCGGGATCGCCGCGGTAGCGCAACCGCCGTTCTTGTTCCTCGCGCGACGGCGGAAGCACGAAGATCAACACCGCGCCCTGGTCGATCGACTTCACCTGTTGGGCGCCGTGGACTTCGATCTCGAGTACCAGGTCATGAGGGCGATCTGGTTCGGGGCAGGGGGTTCCGTAGTAGTTGCCCAGGAACTCGGTCCACTCCAGGAATCCGCCGCGCTCGATATGGGATTCGAACTCGGCCCGATCCGTGAAGTGGTATGCGTCGGGCCGCTCGCCTGGACGGCGCTCACGCGTCGTCCAGGACCGGCTCAACTCCAGGGTGTCATCCCGCTGGACCAGCTCGCCGACGATGGTTCCCTTGCCGACGCCGCCGGGACCGGAGATGACGATCACGAGCGGAGCGCCCACGAGGGGCGCCTACTTGCCGAGCTGCTCGAGCAGGGCTGCGCGCTGCTGGGCGCCGAGCCCGCGAACGCGACGGGAGTCGGCGATGCCGATCTCCTCCATGACCTTGCGAGCCTTCACCTTGCCGACGCCCGGAAGCGACTCGAGCATGGAGACGACCTTGAGCTTGCCGACGACGTCGTCGGAATCAGCCTTGCCCAGAGCATCGGCCAAGGAGACCGAGCCCATCTTGAGCTTCGCCTTGAACTCGGCACGAGCGGCGCGAGCCTGTGCGGCCTTGGCGAGCGCGGCAGCGCGCTGTTCGGGATTGAGCTGCGGGGGTGTTGCCATGCCGGGCACGTTACCAACGGTGAGCAGCCGTGTTGCGGACGCGTGTCGATTTCATCCGCCGATCCGTGGGTCACCCGAGACGGCCGGAGCGGAGCGATTCGGCCGTGCGAGCCGCCACCGAGCGGGCCGCCCCGGCGAAGTCCTCACCACTGGACGCGTAGAGGACGGCACGGGAAGTGTTCACCAGGAGCCCGGTTCCGTCGGACGACGCCCCTCGTCGCACGGTCTCGACCGGATCGCCGCCCTGGGCGCCGACTCCCGGCACGAGCAGTGGCACTCGGTCCCCGACGATCGTGCGGACCCGTTCGAGCTCGTCGGGATACGTCGCGCCGACCACCAGGCCGCACTGCGACTCGGCGTTCCAACGGGTGGCGACGAGCTCGGCGACGTGTTCGTACAACCGAGCGCCGCCGGCCAACTCGAGCTGTTGGAGGTCGTCGCCGCCGGGATTGGAGGTCCGGCACAGGACGAACACGCCTCGATCGGTGTGGGCCAGGAACGGCTCGATCGAATCGGTGCCCAGATACGGATTCACCGTGACGGCGTGGGCGCCGTAGCGCTCGTAGGCCTCTCGGGCGTACTGCTCGGCCGTCGACCCGATGTCGCCCCGCTTGGCGTCGAGGACGAGCACGAGATGGGGATGCGTCGTGAGCACGTACTCGCAGATCCGCTCCAGCGTCGCCTCTTCGCCGGCGGCGGCGAAGTAGGCGATCTGCGGTTTGACCGAGCACGCCAGATCGGCGGTGGCATCGACGATCTCGGTACAGAACCGGTAGATCGCGCCGGGCTCCCGGCGCAGATGGACGGGAAGCCGAGCCGGGTCCGGATCGAGCCCGACGCACAACGCCGAGCCGGTCTGGGCCCACGAGGCCGCGAGGTGGTCGGCGAAGTTCATCGGTCCTCCTGAAGGCTCACAATCCGCCGCGATGGGCGGCGCCGCACACGTCGGCGAGGCGGTCGATGCCGCGCCGTCGCTCCCAGTCGATCAGTTCGTCCTGGATGGTCCAGGGCGCATGCGGATCGGCGAACGTGGCCGTGCCGACCTGCACGGCGTTCGCTCCCGCCAGCAGCAGTTCGGCCGCGCCGCGTCCGGTGGCGACGCCCCCGACCCCGACGATCGCCAGATCCGGGTGGGCCGCACGGACGTCGTGGACGGCCCGGACCGCGACCGGATGGATCCCGATCCCGCTCGCTCCCCCGCCCCCGGCCCCGAGCGCCGGGCGGCCGGTGTCGGTGTCGATCACAATGCCGAGCAAGGTGTTCACGAGGGTCACGGACTCGGCCCCGGCGTCGGCGACCGCGCCGGCCACCTCGACGATCCGGTCGGTGTTGGGGCTCAGCTTGGCCCACCGGGGCCGACCACACCCGCTGGTCGCCCGCATCACCTGAGCGCTCAGCTCCGGATCGTGGGCGAAGATGCCGCGTCGGCCCTCCAGATTCGGACACGACAGATTGACCTCGACGGCGACCACGCTCGGCGGGGCGGCCGCGAGCAGCTCGGCGGCCCGGCGGTAGTCCTCGACGCCTCGACCCCAGATCGACACCACGATCGCGGCTCCCGTGGCCTCCAGGCCCGGCAGGTCGTCGCGCAACCAGGCCGACACACCGGGGCCCTGCAGCCCGACGGCGTTGATCATCCCCGCCGTCGTGGGCGCGACACGAGGGGCGGGATTTCCCGCCCACTCGAAGGCCGCCAAGGACTTCACGACGTGGGCACCGAGCACCGAGAGGTCGCCGAAGGCCGCCAGTTCCGCGCCGTGACCGGCCGGTCCGCTGGCGGTCATGACCGGCGCCGACAGCCCGACCGACCCGACGCGAACCCCCAGCTCCACCCCGGTTTGGTCGCTCGCACGCCGACGGCGTGCGCTTGCGACCAAACGGGAGGAACGGCGGGTCATCGACGCGATCCGTTCACCGGGCGTGGTACTCCTGCAGCGGGCGCACCTCGAGCGGCCGGGTGTGGGCGTGGGCCATCCCCGCCGCGGCGGCGAGCGCGGCCTCGACCGTCGTCACCGACGACACCCGATTGGTGTTGGCCGCCTTGCGGATCTGCTCGCCGTCCCGGCGCGTGCCCTGACCCCGCGGCGTGTTCACCACGAAGCTGATCTCCCCCGCCGCGATGAGATCGACGGCGGTGGGGCCGCTCCCCTCCTCCGACACCTTGGCGAGGACCTTGTCGACCTGCACGCCGAAGCGTTCGAGGTAGGCGGCAGTGCCCGAGGTCGCGGCGATCTTCAAGCCGAGTCCGGCCATCCGCTTGGCGACGACCAGCCCGGCGGGCTTGTCGGGATCGGCGAGGGAGAGGAACACGGTGCCCTCGGTGGGAAGGGTGGTCCCCGCCGCGGTCTCGGCCTTGAAGAACGCCATGTCGAAGGTCCGGTCGATCCCCATCACCTCGCCGGTGGAGCGCATCTCGGGTCCGAGCGCGGTGTCGACCTCCGGGAACTTGTTGAACGGCAGCACCGCCTCCTTGACCGCGACGTGGCCGGCGTTGATCGGCGGCTGCAGGAGACCCTCGTCGCGCAGGTCGGCGAGCGTGGCGCCGAGCATCACCCGGCTCGCCACCTTCGCGAGCGGGACTCCCGTCGCCTTGGCGACGAAGGGAACCGTCCGGCTGGCGCGCGGGTTGGCCTCGATCACGTAGACGGTCGTTCCGCTGACCGCGTACTGGACGTTGATCAATCCGCGCACGTCGAGCGCCTGAGCGATCGCCCGGGTGTAGGTCTCGATCACCTCGACGACCCACGACGGCAGGTTCTGCGGCGGGATGGCGCAGGCCGAGTCACCCGAGTGCACGCCGGCCTCCTCGACGTGCTCCATCACGCCACCGATCAACACCTCGCCGGTGTGATCGCGAATGGCGTCCACGTCGACCTCGGTCGCGCCCTCGAGGAAGCGATCGATCAGCACCGGCCGCTCGGCGGACAAGCCGCCCTCCTTGCCGAGGCTCCCGAACCCGGCCAGCTCGGCCATGGCCTCGGCGAGGTGCTCACGGGTGTGGACGATCTGCATCGCCCGGCCACCGAGCACGTAGCTCGGGCGAACCAACACCGGGAACCCGACCCGGTCGACGATGGCGTTGGCGCCGTCGAGGTCGACCGCGGTGCCGCCGGGCGGCTGCGGGATGTGCAGCTCGTCGCAGAGTTCGTTCCACCGCTCGCGGTCCTCGGCGGCGTCGATCGAGGCCGGCGAGGTGCCGGCCACGAGCTCGACCGGGATCTCGCCGGCCAGCTTGAGCGGGGTCTGACCGCCGAGCGACACGATCACCTTCGGGGCGACGCCGCCACTCGACTGGGTCTCGGCCGCGATGACGTTGAGGACGTCCTCTTTGGTCAGGGGCTCGAAGTACAACCGGTCGGAGGTGTCGTAGTCGGTCGACACCGTCTCGGGGTTGCAGTTCACCATGATCGTCTCGAACCCGGCGTCGCGCAGCGAGAAGCTGGCGTGGACGCAGCAGTAGTCGAACTCGATCCCCTGCCCGATCCGGTTCGGGCCCGATCCGAGGATGACCACCTTCGGCTTGGTGGAGGCGCGCACCTCGCTCTCGTCCTCGTAGGTCGAGTAGTGGTACGGCGTCTCCGCCGCGAACTCGGCCGCGCACGTGTCCACGGTCTTGTACGTCGGCAGCACGCCGAGCTGGACGCGAGTACAGCGCACGTCGTGCTCGGTCGAGCCCCACAGGTAGGCGAGCTGGGCGTCGGAGAATCCGAGCCGCTTGGCCCGGCGGACCTCGGCCTTCGACACCGTGTCGGGGCCGTCGTGGGCTGCGAGGGCGTGGCGTTCTTCGATGATCGCCAACATCTGGTCGAGGAACCACGGGTCGATCTTGCAGATGTCGTGGACCTCGTCCACGGTGATCCCGCGCCGCAACGCCTCGCCGACGTAGAAGATCCGCTCGGGCGTCGGGATCGGCAACTTGGCCAGCAACTCGGCGTCGGTCCACGCGGCGTACTGCGCCTCGGCGGGATCGCAGTTGAGTCCGAGGCGGCCCTGCTCGAGCGACCGGAGCCCCTTCTGCAGGCTTTCGGGGAACGTTCTCCCGATCGACATCGCCTCGCCGACCGACTGCATCTGGGTCCCGAGGACGCCCGACGTGCCGGGCAGCTTCTCGAAGGCCCACCGAGGGATCTTGGTCACGATGTAGTCGATGGTCGGCTCGAAGCTGGCCGGCGTCATCTTCGTGATGTCGTTCGGGATCTCGTCGAGCGTGTAGCCGACGGCGAGGCGGGCGGCGATCTTGGCGATCGGGAATCCCGTGGCCTTCGAGGCGAGCGCCGAGGACCGCGACACGCGGGTTCATCTCGATCACGACCTGCTCGCCGGTCGCGGGATCGACGGCGAACTGGACGTTGGATCCGCCGGTCTCCACCCCGACCCGCCGGATGCAGGCGAAGGCGGCGTCGCGCATCTGCTGGTACTCGACGTCGGAGAGGGTCATCGCCGGGGCGACGGTGATCGAGTCGCCCGTGTGCACGCCCATCGGATCGACGTTCTCGATCGAGCAGATGATCACGCAGTTGTCGGCGCGATCGCGCATCACCTCGAGCTCGTATTCCTTCCAGCCGGCGATCGACTTCTCGATCAGGATGGTGGTGATCGGGCTGGCGGACAGTCCGTGCGACGCGACCTTCTCGAACTCCTCGGGCGTCGAGGCGATCCCCGTGCCGGTCCCGCCCAGGATGTAGGCCGGACGGATGATGACCGGCAGACCGATCTCCTCGCAGACGGCGCGGGCCTCGTCCATCGAGTGGGCGATGCCGGAGGCCGGCACGCTCAGCCCGATCTCGATCATCGCCCGCTTGAACAGGTCTCGGTCCTCGGCGGTGGCGATGGCCTCGGCGTTGGCGCCGATCATCTCCGGGGTGCCCGGCACGCCGATGATGCCCCGCTCGAACAGGGCCATGGCGAGGTTGAGGCCGGTCTGGCCGCCGAGGGTCGGCAGCACGGCGTCGGGCCGCTCGCGCTCGATGATCTTGGTGAGGACCTCCGGGGTCAGCGGCTCCACGTAGGTCGCATGGGCGAAGTCCGGGTCGGTCATGATCGTCGCCGGGTTCGAGTTGGCGAGGATGACGCGGTAGCCCTCCTCCTTCAGGACGCGGCACGCCTGGGTCCCCGAGTAGTCGAACTCACAGGCCTGGCCGATGACGATCGGCCCGGATCCGATGATCAGGATGGAGTGGATGTCGGTGCGCTTGGGCACGTCACGCCACCCCCTGCTCGGCGGCGGGCAGGCCCGGCGTGCCGTACCCCGTCAGGTCGGTCCCGACGCTCACGGGGATCGAGCGGCCCGCCATCCATCCCGCCGGATCCGCCATCATCGCGGCGAACATGGCGAAGAGGTACCGGGCGTCGTGGGGACCGGGGCCGGCCTCCGGGTGGTACTGCACGCTGAACGCCGGTACGCCCTGCACTCGCATCCCTTCCACGGTGTGATCGTTGAGGTTGAGGTGCGTGACCGCGGCCCGCCCGTCGAGGCTCGCCGGGTCGACGCAGAAGTTGTGGTTCTGGCTGGTGATCTCGATCTGGCCGGTCGCCTCGTGGCGGACCGGATGGTTGCCGCCGTGGTGACCGAAGGGGAGCTTGAACGTCTCGGCGCCGATCGCCCGGGACAGCAGCTGGTGCCCGAGGCAGATGCCGAACACGGGCACCTCGCCGAGCAGCTCACCGATGGCGTCGACGGCGTACTGGACCTCGGCCGGGTCACCCGGACCGTTGGACAGGAACACGCCATCGGGTCGCCGAGCGAGCACGTCGGACGCACTCGTGGAGGCCGGAACGACCTCGACGTAGCCGATGCCCGCGAGGTACCGCAGGATCGAGTGCTTGATCCCGAAGTCGTAGGCCACGATTCGCCGGTCGGCGTGAGCGTCGCCGACGAAGTAGGGCTCCGAGGTGGTCACTGCAGCGACGAGATCGATGCCGTCGGTGCCGGGCTCCGCGGCAGCCGCCGCTCGCAGGGTCGCCTCGTCCGCGGTGCCGAACGCGCCGGGCATGGCACCCGAGTCCCGGAGGTGGCGGGTGAGCCGGCGGGTGTCGATGCCCCCGATGCCCGGGATCGAGTAGCGGCGCAGCATGGCGTCGAGGTCGGCCTCGGCGCGCACGTTGCTGCGCCGCCGGGCCAACTCCCGCACGACCACGCCGCGACAGAACGGGCGACGGGACTCGAAGTCCGGCGCGTTGACGCCGTAGTTGCCGATGTGGGTGGCGGTGAAGGTGATGATCTGCCCGGCGTAGCTCGGGTCGGTGATCACCTCTTGGTAGCCGCCGAGCACCGTGTTGAACACGACCTCGCCCGACGCCACGCCGTCGGCGGGATCGGCCCCGATCGCTTCACCCTCGAACACCGTCCCGTCCGCCAGGACCAGCTGTGCCTCACGAATCGCCATGACACCACTCTCGCATAATCATCCACTCTAACGTATGAACATTCATCTGGATCGCCGGACCATCGGTCTGCGTCACCGTCGACGCCTGCCTCGCTGGGGCGCTCACCGTTGGGCCTCGCCGTCGATCACCGTGGCCACGCCACGCCACACGGTGTGACGGACCTGACCGGTCATCGTCATTCCGGCGTACGGCGTGTTGCGGCTCTTGGACGCCAGCTCGCTCGGCACCACCGTCCAGGTGGCGTCGGGGTCGAACACGGTCAGGTTGGCCGGCCGCCCCGGCTCGATCGGGCCGCCGTGGCGATCGTCGAGCCGGGCAAGGCGGGCCGGGTTCGTCGAGAGCAGCCGGATGACGTGGGGCAGGTCCAGCCCGAGCTCACCGAGGGCCAGGGGGAGCGCGGTCTGGAGACCGAGCATCCCGGGCGGCGCCTGGTCGAGCGGCTGTTCCTTCGACTCCGGCGGGTGCGGGGCATGATCGGTGGCGATCACGTCGATCGTCCCGTCGGCGAGTCCGGCCTTGACCGCCGCGATGTCCGCCGCGGTACGGAGCGGAGGGTTGACCTTGAACGTGGCGTCGAAGGAGGCCAGCTTCTCGTCGGTCAGGGTGAAGTGGTGCGGGCAGGCCTCGGCGGTGACGGGCAGACCCTCGGCCTTGGCGGCGCGGACCAACGCCACGCTTCGGGCCGTCGACAGGTGGAGGAGGTGGATGCGGGCGCCGGTCAACCGGGAGAGCTCGATGTCCCGGAACACCATCAGCTCCTCCGCCACCGCCGGCCAGCCGGGCAGGCCGAGCCGGGAGCAGCACGACCCCTCGTGCATCACCGCCCCCTTCGTCAGGGCGGCGACCTCGCAGTGCTGGGCGAGCACGATGTCGAGATCCTTCGCGTATTCGAGCGCCCGCCGCATCAACAGCGGGTCCTGCACCCCGCTGCCGTCGTCGGTGAAGATCGTGACGCCGACCGCCGCCAGCTCGGCGAACGGGGCGAGTTGCTCGCCGGCTCGGTTCATCGTGATGCAGCCTGACGGGATCACCTCGCACAGCCCGGCCCGCTCGCCCTGGGCTCGCACGAACTCGACGACCGCGACGGAATCCTGGGCCGGCGTCGTGTTGGGCATGGCGACCACGGCGGTGAACCCGCCGAGGGCCGCGGCCCGCGAGCCGGTCTCGATCGTCTCGGCGTCCTCCTTGCCCGGCTCGCGCAGATGGGTGTGCAGATCGACGAAGCCGGGGCTGATCACGCAGCCGGAGGCGTCGAGCACGGTGTCGCCCGACAGATTGGCGCCCACCTCGACGATCCGGCCGTCCTCGATCGACACGTCCGCGACGCGCTCACCGGAGTCGGCGACGAGCCGCCCTCCCTTCAACACCAGGCTCATCGGGACGGAACCTCCTGTGGAACGGCGGACGGAACGATGACGACCAGCAAGCGTCCGGCGCGCCCGCGAGTGGGTGCCACGGCGCTCACCCGATCTCCCCCGCACCGAGGAGCTTGAAGAGCACCGCCATGCGGACGCTCACTCCGTTGGTGACCTGCTGGAGCACCTTGGCCCCCGGGAGGTCGGCCGGGTCGACCGCCATCTCCACCCCCCGATTCATCGGGCCGGGATGCATCACGAGCGCGTGTTCCTGGAGGAGCGGGACTCGCCGCGGCGTGAGCCCGAACCGCTCGGTGTACTCGTGGAGGCTCGGCACCAGCGCTTCGGTCATCCGCTCGCGCTGCATCCGCAACAGATACAGCACGTCGAGGGTCGGCAGGACGGCGTCGAGGTCCGTGGTGGTCTCCACCGGCCAGTCGTCGAAGACCGGTGGGAGCAGCGTCGTGGGCGACACCAGGGTGACCCGGGCGCCGAGCTTGGTGAAGGCCTGCACGTCGCTTCGCGCCACGCGGGAGTGCTTGATGTCGCCCACGATCCCGATGTGCAGACCCTCCAGGGTGCGGGTCCCGAACGACGTGCGGATCGTGTAGCTGTCGAGCAGCGCCTGGGTCGGGTGCTGGTGCCAGCCGTCGCCGGCGTTGACCACGCTCGCCGTCGTCCATTGGCCGATCTGCCACGGCACCCCGGTCGACTTGTGCCGGATGACGAAGGCGTCGACCCCCATTGCGGTGATCGTCTCGATGGTGTCCCGCAGGCTCTCGCCCTTGTTGACGCTCGAGGTCGACACCGAGAAGTTCATCGTGTCCGCCGAGAGGCGCTTGGCCGCGGTCTCGAAGCTGGTGCGGGTCCGGGTGGAGTCCTCGAAGAACACGCTGACGACGGTCTTGCCGCGCAGCGCCGGGACCTTCGGGATCGGGCGTTGATTGATCTCGGCCATGTGGTCGGTCAGGTCGAGCAGCCCGATGAGCTCATCCGCGCTGACCTCCTCGATGGAGCGGAGGTGTTTCACGACTCGCCCTCCACCACCGTCTCCCAGATGATCACCCCATCTGCGCTGACCCGGACGTCCTCGTCGGAGCTCGTCGGCAGGTTCTTGCCCACGAAATCGGGTCGGATCGGCAGCTCTCGGTGGCCGCGATCGACGAGCACGGCGAGCTGGATGCACCGGGGACGGCCGTAGTCGTGCAGCGCCTCGATCGCGGCTCGAACGGTGCGGCCGGTGTAGAGCACGTCGTCGACCAGCACGACGCACACCCCGTCGAGCGAGACCGGGATCTCGCTGACCGCCCCGGGGACGACCGGTCGGAGTCCGAAGTCGTCGCGGTGGAAGCTGACGTCGATCGAGCCGACCGGCACCGGGTGCTCGGGCTCGATCCGGGTGATCGCCTCGGCGAGCCGGTCGGCGATCCATACCCCGCCTCGCTGCAAGCCGATGAGCACCACGCCGTCGAGGCCCTGGTTGCGTTCGATGATCTCGTGGGCGATGCGGGTCGTGGCCCGGCGGATGTCGTCGGCCGAGAGGACCTCGGCTTTGACATGAAAAAGCGCCCCACCGCGGGGCGCGTCGTTCAGCTCGTTCGATTCCGGCACGGGCTCATGGTCTCCTCCGTTCGAGCCTCACGGGACTCGTTTGACGGTCACCACACCATAGCGAGTCGAACCGGCGCGGCACCGATTTCGTGACCCATGTACCGCCCCCGAGGACTCCGTCCGGTCCGGCCTCACGCCGCCGGCGGGCGGACCTTCGGGGCGATGGCCGAGAGCATGCCGTTGACGAACTTGCCCGAGTCGTCGGTCGAGAACCGCTTGGCGAGCTCGACCGCCTCGTCGATCACGACCGCGGTCGGGGTGTCGGGGCGAGCGCCGAGCTCGAAGATCGCCATGCGCAACACGGTGCGATCGATCGAGGGCATGCGCTGGATGGTCCAGCCCTTGGCATGGCTCGAGATGAGCTCGTCGAGGCGAGCACGGTCGTCCTCGACCCCTTCGCACAGCTGGACGGTCAGCGGATCGGGGTCGACGATCTGATGGGCGATCACCTCCCGAGGGGTGATCGATTTCGACTCGGCCTCGTAGAGCAGGGTGAGCGCCCGTTCGCGTGCATCGGAACGAGCGTCGGATTGAGGTTGGCGACGGCGGTTGGCCACGAGGACGCGATCAGACCCGGGTGATGTATTCGCCGGTGCGGGTGTCGACCTTGATCTTTTCGCCCTCTTCGATGAAGAGCGGGACCTGGACCACCTTGCCCGTCTCGAGCTCGGCCGGCTTGCGAGCGCCCGAGACCCGGTCGCCCTGGACACCCGGTTCGGTCTTGGTGATGGTCAGCTCCACCGAGGCGGGGATCTCGACCGAGACGATCTCGCCCTGGTACATCGAGATCATGGCGACCATGCCCTCGACCAGGTAATCCGCCGCATCGCCGAGGGCGGCCGGGGCGATGTTCATCTGGTCGTAGGTCTCCTGGTCCATGAAGACGTACTCGTCACCGGCGGCGTAGAGGAACTGCATGTCGCGCTTGTCGACGATGGCCTGCTCGACCTTGATCCCGGCGTTGAAGGTCCGGTCGATCACCGCACCGCTGCGCACGTTGCGGATCTTGGTGCGCACGAAGGCGCCACCCTTGCCCGGCTTGACGTGCTGGAACTCGACGACGGAGAAGAGCCCGTTGTCGAGCTCCAGGGTCATTCCGGTCTTGAAGTCGTTGGTGGAGATCGCAGGCATGAGAGATCCTTGGGAGTCAGAGTCAATGGTCGGCACCCGTCGGTGGTGATCACCACCGCATCCTCGATCCGGACGCCACCGAGTTCCCCACGATAGACCCCAGGTTCGACGGTCACCACGTTCCCCGCCACCAGGACGTCCTGCGATCCGCGGATCGCCCACGGCGACTCGTGGATGTCGAGCCCGATGCCGTGCCCGGTGCCGTGGGTGAACCACTCGCCGAAGCCATCGGCGGTGATCGAGTCCCGGCACACGGCGTCGAGCGCCTGACCGTCGATCCCGGCCGACGCCGCCGCCACTCCCGCCGCTTGGGCTCGTTCGACCACCTCGAACGCCTCGACGAGCCACGGATCGACCGGGCCGAGCAGGGCGGTCCGGGTCATGTCGGAGTGGTAGCCGTCGACCTCGGCCCCGAAGTCGATGACCAGGCTGTCGCCGGTGGAGATGCGCCGATCCCCGGGCCGGGCGTGGGCCTTGGCCGCATTCGGACCCGACGCCACGATGGTGTCGAAGCTCGGTCCGGACGCGCCGAGGTCCACCATTCGCCGGTCGAGCGCCCGGGCGAACTCGGCTTCGGTCGGGCCTTCGTCCAACGATGCGATGACCTCGGCGAGGGCCGCAGAGGCGATGGCACTGGCGCGTTCGAGGCGGGCGATCTCCCCGTCGTCTTTGACGGCACGCAGTTGTTCGACCAAGCCGGTCGTCGGGGTGAGCCCGACGCCGAGCGCGCCGGCGAAGCGCTCGTGCTCGGCGACGGTCACCGTGGCGGCTTCGAAACCGCAGCTCGCCGATCCCCGCAGCCAGGCCGCCATCGCGGCGTGGATCTCGGGCATGGTCTGGGCGACCAGGAGGTCGGCGTCCACGGCGTGAGCGGCGAGTTCCTCCTCCGCTTGGGTCCGGTACCGGCCGTCCACGACCAGGGCCGGCCGCCGGCCCGGGGCGACGAGCACCCGGGCGATGGAACCGGTGAAACCGGTGAGGTAGCGGACGTTGCTGCGGTTGGTCACGAGCAGGGCCGGCAGCTCCCGCGCCGCCAACGCGAACTCGAGTCGGCCGCAGCGGCCGGCGACGTCGCTCGCGGGGAGGCCGGTGTTCATGCCAGGCCGAGCGTGCGGGCGATCGCGGCGACGCCGAGTTCGTACCCGTGCATGCCGAGCCCGGCGATGGTGCCGGTGGCCACGGGCGAGACGACGCTGGTGTGCCGCCACGGCTCGCGGGCGTTGGGATTGGAGATGTGGACCTCGACGACGGGTCCCTCGAATGCGGCGAGGGCGTCATGGATGGCCCAGGCGTAGTGGGTGAACGCGCCCGGATTGATCAGGATCGCCGCCGCCCGCCGCCGAGCCTCGTGGATGGTGTCGACCAGGACCCCTTCGTGGTTGGTCTGGAACGCCTCGACGGTCAGCCCGTACGGACCGGCGACATCCCGGACCGTCGCCTCGTAGTCGGCGAGGGTGGCAGTGCCGTAGATCGTGGGTTCCCGCTGCCCGAGCAGATTGAGGTTCGGACCATGCAGCAAGAAGAGGACCGGTGCGCTCACGTCGAGGAACGGTACTCCCAGCGCGCCTGAGCCTCGAAGGCGTCACGGAGCGCCGCTTCGGGCACCCCCGGGACCACCTCGACCCCGTCGGGACCGTCGAGCACGAAGGTCAGGCCGTCGAGGGCCTTCTTGTCCCGCCCCATCCGCACGATCAGGTCGCCGGTGTCGAGCCCGGCGGGCAGCGCCACGTCGAGCTCGTAGGCGCCATGGACCACGTCGTAGTGATCGGTGACCCGAGCGTCGTCGATGCGTCCCATCGCTCGTGCGAGATGAGCGGCGTAGACCAGCCCGATGGCGACCGCTTCGCCGTGGGCCAACGCATGGTCGGTCGCCGACTCGAGGGCGTGGGCGAGCGTGTGGCCGTAGTTCAACAGTGCCCGCCGCCCGCCTTCGCGCTCGTCGCTCGCGACGACATCGGCCTTGATCCGCACGCATCGGGCGATCCGATCGACCTCGTCCATGGCGAGGAGGTCGTCGCCGGTGAGGAAGTGGTACTTGGCCATCTCGCCGCGCCCACAGCGAACTTCGCGCGGCGGCAGGGTCGCCAGCGTGGCGGTGTCGCACACCACGCCGCTCGGCTGCCAGAACGCGCCGACGAGGTTCTTGCCCTCGGCGATGTTCACACCGGTCTTGCCGCCGATCGCGGCATCGACCATCCCCAACAGGCTCGTCGCGACGTGGACCACCGGGATCCCGCGGTGATACGAGGCCGCCGCGAAGCCGGCGACGTCGGTGACCATCCCGCCGCCGACGCCGATGATGCAGTCGTTGCGCGTCAGGCCGCAGCGGGCCGCGGTCCGGCAGATCTCCTCGATGGTCGACAGCGACTTGTGGTGCTCGCCGATCCCGATCTCGACGACGTCGGCCGGGATGCCCGGGTCGACGTCGACCGGGATGCCGGGTTGGGTCACGACCAGGGCGCGCCGGGCGCTCGCCGGCACGAGTTCGACCAGCGACGCAACCGCGCCTCGCCCGACCAGGACGTCGTAGCTCCGCTCGCCGAGGTCCACCCGCTCGACGCGCAGCGCCGTATTCGCACTCATCGCAGGACCGCCTCCACCACGTCGTCCACGCTACGCCCGTCGACCCCGATGACGACGTGGGCCACGTCGCGGTACCAGGGCTCGCGTTCGGCATCGAGCCGGGTGAGGACACCGGTCGGATCGGCGTCGAGCAACGGGCGGTGCCCGCCCTGGGACACCCGGGCGACGAGGGTGTCGACGCCGGCCCGGAGCCACACCACCCGCTCGGCGCCCTCGCGCAGCACCTCGCGGTTCTCCGGCCGGACCACGATCCCTCCCCCGCCCGCGATCACCGAGGGGACATCGGAGGCCAGGGCATCGCGCAACACCTCGGTCTCCAGGTCGCGAAACGCCGCCTCGCCATCCTCGGCGAAGATGTCGCGCACCGATCGGCCGGCGCGCGCCTCGATCAGGGAATCGCTGTCGAGGAAGACTCGGCCGAGCCGGTCCGCCAACCGCCGGCCGACCGTCGACTTCCCGACCCCCATGAGGCCCACGAGGACCAGGTGTTCGCCCACGAGGCGGCTCAGAGGTACTGCCCGGTCGCGACCCGCTCGATCGCCCGCCCACCGGCGACGTCCTCGGGACCCTCGTCCTTCTTGATCAGGGTGCGGATGAACACGATCCGCTCGCCCTTCTTGCCCGAGATCTTGGCCCAGTCGTCGGGGTTGGTCGTGTTCGGGAGGTCCTCGTGCTCGCGGAACTCCTGGCGGATCGAGTCGAGCAGGTCCTGGGTGCAGATGCCGCGTGCCCCGCCGTTGATCACCCGCTTGATCGCCAGCTTCTTGGCCCGGCGCACGATGTTCTCGATCATCGCCCCGGAGGAGAAGTCCTTGAAGTAGAGGATCTCCTTGTCGCCGTTCTGGTAGGTGACCTCGAGGAACCGGTTGGTGTCGTCGTCCCGGTACATCTCGGTGACCGTTGCTTCGATCATGTCGTCGACGTCCTCGCCGATGGCGATCGGGAGCTCGTCGGTGAGGTACTGGGCGAAGATCGACTTGGCGGCGTCGGCCGAGGGGCGCTCGATCTTGATCTTCACGTCGAGGCGACCGGGGCGGAGGATGGCCGGGTCGATCAGGTCCTCGCGGTTGGTGGCACCGATCACGATGACGTTCCGGAGGCCCTCCACGCCGTCGATCTCGGCGAGCAGCTGGGGCACGATCGTGGATTCCATGTCCGAGGAGATGCCCGACCCGCGGGTGCGGAACATCGAGTCCATCTCGTCGAAGAAGACGATGACCGTCCAACCCTCCTCGCTCTTCTCGCGTGCGCGTTGGAACACGAGGCGGATCTGACGTTCGGTCTCACCGACGTACTTGTTCAGCAGCTCGGGGCCCTTGATGTTGATGAAGTAGCTCCGGCCCTTCTCGTCGCCGGTCTTGGCCGCCACCTTCTTGGCGAGGCTGTTGGCGACCGCCTTGGCGATCAGGGTCTTGCCGCACCCGGGCGGACCGTAGAGCAGGATCCCCTTCGGCGCCGGCAGGCGGTGCTCGGCGAACAGGTCCTGATACAGGAAGGGCAACTCGACGGCATCCGCGATCTGTTCGATCTGGGAATCGAGTCCGCCGATGTCGGAATAGGCGATGTCGGGGACCTCTTCGAGCAGCAGATCCTCCACCTCCGGGCGGGGCAGCTTCTCGAGCAACAGGCCGGTTCGGGGGTCGAAACGCACGGTGTCACCGGCGCGGAGGTGAACGCCGCGCAGGGCGTCGGCGAGCTCGCACACCCGCTCCTCGTCGGCTCGCCCGACGATCACGGCCCGTACGCCGTCGTCGAGCAACTCCTTGATCGTCACCACTTCACCCACCGGCTCGGGGCCGCGGGCGAGGATCACGTTGAAGCTCTCGTTGAGCACGACCTCCGAGCCCCGCGCCAAGGTGTCGAGGTCGATCTCGGGATGGACGGCGACGCGCATCTTGCGTCCGGAGCTGGCGACGTCGACGGTGCCGTCGTCGTTGCGGCCGACGATCACGCCGTAGGCGGAGGGCGGCTGGGTCAGCTTCTCGACCTCCTCGCGCAGGGTCGCGATGTGGTCGCGGGCCTCGCGCAGGGTGTAGCTCAGCTTCTCGTTCTGCGCCACGGCATGGGACAGCTGCCCCTTGGTCTCGAGCAGCCGCTCCTCCAGGGCCCGCACTCGCTTCGGCGAGTCCGCGAGCTTGCCGCGAAGCGCGGTGATCTCCGCTTCGAGCAACTCGAGTTGGGCTCGCTGGGTCGCGAGCTCCTCGTCCTGGGAAGGATCACCCACGGCCGTCCTCCTTGTCGTACGGGGCCCGGTCCCTGAGCGAACCGCACCGCCGAGTCGAACCTACACGCGTCCCCGCCG
Organism: Ilumatobacteraceae bacterium; assembly: GCA_041394645.1. Taxonomy (GTDB): domain Bacteria; phylum Actinomycetota; class Acidimicrobiia; order Acidimicrobiales; family Ilumatobacteraceae; genus JAWKHV01. Next base: position 71,439 of record JAWKHV010000008.1, on the reverse strand, counting down.
GAGCGTCTCTGCGGTCTGCCGTGTTTCCGCGGGGAACCCGGTGTAATGTGACCGCCAGTTTCTGCCCTCCACCACAGGAGTGACCACGAATGAAGGTCTGGATCGACCAGGATCTCTGCACCGGCGACGGGCTCTGCGAAGAGATCGCCCCCGATGTCTTCACGTTGCTGGACGATGGTCTTGCCTACGTGAAGGAAGGCGACAAGGTGTACGCCACCGCCAAGGGGAACCCCCAGGGTGCCGACGGCATGGCCGAATTCCCGGACAGCCAGATCGACGCGGTCGTCGAGTCCGCCGAGGAGTGCCCCGGCGAGTGCATCTTCATCGAGCCCTGAGCTCGGACGCGGGTCGTACCCGCCAACCGGCTCGGCCGGTGAACAGGATCGACGAGGCGCCTCCGGGGCGCCTTCGTTCGCGCCCGAGCTCAGGCGTCGGGTCGCCGTGCTCGCTCCCCGGCTCGGACCCGGTCTCGGCGTCGGACACCGGCGCTTCGTCGGGAACCGGTTCGGCCGGCGCCCGGTCGAGGCGGCCACCGCGGGTGCGTCCGGGTCGGGCCGCCCGAGCAGGCGGGCCACGGTGAGAAATCCGGTGTGGGCCACCATGCGATGGTCGGGGCGCACGGCGGCGCCTTCCACGTACCAGCCCCGGTTCAGCACCTCGAGGGTTCGCTGAGCGATCCACGCTCCGGACTCCAGCGCCTCTCGGGTCCGGGCCGCCTGCATGATCGACGGCGTGTACGCGACGAGGATTCCGCCGCGCTTCATCGCCAGCTCGGCGTGCGGAACGACCTGCCAGGGTTCGGGCAGGTCGAGCACGACCCGGTCGAGGTCGCGTTCGTCGATCCCCTCGTAGCAGTCGCGCAACTGCACGTGATACCGCGACAACGCCTCTTCGCCCAGGAACGACCGGACGTTGGTCACGGCGCGGTTGAGGAAGTCCTCGCGCACCTCGTAGCCGATGATCTCGGCGCCCCAGCGCAGCATCGTCATCGACAGCGCGCCCGAACCGATGCCGGACTCCAACACCCGCACGCCGGGACCGATGTCGGCCAGCATGCAGATCGGGGCCAGATCCTTCGGATAGATCACCTGGGCGCCGCGCGGCATCTCGACCACGAAGTCCTCGAGGGTCGGACGCATCACGAGGTACTTGGCGTTCCGACTGGACCGGACCCTCGAACGCCTCGCCCTTGTCCAGGAAGTCGGCGTGAGGCACGAAGCCGGCATGCGAATGGAACTCGCCGCCCTCGACGAGGGTCACGAGGTAGCGCCGTTTCTTGTTGTCGAGCAGCAGGACCCGCTCGCCGTACCGGAAGCCGCTCATCGGCGTCTCCTTCCCCCGGGACGACCGGGCTTGCTCACCAGTTCGACGGGCACCGGCTCGTGCGCGGACGCCTTCTCCACGATCCGACAGAAGGCGCAGATCTCGCCCGGCGTCGGCGCCCCGCACCGGGAGCACGCCCCCATGTCCGGTCGCTCGTCGTTGGACTCGACGTGGGCCGCCAGGATCGGCGCCATGCGGTCGAGGAATCCGAGGTAGAACGCCGCCTTGCTCCCCGGCGAGTTGGCCTCCGTGGCGTTCAGGGAGTCCTTGTAGGCGAGGTGCTTGTTCCCGACCGCCATCGGACATTCCTCGACCAGATAGTCGATGCCGCGCACCACGCACCACGCTGCGGTCTCCCGCTCGGTGAGCCGGATGAGGGGCTTGACCTTCTTGGGGAAGCCGTCGCGCGCCGGGAGCACGGGCAGCTGGCGGGCGAGATACTCGATCTCCCACCGCAGCGCGTTGCCGTACAGCACGGCGGCCTCGTCGTCGAGGTTGTGTCCGGTCACCACGACGTCGTACCCGCCGTCGACCGCCGCTTTGTCGAACAGATGTCGCTTGGAGGTTCCGCACGCCGAACACGGGACCCGGCGGGTCGCCTTGGCCGCCGTGGGGACGTCGTAGCCGTACTCGTCGCGCAACGAGACCACCTGGAGGTGCAGTCCGCGTTCGTCAGCGAACCGCTGGGCGTACTCCAAGGAGGTGTCGCTGTAGTCGCCGATGCCGAGCCCGATGTACAGCCCATCGGCCGGATACCCGAGGTCGGCGAGGATGTCCCACACCGCCAGGCTGTCCTTGCCGCCGGACACCGCCACGAGGATCCGGTCGCCCGCGGCGATCATGTCGTGGTCCTCGATCGCCTTGGTCACCTGGCGGCGACACAGCTGCAGGAAGTGCTCGGCACAGAAGTTGGCGTTGTGGCGAGGCAGATCGATGATCGCCGGCTCGCGACAGACCCGACACTTCACGCCTCGCCCCCCGAGATCACGGGCCGGATCTCGACGGTGTCGGCGTCGTCGAGCAATTCGTCGCCCGGCACGAGGGTGCCGTTGCGGATCACGAGGTGCGATTCACGGTTGAGTTCGAGTTGCTCGAGCAGCGCGTGGACGCGCTTGGGTCCCGGAACGGTGACCTCGCGACGGGGATTGCGGAGCAGCACGATCATGGGCCGACCAGTGTGCCGGGTGAACCGGCGTTCCGTCGAGCCTCAGACCTCGACGCGCCGATCCCGCCGGCCCGAGCGAGTCGCCTTCGCCGACTGCTTGGCGGCCTTGTCCGCAGCCTTCGCGGCCGCCTTCGCCGCGACGGCCTGCTGATCGGCGAGCTTCGCTGCCGCCTTGTCGTCACGCTTGGCCCGCTTCACCTCGCGGCGCTTGGGCGCGGCGATGGTCTGGAGCATGACGTACTGGCCCGGCTCGAGCTTCTCGGTCGTCACGTACGACTCGCTCTTGCCGAAGGCGGACTTGGCCTTCTTGCGCCCCCAGAGCAACACGAAGACGGTGAGCCATCCCTTGTTCCCACCGAGGACGCCCTTGTACAGGCCGTTGCGCTGGAGGTAGATCGACGGCGAGAGGAGCCGGTTCCTTCGAGGCACGGATCAGACCCGACGGATCTCGACGATGGTCGTCTTCTTCTTGCCGGCCCGCTTGCCGACGGTGAAGACGAGCAGCAACACGAGCAGCGCCACGACGCCACCGGCGATGGCCACCGACTTCTTCTTGTCGTTGACCGTGCCCTCGAGACCTCCCTGCAGCCCGGCGAGCGTCGACTCGAGCTGTTCGCGGGTGATCTTCGATTCGCTCATCGGCGCGACTCCTTCTGAAGGGTGGTCTTCTTGATGCGGCTGACGGCGAGCGCCATCACGATCAGGCAGAACAGCAGGGCGAACACGTACGGCAGGATCGACATGTTCCCGCCGAAGGTGCCTGCCGTCTCGGTCTGGAACAACCGCAGGATGCCGAGCACGGAGAAGAACACGCCGAGGCCGAACATGATCGAACCGGCGGCACCGAAGGCGATCCAGCGCCCTGCCCCCTTGAGGGGCCCGAGCGTCTCCTGGCGGACGAATCCCTTGACGAGGGTCAGGACGTCGCCGACCTGAGGGTCCGATCCGGAGGAAGGATTGCTGCTCGACACGTCCGACAGTCTTACACGCGTGACCCGGCGGTCCTACGAATCACCGAGCCGGAATCGCAGCAGGGTCTCGACATCGCCGAGCATCGCGGACAACCGTTCGAGCCGTTGGCGCGGGCCGCGCTCGAGCAGCAGCTGGTGGCGATCGAAGGCACCGATCGGTGCGATCGCGGCGAGGTGGTACGAGGCCAGCAACGGATCCTCGGAGATCTCCACGGTCGCGTCCGGGGCGAGGTCACCGAGCTCGATCGAGAGCGCGAGCACCCGGCGCACCTCCTGTTCGACGGACGCCACGACGGGCTCGAGGGACGCCGCATCGCACGCCTCGTCCGGCCAATCGTCGACGTCGGCCAGCGGGTAGGGATCGTCCGGGAGCCAGGCGTTGACCCGGATCCGTCGGGCACCGACCGCCTGGACCGCATACAGACCGGGGCCGATCTCGCCGACCTGCAGGATGCGGGCCACGGTGCCGACGTCTCGGCGATGGTCCCCGCCACCGACCTCCTGGCCCTGCTCGATCATCACCACCCCGAACTCCGGCTCCCCGGCGAGGCAGTCACGCAGCAACGCCTGGTAGCGCGGTTCGAAGATCTGCAGCGGCAGGAACGAGCCAGGGAGCAGGGTCGCACCGAGGGGGAACATCGGCAGCACGCTCACCCGGGCGACCGTACTGCCTTCGTCCCGGAGCTGCCCGGGCGAGCCCAGGATTGCCGACCGGCAGGAGGGGTCAGGGCTCCAACTGCTGGGGCGAGATCGGCGACGGGACGTCGTCGGCAGCCTGGCCGAGTTCGTCCCAGAGGGGTTGGGCGAGGGCCGCGGCACCGGGCCCGTTCACCACGAGGCTGAAGCTGACCTCCTCGCCGTCGTCGATCAGGTACCCGGACAGGGCGCGCGCGATCGAGAGGGTGCCGGTCTTGGCGTGCAGGTTGCCCGCCGCCGGCGTGCCGACGAAGGCGTCGCGCAGGGTCCCGCTCGTCGCCGCCGTGGCCAGCTTGGCGAGGAAGGCGGGGTCGTCCGCCTCGCGATCGAGCAGATCGATGAGGAAGTCGCAGGTGACCCGGTTGCGTGCGCTGAGCCCCGAACCGTCGAAGATCTCGATCTGGTCGACCGGCAGACCCCACGTCGCGAACAACTCCCGCTCCGCTCGCAAGCCCGCCGTGGTCGACCCCTCGCCGATGCGGACCCGACCGATCTCCTTCACCACGAGGTCTGCGGTGTTGTTGTCGCTCGTGGTCAGCATCTCGGTCACGATCTGGGCCATCGGCGCCGATTCGATCCGAGCGATGGAGGTCGCACCGGCCGGGGCGACACCCGAGACCCGTCACCTGCGATCTCGACGCCGCAGGCTTCGAGGAGGCGCTGCAGATGGGCAGCAGCAGCGGCGGCCGGATCGTCGCCGGGGAGATTGCCGGTCGCTCGGGCCTCGGCCCAATCGTCGCCGTCGTAGCCGTCGTTGACGAGGAGCGCCGACAGCGGGCCGCCTTCCACCCGAGCGATCCCCTCCTGCCATTCGGGGATGAAGCGGCGGGTGTCGTAGCGCGACTCGTCGCCGACGATGTTGCCCGTGACGGTGCGAACGCCCGCCGCCACGATCCGGTCGGCGAGATCGTCCAAGCTCGTGTAGACCTGCGGCGGGTCCTGATACTTCTGGGTCTGGGTGAATCCGTCGGTGCTGAGCACCGGGTCTCCCCCGCCGACCAGGGACAGGTCGCCTTGGACCGTGTCACCGCTGAGCGATCCCACGGCGTCGGTGACGTAGGTGGCGTCGGGTCCGAGCAGTTCCAGCGCGGCGACGGCCGTCAGGAGCTTGGTGTTGCTCGCCGGGACCACCGAGCGATCTCCACCGGCGTCGACGAGACGCCGACCGCCCGAGGACACCACGAAGCAGCTCTCGTCGTTCAGGCCGAGCTGCACCGAGCGGAACGCAGCGTCGAAGGCGGCCGCCGTTCCGAGTTCGGCGAGGGTGTCCGGGACCCGCCGCAGCGACAGCAACGCCGCCGCCGGTTCCGGGCCCGCCTCGTCCGACGGCACGGGGCGCCCCGAGGCGAGGTTCCGCTCGGCGACCTGTTTGGCCCCGACGTAGAGCCCGCCGCACAACGCCGCTGGCACCAACCCGAGGACGCCCCAGACGAACGTGGACCGTCTCAGTGGAGGCCCCGGTGCTCGCGGTACTGCGTGTACCGCCAGAGGTGGCCGAGCGCGGTGACGGCGCGGTTCCCGCTCGGATAGCAGAGCCGGCCGGTGGCCCGAACCGTCGCCGGGCCGGCGTTCGACGGATCGGCGACGGCGAGCTCGGTCGCGGTCAGGATCGGCTTGCCGGTGGCCAGGGAGATCTCGTGGGCGGCTTCGGCGAAGCGGGCGTCCTGGCGCTCGTGGTACTGGACGATGCGCTCCAGACCGTGATCCGGGAAGAAGCTGCCTTCACGCATCAACCGGGCCTGATTCGATTGGATGCCGATCCCGAGGTAGATCACCGCGTGCACGTCGGGGTGTTCGGCCACGAGCTGCATCACGTCCGGAATCGTGTCACGGGTCTCGCCGCCCGCGCAGTCGACCGGGTTGTTCTTGCTCCAGCGGGGCGGGAGCTTGGTGTCGATCGACGCGAGCAGGTCGGGCGGGAGTTCGAGCAGCTTCAGCTGTCCGTCGCGGGTGATCGCATCCGCGGTGACGACCCCCCAACCACCGACGGTCGTGAGCACCACGACGTTGGGGCCCTTCGGCATCGGCTGGGTGGCGAAGGTCGCCGCGGCTTCGAACGCTTCCTCCACGTTCGCGGCGCGCGTGACGCCGGCCTTGCGGCAGGCGCCGTCGAACACCTTGTCGTCGGCAGCGAGGGCGCCGGTGTGGCTGGCGGCGGCCCGCGCTCCACCCGCGGTGGCGCCGCCTTTGAGGATCACGAGCGGCTTGCGCCGGGCGACCTCGCCGAAGCGGTTCATCAGGTTGCGACCGTCGACGATCCCTTCGACGTAGGCCAGCCCGACCTTCGTGGCCGGATCGTCGGCGTAGAAGTCGAGATAGTCGGCCACACCGACCGCCGCCGCGTTGCCGGCGCTGACCGCCCGGCTGACCCCGACGCCGGTCTGGCGAGCGAGGTTCTGGAACGACGACACGAAGTTCCCGCTCTGGCTGGCGATGCCGATGCCGCCCTCCGGTGGGTACGGGGCGACGATCTGGAGGCACATGCTGGCCGGGGTGGACACCACGCCCTGGCCGTTGGGTCCGGCGAGCAGGATCCCCAACTCGTCGGCCAGGGCGACGAGGTCGCGCTCCGCGGCCTTGCCCTCCTCGCCCGCCTCGCCGTACCCGGCCGAGGTGAGGAACGCCGCCTTGATGCCCTTGGCGGCGCAGGCGCGGAGCAGCGACGGATTGGTCGAAGCCGGCGTACAGACGAACACCAGGTCCGCGCCACCGTCGGGGATCTGCTCGATGTCGGTGAGCGTGCGGATCCCGAGTACCTCCTCACCCTGGAGGTTCGTGCCGTACACCGCGCCCTGATAGCCGCTGGCGAGCAGGTTGTGCAGCGACACGAACCCGAACTTGCCGGGATGGGTCGACGCGCCGGCGACGACGACGCCTCGCGGCTCGAACAGGGCACGGAAGGCGTCGTCGCTCGGACGGGGGCGGGCAGGTGAGAGCGGCGCGACCGGGTCGCCCAACTCCACCAGGGCGTCGACGGCGACGGGACGGCCCTCGGGGGTCACGATCAAGGGGTTGAGATCGACACTGACGATCTCGGGGGTGGCGACGGCGGCGTCGCTCAGCCCGACGAGGATGCGGGCCAGTTCGTCACGGTCGACGGCGGCCTCCCCTCGGAACTCCCCGAGCAGCTTCTGGGTGGCGAGCTCGTCGATCATCTCGGCGGCGTCGACCGAGGTGATCGGCACGGGCCGGAACACCACGTCGGCGATGGCCTCGGCGAGGATTCCGCCGACCCCGAGCATCACGTTCATCCCGAACTGCTGGTCCCGGACCAGGCCGGCGATCAGTTCGCGGTTCCCGGAGACCATCGGCGCGACGAGCAGGTCCACCGGACCGTCGTCCGGGCGGGCGGCCGCGAGCAGTTCGGAACCGGCCGCCGCGACGGCGTCGGCATCGGCGAGCTTGAGGCGGACCAGGCCCCGCTCGGTCTTGTGGGCGATGGCGTCGCCGCACAGCTTCACCACCACGGGGAACCCGAGCTCCCCGGCGGCGGTCGCGGCGGCCTGCGCCGTCGGCACGATCCGCTCCGGTGCGATGGGCACGCCGAAGCCGGCGAGCATCACCTTGGAGTCGGCTTCGGAGAGGGTCCGGTTGGTCGAATGATCGCGGGCAGACACGGCCGAGCACCCTACTCAAGCCCCCTCCCCGACCCCGGGACGCAGCGGTCGGGCGACGGTGCGCTGACCGGTCAGCCGACCTTGTAGGTGAGCTGGCCGCGGGCCACGAGGCGGCGGTCGCCGCCGGCGACGACCTCGGCCTCGCAGAACACGATCGAACGACCTCGACGCAGCACCCATCCCTCGGCGACCATGTCCTCGTCGACGACGGCGCCGAGGTACTGGGTGCTCAGATCGAGCGTCACGAATCGCGGCTGGGTCTCGTACACCGCACCGATGGCCGGGACCACCACCGCGTCGATCAAGGCGGCGATCACGCCGCCGTGGACCACCCCGGCGGCCTGTCGGAGCTGGGGGCGGAACGGCAGTTCGAGCCGGGCGTAGTCCCGGCGGATCTCGGTGTAGACGAACCCGAGCACCGCGGGGAACAGGTCGGGGTTCCCGTTCGCGCCGAGGCGCAGCCATCGCTCGGTCTGCTCGGGCGGGAGCTCCTCGAACTGGTCGGCGCGCCAGCCGGTCGACGTGTCGGGCGGGACCGCGCTCATCGCGGGGCCGATCCGTCGGCGTCGCCGATCCGGGAGCCGTCGGCCTCGACCATGTGAGCGTGGAGGATGGGCCCCAGATCGCGCGCCATCTCCTGGATCACCAGGTGTCCGGCCGGGAGTTCCATCAGCCGGGCGCCCTGGATGTCGGCCGCCAGGTACCGGCTGTGCACCACGTCGACCCAGCGATCCTCGATCGCTCCGATCACGAGGGCCGGGCACGTGATGTCGCGCACCAGGCCGGAGATGTCGACGCGTTCGTCCAGCTCGAGGTGGGCGTCCGACCCGGGCGCGATCGCCGCCGTCGACAGTTCGACGACCTCGCCGAACATCGGCTCGATCGCCTCCAACGAGAGGCGGGTCATCCCGTCGGCCAAGGCGTAGTGCATGAACAGCGCCGGATCGACGGCGATCAGCTTCCGCCACAGTTGGAACGTGATCCGCATCCGGCCGTCGGTCGTGGCCCATCCACACAGCGACGTGACCGATGCGACCCGCTCGGGGGCAGTGGCGGCCATCGCCAGCGCGGCGACGGCGCCGAGCGAGTACCCGACCACGTGACAGCGGGTCACGCCGGTCGCATCGAGCACGGCGAGCGCGTCCGCCACGAACTCCTCGACCTCCAACGGCGTGTCGCTCGCCGTCGACTCGCCCGAGCCGGGGAACTCGGGCGTGATCCACCGATGCGTTCCGGGGAACGCGTCGCGCACGAGGTTCCATGCCGTCCGGTCCTGGGTGGTGCCGTGGAACGCCAGCACCACGCCGTCGTCACCGCCGGCGCCGGGAATCGCCTCGGCCGCGGTGTCGCCCAAGCCGATCCGTCGTCCTGCTCGCTCGATCAAGGCCATGGGCGACGACCGTAGCCAGTGCCCGCGCCCGTCTCAGGGTTCGGGGATCGCGGGCTCCGGGTCGAGCGCCGACCGGAAGAATCGGCGCAGATGCACGAGCCGGCGCATCAGCGCCTCGTCCGACCACGGGTCGTCGTCGATCAGCCCTTGCAGGAACGGGGCGTCGCTGAAGTAGCTCAGGATCGCGCCGTACCCGGTGAGCAGGAGTTGGACCGGATCCTCCCGGCGCAACCGGCCGGCGTCCATCTCCGTCTCGAAGAAGCCGACCGCCCGGTCGAACCACGGGCGCAAGGTGGCGGAGAGGTCGAGGTGGAGGTGATGGCCGCCGTCGAGGCCCCGCGCCGGATAGGCCGCACGTAGTCGCGGTTGCCGGCGAAGAAGTCGAACCCGGCGTCGAGGACCACCCCGACCTTGTCCCAGCCGTCGAGCTCGGCGGTGGCGATGGCCGGTTCGATCTTCACGATCCAGTCCGAGAGCACTCGCTCGAAGACCTCGTCGTACAGCGATTCCTTGCTCGGGAAGTGGTACAGCAGGCTCGGGCGGCGGATCCCCACCGCCGAGGCGATGTCGTTGAGCGACGTGCCCTCGTACCCGGCGTGCGCGAAGCAGCGCACCGCCTCGGTGAGGATCTGTTCGCGCGTCGTCGAGTGCTCGCGACTCGACACCGGTGCCGACGCTTGGCTCATCGGGGCCGATCGTAGCGGGCCAGGTTGCCTACCTACTGGTAGGTAGGACCTGGTACGTTCGACGCCGTGTTGACCACTCTCCTGCTCGGGCTGGTCGTCGGCTTCGCCGTCACCACCCTCGCCAACGTTGCCACCACCGTCTTCCTGCACCGGGCGCTCGCCCACAAGGCGCTGACGATGAAGCCCCCGATCCGGTTCGTGTTCCGGGTCATCGTGTGGATGTCGACCGGGATCCGGCCCCGTCAGTGGGCGGCGGTGCATCGCAAGCACCACGCCTTCACCGACGTCGAGGGTGACCCGCATTCGCCGGTCCTCCTCGGGTGGAAGACGGTGCAGATGAAGAACGTGGCGCTCTATCGCGCCGAAGCCGCCAACGCCCGCACCCTGGAACGATACGCGAAGGACATCCCGCAAGACGCCTGGGATCGCGCCCTGTTCGACCGGGCGCTCGTCGGGCTCGGGCTCGGCGTGGCGTTGCTGTGCGTCTCGTTCGGGTGGAAGGTCGGCCTCGTCGCGTCCTTCGCCCACGTGAACATGTACCTGGCCGGCTCGGCCGCAGTGAACGCCATCGGACACCACTTCGGCAAGCGCCCGTACGACGATTGCACCGCCACCAACCTGCAGTGGCTGGCGTTCCTCACCGCCGGCGAAGGCCTGCACAACAACCATCACGCCGCCCCGACCTCGGCCCGGCTCTCCCACCGGCGGCGAGCTCGACCCCGGCTGGTGGGTCATCAGCGCGCTGAAGTCCCTCGGGCTGGCCAAGGTTCGCCTGAACGAGGTCGTGTACCGCTCGAGCGCTCGCCGGCCGAGCGACCAGGCTGCGTAGACGCCTCACGCCGACCGATCACACCGAGCGATCTCGAGGGCGTCCTGCCCACGGGACTCGATGCCTCACCGAGCCTGAGACGCTCCAGTCCGGCGGAGGGACCGCCGGGCGCTGGCGACTTGCCCGGACCGTGAACCCCGCGTGGCGGGCTAGTTCGTCGACGGACTCGTGGACCCGATCGCTGAGCTCGTCGAGCTGCTCCGGGTCCCTCGCGTGCTTCATCTGCTTGGTGAGGGTCATCGCGATTCGAGCCTTGCGCTCGAGCTCGTCGTCATCGCAGATCATCACGACTCGGTAGAACTCACTCCAGGCGGTCGCTCGGGTCCGTCGCACTTCGTTGGCGACTTCCGGCCGCTGTCGTTCGACCTCATCGGCGGTCCCGATGTCGCGTCCGACGAACCACCGATGCAGCTGCGCCCGGCGATACTCGACGATCGCTCCACACAGGGCGGAGTAGCTGTCCAGCCTCGCCCGCCGGAGCTCCTCGTCGCGCTGCACCGCGCTCTGTCGATTGGCGTTGATACGTCCGAACCAGAAGGCGAGCGCGGCGAGACCGACCGAAACCGCGGCCGTCTGCCAATCGTCCATCGGCAGAGTCAATCAGGTCGCAGCGACTCGACGGATCAGTCGGGTGGTCGACCGATCTCGGTGCCGTCGGGGCGGTAGGTGTGCCAACGCCCGTCGGCATCTCGGCGCACCTTGAATCCCGGTTCTTCAACCGGTTGTGGTGCCCACGCCAGACCGCCGTTGTCGGGGTTGGTCTCGCCACCGCGAGTACTCGACGACGTGATCGCCCTGCGCGTCCACGCCACGAACGGTGCAGCCGGCGAATCGCAGTGCTGGCTCTGCAGGAGCAGCGCATCCCGAGCCGATCCGGCGAACCGCCGCTTGCGACCCAGGTCGATGACGACGCCAGCCGAGTCGAACACGACCCGCCGGATCGTCCCGACCACCGACTCGGCGAACACCTCGTCCGGCGACACGGGTCGCCCGTCCAGGGTGTGACAGCGGTAGTCCCGGTAGGACTCGGGGTCGGGCGGCGCCGGCGAACCGCCCGCCGCTCGCACCGCCGCGGCCTCGTAGGTTCGCTGATCGACCACGACGTTCACGCACACCGGTCCCGCTGTCGGCCCTTCGCCGATCGCCGCCGAGAACACGGCCAGCAACGCATCGAAGCTCCGCTGGGCGTGACTGCGGGGAAGGATGCCGTTCCCGTCCGCGTTGCGCACATCGGCGTCGAACTCGATCTGGGTGAACGCCCGCAACACCTCGTCGACGAACGACAACTCGAGCGCAGATCCGTTCGCCTGCAGCACCCCTTCGTCACCGACCTCGCGCACGGATGCCGATCGACCGGCACGGACGTCGCCGACGTCCCGGAACGCTCCGTCCTGATCGGCGAGGGCCTCCCACGATTCGATCCGGGCCGAGAACTTCTCCATGACTCCTCGACCGCGTCCTCCACCAGCAGCTCGGCCGACGCTCGCAGCGAGTCGCGGACCCGCCGGTTGGCCCACAATCGGGAGAGCGGTCACGTGGTCCATTCCGATCCGCTGATCGGCGAAGGCCTCGCCAACCTCCGGCAACTCCGACAGCATGGCGCCGTTCGCACCCGCCGTGCCGCTGCCACCGGGGCACCGTCCAGGGTGGCGAGCACGAATCCCTTGGTGCTGCGGTGACCGTCGTCGCGGTAGATCCGGTCCCGCTCGACGGCCGCGAGCAGGTGGCGATCTCGGACTCGATGCGACACCGTTCCGCTTCCAGGTCGAGCAGCCGCCGTTCGGCGACCCGGATCAGGCCACCGATCGATCGGACCGGGTGCCAGTGACCGATCGGCGCCAAGGCCGCGCTCCCGGGCCACCCCCTCCGCTCGAGTTGCGGTGGACTGTATCGAACTCATGTACGAGATCATCGCATGATTCGCCGAATGGGTGGGGCAAGGATTCATCAAGACTCCCAGGTCAGACCACACGGCGAGGCGACACCGATCGTGACGGGGCGGATGGTCCTCGGCTCGGCGACGGGCGGGCGGCGGCCCGGCTCGGCGCACGAGGTGGTCGATCGGCGTCGGACCGTTCCACAATGCGGAGATGCATCTCGTCTCGGCCCTCTTCGTGGACAACTTCGAGCTCCGACAGGCACCGGGTCCCTCGACCCGGATCGACCTGACGGGGGTGTACTTCTCGATGGAGTCGCCGTCGGAGCCCCGTTCACGCTGGAGCCGCACCTGATGGCACTGATCTACTGCGAGGCCGACGAGCCCGGGCAGGGCGTGTTCGAGGTCGTGTTCCGCAAAGGTGCGAGCGAGGACGCCGAACAGGTGGCCCGCAACGTGAGCCCGTTCACCGTCGAGCCGGGCAAGTTCACCTACCGGCTGGTCCGCGCCGAGCTCCTGTTCGAGGAGTACGGACAGGTCTTCGCCCACTGCCGGATCGGGACCGGCCCCTGGAGCCTGGTACCGCTGACGCTCCTGCCCCGATGACCGGATCGTCCCGGTGACGGTCGCCGCGATCTCGACCCATCCCAATCCGGCCGTCGCGGTCGGCGAGGTCATCGGCGAGCTCCTCGAAGGGCTGGTCGCCCCGGCGACGCTGGTGGTCGTGTTCGCGACCGAGCACCACCGGTCGGCCATGGGTCGGATCGGTGCCGCAATTCGCGAGCTGCTCCACCCGGGCGCCGTCATCGGCGCCGCGGCAGCCGGGGTCCTCGCCAACGGCTACGGGGTCAAAGGAGGACCAGGGCTGGCCGTGTGGGCGACCACGACCCGCCTCCCGGCGCTGCCGTTCCGACTGCGCGCCGAGTCGTCGGGCGACACCGTTCACTTCAGCGGCTTCGACCCCGCGCTGCTCGATGGTCGAACGACGATGCTGTTGCTCGCCGATCCGTTCACGTTCCCCCTCGACGACTTCCTCGGCGGCCTCCACGGTATGCGGCCGGATCTCACCGTGACCGGTGGTCTGGTGTCCGCGGCGCGCGCTCCCGGCGACAACCGCCTCATGATCGGCGACCGCGTGGTGAACGACGGCGCGGTCGGGGTCCTGCTGGACCCGCCCGACGCACCGGTCACCGTGGTCTCCCAGGGTTGCCGCCCGATCGGCGCCCCCTTCACCGTGACGGCGGCGTCCGGGACCATGCTTCGCGAACTCGCCGGCAAACCAGCCCTCCAACGGGTCCAGGAAGTGTTGCGCTCGCTCGACGACACCGACCGCGAGTTGGCCGCCGCCGGCCTGCAGCTCGGCATCGTCACCGATCAGCGCCGCCTCGACTTCTCACGGGGCGACTTCTTGATCCGCGGCGTCCTCGGCGCCGACCGGGAAACCGGAGCGCTCGCCGTCGGGGATCAGGTGGAGCTCGGGGACGTCGTCCAGCTCCAGGTGCGCGACCCAGCGACGGCGGGCGACGACCTGCGGCTGCTCTTGATGGGCCACGAGGCGAGCGGAGCGCTGGTGTTCACCTGCAATGGACGAGGAGCGTCGATGTTCGGCGATGCCCACCACGACGCCGACATCGTCCACGAGCATCTCGGGCGCAGCGCGTCGGCGGGGATGTTCTGCGCCGGCGAGATCGGACCGGTCGGCGGTCGCAACGCCGTCCACGCGTTCACCGCGTCGGTCGCCTTGTTCACCGGCTGATCGCAGGCATCGCGGGCCAGGGATGGGAGCCGGGCAGCGGGGGTACGCTCGACCCGATGCCCGCAACGCTCGATCCCTCCCTCGACCGCGCCGCAGTGAACCTCATTCGCGGCTTCGCCATGGACGCTCCCTTCGCCGCCAACAGCGGCCATCAGGGCACCGCGATGAGCCTCGCTCCCGTCGCCCACGTGTTGTTCAGCCGGATCATGAACTTCGATCCGGCCGACACCGAGTGGGTGAACCGGGATCGATTCGTGCTCTCCAACGGACACGCCTCGATCCTGCAGTACTCGTTGCTCTACCTGACCGGGAGCGGGCTCGAACTCGAAGACATCAAGGCCTTTCGCCAGTGGAGTTCCAAGACGCCCGGTCACCCGGAGGCGGGACACACCGCAGGGGTCGAGGTCACCACCGGCCCGCTCGGTCAGGGGGTCGCCAACGCCGTCGGGATGGCGATCGCCGAGGCGCATCTGCGTGACCGCTTCGGCCGCGACCTGATGGACCATCACACCTTCGTCCTGCTCGGCGACGGCTGCATGATGGAAGGCATCAGCCACGAGGCGGCATCGTTGGCCGGCCACCTCGGGCTCGGCCACCTCGTCGCCATCTACGACGACAACAAGATCACGATCGACGGGGCCACGAACCTCGCCTACGGCGACGATGCCGGCGCCCGCTTCGAGGCCTACGGCTGGCACGTCGAGCGGGTCGGCGCCATCGCCGAGGATCTCGACGCCTTGGAGGCAGCGATCCGGCGAGCCATGGCGGTCGAGGACCGGCCGAGCCTGATCGTGCTCGAGACCGAGATCGGGTTCCCGTCTCCCGAGTTCACCGGCAAGCACGAGGCCCACGCCAACCCGCTCGGCGCCGAGGAGATCGGCCGCACCAAAGCCGTGATGGGCATTCCCGACGAACCGTTCTGGGCCCCCGCCGAGATCGTCGACGCCTACCGGTCCCACGCCGCGTTGCGCGGCGGCGAGGCCCACTCGGCGTGGACCGCCGCTGCGGAGCAGTCGTCGGCCCGAGCCGAGTTCGACGCCTGCTGGTCCGCTCCGGCACCGGGCTGGGACGCCGCCCTGCCCTCGTTCGAGGCCGGCAAGAAGATCGCCACGCGAGCTGCGGTCCAGGACGCCTTCAAGGCCGTGCTCGACACGGTCCCTGCGCTCGTCGCCGGGGCGGCGGACCTCACGGGAAACACCGGCGTCAAGCTCGACGCAGACCATCCCATCACCCCGGACGACGCCGCCGGACGCCAGATCTACTACGGCATCCGCGAGCACGCGATGGGCTCGGCGATGGTCGGCATGGCTCGCCATGGTGGCCTCGTCCCCGCCGGCGGCACGTTCTTCGTGTTCTTCGACTACATGAAGCCGTCGGTGCGACTCGCTGCGCTCTCCAAGGCCAAGGTGGTGTTCGTCTTCACCCACGACTCCGTGGGCGTCGGCGAGGACGGTCCGACCCACCAGCCCGTGGAGCAGCTCGCTGCGCTGCGTTCCATCCCCGACCTCCAGGTCATCCGCCCGGCCGACGCCAACGAGACGAGCGCCGCCGTGCGCGCTGCGATCGAGCACCACGGTCCGACGGCGCTGGTGCTCACCCGCCAAGGAGTGCCGGTGTGCACCGACGGCAGCGCGGTCGCGACGGGCGCCGGTGTGCTCCGAGCCGAGGATGCACCGGACGTGGTGCTCATCGGTGCGGGGAGCGAGGTCCACCTGTGCGTCGCCGCTGCCGATCGCCTCGCCGAGTCCGGTGTCGCGGCGCAGGTCGTCTCGCTGCCGTCGTGGGATCGCTTCGAGGCGCAGCCCGAGGAGTTCCGCTCGTCGGTGCTTCCTGCCGGCGTGCCGACCCTCACGGTCGAGGCCGGGTCGACGTTCGGTTGGCACAAGTACGGCGACGACTGCATCGGCATCGACCGTTTCGGAGCCAGTGCTCCCGGGGACGTCGTGTTGGATCGCCTCGGCATCAACGTGGATCACATCGTCGAGCGAGCGACCGCGCTCGTGTCGGCCGGAAAGGATTGAACCCATGGACCGCCTCCGCTCCCTCTTCGACGACTACGGCCAGAGCCCCTGGCTCGACAACCTCAAGCGCAGCTATCTCACCTCGGGCGAATTGGCCGACCTCGTGTCGCGCGGGGTGCGTGGCCTGACGTCGAACCCGACCATCTTCCAGAAGGCGATCCAGGGCTCCCCCGACTACGACGAGCAGTTCTCGGCGTTGTTGGACCAGGACGAGCCGATGATCGACCGGTACTGGGAGTTGGTCCTGCGGGACATCCGTGGTGCCCTCGACGTGTTCGCGCCGCTCCATGCGGAGTCGGGTGGCACCGACGGATTCGTCTCGGTCGAGGTCGCGCCCGACCTCGCCCACGACACCGAGGGCACCACAGCTGCAGCGCGGTCGTTGCACGAACGCATCGCCCGCCCCAATCTGCTCGTCAAGATCCCCGCCACCGAGGAGGGCGTCCCCTCCATCCGCCAGATGATCGCCGAGGGGCGAAGCGTCAACGTGACGCTGATCTTCTCCCTCGATCGGTACCAGGCCGTGATGGACGCCTACCTCGACGGGCTCGATGCGCTGGCCGAAGATCCCGCCGCGGATCTGAGCAAGGTGGCCAGTGTGGCGAGCTTCTTCATCTCCCGTGTGGACACCGAGGTGGATCGCCGGTTGGAGACCAACGGATCCGAGGAGGCACTCGCCGCTCGCGGCAAGGTCGCCGTCGCCCAGGGCAAGCTGGCCTACGCCCAGTTCCGCGAGACCTTCTCGGGCGAACGGTGGGAACGCCTCGTGGCGCGCGGCGCCAGGGTCCAGCGACCGCTGTGGGCCTCGACCTCGACCAAGAACCCGGCCTACCCCGACACCCTCTACGTCGATCAGCTGATCGGGCCGGACACGGTCAACACCCTGCCCGACACGACCCTCGAGGCGTTCGCCGATCACGGCACGCTGGAGCGGACGATCGACGACGGCGTCGACGAGGCTCGGGCGTTGTGGGCGGCGTTGCCGGGGCTCGGCGTGGACATGGACGATGTGGCCGAACAGCTCGAGCGAGAGGGCGTCTCCAGCTTCCAGAAGAGCTTCGACGAACTGATCACCGCACCGAGGACAAGGCTCGGACGTGAGATCGCCGGGCGGGCGAGACGGATCCGCCATCCGTCTCGCCCGCACACCGGCACCGAGGATTCCGCCGTCCGCCACGTCCGGTCCTCAGGTTCCCGCCCGAGAGCGGAACGATTCCGGAGCCGAGGGGGATGGCTCCGTCGTCGTTCGGAGGTACATGACGCCCGGTCGACGTGGATGTGACGCGGCGGCGACGCGATCGTGCCATCGGGGGCGATGAAGGGCCGGTCGACCTAGGTCGGCATAGAGTCGAGCAGGTGACCAACGACGCCCCCTCGGACGAGTTCACCACCATCCCGGAACTCCTCGACGCCATGGTCTCCCAGCGGGACCGACGATTGATCGAGGAATTGCTCCGGACGACGACGCAGTTCGTCCACGACGAGACCGACACCCTGAACCTCAAGATCGCCGCCGCTGCGCTCGCCGAGATGCGCGAAGCGTTCGAGATGTTCCAGCCGTACAGCGGTGTCCCCAAGGTCGCCATCTTCGGTTCGGCGCGCACCAAGGCCGACGATCCGCTCTACGCCCAGGCGCGCGAGGTCGCCGAGCGGCTCGCCGGTCAGGGTGGATGGTGATCACCGGTGCCGGGCCCGGCATCATGCAGGCCGCGATGGAGGGTGCGGGGGCGAACGCTCGATCGGCGTGTCGATCCGCCTCCCCTTCGAGCAGGGCGCGAACCCCATCATCGCCGGAGACCAGAAGTACGTGTCGATGAAGTACTTCTTCACCCGCAAGCTGATGCTGATCAAGGAGGCCAAGGCATTCGTGTGCCTCCCCGGTGGCTTCGGCACGATGGACGAGACCTTCGAACTCCTCACCCTCACCCAGACCGGCAAGGGGGTTCCGGTCCCGATCGTGATGCTCGACACCCCTGGGGATCCGTACTGGGAAGCGGTCGAGGACTTCGTGAACAAGCACCTCGTGACGCGAGGTCTCGTCAGCCCCCGCGACACGAGCCTCTACCTCGTCACCGATTCGGCCGAAGAGGCGGTGGCGGAGATCTGTCGCTTCTACGCGAACTACCACTCGATGCGCTTCGTCGGCGATCGGCTGGTGATCCGGATCGAGCAGGCGCCGACCGACGAGCAGCTGGCTGCGCTCAACGAGCGTTTCAGCCACCTGTGCACCACCGGGATCATCGAGCGCTCCGCACCGCTGTCGGTCGAACTCCGAGACGGCGACGAGGTCGCGCTGCCCCGCTTGGTCTTCCACTTCGCCAAGCACGGCTTCGGGGAACTGCGCGAGATGATCGACCAGATCAACTCCTGGGTCGCCTGACCGCACCGTCCACCGACTCGTCAGTCCTCGACGAGATCCTCGCGCTCGGGTGCGGTCCGCAGCAGGTGGATCGCCTTCTCGACCGCTCGGCGGGCCTGGGTCAGTTGCTTCTCGGCCAACGGGCGCTTGGTCGCCTTGGCCCGAACGGCCTCGCGCAGCTCGTCCATGGCGAGCTCGGCGATCTCCTCCGAGATCGTCTCCAGTCGGTCGGCGAGGTCAGCCCGGCGGTCGTCCATCCGCCCGACGGTAGTCAGGCTGTCCGGTCCACGTCGGTCCACGTCGGTCGACCGCGGTGCCGGTAGGGTCGCCTCACATGCCTCGCCGACCCGAAGACCTGCACGAGTGGATCTCGTTCGAGGATCCCGACGAGCTCCGGACGTGGGTGTTCGATGCGACGTTCTTGCTGTCGTCGTGGTCGTGCATCTTCGGTCAGGGCTGCCAGGGGGTGCTCGACGAGCCGGCCCCCGAGCTGAAGCACGGCTGCTGCAGCCATGGCGCCCACTTCATCGACGACGCGGACGTGGCCACGGTCGAGGAATCGGCCGCCCGCCTCACCCCTGACGTGTGGCAGTTCCACGACGAGGGCCACGCCGAGGGCTGGATCGCCACGACCGAGGACGGCACCCGAATCACTCGGGTTCACGAGGGCGCGTGCATCTTCGCCAACCGCGCCGGGTTCGCCGGTGGCGAGGGCTGCGCGCTTCACATCGCGGCCACCCGGGTCGGTGAGCGATACATCGACTGGAAGCCCGACGTGTGCTGGCAGTTGCCGCTCCGGCTCGTCGAGCACATCGACGACGAGGGCTACGTCACCTCCACCCTGCGGGAGTGGAAACGACGGGACTGGGGCGCGGGCGGCGAGGAGTTCGCCTGGTGGTGCACCGAGTCGGCCGACGCCTTCGTCGGCGCCCGGCCGACCTACGAGTATCTGCGCGACGAGATCATCGAGTTCACCGGTGCGAGGGTCTACGACCTGCTCGTCAAACAATTGGAGCGGCGCCGTTCGAAGCCGACACCGCTCCCCCATCCCGCCGTGCGCCGGCGGGTCAAGGACTGAGCCGGGTCACTGACCCTTGCGGTGAGCGCGTCGACGGTCCTCGAGACCGAGATGGCGCTTGCGGATCCGGATCGCCTTCGGCGTGACCTCGACCAGTTCGTCATCGGCGATCCACTCGATGGCGGTCTCGAGGGTGTGCACGATCGGCGCCGCGAGCTTGACGGCGTCGTCGTGGCTGTGGGTCCGGATGTTGGTCTTCTCCTTGGCCCGCACCGCGTTCACGACCATCTCGTCGCTGCGCGAGTTCTCCCCGACGACCATGCCTTCGTAGACCTCCTCGCCCGGAGCGACGAACAGCTCGCCGCGCAGCTGGAGGTTGTCGAGCGCGTACGCGGTGACCGATCCGATGCGATCGGCGATCATCGCCCCGCCGGTGCGGTGCGGGAGATCGCCCGCCCACGGCATCCACCCGGCGTGGTGCTGGTGCATGAGCGCCGTGCCCCGGGTCGCGGTGAGCAGCAACGACCGGAAGCCGATCAACCCACGCGACGGCGCCTCGAAGGTCACGATGGTGCGACCGGAGTCACCGGGGCGCAGATCGACGACCCGGCCCTTGCGGGGCGCGAGGGCTTGGGTGATCGTCCCGACGAACGCGTCGGGCACGTCGACCGTGCCTCGCTCCAACGGCTCGTGGCGCTTGCCGTCGATCTCTTTGGTGATGACCTCGGGCCGGCTGACCTGGAGCTCGAATCCCTCTCGGCGCATGTTCTCGATCAGCACCGCGAGCTGGAGCTCGCCGCGGCCGGCGACCTCGATGACCTCGGGTGAGTCGGTCTCGGCGAGCTTGATCGACACGTTGCCGAGGATCTCTTTGTTCAACCGCTCACGGAGGTGGCGGCTGGTCACGAACTTGCCGACCCGCCCGGCGAACGGCGAGGTGTTGACCCCGAAGCTCATCCGCAGCACCGGCTCGTCGACGGTGAGTCGGGGCAACGCGACGGGATTGTCCGACGCGGCCAGGGTGTCGCCGACCTCGACCTCGGGGATCCCGGCCACGATGAACAGGTCGCCCGCGCTGACCTCGTCGACCTCGGTCCGTCCGATGCCGGTGAAGGTGTAGAGCTGGCTGAGGCGGCGGCGCGACGGGGTGCCGCCTTCTTCCTCGTCGTCGGCCTGGCACACCGCGACCTGCTCACCCTTGCGGAGGGTGCCGGCCATCACTCGCCCGATCGCCAGACGCCCGAGGTATTCCGAGGCGTCGAGGTTGGTGACGAGTGCCTGGAGGGGCGCCGTCTCGTCGAAGCCCGGCGCCGGGATGGTGTCCAGGATCGTGTCGAGCAGCGGCACGAGGTCGGCGTCGGCCGCCGGCATCCCGATGCCCTTCATCGACTTGCCGTCCCGAGCCACGGCACTGAGCACCGGGAAGTTCAGCTGGTCATCGGCGTGGGCGAGATCGAGGAACAGGTGCTCGACCTCCTCGAGCACTTCCTCTGCACGGGCGTCGGAGCGGTCGACCTTGTTGATCACGAGGATCGCCGGCAGGTTGGCCGCCAGGGCCTTGGACAGCACGTAGCGAGTCTGGGGAAGCGGGCCTTCGGCGGCGTCGACGAGCAACATGACCCCGTCGACGAGCGCGAGCGCTCGTTCCACCTCGCCGCCGAAGTCGGCGTGGCCAGGGGTGTCCACCAGATTGATGGTGGTGTCTCGCCAGCGGACCTGAGCGGCCTTGGCGAGGATGGTGATCCCGCGTTCACGCTCCTGGTCATCGGAGTCCATGACGCGATCGACCACCGCTTGATGGGCGGCGAAGACGCCGGTGAAACGCAGGAGGGAATCGACCAAGGTGGTCTTCCCGTGGTCGACGTGCGCGACGATGGCGACGTTGCGCATGGCAGCGGATGACACGACAGTTCCGATCTGAACCAGGGGGGTTCGTGCTCGGTTGCGGAGTGATCGGCCGTAGTGGTCGGCCGATTGGCCTACCTAGGAATCGTCATCCTCATCGTCGTCCTCGTCGAACGAGACGCCGTACTTCTCTGCGAGAGCGGCGTACTCGTCGTCCTCGGACGATGAGTGATGTCCGTTGTCGCCGAACCCCAGATCGAACGCACCTGGACCCGACTGCTTCAACTTGCGCGCGTCCTCGAAGCGGCGATGACGACCCTTCTTCACGGCAGGGCTCCGAACCTAGAGAGTTTGCATTGGTGTCGAGCTTACCGTCCGCGCCCCGACCGCGGCGGACCTATGTGGGCCCGTTCGCAGGTCGGGCCGCCTGGCCCCCAGAACTGGGAGGGTCCAAGGCCTGGGCGCCCGCCGGGGTCCACCGTAGCGCGCCGACCCCCGCCAACGACGGATCGGTCGGCAGCGAACCAGGCGGCGGTGCCGTACGTGACAGAGTGGCGGGCATGGGTCGCACGGTCGCAGTGATCAATCAGAAGGGCGGCGTCGGCAAGACCACGGTCACGCTGGGCCTGGCCTCGGCAGCGTGGGCCGACGAGGCGCGCGTCCTCGTGGTCGACCTCGATCCCCAGGGCGCCAGCTCATGGGTGCTCGGAATCGATCCGGCCGAGGTCGAGCTCTCGACCGCCGAGGTCCTGGGTCGGTCCTCCGCCCCATCCGCCATCCAGGCATCCGCGTGGGGTGACACCGTTCACGTCCTCCCGGCGAGCCCTCGGCTCCAGCCCAAGGAGCACGGCTCGGGGAAGGAGCCGGCGTCGAGGCTCCGCGCCGCGTTGGCCGAGGTGATCGACGACTACGACGTCGTCCTGCTCGATTGCCCGCCCTCGGTCGGCAACCTGACCACGAACGGGCTCACCGCCGCCGATCATGCCCTCGTCGTCGTGGAGCCCGCCGCCCTCGGGCTGCGCGGCATCGCCGCGGTGACCGACCTCATCGACGACGTGTGGGGTGAGCACAACCCGGGCCTCGATCTGGCCGGGGTGGTCGTGAACAAGGTGCCTGCCATCTCCTCGGAGGCCGAACGCCGTTTCGACGAGTTGGGGACGATCGTGGGGAAGCGAGCGGTGTGGAAGCCGGCGATCCCCCAGCGGGTGATCGTCAACGAAGCGCTCGGCGACCGCTACCCGATCCACGCCTACGGCGCTCGCGCCGCGGATGTGTCCGTGGCGTTCGATCAGCTGTGGGCGAAGCTCAAGCGGGTGATGAAGGGATGAGTCGCAGGCCGCCGTCGCGGTCGAAGGCCAGTCCGGCCCGACCGTCGACGAGCCGGCCCACGTCGTCACCGACCAATTCGGCCCGCCAGCCGTGCGCGAGGCGGGCGTCGTCGTCGCCCCGGAGGAACGCCACGAGGTCGGCCCGGGTCGCGAGCAGCGTCGTGTCCACCCGTTCCCGACGGGCGAGTTCGCTGACCCACGCCGACACCAGCGTGACGGCGGGTCGGAGCTTTCGATCGAGCTCGTCACCGGTGGACGGCGGGGTCTCGACCGGGTGCTCGAGGCCGAGCGCCACGGCGTCGAGGATCTCCTGGGCGATCGCAGCACGGGTGTGGCGGTCGTCGACCCCGCGGCTGGCCGCCAGATCCTTCAACGTGCGGGGTGCCTTCTGGGCGATGCTCAGCAAGGCCAGGTCCGGCAGGACCTGACGAGGAGGTTGATCGAGCCGCATGGCGCGCCGTTCCCGCCAGGCGGCGACGGCTCGGGCGACGCCTTTGCCCTTGGCCTTGAGCGTCTTGGCGTCCTTCAGCTTGGTCCAGGCCAGCTCGGGATCGATCGGCCCCTGGGGCCGGCTCCTGAGTTCCTCGCAGGCATCCATCGCCCAGGCGAGGCGGCCCGACGATTCGAGTTGGGCGGTGATCAGGTCGGCCAGCTCCAACAGGTGGAGGACGTCGGCGGCGGCGTAGTCACGCTGATCCTCGGTCAGGGGACGCCGCAGCCAATCGGTGAGGCGATCTCCTTTGGGGAGCTGGATCTTGAGCTCGCCGTGGACGAGCGAGACGAGCGACGGCGTGCTGTACCCGAGGAACCC
This sequence comes from Ilumatobacteraceae bacterium, assembly GCA_041394645.1. GTDB lineage: Bacteria > Actinomycetota > Acidimicrobiia > Acidimicrobiales > Ilumatobacteraceae > JAWKHV01. Next base: position 47,748 of record JAWKHV010000008.1, on the reverse strand, counting down.
GGCGGCCAATTGGGTGTCGAACATGCGGGCCGGCACGGTGCCGCACGCATGGGTCAGCACGTCGAGATCCTGCTGAGCGGCGTGCAACACGGCCAGCGTCTCGGACTCGAACAGCTCCACCAGGAGCTTGACGTCGGTCGCCAACGGATCGACGAGGGCGAGGCCCCCGTCCCATGCGAACTGGATCAGCGCCAACTTCGGGAAGTACGTCCGCTCGCGATGGAACTCGGTGTCCATCGCGTATCGATCCTGGGCGAGCAGTTCCTCGACCAGTTCGGCGAGCCCGGCGTCGGTGTCGATCCAGCGATGACTCACGCCGGGTCGTTCCCGGTCACGACCTCGAACCCGGCCTCGATCCACGCCAGGGTCCCTCCACCGACGTTGATGGCATCGCTGCCCTGTTGGCGGAGGAACTCGCACGCCCGGCCGCTGCGGGCCCCGCTGCGGCACACCACGTAGATCGGCGAGTCGGCCGGGAACTCGGCCACCCGGGCCGGGACCTCTCCGAGCGGGATGAGGCGAGCGCCCGGCACATGGCCCGACTGATACTCGTCGGGCTCTCGGACGTCGACGACGCCGGCTCCCTCCGCGAGCAGGGTGGACAGCGTTTCGACGGCGATCTCCGGGAATTCGGACATGGCTGCAAACTACCTGGTCCGAGCAGCCTTCCTTCGGCTCGCCCACTCCTCGGGGGTGTCGGCGTCCCGCCAGGCGCCGTCACGGAAGCCGACCCGCCGGATCCGGAGTCCGCGCAGGGCGTGACGCGCGGAGCGTTCCCCCGCCACGAAGGCCTCGCGCAGCGGATCGAGTGCCCGCGTGGTGTGCCAGACCGCACACAACGGTTGCAGTTCGTCGGTCACCACGACGGTGCCGTCCGCGTCGCCGGCTTCGATGTCGAGCAGCCGGCGCACGTCGGCTGGTTCGAGGTCGACCACGTCGCACGGGACGGTGATCAGGCGGGGTGCGGCGCACCACTCCAGGGCGGTCACCAGCCCACCGAGGGCCCCTCGCCGGGCCACCGGTCGTCGATGGCCGCAACGCCGGCTGCCTCGATCGCCGCCCGGTCGCCGACCGCGACGACGGGCCGCACCCCGACGGCCTCGAGCACCCCGGCGACCCTGACGATCTGGGGGATGCCCTCGTCGTCGAGGAGCGCTTTGTCGGTGCCCATCCGCCGGCTGGACCCGCCCGTCAGGACGGCGCCGGCGACGCCGACGACGAACGGCTCGGTGTCGCTCACCGGTCAGCCCTCGGCGGGAACGCCGGTCGGATCGAGCTGTTGGAGGAACACCGCACACCGCTCGGCCTCGTCGGTCTCACCGATCGCCGCCGCCATGTCCCGGAGTCCGCGCAGGCACCGCAGGAAGCCACGGTTGGTCTCGTCGGCCCAACGGACATAGCCACTGCCACGCCAGCCGTTGGCCCGCAGCGCGTCGAGGCCGCGGTGATAGCCGATGCGGTAGTAGGCGTACCGCTCGATCGGGTCCCGGCCGAGCGCACCGAGTTGGGCCCAGGCGTCCAGGCTGCGGGGGTTCGCCGCCACGACCTCGGCGACGGCGGCCCGCCGCTCGGCCTCCTCGGCGCCGGCCGCCTGGCCGAGCGCGTGCCGCAGCTCGAGCGGCTCGGCGGGCAGCACCGTCGTCGGCGGGCCGGTCGGGGTCAGGTGCACGGGTCGGTCGCCGGAGTCGGACATGGCGTCACCCTAGGCCGAGCCGCGAGCGTCCCCGGCAGTTCCCGGAGCGCAACCTCCCGTGGCCCTCGGCGGCTGCCCGGACGACGGCCGGAAGCTCACCTACAGTGTCGGGGTGCTCGCATTTCTGACCGCGCTGACCGCGGCCGACGCCAAGAAGATCGCCATCGGAGTCGTGGTGGTCGTCATCCTCGGCGGATACACCTCGTTCAAGGTGACCAAGACCATCGTCCAGAAGGCGATCTCGCTCGGAATCACCGTGGCGCTCATCGCGCTGGTGTGGAGCCAGCGTCAGAACATGTCCGACTGCGCCCAGCGGGTGCGGGACCAGATGTCGACCTCGCTCCAGGTCGACACGTCGTGCACGTTCTTCGGCAAGGACGTCACCGTCAAGCGGTGATCCGGGCGATCAGCGGCTCGATCAGCAGGGTCGCGAACTCCTTCGGGACGCTGGCGTGGGCGTCGTGCCCGCATCCGGCCAACTCGACCAGTTCGGCTCCGGCGATCTCGGCGGCGACGGCCGCGGTCCCCTGGCGATGATGAGCCCACGCTCGTTCGCTGACCCCGACGACGACCGGGCAGCGAACCCCGGCTGCGGTCCATGGTCGGTGAGCGCGCAGATCGGCGAGTTCGGTGAGCAGGGCAGGTCCCTCGGCTCGACGCTGTTCGCGGGTCCGCTCGGGCAACCCCTCCCAACGCTCGTCGCCGATCAAGCGGCGCATGAACGCCTCGGCGGCGTCCTGCGGACTCGACGCCCGGTCCCGCGCCGCCGCCCCGGCCGTGCGGGAGGGCCACCACGGCTCCCACGACAACGGCGGTTCGAACGCCACGACGCCGAGCACCTGGTCCGGCTGTTGCTCCGCGGCGGCGAGGACGATGTCGCCGCCGAGGCTGTGTCCGACGGCGACGATCCGCCGCCCCGCCGCCAGGTCGAACAGGTCGTCGACGTGTCCGGCGATGGTCATCGCGCCGGGTTCACCGACGCGACCCGCATATCCACGACGGTCGTACCGGAGCACCCGGTGCCGCCGATCGAGCTGTCGCGCCAAGCGGGCCATCCCGGACGACCGGTCCATCGCTCCGTGCACCAGCACGATCACGAACGGTTCGCCTTCGACGCCGGACTCGGTCCACCACTCCCCTCGCACGACCTTGCCCGGTCGCGGCGCTGCCGGCTGGGTCACTCGACGGTCACCACCCGCAACACGTCGGTCGCCGCGCCGGATGGACGATCGGGCGCCCCGGCCAACACGATGACCTGTTCGCCCGGTCGGATGTGGGTGGCCTGCACGGCCCGTTCCACGGCGAACCAGACCAGTTCGTCGGTGGCGTGGTACGTGTCGACCTCCATCGGCTGGACGCCCCAGCTGATCGCCATCTGGCGAACGGTGCGGGCGTCGGGACTGAGCCCCACCAATTGGCAGGTGGGACGGAAGCGGGCCATCGCTCGGACGGTCCGACCGCTCCGGGTGCAGCACAGGATGGCGGAGATCCCGATGTCGGACGCGGCGCGAAATGCCGCGTGGGTCAGGGCCATCGTCGTCGGATCGGGTCCGACCGACTGATCGGCGAGCTGGGTTCGTCCGAGCCGCTCACCCCAGTGCGTGTAGCTCGCCTCCGCCTCGGCCCGAGCGGCGATGCGGGACATCGTGCGAACCACCAGCGCGGGATCGGCGCCGATCGCCGTCTCGCCCGACAACATCACGGCGTCGGTCCCGTCGAACACGGCATTGGCGACGTCGGTGACCTCGGCGCGCGTCGGGGACGGCGCCGTCGTCATGCTCTCGAGCATCTGGGTGGCGGTGATGACCGGGACCCCGGCCTCGACGCACTGGCGGATGATCCGCTTCTGGAGGTGGGGCAGCTCCTCGAGGGGAAGCTCGATCCCGAGGTCCCCGCGAGCGACCATCACCGCGTCGGCGGCCTTCAGGATGCCGGGCATGTTGTCGATCGCCGGACGGGTCTCGATCTTGGCGACGAGCGCGGGGCCGGTCGAACCGACGACGCGACGGACCTCGTCGAGATCGGCGCCGGTCCGCACGAAGGAGACGGCGAGGAAGTCGACACCGGCATCGGCGAAGATCTTGGCCAACTCCAGATCCCGCTCGGTCGGGGTGGCGAGGCGCAGCCGCTCGGACGGGATGTGCACTCCGGGCCGGCCGCGGACCGGCCCGCCGGCGAGCACGATGGCGTGGCAGGCACCTTCGCCGACGTGGGTGACGTGGAGCCGGATGCCCCCGTCGCCCAGGACGACGTGATCGCCGGTGTCGAGGTCTTCGATCAGCGTCGGGTAGTCGACCTGGATCACGTCGGCGTCGCTGTGGTCGTTGCCGGGCACCAAGCGGACCTGGGCCCCGTTCTCCAACTCGGTGCCCTCGTCGCCGAAGCTGCCGGCGCGGACCTTCGGGCCCGGCAGATCGGCGAGCACGGCGACGACCCGACCGAGCTCGGCTGCGGTCGACCGGATCCGATCCAGGCGCTCGAGGTGCTCCTCGGGCGAGCCATGACTCAGGTTGATCCGGATCATCGAGGTGCCGGCCGCGAGCAGATGCGACAGCACCTCCGGGTCGTCGCTCGCTGGTCCGATGGTCGCCACGATCTTGGTTCGAGATTCCACGACTGCTTATCTTGCGGCATGGAACTCCTCCTCGTGCGCCATGCTCTGCCCGTTCGCACGGAGTTCGCCGACGGCGTCGCCGATCCTCCCCTCGCTCCGGACGGGATCCAACAAGCCCTCCGGCTGGCCGAGTACCTGGATTCCGAGACGTTCCACGCCATCTACAGCTCCCCGCAGCGCCGGGCGATGGAGACCGCCCGACCGCTCGCCGAGCGGCGGGGCCTCGACATCGTGCAGGTCCCCGACGTGGCCGAGTGGGACCAAGGATCGTCGTCCTACGTTCCGATCGAGGAGGTGAAGGCCGAGGGTGGGCCCGAATGGGAGGCCCTTCGCAACGGCCTGATCGCCCAGGCCGCCGAGCCGCCCGCCGAGTTCTCGCGCCGGGTGGTCACCGCGATCGAGGGCCTGATCGATCGGCACGGCGGGGAGCGCATCGTCGTGCTGTGCCACGGGATGGTCATCAACTTCTTCCTGGCCAACGTCCTCGGGCTGCCCGCCGAGGCCGCGTTCTTCAGCCCCAACTACACCTCGATCCATCGCGTCGCTGCGGCCCGTTCCGGGGAACGCTCGATCGTGACGATCAACGAGACCGCCCATCTGCGAGGCTCGGGGCTGCCCATCGGGCTGTTCCAGCGCTGACCCACGGAGACCGACACATGGCCGAAGACGGGGCCGATTCGGCGTCGCTCGCGACCGCCGCACCCACCATCGAATCCCTCGCTCGCTACCTCGACGCGTCGACCTCGCCGTATCACGCCGCAGCGACCTCCGCCGCAGCGTTGCTCGCGTCGGGGTTCGTGGAACGGGAGGTCGCCGACGCGTGGGAACCGACCCCAGCCGGGTTCTGCCGGCGGGGCGGGGCGCTCGTCGCCTGGCGGTTCCCCGACGGGTTCTCGCCGAGCGACGGGTTCTCGATCGTCGGTGCCCACACGGACTCGCCCGGATTGCGCGTCAAGCCGGCGCCCGACATGGGTTTGGCCAACTGGAAGCAGTTGGGGGTCGAGGTCTACGGCGGCGTGCTGCTCAACTCGTGGTTGGATCGCGACCTCGGAGTCTCGGGACGCCTCGTGACGATCGATGGGGCGACGCATCTCGTCCGGGTCGACGACGCCATCGCCCGCATCCCGCAGCTCGCCATCCACCTCGACCGCGAGATCTCGACCCAGGGCCTGAACCTCGACAAGCAACAACACCTCCAGCCGGTCTGGGGAATCGGCACGTTCCGTCCTGGCGAGTTCCGGGAGTACCTCGCCGAGCGGGCTTCGGTCCGACCCGGCGAGATCGCTGGCTGGGAGCTGCAGTTCCACGACCTCACCCCGGCGCGTGTCCTCGGCCACGATTCGTCGCTCTTCGCGTCGGGGCGCCTCGACAACCTCTTGTCGTGTTGGGCGGCGACGACGGCGATCGCGGGGAGCACCCCGGCGCGCCACGCGTCGGTGATCGCCCTGTTCGACCACGAGGAGGTCGGTTCGTCGAGCTCCACAGGGGCGGCCGGCCCGATCCTCGAACACGTGCTCGACCGGCTGCTCCTGATGCACGGATCGACCGGCGACGATCGGTATCGCTGCTTCGCCGAGTCGTCGTGCATCTCGGCCGACAACGCCCACGCCGTGCACCCGAACTATCCGGAACGTCACGACCCTGGCCATCGCCCGCTGGTGAACGCGGGGCCGGCACTGAAGGTGAACTCGAACCAGCGCTACGCGACGTCGGGGACCACCGCTGCCCTGTTCCAGCGGGCCTGCGCGACCGCGGGCGTCCCGTTCCAGACGTTCGTCTCGAAGAACACGATGCCGTGTGGGTCGACGATCGGACCCATCACCGCGACCCGCCTCGGGATCGAGACGGTCGACATCGGCGTACCCCAGCTGTCGATGCACAGCGCCCGCGAGTTGTGCGGGACCGCGGACCCGGTGTTCCTCGCCCGGGCGCTGGCCGCGTACTTCTCGAGCTGAGCTACTTCGCGACCCGCTCGCTCGCCCGGTCGTAGAGCCGCTGGAGTTCGTCGTGCAGCTCCGCGGTCGTGGTGCGGATCGCGTTGCGTCCCACCTTGCCGTTGTCTCCGACGGGAACTCGGATCACCGGTCCGACCGACACGTGGACCTTGCGCGGGTAGATGAACTTCTTCCCCTTCGGCATCACGCCCTCGGAACCGGCGATGCCGACCGGGAGGATCGGAACGTTCGCCTTCGATGCCACGTAGGCCGCGCCGTCGAACAGCGGAGCCACCTCGTCGCCGAACTTGCGCTCGCCTTCGGGGAACAGCACGAGCGGCTCGCCGCATTCCAGCACCTCGATGCACCGCTTCAACGCTTCCCGGTCCGCGCTCCCACGCGTGACCGGGAAACCGCCCAGCGCCGAGAGCATCCAGGCGAAGGGCTGCTTCTTCCAGAGCGAGTCCTTGCCCATGTACCGGAGCCGCCGCTTGGTCACGATGGCGACGATCGGGGTGTCCATGTTGGAGCGATGCACCGGAGCCACGACGTAGGGCCCGTCGCTCGGTACGTTCTCGAGACCGTCCACCGACTCGCGCAGATAGCTGCGGCAGAACCCGACGCAGAGGGTGCGTCCCAGCCAGTAGAACGCCATCTCGAACCGGCTGCTGCCGGCGAGCTTGGCCCGGACCTTGGTCATCGACTCCCTCGTTCCCCCGACGCGCCGGTCTCGACGAGCACTGCCTCGCCGAACCGTTCGGCGATCTCGTCCACGACTTGTTCGACCGACTTCCCATCGGTCATCACCACCACCGCCGAGTCGGCTGCGACGAGCGGGCTGTCGGCCCGGGTGGAGTCCGCATGATCGCGCGCTCGGATCGATTCGGCGATCTCGGCGACCTCGCCGCCGGACTCCGCGGCGCGCCGCCGGGCCCGTTCCTCGGCCGATGCCGTCAGGAACACCATGAGCACGGCATCGGGGAACACCACCGTCGCGATGTCGCGGCCTTCCATCACGCCGCCCCCCGTGGCCTGGGCCCAGCGGCGCTGGCGGGCGACGAGTTCGGCTCGCACGGCGCTGTTGGCCGCGACGGCGGACACGTTGGCGTTCACCTCCGGGGAGCGGATCGCAGCGGTCACGTCCGTGCCGTCGACGTGCACGGTCGGGCCGTCGATGACGAGCACCATCGCCCTCGCGAGCTCGGCCACCGCCGCCGAATCGTGGGGGTCGACGCCCCTGGTGAGCGCCAGGTAGGTGACGGATCGATACATCGCGCCGGTGTCGAGGTAGGTCAGCCCGAGCCGTTCGGCGACCAGCTTGGCCACCGTGGACTTGCCCGCTCCGGCCGGGCCGTCGATCGCGACGACGCGCATCGCGCTCACCAGCTCGTGCCGAGGGGCCGACCCTCGTCGTAGCCGGCCGAGGACTGGATGCCGACGACGGCGCGCTCGCGAAACTCCTCGATCGTGCGCGCCCCCGCGTAGGTGCAGGCGCTGCGGACCCCGGCGACGATCTCGTCGAGGATGTCCTCCACGCTCGGTCGGCGAGCGTCAACGTACATACGCGAGGACGAGATGCCCTCCTCGAACAGCTCTTTGCGGGCCCGTTCGAACGGGGTCTCGTCGCGGGTCCGGCTCTGCACGGCGCGGTGCGAGGCCATGCCGAAGTTCTCCTTGTAGAGCTTGCCGTCGGCGTCGCGCAGCGTGTCGGCCGCACTCTCGTAGGTTCCGGCCAGCCACGAACCGATCATCACGTTGTCGGCGCCCGCGGCGAGGGCGAGGGCAACGTCGCGCGGATACCGCACCCCGCCGTCGGCGAGCACGTACTTCCCGAGTCGATGGGCCTCGGCCGAACACTCGAGCACGGCCGAGAACTGCGGACGCCCGACCCCGGTCATCATCCGGGTGGTGCACATCGCCGGGACCGACGCCGACCTTCACCACGTCGGCTCCGGCCGCGATCAGATCCGCGTGCCGGCTGCCGTGACGACGTTGCCGGCCACGATCGGGGTGTCGGGCACCGCCGGGCGGACCTTGCGCAGGGCATCGAGCATCTTCTCCTGATGACCGTGGGCGGTGTCGATCACCAGGACGTCCACGCCGAGCGCCACCAGTTCCTGCGCCTTGCCCGCCGGATCGCCGTTGATCCCGACCGCGACCGCCACCCGAAGTCGCCCGTGGGAGTCGGCGGCAGGCCGGTAGATGGTCGAACGCAGCGCACCCTTGCGGGTGACGCAGCCGACGAGGTTGCCGGCAGCGTCGACGACCGGGGCGTAGGAGAACCGCAGGTGCGACAGGCGGTCGAAGATCTCGGCGGGCCCGAGCGAGTCCGGCACGGTCTGCAGTTCGGAACTCATCACGTGCTGCAACTGGGTGAAGCGGTCGAAGCCCTCGGCGTCGCGCTCGGTGAAGATTCCGACCGGGCGGCCGTGATCGACGATGGTGACCGCACCGTGGGCCCGCTTGTGGATGAGGCCCAGCGCGGCGGTGACGGTGTCGTGGGGGCTGAGCACGATCGGGGTCTCGAACACCGGGTGCCGGGACTTCACGTAGTCGACGTTCTCGGCGATGATGTCGAGCGGGATGTCCTGCGGCAGCACGACCAGGCCGCCTCGCCGAGCCACCGTCTCCGACATCCGCCGCCCGGCGACGGCGGTCATGTTGGCGACGATCACCGGGATGGTGGTCCCCAAGCCGTCCGGCGTCGTGAGATCCACGTCGAACCGGGACGGCACCGCCGACAGGCTCGGCGCCATGAACACGTCGTTGTAGGTCAGGTCGTACTGCGGGACGACCCCGTTCAAGAATTGCATCGAGCTGAGATCCTCTCGACCGAAAAGCCGACGCAAGGCTAACGACCTGCTCGGACGAACGCCTCGATGCCCGGCGCCCTCCTCCGGGACCGGTACCGTGGCGCTCGTGTCGACACCTCCGGTCCTGCTCGTCCACGGTTGGGGCGGCTCGTTCGCCACCACGTGGGCCCCGACAGCGCTGGTCCCGATCCTCGAGGATTCGGGACGGACCGTGATCGGCGTCGATCTGCTGGGCCACGGTGAGGCCCCGAAGCCCCACGACCCGGCGGCCTACGCCGACCTCACGGGGCGGATCCTGGACGCCCTTCCCGACGAGCCCGTCGACGCGGTCGGCTTCTCCCTCGGAGCGATGACCCTCCTCCGCAGCGCCATGGCCCGACCCGGCGCCTTTCGCCGGCTGGTGCTGGCCGGGATCGGCGAGAACGTCTTCCGGGTCGACGAGGCGGGTCATCGGGCGATCGTCGAAGCGCTCCAGGGCACCGGAGACGAGGAGAACAACGTGGCCCGGCTCTTCGTCCAGTACGCCGACCAGCCCGGCAACGACCGCGCCGCGCTCCTCGCCGTGATGCAGCGGCCGTCCGCTCCCCTCCAGCCGGCCGACCTGGCCACCGTGGACTGTCCCGTCCTCGTGGTGATCGGTGATCGTGACTTCGCCGGGCCGGGCGAGCCGCTCGCCGAAGCCCTGCCCGACGCTCGACTCACGGTGCTCCCCCGAACCGACCACTTCGCCACCCCCGAATCGTTCGGCCTCGTGGACGCGGTCCTCGAGTTCCTCGGCGACCCGACGGGGTGAGCGCGCCGGTCCTGGCCGGCTGGACCGACGGGCCCGCCGGTCGCCACCCGGACCCCCACACCGTCCGCATCGCCGCCGAGGCGCTGGCCGCGGGGCGGCTGGTCGCCCTGCCCACCGAGACCGTGTACGGCCTGGGCGCCGACGCCTCGTCGGGCGAGGCGGTGGGGCGAATCTTCACGGCCAAGGGTCGGCCCGCCGATCACCCACTCATCGTTCATCTCGCCGACCGGGCCTTGCTCGGCAAGTGGGTCGCCCAGATCACCGACGAGGCCGCGCTGTTGTCCGATGCCTGGTGGCCGGGGCCGCTCACCCTGGTCCTGCCCCGTTCCGAGCGAGTGCCCGACGCCGTCACCGGCGGCCGGGACACCGTGGCGGTCCGGGTCCCCGACCATCCCGTGACGCGAGCGATCCTCGCCGCGTTCGGTGGAGGCGTCGCCGCGCCGTCGGCGAACCGCTTCGGCCACGTGAGCCCGACCACCGCCCTCCACGTCCAACACGACCTCGGGGACCGGATCGACCTGATCGTCGACGGCGGGCCCTGCGAAGTGGGCGTGGAGTCGACGATCGTCGACTGCACCACCACCCCGATCCAGTTGCTGCGAGCCGGTGGCATCACGCCCGACCAGGTCCGGCGGACCGTCGGCGCCGATCCGGCCGCGGCGACCGGCCCGACGCGCGCCTCGGGCATGCTGGCCTCGCACTACGCACCGCAGTGCGATCTGGTGCTGGTGACGTCGCCCGAGGCGGTCGCGCCGGCCGTCGCCGAACTGCGCCGGATCGGCCGCCGCGCCGACGGCTGGGTCATCGATCGAGCCGTCAAGCACGCAGCGCGCGAGCTCTACGCCCGCCTGCGTTCAGCGGACGATCTCGGGCTCGACGTCCTCGTGGTGGACCTTCCCCCAGCTGACGGCCTCGGCCTGGCCCTTCGGGACCGGCTCGGCAAGGCCGCCCATCCCGAGCGACACGGGAGGGGGCACCAGAGGAAGCCTTGAGGATGTCTTGCGTTGCCACGCAAGGTGGCCGTCTTCATACTCGCTGTGACGGCGAGGTAGGCGGATCTCGTCGGGATACGGCGGAGGTCCACCATGGCGGAGCCCAAGGCAGTACGAGGTCAGACGAAACGCGGGCGAGGTCGCGGGCAGGATGCTCGCGCCACCCGGGCTCGGGCGACGAAGTTGGCCCTGATCGCCGCCCCGACCGTGCTGTCGCTGGGAGTGGTGTCTGCCGCCGTGGCCGCCAGCGTGACCCTCGACTCGCCGCCGATCGACGGAACCAACTGCTACTACGCCAACACCTGGGGCGCTCCCCGCTCGGGCGGACGAACCCACGAGGGTGTCGACATCATCGCCGCCGGCGGCACCGAGCTCTACGCCCCGCTCACCGGGCGAGTGATCCGGAGCCAGGGGTCACTCGCCGGGAACCAGGCCAAGATCGTCGCCGCCGATGGCACCTACTTCATCTTCGCTCACCTGTCGGCCTACGCCGACACGGCCCCGCACGGCGCCACGGTGCCGGCGGGAACCCTGATCGGGTACGTCGGCAAGACGGGCAACACGTCCGTGAACCACCTCCACTTCGAGGTCCACCCGCAAGGCGGCCGAGCCGTCGACCCCACGCCCGTCGTCGCGGTGGCCAACACCTGCGGCTCGTCCGTGGCCAAGAAGGCCCTCGCCAAGCCCTCGCCGTACGTGAACACGACCACGACCACGCCGAAGACGACCACGACCCTCAAGGCCACGACCACCACCAAGGCCACGACGACCACGACGATCGCGCCTCCTCCCGAGCCGGCGGTCGAGCTCCCGCGTCCGGACCAGTCGGTGCCGCGCGGCTCGCGTCGCAAGTCCACCGACACGTTGCCCTCCACCACGACCACCTCCACCACGACGACCACGACCGTCGCCCCGACCACGACGGCGCCCTCGACGCCCACCACGGCCCGTTGAGCGGGACGATCACCTACTCCCCGGCCGTCCAGGTGATGTCGAAGACCTCGACCATCCCGGCGAACAAGACGATCGGCGTCACCGTGGTCGGCTTCCCGGGCATCCCGGCGAATGCCTCGCTCGTGGAGATCACGGTCTCCATGACTGCGACGACCGCCGGCCAGGCCGCGGTCTGGCCGTGTGGTCAATCGGCCGGGCTCTCGGGCGGGATCCCGCTCGCCGACGTCACGGCGGGAGCACCTCGACCAGGTCGAGGTGGCGCCGGGCGACGGCGGTCGGGTGTGCATGGTGAGCAACGTGCCCGCGACCTACGAGGTCCACCTCAACAGCATCAGCTGAGCGTCGTGACCCGGTTGATCGGGCGGCTCGGGGCCGGTGCCTCGGCTCGGACCTCAGCTCGGTGAATCGCCGAGCCGGTTGAGGTGGGCGACCCACAGGTCTCGCACGTCCTCGGCCGCCGGAACCGGATCCCCGTCGATCGAGGCCACGGTGATGCTCACCGTGCTCGCTCCGCATCGGGAACCAGCTCCAGGCGGCACCAGCACGGGCGGGGCTCGTGGAGGTGGACGTCGAGCAGATAGGGCGGCTCGTCGACCAGCACCTCGCCGATCCACGTCGCCACGACCAACAGCGCTTCGTAGGCCTCGACCGGTAGGGCCTCGATCACGAACGACGGAGCGTCGTGGTCCACGAACCCACCTGGCTGCATCCGTGGCCGATCGCTCCGCGCCGCGGCGCCATCGAACCAGGTGACGGCGACGACCCCGGCGGGGTCACCGTGGGCTCGCTCGGCAGCGGCCGGCGCCCGGTCAGGTGGCCGACGGCGGCGTCGAAGGCGGCATTGATCCGCTGCATCCGATCCGGGTCGCCGCCCACGTCGGGATGGGCATCGCGGGCCAGTCGCCGGCGAGCGGCGCGGACCTCCGCGATCGACGCCGAGCGCGTCAACCCGAGTTCGACGAAGGGATCGACCGTCACCGGCCCTGGAAGTCCGGGGTGCGCTTCTCGAGGAAGGCGCGCACTCCCTCCTCGAAGTCCTTGGTGCGCATCAAGGGCAGCAGCTGCAAGAACACGTGGTGCACGTTCTGTTCGAAGGTCTCGGTCTCGGCCGCCCGCATCATCCGCTTGATCGCTCGCACCGCGAGCGGTGCGTTGGCGGCGATCTCGGCCGCGAGGGCCGCCACCGCGTCCTGGAACTGGTCCGGCTCGACGACGTGGTTCACCAATCCGAGTTCGAGCGCGTCGGCCGCAGTGATGGTGCGGCCGGTGAAGGCGATCTCTGCTGCCTTGGCGTAGCCGACCATCCGGGGCAGCAGCCAGGTGCCCCCGCTCTCGGGGAGGATGCCTCGCTTGGCGAACCCGGAGTTGAGCTTGGCGGTGCTCGACGCGACACGGATGTCGCATCCGAGGGCCAGGTCGAGCCCGAATCCGGCCGCGCCACCGTTCAGGGCGCAGATCGTCGGGGTGTCGAGCTGGTGCAGCACGATCGGTGGCGCCTCGCGCAGGTCGAACTCTCCGGGGGAGGAGTCGACCGACCCGAGGTTGCCGAGGCTGCCCGACTTCGCTGTCGACTGGGCCTGGAGATCCAGCCCGGCACAAAAGGCACGCCCGGCTCCGGTCAACACGATGCACCGGACCTCGGAGGTGCGGTCGGCCTCGAGGAGCGCGGCGGACAGCTGGTGCAGCATGGCACCCGAGATCGTGTTCATCCGCTCGGGGGCGTTCAGCGTGATGGTGGCGACGTGATCGGCGACGGTGGTGAGGACCTCGGACATCACGCCAGCCTGTCACCTCGGCGGTATCGCGGGCGCACGCTGCGCCCGGGGCTGCCGGCTCGCGGCCCGTTCGGACGCCTCGTTCCCCGAGACCTTCAATCCCCCGAACGGGTGCCCGACCAGGCGTCGTACCAGCTCGTCATCGTCGATTCTCGAACTGGGTGCTTGCGATGACCAGGTCGGGAACCTAGCCTTGAACGGACCTAGACCCGGCTGGCACCCCGTCAGCCGCTGACAGGGGGAGAACCACACCCATGCGAAAGACCCGCACTCGGGTCGGAGCAGCCCTCGTCGGACTCACCCTCGTTGCCGCCGCGTGCGGTAGCGACGGAGACGACGCTGCCACCGACACCACCGCCGCGGCCGCCGAGGAGACCACGGCAGCTCCGACCACCGAAGCGATGGCCGAGGAGACCACCGAGGCTCCGGCCACCACCGAAGCGATGGAGGAGGGCTCCTCCGACACCGCCGGTGCGCTGGCCGGGATGAAGGGCACCACGCCGCTCGTCCCGCTCGACGACACCTTCACCTCGCGCCTGGCCGAGACCGAGACCGGCAAGGCCGGACTCTCGGACTACAACTACGCGGCCGAGACCTACGACGCGATGATCGTGATCGCGCTGGCCGCCGAGGTCGCTCAGACCGACGGTCTGGCCATGGCCGACCAGATCCCCGGCGTGACCCGTGACGGCGAGAAGTGCACCACCTTCGCCGACTGCAAGGCCCTCATCGCGGCTGGCACCGACATCGACTACGACGGCATCTCCGGTCCGCTGACCATGGCAGGCAACGGCGACCCGATCGCCGGGAGCTACGGCGTGCTCACCTTCGGTGACGACAACCGCCTGATCTCCGACGTCGAGTACATCAACGTCGAGGCCCTCCCCGAAGCAGACGTCCCGCCGATCCCGGCCACCGGCTCCCGCGAGGGCGACGGCGTGCTGAAGTTCGGCTCGATCCTGCCCCAGACGGGTTCGCTCGCCTTCCTCGGGCCGCCGGAGTTCGCCGGCGCCGAATTGGCGATCATGGACATCAACGAAGCCGGCGGCGTGCTCGGCCAGCCGGTCGAGTACTCGCCCGGCGACTCGGGTGACACCTCGAGCGACATCGCCAGCCAGACCGTGGACCGCCTCATCTCCGAGAACGTCGACGCCATCATCGGCGCCGCCTCGTCCTCGGTGTCGCTGACCGTGATCGACAAGATCACCGCTGCGGGCATCGTCCAGTTCTCCCCGGCCAACACCTCCAACAAGTTCACGGACTACGCCGACAACGGTCTGTTCTTCCGTGACGCTCCGCCGGACACCTGCAGGGTGCCGTCATCGGCCAGCTCGTCATCGACGACGGCAACTCCTCGGCCTACATCCTGGCCCTGGACGACGCCTACGGTACGGGCCTCGCCGACGTGGTGGAGGCGACGCTGGCCGCCGGCGGTGTCGACGTGCTCGGCAAGGTCATCTACGACCCGAAGGCGTCGAGCTTCGACGCCGAAGTCGCCGACATCGTCGCCGCTGACCCCGACGCCATCGTGCTGATCACCTTCGACGAGGGTTCCCGCATCCTGCGGACCATGGTCGAGAACGGGATCGGCCCGAAGGTCAAGATGGTCTACGGCTGCGACGGCAACATGGGCAACGCCCTCGGCGAGAACTTCGACGGCGGCAACTGAGCCTCCCGAGATGGTCTCACCGTTGAACTGACACGAGCCCGGGGCATACGCCCCGGGCTCGTTCGTCTCGACCGAACCGGAGCACGACCCGTCGAGACCAGCCCCTGCCCTCCGCGTCGCAGGGCGCGCTGCGTCCCGGCGAGCGCGAGTCAGGCTCGAGCAGGGCCCGCAACGGCGGCCCCGAGGATCGAAGGGGTCAGCCGCCGGTGGCTTTGGCCAGCGTGCCGAGGTACAGCTCGATCACGTTGGGGTCGGCGAGGAGCTGGCGGCCCGAGCCGGTGTAGGCGTCCTTGCCCTGATCGAGCACGTAGCCCCGGTCGACGACCTGGAGGCAGCGACGGGCGTTCTGCTCGACCATCAGGATCGAGACACCCGTCGCGTTGATCGCCTTGCAGTTCAAGAAGACCTCGTCCTGCAGCATCGGCGACAGACCGGCCGACGGCTCGTCGAGGAGGAGCACCTTGGGCTCCATCATCAGGGCTCGGCCCATCGCCACCATCTGACGCTCGCCACCGGACAGGGCTCCGGCGCGCTGGTCCTTGCGCTCGTGGAGTCGTGGGAACAGCCCGGTCACGTACTCGTAGCGGGACTTGAACAACGACGGCTTCAGGAAGCAGCCCATCTCCAGGTTCTCGGTCACCGTCAGGCTCGGGAACACGTTCTTGGTCTGCGGCACGTAGCCCACGCCCTTGCTCACGAGCTGGTGGGCCTTCATGCCGGTGATGTCCTCACCGGCGAGGGTGACCGAGCCGGATCGCACGTTGCACAAACCGAGCACGGCCTTCAGGTACGTCGACTTGCCGGCCCCGTTCGGGCCGATGATGCCGACGAACTCCCCTTCGTGCACCACGAGGTTGCAGCCGTTGAGGATGTTGACTTCGGGGATGTAGCCGGCGACCAGTTCCTGGCCGACGAGGACAGGCTCGCTCATTGCGGATCCTCCAGGTCGTCGAGCAGGGACTTGCCCTGGTGTCCCCCGAGGTAGGCGTCGATGACGGCGGGGTTGGACGAGATGTCGTCCGGCGTACCCTCGGCGATGACCTGGCCCTCGGCCATGACGATCACCCAGTCGCTGATGTCGTGGACCATGTCCATGTCGTGCTCGACGAACAGCACCGTCATGCCCTCGTCGCGCAGGCCGCGGATGTGGGCGTTGAGGCTCTGTTTGAGGGCCGGGTTGACCCCGGCCATCGGCTCGTCGAGCATCACCAGATCGGGCTTCACCATGAGCGCCCTGGCCATCTCGAGCAGCTTGCGCTGGCCGCCCGAGAGCGTGCCGGCGTAGTCCTCGGTCTTCTTGTCGAGCTTGAACCGAGCGAGGAGCTCGACCGCACGCGCCTCGATCTCGGCGTCCTGCTTGCGCCAGAGGAACGGCAGCAGGCCCCGGAACATCGATTCGCCGACCTGGTCGGTGGCGCCGAGCTTCATGTTCTCCATCACCGACATCTTGGTGAGGCTCTTGGTCAGCTGGAACGTGCGGACCATGCCGGTCCGGGCGACCTTGTGGGCCGGCACCCCGGCGAGCTCCTGGCCGTTGAACGTCCATTGTCCGGTGTTCGGCTCGTCGAACCCGGTGAGCAGGTTGAAGAAGGTGGTCTTGCCGGCTCCGTTGGGCCCGATCAGGGCCGTGATCGAATGGCGTTGGATCTCGACGTGCTGGACGTCGACGGCCACGATGCCGCCGAACTGCCGGCGGACGTCGTTGGCGATCAGCATCGGGTCGGGCTTGGCCGCGCCCGGTTCCGGGCTGACCCCGGCGAGGGCGGCCTTGGCCTCGACGGCGTAGACGGAACTGGTGACGGGCTCAGTGGGCATCGAGCGACAGCTCCTTCGGATTGCCGAACACGCCTTGTGGACGGAAGACCATCAGCGCCATGAGCGCTCCGCCGACCAGGGCCAGGCGGATCGGGCCGATGTCGGAGGTCTGTTTGATGATCCCGAACCCTCCGTGGTTGGCGAACAGTTCCGACAAGAAGGTGTCGGTGAAGGCGTAGCCCATCCAGTAGATGATCGGTCCGGCGATCGATCCCGAGACCGTGGCGATGCCACCGAGCACCAAGGCCGTCATCACGTAGAAGGTGACGTCACGGCTGTAGTTGTCGGGCTGGACCGAGCCACGGGAGATGGCGTACACCAGGCCAGCGATCGAGCCGATGACACCGCCGATGACGAGCGCTTGCATCTTGTAGGCGAACACGTTCTTGCCGAGCGATCGCACCGCGTCCTCGTCCTCTGGATCCCGCGCAGCACCCGACCCCAGGGACTCCGCATCAGCAGCCACACGAACAGGCCGATCACGGCGACGAGGAACCAGGCGACGATCATGATCCGCAACGATCGGCCTTGGTACTCGAAGGGGCCGAACCCGTATCGCGAGCCGTTCTTGATACTGCCGATGATCGGGAAGTTGGACTTGTAGAAGCCGTCGCTGAAGCCGTTGATGCCGTCGCTTCCACCGAAGTACTTCTTGAAGCGCACCGATCTGACGAACAGCCGGATGACCTCGGCGGCGGCGATGGTGACGATGGCGAGATAGTCGGCCCGCAACCGCAGCGTCGGGACGCCCATCAGCAACCCGAGCACCACCGAGAACAGCACGGCGAAGACCACGCCGAACCACGGTGAGACACCGAAGTAGAAAGTGGTCATCCCCATGCCGTAGGCCCCGGCGGCCATGAAGCCGGCCTGGCCGAAGTTGAGCAGCCCGCCGTACCCGAACTGCACGTTCAGGCCCAGCGCGGCGATGGCGTAGAACGCGGCGTCGACGCTGAAGATCTGGCGAAGCGTGTTGTTGAAGATGTTTGCCCAGTCCATGGCGGCCTCCTCAACCCACTCGCTCGCGCCGACCCAAGATGCCCTGCGGACGCAGGAGCAACACCAGGATCAACACCATCAGCGGCGGGACGTTTTTCAGTTCGTTGGGAACGGCGAGCGTCAGCACTTCGGCGAAGACGCCGATCAGGAAGCCACCGACGAGTGCGCCGAAGGCCGAGCCGAGCCCGCCGAGCGTGATGCCGGCGAACATCAAGAACAGCAGGTTCGAACCCATCTCGAAGCTGACCTGCTCGTCGAGACCCCGCACGATCCCGCCCATCGCCGCGAGCGCGGCTCCCACGATCCAGGTGAGACGGATCACCATCTGGGTGTTGATACCGGTGGCGGACGCGAGGTCGACGTTGTCGGAGACGGCCCGGGTGGCCTTGCCGAGGCGGGTGCGCTGGAGGGCGAGGGCGACGCCGACCAACACGATGAGCGACAGGAGCGACGTGCTCAGGTCGCGCGGTGTGATGCCGACCTTCCACCACGTCCACTGGGTCTGGTTGGCGAAGTCGCCGTAGGGCTTGGTCCGGCCGCCGAACCGCCACAGGTAGAGGTTGCGCAGCAGGATCGAAAGGCCGACCGAGACCACCATCTGGGACACGAGCCCGATGCCGCGCTTGCGCAGCCGGCCCCAGAGGCCCCAGTCGAGGAAGTAGCCGAAACAGCCTCCGACGACGATGGCCATCGGTCCGGCCAGCAGCAACGGGATGCCCCAGGACACGTTGAACAGCCAGGCGACGACGCCCCCGAAGGTGACGAGTTCGCCGTGGGCGAAGTTGGTGAGTCCGGTGGTCCCGAAGATCAGCGAGAGCCCCACCGAGGTGATGGCGATGACGAGCCCGAGACGCGTGCCGTCGACGAGCCGCTGCGGCACCTGGTCGACCCAACTGGTGTTGCGGGTGCGGGACTCGCCGGTGAACAGGTTCTTGGTCGCCTTGCCGGTGACGCCGGCCGTCGCGGTTCGGGCGGGTCCTTCCTCGCCCGTGGCCGGATCCGGCAACAATTCCTCGCCGTCGGGCAGCGTGGACTCGTCGACCACGAGGACGAACTCCCGGCCGGCCAGTCCTTCCGCCGTGCCGACGCCCTTGTCGTCGGTCACGACCGAGGCGACCTCGGTACCGTCAGGCGTCTGCACGCTGACGGTCACGCCGGGGAGCGGCGTCTTGGTCCCATCGGCGTCCTGATGCTGGATTCGCACCTGAACGGTCGTGTCGCCAGCGGGCGTGGCCTCGGCGATACCTGCCCACCCGAGCCCGACGGTTCCCCCGAACACGACGAGTAGGGCGGCTACGAATTGTGCGAATCTTCGGCCCACGTGTGGGAGCACCCCCATGTAGCTGCGGATTCGGGCGAGTATAGGCACGTTCCGTGGATCGGAATGGGATCCGCACCGGGTCGTGACACGGTCGTCGCATCAGGGGATCCACCGCACCGGTCCCACGATCATCGGTAGCGTCGTTGGCGTGAATCGCCTCGCCGACGAGTCGTCGCCCTATCTCCGCCAGCATCAGGACAATCCGGTCGACTGGTATCCGTGGGGCCCGGAAGCCTTCGCCGCGGCCCGTGACCGGGACCGTCCGATCCTGCTCTCGGTGGGCTACTCGGCCTGTCACTGGTGTCATGTGATGGCCCACGAGTCCTTCGAGGACGACGGGGTCGCCGCGCTGATGAACGAGTTGTTCGTCAACGTGAAGGTCGACCGCGAAGAGCGACCCGACGTCGACGCGCTCTACATGGACGCCGTGCAGGCGCTCACCGGGCGGGGTGGCTGGCCGATGACGGTCTTCCTGACGCCCGACGGCAAGCCGTTCTTCGGCGGGACGTACTACCCGAAGGACGCGTTCACCCAACTGTTGGGGGCGGTCGACGACGTCTGGCGCACGAAACGGCCGGAGGTCGAGCAGAACGTCGCCACCATCCAGACCTCGCTGACCAAGACCCTGGCCATGGAGCCGTCCAAGGACGCCCCCCATCTCGGCCACGTCAACGGCGCGATCCAGGCGCTCGCCAAGGTCTTCGATCAGGAATGGGGCGGGTTCGGGAAGGCGCCGAAGTTCCCCGCTCCGATGAACCTCGACCTGTTCTTGCGGGTCGCCGTGAACGGATCCTCCCAAGGCGCCGCCCAGATCGTCGGGATCAGCCTCGACGCCATGGCATCGGGGGGCATGTACGACCACCTCGGTGGAGGGTTCTCGCGTTATTCGGTCGACGAGAAATGGCTGGTGCCCCACTTCGAGAAGATGCTCTACGACCAGGCCCAGTTGATCACGCTCTACACCCGCGCCGCCCAGGCCATGCGGATGGAGCGATTCGTCCAGGTCGTCGCCGAGACGGTCGGGTTCGCGATGCGCGAACTGCGGCTCCCCGGCGGAGCGTTCGCCTCGGCGATCGACGCCGATTCGGCCACCGCCGAGGGCGAGATGCGTGAGGGTGCCTTCTACACGTGGACCCCGGCCGAGTTGCTGGACCTGCTCGGCGAGGACCTCGGCCAGCAGGCGATCGACTGGTACGGCGTGACCGAGGAGGGACACCTCGACGGTCGCAGCGTGCTCAACCGGCTGGCACATCGCGGCGAGTTGAAGCGCACCGAAGCCATCGACCGGGCTCGCTCGATGATGTTCGCGGCGCGAAACGAGCGGCCCCGACCGGGCCGCGACGACAAGGTCGTGGCGGAGTGGAACGGGTTGATGATCGCGGCGCTGGCGGTGTCCGGCGCGGCGTTCGGTCAACAGGCGTGGCTGGATGCCGCCGAGCAGACGGCCGAGTTCATGATCGAGGCGATGCGCACGCCGGACGGACGGTTCTTCCGATCGTGGCACGAGCAGGGCGGGGCCCGGCACACGGCGCTCGCCGCCGACCTCGCCGCCTTGATGGACGGCTTCACCCGCCTCGGTGAAGCCACCGGCAAGTCGCGCTGGATCTACTACGCCTCCGACTGCGCCGACGAACTCCTCGACCGCTACTGGGATCCGAGCAAGGGCGGCCTCTACGTCTCGGCCGACGACGCCGAGCAGTTGGTCGTGCGGCAAAAAGACATCGTCGACAACGCCACCCCGTCGGCGAACTCCCTCGCCGCCAACGCCCTGCGCCGCCTGGCCATGTTGACCGGCGAGATGCGGTACTCGCACCACGCCGATCAGATCCTGGCCCTGCTCGCGCCGGTGATCCCGAACAACGCGGCAGCCTTCGGCCAGGCCCTCGCGGCGATCGACACGGCCCACTGGGGGATCACCGAGATCGCCATCGTCGGCGATCGGATGGACCTCGTGCGCCTCGTCCATCAGAACTACCTCCCCCACGCCGTGCTGGCCTGGGGTGAGCCCTACGACTCGCCGCTGTGGGAGAACCGCGCCGACGGGTTCGCCTACGTCTGCCGGAACTTCGCCTGTGAGCAACCCGTGTCGGAGGTCGAGGCGCTGGCCGCCCAGCTCAGCCCCAAGCGCCCCGCCGAATGATGTCGGCGGCCGGTCGGCGGGTCCGTCCGGCCGACCGACCGGCGGCGTCGCCGGCGAGGGGCCGGCCGAGGGCGATCGCCCCCAGCATCACGACCTCGTCGGGGATCCCGAGTTCGTCCCGCAGGGCTCGCTCGCCCCGGAACACCCCGAAGAACAACGCGCCCAGGCCGGCGTCCTCGGCCGCGAGCAGCAAGGTCATCACGGCCATGGACGCATCGATCGTCCAGTACGGAACGGGCCAGGCGTCGGGCGACTCCCCCAACCCCGACCGTTGCTTGTCCGGCTCGGAGTACCGAGCGAGATAGGCGTCGGGCTCGGCACACGGCAGGGCGATCACGGGCGCATCGAGCAGCCGCTGCCAACGGAATCCCGCCCGGCGTTCGGGCGCGAGGGTGTGGCGCCAGAAGCGATCCGTCTCGGCCCCCTCCAGTACGACCAGGCGCCACCCTTGGGTCTTGCCGGCGCTGGGCGCTCGGCTGGCCAGATCGACGAGCTGCTCGAGGACGCCCGGGTCGAGCGGTGCCGGGTCGAAGGCGCGCGTCATCCGGCGGGACCGGACGACGCGGTCGAACGAGGCCGACAGGCGGGCCTCGTTCAGCGGGAGCTCGTTCAGCGGGCGCCGAGCTTGACGAGATCCTCGGCCATCGTCCAGCCGTAGATCACGAGCGAGGACCCGGATTCGGCGTCGACCCCGTCGAAGAGGGCGACGAACTCCGGGTCGAGCTTCTCGGGCTTGGACGATTCATGGTCGAAGAATCCGTCCTGCCCGTTGCCGGACACGATGAACGTCTTCTGGTCGTAGCTCGACTCGACCCCGAACCGCTTGGCCAGTCGGCGGCCCCACGCTCGCTCCTCGCCGACGGCGCGATGGCCGGGGCGGGGAATGATGTCGTCGAGGGCCTTGAACGCTTCGACGGCGTCGGGTCGGACGAAGCGGGTTCCGACCACGACGTCCTCGTCCGGGAACGCCATCAGCGCTCGGTGGTAGGCCTCCCCATGAGGCCCTTCAGGATCGAATCACGCTTCGAGGACCGCTTCACGGACGCCAGACCGAGCAACACGCACGGCGTGCCCCCGATCCGCTCGAGCGTTGCGAACAACAGCCCGTGGAGACGCTCGTCGACGCGAGCGGTGGTGCACAGCACCCAGTCTTCCTTCGCCTTCGACAGCAGTCCGATGTCGAAGGCCCCCTCCATGGAGGCCATCTCGTCGAGATCACCGTCGGTGAGCGACGAGCTGTCTTTGGTTTCCACCTGGATCGCCATCGGACGGACCGCTCCCCAGTCTGTAGTCGAGCGCCGGACCGAGTGTCCGGCGGGGTGTCAGCGAACCTCCATTTTGCCAGTTCGAGCGAAGGATTCCGAACCCGGTGGACCGAGTTCTGCGTAACGGCTGCATGAACAACCGTTCCGACCAGGACGATGGCGCCAGACACCGGGCTTCATCGGGCCGGATCCGGTGGCGGAAGGGGCCGTTGGCGGCCGATGCGAGCGACGTTTCGTCGCCGAATCGCCCACCAGAGGACCCCGCCGACGGCTCCGGCGACGACGAGGAACGGGAACGCCGCCGCGAGCACGATCGCGGCGCCGGCCACGATGGCCCACAGGGACGCCCAGACCCGCTCGGAACGCGGAGGCCACCGTTGGGTCCTGTTCCTCGGGCTCGGGAAGCGCGGCCGCCTCGGTGGGCACGGCGGCGAGCCGCACCGTGATCGTGGCCAGGCTGACCTGATCGTCGAGTTGCCGTTGCTGCCCCTCGAGTTGCTCGACCTCCTGGATCCGTCGGGACAGCTCGCGCTCGAGGAGCACGACCTGGTCGAGGGCGGTCGTGGCGTCCATGAGCGCCTGCACCCGGATCACGCTCGCCCGAGCGACGGACAGCCGGGCTTCCAGATCGGTGACCTGACCCGTCACGTCGGACGCCGTGACCGAACGGTCGGCGATCTCACCCAACGCCGAGATCTCGGCCAGCAGGCCGTCAAAGCCTGGTGCAGGCACCCGCACCACGAGGGTGACCGAGTTGACCTCGAAGTCGTCCTGGCGAAGCTCGGCGACGAACCCACCCTGCTCGGTGAGTGCATCACGCAACGCCTGTTCGGCGCGGGCCGGGTCCTCGACGACGAGCGAGAGCTCGGCGTCGTACACGATGTCGCGTCCGGCCGTGGCCGAGCTGCCCGAGGAGGACGCCGAGCTGCCCGCAGCCGGCGTCTGAGGAGATGTTTGGGCCGCCGCGGCATCGTCGGTCGCGCCGCCTGCGGTCACCTCGAACGCTCCGTCCGAGTCGACCGCGGCGGCGGCGGTCGACTCGGTTGCTGCTGCGCGTGCGTCGTCGGACTCCGCCGCCGAGTCCGACGAGTTCCCGCAGCCGACCATCGTCAGTGCCATCAGTCCGACCCCTGCGACGACGATCGTTCGCCGCCGCCTCCCCCACTGCCCTGCATCGTTCATGCCGATTCGACGTCGACCGGAAGGCGTCCGGTTCCCGCCCGCCCGGGTTCAGGGCCCGAGGACGAACTGCAATTCGGTCACCCAGGATTCCGGATCGCCATCACAATCCAGGTAGAGCTCCCGGCTGAACCCGACCGGGCGTTCCCCCGCCGCCGACATCCACTGTTCGAGTCGCTGATACCCGGCACCACACCCCGACATCGGTCCGTGGTACACGAGCGTTGCCGCCCGGTCGATCGGTGGGAGGTGTCGGATCGAGACGCCGTCCGCCTCGATCTGGGCGTCCGGCGGGATCTGCAGGGCGGCGACGACATCGATGCGACCGTCGTCCCGCTCCTCGTAGAGCGCAACCGACGGGCCGGTGGGGACCACGCCGGCCACCTCGAGCGCCGCGCCGAGCCGGGCGTAGAGCGGACCGAAGATCGGACCGAACTCGACGTCGAATCCGTCGACGGGTTCGCTCGCGACGACGAGGTGGAGGGCGGGCAGGGGCTTCACGACGATGGCGGTGTCGAGATCGTTCACTTCGGGTTCTCCTTCGAGCAACTGGATGCGTGCGGCCACACGGTCCAATCGGCGCCGTTCCTCGGCTGCGGCACGCTCGGCGTCCGCACGGCGGAGGCGAAGCATTCCGAGCATCTGTTCCGTGGTCACCTGTTCCTCGACGAGCCTGGTGATCTCGGCGAGGGTGAACCCGAGGTCCTTCAACCCCAGGATCCGATTCAGATCCCGCAACTGGCCGGCCCGGTAGAACCGGTAGCCGGTGGTGGGATCCACGGTGGCGGGACGGAGCAGACCGATCTCGTCGTAGTGACGCAAGGTCCGCAACGAGACGTGGGCGAGTTGGGCGAACTGACCGATTCCGTACATGGCTCCCCCAGTTCGGACCGATGACGCGACGGAAGGGTCAAGCCCCAGGCGGAGATTTCCGTCGGATGCCGTCCCAGTCCCTCAGCGCATCTCCGTCCCTCAGAGCATCACGGCATCGTGGCCGAAGACCACCCGCAGCTCACCGACGACGCGGTCCAGGTCGACACAGAAGTCGTCGGCCAGCTTCAGCACCTTGTTGTCGCCGAGGTGGAGCAGCACGCGTGAATCACCGGGGTGCTCGCGCAGCAGCTTCTTGAGCTGGGCGATGCGGAACTCGTTGAGCGATGCGGCCGAGAGACGCAGGCGCAGCGGCGGCGCGCCCTCGTCGAGTCCTTCGACCACGGTGATGTCCGACGCCATCAGCTTGGGCTGATCGTCCCGGGAATCGATCCGGGCGCGCACGGTGACCACGGCGTCGTCGGCCAGTTTGTGGCCTTGTTCGGTCATCACGCGGGGGAACACCATGACCTCGACCGAGGACTGGAGATCCTCGAGCACGAACACGGCCATCTGGTCGCCCTTCTTGGTGAACTTGCGCTGGAGGCCGGTGATCACCCCGCCGACGACCACCACGATGCCGTCCTCGCGCTCGGCCAGCTCGGCGATCGTGCAGTCGGTCTTTCGCCGGAGCGCCGCTTCCACGCCCATGAGCGGATGGTCGGACACGTACAGCCCGAGCATCTCCTTCTCGAAACGCAGCCGATGTCCCTTGTCGAACTCCGTGTCGGGGATCGCGATGCGCTCGTCGAACCCGGCTGCGGCGCCCTCGGCATCGGCGCCCAGGTCGAACAGGCTCATCACCCCCTGGTCGCGTTCGCGCCGGCGCACGATCGTGGTGTCGATGATCTGTTCGAAGACCGCCAGCAATCCCTTGCGAGGGTGGCCGAGCGAGTCGAACCCACCGGCCTTGATGAGCGACTCGACGGTTCGCTTGTTCAGCACCGGTTCCGGCGCCCGTTCGGCGAAGTCGTAGAACGACGTGTACGGGCCGTTCTCGTCGCGCTCGGCGAGGAGTTGCTCGACGAGCCCTTCGCCCACGTTGCGCACGGCGGACAACCCGAAGTTGATCGCGCGTTCCTCGTGCGTCGCCGGCGAGAAGTTCATGAGCGAACGGTTGATGTCCGGGTTCAGGACCCGGATGCCCATCGCCCGGCAGTCCGCGAGATAGACCGCCGCCTTTTCCAGGCTGCTCTTCACGCTCGTGAGCAAGCAGCCCATGTACTCGACCGGATAGTGCGCCTTCAGGTACGCCGTCTGGTAGGTGACGAGCCCGTACCCGAAGGTGTGGCTCTTGTTGAAGGCGTAGTCGGCGAACTTCTCGATGACATCGAACAGCTGCTCGCCGAGTTTGCGGCCGTATCCGGTGCGCTCGCACCCGTCCTCGAAACCGGCCCGCTCCTTGGCCATCATCTCGCGGATCTTCTTGCCGCAGTTGTGCACGAGGAAGTCCTCGACCACGGCGTAGGGGCGATCCTGGTTGGCCATCTTGAAGTCGAAGCACTCGGCATCACGGGTGTATTCGATGGACTGGATGGTGTCCCACACGAGATCCCCGGTGCGGAGATCCTCGAGGCGCTCGGAGTACAGCAATCCGTCGAGCGTCGAGCGATGAAGCACCCGGCAGCGGAGCAAACCTCCGCTGTCGACGCCGAGTTGCCGCTTCGAGCGGCCGGTGACTTCCTGACGGCGGTCGAGTTCGGCGGCCAGGAACGACGCCGGAATCCCGATGTTGGTCGCGCTGGCCCCGGTCGTGGCGCCCCACTCCGTCAACCATCCCTCCACCTTGGCGGCCTTGATTGCGGTCAGATGGGGCTCGACGAGCTGAGCGAACGCCTTGGCGTGACCCTTGTCTGCAATCGAGAGCGTCCAGTGCGTGCCGTGCGCCCCATGTTGCCGGGAATGGAGATTCGCGACGATGCCGAAACGCAGCAGCATGCGCTTCAACCCGAGCAGCACCGAGCGACTCTTGGAGCCGAAATGTGCTCCTGAGCGATCCGCCCATCCGTCCCCGCAGAAGTACAGGGCCACGAATCGCTGGACGAGATGCGCCGGCGCGTTGATCAGGCGATCCGGAACCGTCTTGTCAGCCGACAGCCCGAGGACTCCCAAGGACGGCACCAGTGCGGCCAACTCCTCTGCGGTGAGGCGCAGCTGCGTCACCCCGCCCGACGAACACGTCCGATGGTGATCCCGTGCGAACTTGGCCCGGTACGCGTCTCGGAACGCGTCCAGCAGCTCGGGATCGGTGTTGGCGAAATGGATCGAGCGCCGAGGACCGGAGAAGACGTCCGGCGTATGGCCTTCGGAGATGAGGAGCGCAGCCAGATCCATCTCGGCCGAGCTCACCTTGGAACCGCCGTGGGTCGAGGTGCGCGACGCCACTCCCACCAGGTCTCCCGGGCGAAGGTCCTTCAACGCTCGCCACTCGCCCTCGACCAAGAACGGGTGCTCGTCGGTTGCTTCGATCGTGTAGCCCGTCGAGGTCGTCAGGCGGTAGACCGGCTTCACGCCGACCGACCACACATCGTCCACCTCCTCGAACCTCGACGACGCCGACTCGGTGTCGATGGTGAGCACCCGCCGGTCCGACAGCCCCATCACCCGCTCGATCGGGACGTAGCCGCGAGCCTTGGTCAGCATCTTGGTGCCAGCCGGCAGGCAGGCCTTTCGGAGGTTGTCTGCCTCCGCGAGCGAGTAGCCGGCGAACTTCTGCGCCACTCGCATCACCGACTCCTGATAGATCATCAGGCCGTAGGTGTCGCCGAGGACTTCGCGGGCGTCGTCGTGGAAGTACTCGACCGGCTTGCGGTTGTTCTTGCGATCGGCGTAGTCGTAGTGCATGTTGACGCTCATCGGGCCGGGCCGATAGAGCGCGAGCACGGCGGAGACGTCCTCGAAGCAGTTGGGCGCCATCGCCCGCAGCAGGGCGCGCATGGGTGAGGACTCCAGCTGGAACACGCCGATCGTGTCGCCACGCGCCAGCAGGTCGTAGGTCGGTTGGTCCTCCAGCGACACGTGGTCGATGTCGAAGTCCGGATCGCCGGCAGCGCGGATCATCTCGACCGTGTCGGAAATGACGTCGAGGTTGCGCAGGCCCAGGAAGTCCATCTTCAGCAGGCCCAGGTCCTCGACGCCGTGCATCTCGTACTGGGTGACGACCGGGGCGTCCTCGATCGGTTTGCCGGACTCCGGCTTGCGCTGGATGGGCAGGTAGGTGGTGAGCGGCTCTTTGGTGATCACCACCGCGGCGGCGTGGATTCCGTCCTGGCGACGCATGCCCTCGAGCCCCTTGGCCACGTCGACGACCCGCTTCACGTCCGGGTCGGAGTCGTACATGGCCCGCAGCTCGGCGGCGGCCTTGTAGCCGTCCTGGTACTTCGGGTTCTCCTCGAAGCAGTACTTGAGCGGCGTGTCGCGGCCCATCACGAGGGGCGGCATGGCCTTGGCGACCTTGTCGCCCACCCCGTAGGGCAGGCCGAGCACCCGGGCGCCGTCGCGCACCGCGGCTCGGGCCTTGATCGTGGAGAAGGTGATGATCTGAGCGACGTGGTCGCGCCCGTAGCGTTCGGCCGCGTAGCGGATCATCTCGTCCCGGTAGCGGGAGTCGAAGTCCATGTCGATGTCGGGCATCGACACCCGGCTCGGGTTCAGGAACCGTTCGAAGAGCAGGTCGTACTTGATCGGGTCGAGATCGGTGATCTTCAGGCAGTACGCGACGGCGCAGCCGGCAGCCGATCCACGTCCTGGCCCGACGCGGATGCCGACCTCCTTGGCGTGGCGGATCAGGTCCCAGACGATCAAGAAGTACGAGGAGAAGCCCATGTCGGAGATGACCTTGAGCTCGTAGCTGATCCGCTCAACCACGGCGGGAGGCAGCTGCGCCCCCCAGCGCATCGTGGCGCCCTCCCAGGTGATGTGCTTCAGGTACTCGGTGTCGTCGACGAAGCCTTCCGGGATCGGGAAGTTCGGGAGCTGGGGCTTGCCGAACTCGATCTCGACCTCGGCCCGCTCGGCGATCCACAACGAGTTGTCGCACGCCTCGGGATAGTCGTCGAAGAGGTACCGCATCTCGGCTGCGGTCTTGAGGTAGTGCTCCTCGCCTTCGAACTTGAACCGCTTCGGGTCGCTCATCAGCGCCCCGGTCTGCACGCACAACAAGGCGTCATGGGCCTCGTGGTCTTCGCGGTGCGTGTAGTGCGAGTCGTTGGTCGCGAGCAGCGGGGCCTTGATCTTGCGGGCGATCTCGATCAGCTTCGGGTTGGTCTCGCGCTGGGCGGGGATGCCGTGGTCCTGGAGTTCGACGAACAGGTTGTCCCGGCCGAAGATCTCCTGCAGCCGCGCCGCCTTCTCGAGTGCACCCCGTTCGTCGCCGTTGAGCAGCGACTGCAGCACGTGGCCACCGAGGCAGCCCGTGGTGGCGATCAGACCCGTCGACAGCTCGGCGAGGACCTCCCAGTCCATGCGCGGCTTGTAGTAGTAGCCCTCCATGAACGCCCGGGAGGCCAGCTTGAGTCAGGTTCTGGTAGCCCTGGTTGGTCTCCGACAGCAAGGTGAGGTGGTAGTAGAGCTTCTTGCCGCCGTCGACGTCGCCGCCGGAGTCGTCGATCCGACCGCGGCGCGGGGGACGCTCGTGACGCGAGTCGTGGGCCATGTAGGCCTCGGTGCCGATGATCGGCTTGACGCCCTGCTTCTTGCACTCCCGGTAGAAGTCGAGGACGCCGTACATGTTGCCGTGGTCGGTGATGCCGAGCGCGGGCTGCCCGTCGGCGGCCGCCTTGGCGACGAGATCGTCGAGGCGGGCGGCACCATCGAGCATCGAGTACTCGGTGTGCACGTGCAGATGTGTGAACGAATCGCCCACGGCTGCGCTCCTCCCCTCACGCCCGACGGACGTGGCTCCACGGATGACACGGCTGTAATTCGCCAACCCTACCGGCTGGCACCGACCCGGAGGAACGCGACCCGACCCGCCCGGCGGGCCGAACAGCAGCGTCCACTGCGGGCGTCAGCGACCCCGGTTCGGGGGCGGATCAGAGATACGTCCCGGGCCGATCGGCCCCACCCGGACCCTCCCCTGGGCCGGGCCCGGGCCCGGGCCCGCCCATGCCGGGGTGCTGCCCGGGGGGCAGCTGGCGCATCTGCTCGAGCTGCTGGCGAGCGGCGAACTGCTGGGCCATGAGCGTGGCCTGGATCCCGTGGAACAGTCCTTCGAGCCAGCCGACCAGCTGGGCCTGGGCGACGCGCAGCTCGGCGTCGGTCGGCACCTCGCCCTCGGCGAAGGGGGGCGCCATCGAGCGCAGCTCGTCCTGGAGATCGGGCGACAGAGCGGTCGACAGCTCGGCGACGGAGCGGTCGAAGATCCCGGCCAGGCGCTCCCGGCTGCGTTCGTCGAGCGGGGCCGCTTTGACCTCGTCGAGCAGCTGCTTGACCATCGAGCCGATCCGCATGACCTTGGCCGGCTCGCTCACCACCTCGGCCTGGGGCTCCTCGGTCTCGGCGCGGTCCTCGACCACTTCGACCTCGGGATGCTCGATTCGTTCGTCGGTCACGGGTGCTTCCTCCGCGGCGGTGTCATGACGACGGGCCGGACTGCCCGCGCGCTGCGATCAAGGGTACGAGCATCTCGGCTTCGGTCAGGGATCCGTGCCGTCCGATCAGCTGGAAGGGGCCGCTGTCGGCCGGGTCGTCGAATGACACCGGCTCCCTCGCGACGAGCGCTACGTCGCCGTACCGGCGAACGATCGACGTCGAGGCATTGCGCCCGAACCAGCCTTCGT
Organism: Ilumatobacteraceae bacterium; assembly: GCA_041394645.1. GTDB lineage: Bacteria > Actinomycetota > Acidimicrobiia > Acidimicrobiales > Ilumatobacteraceae > JAWKHV01. The sequence goes on along the minus strand of JAWKHV010000008.1, from coordinate 17,142 downwards.
CCAACGCCTGCTCGCGCGACACGACCCACGCCACGTCGCCATGACAGGCCGTGGCCGCGGCACAGAGGTCCCCTGCCGCTCCACCCCGTGCGTGGAGCCAACGGAATCGACCCTCGCCGGACTGCATCCGAGTGAGGGCGAGCACGGAGCGGTCGGGGGTGATCACCCGGTCGCCCACCATGACCTGCCCGTGGTCGGCGGTGACGACCACCGCCACGTCCTCGGGCACCGCGGCGAGCAGTTCCTCGACCAACCGGTCGACCGCTCGCAGCTCCGCGTCGTAGAACGGCCCGAAGCCCCGTTCGTGGGCGGTCTTGTCGATTCCGTCGTAGTAGGCGTAGACGAGCGGTGCACCCGCCGCGACCCGGGCGGCGACCTCGACCGCGATGTTCGACGGGGTCCGCCAGCCGTAGTACTTGGCCCCGGCCAGGTGGGCCTGGGTGAATGCCGACTCGGACAGTTCGACCTTGGAGACGACCGGTACCGGTTGGCCGAGGAACGACGGGAAGGGCTGGACCTCGCTCGGCACGTGGCGCCGCCGGGCGTCGCCTTTGGCGCTGGTCCAGCGGAGCATGTTGACGACCTCGCCACCGAGATCGACCCGATATCCGACGATGCCGTGCTCGGCCGGGGTCAGCCCGGTCGTGATCGAGGTCAGCGCAGTCGCGGTCGTCGACGGTGCCACGGTCGTGATCGGACCCCCGGCGAACCCGCCCATCGTGGGGGCGTGGACGCCATGGTCCTGGAGCTGCAGCCAGCCGAGTCCGTCGACGACGAGCACGACCACGGCGGACGCACCACGCACGGGCTCGGGGAACCAGTCCGGCAAGTCGCTGGTTCCGGCCGGGCCCAGGAGCGCCGGCGCCACGCCGCGGTTGCAGCCGCCGTGGTACGCCGGGATCACGGGTTGGTGTTCCACGACGCACCAGTCAAGCGCCCAAACCTGACGAAGCGCCACCCGCGCCGTACGATGGCCTGGTGCGAGTGTCGACCAGAGGGGACTATGCGTGTCGGGCGCTGCTGTCCCTCTCGCTCCACGAAGGCGAGCAACGGCCCACCTCCGTGCGCGACATCGCCGAGCGCACCGGCCTCCCCCAGCCCTATCTCGAGCAGATCCTGCTGGCGCTCAAGGGCGCCGGGCTGGTGCGCTCCAAGCGGGGCGTCGGCGGCGGCTATGTCCTCGGCCGGGCGCCCGAGGACATCCGGCTCTCGGAGATCATCTCGGCCGTCGACGGCCCGATCACCCTGGGCGACTTCGGCCGCCCCCACGAGGACGGAGCGTGCGATCACGAGGGCCAGTGCGTGCTGCTCGCGATCTGGAACGCGGCCGGCGACCACATGCGCCGGCATCTGGAGAGCTTCACGCTGGCCTCGGTCGCCGCTCAGGCCCGCGGCGAGGGCGAGTGGCCCGAGCCGCTCCCCGACCACGACCACGGCTGACGGCAGCGATCGCCACCGCGCGGTTCGGCGCCGGCCTCAGGCCGGGAGATCGCTCGGCAGCTCACCCGGGACGACGTCGACCAGGTCGGCCGGCAGGGGGCTGACGAACGACAACGGCTCGCCGGTGACGGGGTGGTCGAAGGCGAGCTGGGTGGCATGGAGGAACGGCCGCGCCAGCGTGATGCCGCTGCGGGCTCCGCCATATGGCGCATCGGCCACGACCGGATGACCGACCGCCGCCAGGTGGACCCGGATCTGGTGGGTCCGACCGGTCTCGAGTTCGCAGCGCACCAGCGCGGTCGGCGGCTCGTCGTAGGTCGCCAGCACCTCGAACCTCGTGCGGGCCGGCTTTCCCGACACCACCACGGCCATCTTCAACGGCTCGTTCGGATGGCGACCGATCGGGGCGTCGATCATGCCGTTCGACGCGCTCGGATGGCCCCAGACGAGGGCGAGGTAGATCCGTTCGACGTCGTGGGCCGCCAATCGACGCTGGAGGGTCGCCAGCGCGACCTCGGTCCGGGCCACCACCAGGAGTCCGGAAGTGCCGCCGTCGAGCCGGTGCACGATGCCGGGCCGTTGGAGTTCGCCGACGCCGGCGATCTCGGGGTAGCGGGCGAGCAACCCGTTGACGAGGGTGCCGGAGTCGTTGCCCACCGCCGGGTGCACGACCAGCCCGGCCGGCTTGTCGATCACGGCGACGTGTTCGTCGTCGTACACGACCCGGAACTCGACCGAGGCGTCGGCCAGCGGCGGTTGCTCACGGGGGACGCCCGACAGGTCGACGCGCACCGTGTGACCGGCGGCGATCTTGACCTTGCCGGACGTGGCGGTCGCGCCGTCGACGGCGACGAACCCCCCGGCGATCAGGGTCTGGGCGACCGAGCGCGAGATCTCGCCGAGCAGGGCGACGACCCGGTCGAGTCGCTCGTTCCCGAGCGGCCCGGGCAGCTCGACTTCGATGATCTGGTCGGTCACGGCGCAGCCTCCTGGCTCCCGCCGCGCACGGCGCCGAGGATGAGTAGTGCTCCGCCGACGTTCACCGCGATGTCGGCGATGTTGAAGATCGGGAACCACTGGAAGTCGATGAAGTCGACGACCGAGCCCCGCAACCACGCGTCGCCACGGAACAGCCGATCGATGATGTTGCCGATCGCCCCGCCGATGACGAGGCCGGTGCCGACGGTGCTGAGCCGACTGGCGTCGCGGCGCAGGGTGAGCACGAGCCCGACGACGACGACGAGGGCGACCACGCCGATGACCGGACCGAGGCCCTGCCCTCGACTGAAGGCCATGCCGGAGTTGAACGTCAGGTGGAACCGCAGCGTCCACACCACGTCGACGTCTCGGCCGCCGGAGAGCCGATTGACCGCCCAGGGTTTCGTGAGCTGATCGGCCAACCCCACCACCGCGCCGAGCAAGGCGCTGACCCTGAGCGATCCGGACCGACGGGCCGGTGCTCCGGGAGTCGCCGCCGTCGGCTGGGCCGAGGCGGCGACGGGGTCGCTCATCGGCGACCGACCCCTCCGACCTTCTCCTGGACGAGCACCGACGCCCACGGGATCGCCTCGAGGCGCTCACGCGGGATCGGTGTGCCGGATACGACCGAGTATCCGTACGTGCCCTCCGCCATGCGCTGCAGGGCCGCATCGATGTCCACGACGGTCTGGCGGGCCTGCGCCGACAGCGCCAGGTCGCGCTCGCGCTCCACCACCATCGTGTCGCCTTCGCCGGATTCGTCGTCGAACTGCACGTCGCCCATCTCGACGTCCTCGATGAGCGAATTGGCCTCATCCTCAGGCGCGTCGCCTGGCCGGTGAGCGCCTCGCGCTCGGCCAGGAGCAACGCCAGTTGGGCCTTCAGGAACGACAGATCGAAGTCCTTCGACGCCTTCGGCTTGAACGCACCGGTCACGGCGGTGTTGTCGGACCCGGCAGACTTCGCCGCGGTCTTCTTCGCCGCGGTCTTCTTCGCCGCAACTTTCTTCGCAGTGGCCATCGTGGATTCCTCCCAGGCGGATCGAACGGGTGATCGTAGCGTCAACGTCAGCCCGGGAGGTGGCATCCCCCGGACTCCAGCCACTCCCGGACCTCGCCGAGCCCCACGTCGGCGACGTGGAGGCGCTTGGACCGGCTCGTGGTTCCACTCCTCAACTCGACCCGGGTCGTTCGGATTCCCAACGATCGAGCGACGAACTCGACCAGGGCCTCGTTGGCCTTGCCGTCGACGGGCGGCGCCGCGATGCGGATCTTGATCCGGCCGGCGTGCAGACCGGCGAGCGCGGCGCGCGACGCCCCGGGTTGGACCCGCACGTCCAGCTCGACCCCACCCGGCACCGACCGAACCGGCAGGCCGTCTGCCGTGGCTGACGTCGTGGCTGACGTCGGGTCGTCGGGAGCAATACGGCGGGCCATCGGGATCGCTCAGGCCACCCGGACCGAGACCCTGGGGTCGTCGAGCGACTCGTCGGTGGTCAGGTCGAGCGCGGTCGCCAGCACCTCACCACACAGCAGGTCGCGATGGGTGTCGGCGGCATCGATCCACGCCTGTGGCGCCGTGATCTGCAGCGCGATCCGGTCGCTGACCTGGAGTCCGGCGTCTCGTCGCGCCTGTTGGACCATGCGGACGAGGTCGCGGGCGAGCCCTTCGGCCTCCAGCTCCGGGGTGACGTCGAGATCGAGGACCACCACCCCGTCCGCCGTTCCGAGCGCCGCCGAGGCGTGCTCGTCGGCGGGGACGAGCCGGAGCGAGAACTCGCCCTCGTGGAGGGCGACGCCTCCGGCGATCACGTCGTCGCCATCCCGGCTCCAGTCGCCGGTCTTGACGGCCTTGATCACCTGCTGGACCTGCTTGCCGAGGCGGTCCGGCCACGGCCGGCACGACCTGCAGCACCGCCGTTGCATGGGAGGCGACGTCGTCGGTCAGCTGGACCTGCTTCACGTTCACCTCGTCCGCGATCACACTCGTGAACGCCTGCAACGACGCCGCCGCCGGCGTGGCGACGGTCAGGGTGGACAGCGGCAGGCGGACGCGGCGCCCCTCGCGCTTGCGCACCGAGGAGGTGGCCGAGCAGACGTCGCGCACGAGGTCCATCGCCGCCTCGAGCTCGCGTTCGGCCGGAAGCACCGAAGCGTCGGGCCAATCGGTGAGGTGGACCGAGTCCTCGCCGGTGAGGGACCGGTAGATGTGGTCGGCCAGCAGCGGCAACAACGGCGCCATCACCCGGCACAGCGTGACGAGCACGGTGTACAACGTGTCGAACGCCGCCTGGTCCCCGCTCCAGAACCGGTCCCGGCTGCGCCGGATGTACCAGTTCGTCAAGACGTCGATGAAGACCCGCACCGCGCCGGACGCGTCGAAGAAGTCGTAGTCGTCGAGTTCCTGGGTGGTGTCCTCGATCAGGCTGCGGAGCTTGGCCAGCACGTACTGGTCGAGCGGGTCCTCGGCCGAATCGATCACCTTGGCCGTGTACTCCGACGCATTGGCGTAGAGGGTGAAGAACGAGTAGGCGTTCCAGAGCGGGAGCAGCACCTGACGGACGCTGTCGCGGATGCCCGCCTCGGTCACCGACAGGTCCGTGCCGCGCAGGATCGCAGAACTCATGAGGAACCAGCGCATGGCGTCGGCGCCATAGGTGTCGAACATCTCGAACGGGTCGGGGTAGTTGCGCAGGCTCTTGGACGCCTTCTGGCCGTCGTCCCCGAGCACGATCCCGTGGCTCACGCACGTGGTGAACGAGGGCCGATCGAACAGGGCGGTGGCCAGGACGTGCAGCGTGTAGAACCAGCCTCGGGTCTGCCCGATGTACTCGACGATGAAGTCGCCGGGATAGTGATGCTCGAACCAGTCGGCGTTCTCGAACGGGTAGTGCACCTGGGCGAAGGGCATCGAACCCGACTCGAACCAGCAGTCGAGGACCTCGGGAACGCGCCGCATCATCGCCGTCCCGGTGGGGTCGTCGGGGTTGGGGCGGACCAGCTCGTCGATCGCAGGGCGGTGCAGATCGCTCGGCCGCACGCCGAAGTCCTCGGCGATCTGGTCGAGGCTGCCGTAGACGTCGATGCGGGGGTAGCGAGGATCGTCGGACTTCCACACCGGGATCGGGGAACCCCAGAACCGGTTGCGGCTGATCGACCAGTCACGGGCGTTCTCGAGCCACTTGCCGAACGAGCCGTCCTTCAGGTGTTCGGGCACCCAACGGATCTGCTGGTTGAGCTCGACCATCCGGTCCCGGAACGCCGTCACCTCCACGAACCACGACGAGATGCCGCGGTACACGAGGGGTTCCGCACACCGCCAACAGTGCGGGTAGGAGTGGTCGTAGGTCTCGTGCCGCACGACGCGGTCGCGGCCTTTCAGCTCCCGGATCACCAACGGGTTGGCGTCGAACACGTGGGTGCCGGCCCAGGTGGAGATCTCGGCGGTGTAGCGGCCGTGGCCGTCCATCGGCACGACGGTGTCGATGCCGACGGCGGCACAGGCCAACTGGTCGTCCTCGCCGAATCCGGGGGCCATGTGGACCACGCCGGTGCCGTCCTCGGTCGACACGAAGTCGGCCGTCAGGACCTGGAAGGCATTGGCGTGGTCGGCGAAGAACCCGAACAACGGCTCGTAGCGCTTCCCGGCCAGCTCGGCTCCGGTGTAGCTCCCCACCCGGACGGCATCGCCGAGCTCGCGCTCGTAGGCGGCCAACCGGGACTCGGCCAGGATGTAGCGCTCGCCCTCGGACTCCATCACCGCGTAGTCGATGTCGGGGCCGACCGCGAGGGCGAGGTTCGAGGGCAGCGTCCACGGCGTGGTCGTCCAGGCCAGGATCCGCTCGCCGCTGTCCAGCTGGAACCAGACCGTCAGCGCCGGGTCCTGACGATCCCGGTAGACGTCGTCCATGCGGGTCTCGGTGTTGCTGAGCGGGGTCTCGCAGCGCCAGCAGTACGGGAGGACCTTGAAGCCCTCGTAGATCAGACCCTTGTCCCACAGGGTCTTGAACGCCCACATGACGCTCTCCATGTAGTCGATGTCGAGCGTCTTGTAGTCGTTCTCGAAGTCGACCCACCGGGCCTGGCGGGTGACGTAGCGCTCCCACTCGCTGGTGTAGCGCAGGACGCTCTCGCGGCACGCGGCATTGAACCCGTGGACGCCCATCTCGAGGATCTGGCTCCGGTTGACGATGCCCAGTTGCTTCTCGGCCTCCACCTCGGCCGGCAGACCGTGGCAGTCCCAGCCGAAGCGACGCTCGACCTTGCGGCCGCGCATCGTCTGATAGCGAGGAACGACGTCTTTGACGTAGCCCGTCAGCAGATGGCCGTAGTGGGGCAAGCCGTTGGCGAACGGCGGGCCGTCGTAGAACACGTACTCGTTGTCGCCGTTCGAGCCGGCAGGACGCTGCTCGACGGAACGGGCAAAGGCGCGCTCGGCCTCCCACGCCTCGAGAACGGCCGACTCGATGGCCGGGAAGCTGGGTTGCGGGTCGACGGGCGGGTACGCCACAGCGGGTCTCCTCGGAGGTCTGGTGCTCTCCAGGGACGAGCCCTCGGGCCCGCGGTACCACCCTGCTTGCCCACCACCTCGGTGATGGGCCACTCGGCTTCGCCAGCGATGACGGGCTGGACCCGCCCGGTTCTACTGAGCCTGGTCCGATCGTGGACCGTGCCGTTCTTCCGGGAGCTCGGAGGTGATGGCCTCGTCAGTGCTCGTGAGGTGGGAGCCTACCCCGGTCGCCTCACTCGACGATGGGCACTTCCGCGGTGACGTCGGTGTCCCGGGTGTCCCCGGTGTCCCCGGCCGGGGTCGGGGCGGACGGCCCCGTCGGCTGGCCCGACGCGTCGACGACCGTCAGGGCTCGGGTCGCATCGGGGTCACCACCGGGGAGCTGCCCCGTGTCGTCGCGGGCGGCGTCACCCCCGCCGACCTGGTCGTCACCATCGGCCGCCGGCGTGACCTGCTCGCCGGTCGGGTCGGCGAGCGAGCCGACATCCGTTGCCACGACCCCGTCCACGCCGAGATCGGCGGCCGCGGACAACACCGGACGCCGCGCCTCGCCGAGGCCCCCCGTCGGGCGGGTGGCCAGGGTCTGGAGTTCGGCGGCCACGACCACGAGGCGGTCCCGGTGATGGGCGGCGTGGGCCTCCATCTGGGCCACGTCATCACGCAGGAACTCCAGCCGGGCCATCAACTGCTGCAGCTCGGCCTCCACCCGCACCCGCTCGGCCTCGCCTGCCTTGCGGGCCTCGGAGCGAGCGCCCTCGGCGAGCGCGGCGGCCTCGGACCGGGCGGCGTGCACGGCCTCATCGGCTTCCCGGCGGGCGGTGCTGCGAAGCGCCTCGGCTTCCTGTTCCGCAGCCCGCACGGTGTCGTCGGCCGTCTTTTGCGCCAGGACCAGCGCTCGGCTGATCGTGTCGGGGTTGGCGTCGGAGGACGCCGGCACCTGGGCCGACGCGGCCGCGGCCCGAGCCTGGGCCTGCTGGGCGGCCTCCTGGGCCTTGGCGATCGCCTGGCGGGCCCGGGTCTCCACCGACCCGGCGTGGTCCTGGGCGGTCTGGAGGGTGCCGGCCACTTCGCGCAGGTAGGCGCGGACCTCGTCCGGGTCGTAGCCCTTCTTGACGATCTTGAACGTGGTGTTGACGATCGTGGACGGCGTCTCCATCCGCCCGACTGTATCCCCCAGCCCCCGGTGGGAACCGTTTCCTCAGTTCCTGGTCAGCAGGGCAGGAGCCCGGCGATGACCTGGATTCCGATGATGGCGACGAGCGGACTCAGATCGAGCCCGCCCAGTGGTGGGATGACCCGGCGGAGCGGTTCGAGGACAGGATCGGTGATCCGGCGCAGCACGCCGGCGACCTGCGCGGCCACGCCACCTGGCTGCAGCGGGAACCACGACAACGCGATGCGGACGATGATGGCGATCAGATACAGCTGGATCAGCTGGTGGATGAGGGTGCACATGGGCGAGCGGAGCGCCGATCAGTAGTCGAGGTCGTCGCGCAGATGCGGGGCGGGCGGCTTGAGGAGATAGACGCCGGTGGCGACCTTCTCCATCGTGCCGTTGAGCCCGTAACAGAGCCCGCTCGCGAAATCGATCAACCGGCGAGAGATCTCCTTTTCGGCGGTCTCCAGGTTCATGATCACCGGCAAGCCCTCCTTGAACTTGTCGGCGACCTCCTGAGCCTGATCGAAGCGACGAGGCCGCACGGTGTACGGCTCCCCTGCTGCCGGCGGTGGCACGGATCGCACTGCAGACCCCTGACGGGCGGGACGGGGCGTGACGGTCGAGTCGTCGACGCTGGCGGGACGGGGCCGAGCCGGGACCGGCTCGAGATCGCGAGACGGCAGGGTTCGCAAGGGGGCCGAGCGGGGCACGGCCTCGGAATCGTCGTAGCCGTACCCGCCTCGGGCGGGACGCGGGGCGCGCTGCTCGTCGTAGCCACGACCGCGCGCGGGTTCCGCCGGCTGCATGTCGTAGTCGTCGTAGGCGTCGTCCGGCCCCAGACCCAGATAGTCCATGGCCTTCTTCCAAGCAGACATCCCAACCTCCTGCAGCGAAAAGCTACCGCAGGGGGTCCGCGTGGCGGCGGACCCGCTCACCGAAGATGGCGCTGCCCACCCGAACCTCGGTCGAACCGGCCGCCACCGCGACCTCCAGATCCGCAGTCATGCCCATCGAACACTCGGCCAGCCCCACCTCGTCGGCCAAGGCCCGCAGCTGGCGAAATCCCGGCGCGGCGGCGTCGGGCGGCCCGGTTCGGCCCACGGTCATCAGGCCTTCGACGCGCAGGCCGGCGGCGCGCGCCTTGGCCACCAGGTCGGCCACGTCCTCGGGCCGGCAGCCACCTTTTTGCTCCTCGCCGCTCACGTTGACCTGGATGAAGATCCGACAGCCCGGGATCCGGCGGGCGATCTCGGCGATCAGGGAGTCACGATCGACGGTCTCGATCACGTCGACCACGCCGACGAGCTGGCGGACCTTGTTGGTCTGCAGCCGGCCGATGAAGCGGATCTCGGGTCGTTCGGCGGGGTCCAGCTCGGCCACCTTGGCCACCAGTTCCTGGACGTAGTTCTCCCCGATCGCGCGGCATCCCGCGGCGACCGCGGCGCGGATGGCCTCGGCGCCATGGGTCTTGGTCACCGCGACCAGACGAACGTCGACGCCGCCGGCAGCGGCGATCCGGCGGCGTTGCTCATCGACCCGCTGGCGCACCTGAGCTGCGTCGATCACCGGCGCGACCCCGGTGCGAGCGGGGACGCGGACCGCCGGACAGGCCCGGCGGTCGGGTTCACTTCAGGAACGACGGGACGTCGAAGTCGTCATCATCGTCGTCGCCGAATCCGTCGTCGCCGAACAGATCCGTGATGGCCTTGGCCGGTTCCTCGCGCACGGGAGCCGCGGCTGCGACCGGCGCAGCCGGCTCCCCACCGTCCCAGCGATCGAAGCCGGCGGCGATGACGGTGACCTTGATCTCGTCACCCATCTCGTCGTCGATCACCGTGCCGAAGATGATGTTGGCGTCCTGGTGCGCCACACCGTGGATGATCTCGGCCGCGCCGTTGATCTCGAACAGCCCGAGATCGGACGGGCCGGTGATGTTGAGCAGGATGCCCCGAGCGCCGTCGATGGCGGCCTCGAGCAGCGGGCTGGAGATGGCCGACTTGGCCGCGATCACGGCCCGGTTCTCGCCGCTGGCCTGCCCGATGCCCATCAGGGCCGAGCCGGCGTTGTGCATGATCATCTTGACGTCGGCGAAGTCGGTGTTGATCAGGCCGGGGGTGGTGATCAGGTTGGTGATGCCCGACACGCCCTGGAGCAGGACCTCGTCGGCCATCTTGAAGGCGTTGAGCACGCTCGTCTTTTCGTTGGCCACCGTGAGCAGGCGGTCGTTCGGGATGACGATGAGCGTGTCGACCTTCTCCTTGAGCTTCTGGATGCCGGTCTCGGCCTGGACCGAGCGGCGGCGCCCTTCGAAGGAGAACGGGCGGGTGACCACGCCGATCGTGAGCGCCCCCATACCCTTGGCGATCTCGGAGATCACCGGCGCGGCACCGGTGCCGGTGCCACCACCCTTGCCGGCGGTGATGAACACCATGTCGGCACCCTTGATGATCTCTTCGATCTCCTCGCGATGCGCTTCGGCGGCCTGCCGGCCGACCTCGGGATCGCTGCCGGCGCCGAGGCCACGAGTGAGGTCTCGACCGATGTCGAGCTTCACATCGGCGTCGCTCATCAGCAGGGCCTGGGCATCGGTGTTCACGGCGATGAACTCGACACCCTTCAACCCCGCGTCGATCATCCGGTTGACAGCGTTGACGCCGCCTCCGCCGATTCCAATGACTTTGATGACTGCGAGGTAGTTCTGCGGTGAACCGACCATCGGGATACCTCCGGACATGAATTGGGGTCAATCCTTCCACGTCGCGCACGGCGAAACGCGGAACTCAACCCACTTCCGTGAACCCCGGGTTCCCGGGATCGGACAGTTGGACATCGGACAACTCGGCGGGCGGGTGCTCGCGGAGCAACGTGATGAGGCGGGCCAACTTGGCGCGAAGGTCGTTGGGCGGACCGAACGACACGGTGGTGTCGGTGGTGAGCACGAGCCCGATCTCACCGAGATCGGTGTCGAGGGTGATCTCACGCGTCGCCACCCGGAGCTCCTCCGGGAGCGCCAACGCCAACTCGCCCGCCACACGATAGAGGTCTCCGGCCGAGTCCCCCGCTTCGACGTCGGGACCGGGGCCGGAGCCGACGATCGGCAGGTAGTCGGCGGGCTGGGCACCGTTGGCGATGATGGCGATGACCCGACCTTCCCGATCGATGACCCGCCACCGGGCGTCGCCGCCCCGGTAGGTGGCGACGGGTGCTCGCTCGGCCAGTTCGACCTGGAGATGGGACGGGAAATCGGCCTGGACCCGCGCCGCGCGCACCCAGGGCAGCGCCTCGAACTCGGCCGCCACGGCATCGGTGTCGAGGGTCAGGATCGGATGACCCTCGATGGTGGTGAGGATGGCGTCGATGTCCTCCTGGGACGTGTACACCGCGCCGTACACGTCGACGTTGCGCACCGAGAACACCGGCGAGGCCAGGACGATCAGGGCTCCGACCACCAGTGCGACGGCGGCACCGATGCCGATCCCGGCCACCAGCCGCCGCCGGCCCTGGGCGCGGCGAACGTCGATTCGGCGGCGTCGCAGCCGGGGGTCCATCGGCACGTCGGTGCGCACGATGTCGCGTTCCTCGATCGCGCCGAGGTCATCGAGGTCGTCGTCACCGATGACGAGTCGGCCCGGGGGGTCCTGTCCGGCGGCGGTGGAATCCACGGGGCGCGGGACCGGTGCGTCACGCGGGGCGCCGGCCAGTGCGCCCGGCTGCGAGCCGGAACGGGGCGGACCGGCCGTCGGCGCACCGATGACATCGTCGTCGATGATGACCAGACGGCTCGGACCGGGCGCCGGCCCGTCTCCGGTCGTCTCGGGCGCCGGGACGGCCTGAGGATCCGCGGGGTCCTGGTCCCCTGCGGCCGCCTGGTCACCACCGGTGTCCTGGACCTCCTCGGGGTCGAGGGGGTCCGGGATCGGCCGGCGGCGGAACCGCAACGGGGCGGTGGCATCCGCGGTCCCCGTCGGCGGAGCGGCCAGGAGCGGATCGAGCCCGCCGGCGTCCTCGAGATCGCCTCCGTCGGGCGGGGTGACGTCGCTCAGGACCTCCGACAACTCGGCGTCGAGGGCGAAGGGATCACCGAACGGGTCCTCCAGCTCCTCCCCCGCCCGTGGAGCCAGTTCGGGAAGGTCGAGCGCGCCGGTCGCGAACGAATCGTCGTCGATGTGGATCACGTCACCGGTCGGCGGGAGCGGTGCGATGCGCGACGGTGCGGGGGGAGACGCATCGGAGCCCTCGTCGGCTTCGGGCGCTCCCTCGACGGCGTCGGGGATCGTCGTGTCGCCGGTCGGCTTCACGACTCGCACGAACTCGGTGGTCGGATCGGGCGCGCGACCTGCGGTCGGCGGTGCGGTCGGGCCGTCGGCGGCCTCCTCCTCACGACGCTTGCGGAACCTCATGCGCCGGGCTCGTCGTCGGGGAATCCGACCATGCGGATCTCGGTGCGCAGCTGGTAGCCGGTCTCCTCGGCGACACGGGCCCGCACGAGCTCCATCAGTCGCCGCACGTCACTCGCTCGGCCGCCGTCGTCGGCCGGGATGAAGTAGGCGTGCTTCGGGGAGACGGTGGCGGTACCGAGCCGGTGGCCGCGCAGGCCCACCCGCTCCACGAGTTCTCCCGAGACGACCTGGCCCGGCACGGGGTTCACGAACACCGAGCCGGCGTTCTGCCCGCCGGGCTGATGCTCGCGTCGCCAGCGCACGATCTCGGACAACTCTCGCTCGCACGACTCCCGATCGCCGGGCATCGTCTCGAAACGAGCGCGCAGCACCAACTGGAGATCGCCGAGATCCGACCCGCGGAATCGCAGTCCGAGCGCGCTGGCCGGCGTGATGGCGCGAGCACCCGTCGCCAGGTCGACCAGGTCGACGTCGAGAAGTGAGGCCGACACGTCGGAGCCGTGGCCACCGGCGTTCATCCGGACCGCACCGCCGACCGAGCCCGGGATGCCGACCATCCACTCCAGCCCGGTGAGCCCGGCTGCGGCGGTGCGCCGCGCCAGCACGGGCAGGGCGACCCCGGCACTCGCCGCGACGCTGCCCTCGGAGATGTCGATGTGCTCCCCGAGCCCAGCCGTGGAGATCACCAGACCGGCGTAGCCCTCGTCGGCGACGAGGAGATTGGAACCGCGACCGAGTACGAGCACCGGCACCCCGGTGGCGTGGACGACCCCGCCGATGAGCTCGACGTCCTCGTAGCTGCGGGGCGTGCTGAAGAGGGCGGCCGATCCTCCGACCCGGTAGGTCGTCAACGGCGCCAACGGGACGTCGACCTGAGCCAGATTCTCGAGCAGATGACGTGCCATCCGCAGCCGGTCCGCCAGCTCCTCGGGCCGCGGCGCCGAGAGCTCGCGCGACGTCACCGGACGAGCTCCCCCGCTCGCTGCTCGACGCTGCGTCGTTCGGCGAGGACCTCGTCGGGCAACGACACGATGTCGCCACAGCCCATCGAGATGCACACGTCGCCGTGGCGCAGTTCTCCGGCGAGGAAGCGGATCAGATCGGTCCGGTCCGGCAACCACACCACCCTCGACTCGGGGTGGGCGTCCACCACCGCGCTGACCACGAGCTTTCCGGTCACCCCTGGACCGGTGCGTCACCGGAGGATAGATCTCGGTGAGGACCACCAGGATCGGCCTGGGTGAACGCGGCCCTGTACTCCGGGCTCAGCACGGCCATGCGCCGGTACCGATTCGGCTGGAACACCGCCACCACCTGGCTCCTGTATCCCTGGACGTGCGGGCGGTCTCCAGGACGGTGCCTGGGGATCTCGGTCGGGATGTGGGCGTAGTCGTCCACGAAGGTGACACCCCGGTGCTCACCGCGAAGATCGAAGCGCCGCTTTCACCCCACCGAAGCGGCCGATGGAGCTGACCGCGCCCTCGAACGAGACGCCGAGTTCCATGGCGAGCGCCAAGGCCCCGGTGGCGTTCCTCACGTTGTGCACGCCGCGCAGCGGAGGTGGACCGACCCGAGCAGGGTGCGGCGCCTCGCCGCACCACGTCGAACGTCCAGGACCCCGCCCCGGCGGAGATGTCGACCGCTCGGTACTCGGCGTCCTCGGCCGTGCCGTAGGTGACGAACCCGGCGTTGGACGTTCGGCCACGATCCTGAGCGCAGTGCTCGTCGTCGGCACAACACCTTGGGACCGGGAATCTGGTCCACGTACTGCTCGAACTCGCGCAAGATGGCGTCGAAGGTTCCGTAGTTCTCGAGGTGATCGACGTCGATGTTGGTCAGCAGCGTGCCGTAGACCGGCAGCGATGTGGTGGATCGCTCGTCGGACTCGACGACGAACCAGTCCGAACCGGTCCACGCCGCTCCGGTGCCGACATCGGCGACATCGCCACCGATCACGAAGCCGGGGTTGAGCCCGCCCTCGGCGAGGATCAGCATGAGCAGCGAGCTGGTCGTGGTCTTGCCGTGGGTGCCGGCAACCCCGAGCGAGCGGGCCTGGGCGCAGATGGCAGCGAGCATCCCACTTCGGTGCAACACCGTCACCTTCGGTGTTCCTGGCCTCGGCCACCTCGATGTTGTGATCCGGAATGGCGGTCGAATAGGTCACGGCGTCGACGCCGTGGACGTGGGCCCGGTCGTGGCCCACGTGGACCGTGACCCCGGCCGCTCGGAGACGGTCCAAGATGGGGAGTTCGCGCAGGTCGCTGCCGCTGACGTCGTGGCCCATCTGGGCGAGCACGAGGGCGATGGCACTCATCCCGGGGCCACCGACGCCCACGACGTGGTATCGGCCCGGCACCGACAGGTCGATGGGGATGGCCGGCGCCGGCCGGGGGGACACATACTCGACCAGCTCAACCACGAGCGATCCACCAGGTCGATCAAGGCGCGGAGCTGCGGTGCCGCTCCCGGCGCGGCGGGCGGCAGCGGCCATGCCCTGTCGCAACTCGGCGTCGGCGAGCAGGCGTTCGATCCGGCGCGTCGAGCCGTTCCGGCGTGAGGTCGCGCTTCGACGAGCATCACCGCGGCGCCGAGATCGGCCAGGGTCTTGGCGTTGCCTTCCTGGTGGTTCTCAGCGGTCGCCCCCGGCCAGGGAACCAGGATCGATGGGATCCCCGATCGCCGCGAGCTCGCAGACCGTGCTCGCCCCGCACGGGCGATCACTCAGGTCGGAGGCCACATAGGCGAGTGGCAGGCGGTCCTCGTAGCCGATCACGTCATACAGAATGCCGGTTCCCGAGGTAATCGCGGGTGATGCCTCGGCCAGAAATCGCTCACCCACGACATGGCGCACGAGGAGATCGCGGCGTTCCCGGTGCCGCTCGACGAACCCGCTGACGGCCGCGTTGAGCGCCCCGGCCCCCTGGGAACCGCCGGTCACGGTGATGACGGTGCGGTCGCCCGGGATGCCGAGGACGTCGCGGGCGCCGAGCCGGTCTCGTGAGGGTTCGAGGCGCAGGACCGAGCGCCGCAACGGTGCCCCGGTCCGCCGAGCTCGCGGCAACTCGACGCCGTCGAAGGCCACCGCGGAGGCGGCGGCGAATCGGGCGAGCTTGCTCGCCTGCCCGGGTCGCTTGTCGTAGCTCACGACGAGGACCGGACCCGGCGGAGCCTGGCCGCCAGTACGGCGGGCAGGCCGGCGTAGCCACCGACGGAGACGACGACCCGGGGCCGGTGGCGGCCGAAGTAGCGCCAGGCCCGGACCACGGCGGCGGCCAGGCCGCAGGGGCATCACGAGATTCCGGGGCGCAGGGCGACGGCAGCCTGGTGACCGGGAGCAGCAGCAGCTGGGTGACCGAGGGGGGCACGAGGGGGGCGGTCTCGATGCCTCGCGCCAGCGCCGGAGATAGTGGATGGCCGCGACGTCGTGGCCTCGGTCGATTTGCGCCCTTCGGCGATGGCCAGCGCAGGGAGCACGGCCCGCCGTCCCACCCCGGTGACGACGGCGAAGCAGTCGGACGGGCGGCGGGCGCGGCGGAACATCGTTCGAGCCCGGTCAGCGAGACGTGCGAGCGACGTTGAGCAGCAGCCCGGCCGCCGTCATCGAAGCCAGCAGTGAGCTGCCGCCGAAGGAGACGAACGGCAACGTGAGCCCGGTGAGCGGCATCGTCGCCGTGACGCCGCCGATGTTGATGATGGCCTGGGTGCACAGCCAGGCGGTGACCCCGCCGGCGAGCAGCATCCCGAATCGATCGTTGGCCGCCAGCGCCACCTGGACGCCGAGGAAGGCGAGGAGAAGGAACGACCCGATCACCGCGATCACCCCGATCAGTCCGAGCTCTTCGGCGACGATGGCGAAGATGAAGTCGGAGTGGGCCAGCGGGAGGTACCCCCACTTGGAATGGCTGGCGCCGATCCCCACGCCGGTGAGCCCTCCGTCCGCGATCCCGATGAGTCCTTGGACCACCTGATACGCCTTGTCGTCCTTGTTCCCCATGACGTCGAGGAAGGCCGTGAACCGATTTCGTCGGTACTCGGTGCTCATCACGAACACGAGCGACAACGCGCTCGCTCCGACGGCGGCGCCGACCATCGGGGTGAGCGGTGCGCCGCCGATGAAGAGCACGGCGAGCACGAGGGCGCCGAGCACGATCGCCGAGCCGAGGTCGCCCTGGATCAGCATCATGCCGGCGGCGCCGCCCAGCACGACCAGACAGGGCCACATCGTCACCTTGACCACGTTCATGGAATGGGCCCGGGTCGTGAGCAGGTCGGCGCAGTACAACAGCACGGCGATCTTCAGGAACTCCGAGGGCTGGAATCCGAACGGGCCGATCTGGGCCCAGGCTCGGGCGCCGTTCACCGACACCCCGATGCCCGGCACGAACGGCAGCAACATGCCGGCCATCGCCAGGCCGAGGATCGGCACCACCCAGCGGCGCCAGCGTTCGTAGGGCACTCGCATGGTGATCAGCAGGGCGAGCGCACCGAGGCCGGCCCACATCGTCTGCTTGGAGAAGTACCGCCACGGTGACTCGCCCTGCTGGAACAGCCGGATCGACGAGGCCGACAACACCATCACCAGACCGAGCAGGGTGAGGATCGTGATGACCGAGGCGATGAGGTAGTACGCGATGGGCGGACCGCCCGGCCGCACGA
>JAWKHV010000007.1:0-205986 GCA_041394645.1 Ilumatobacteraceae bacterium | reverse complement strand
GAGAACCTCGCCGCCGTCGGCATCGAACTGCGAAGCCTGTTCACGCGCGCCGATCTCGACCGGTGATCCTCGAATCCCCTTCGCGTTGGCAGCATCGACGAGGCCGCCCAAGGCATCGGTGGTATCGAATTACTCGATTGATCGTCTGGCGCTCGCTGTCTAGTGGTCCGTCGCTGAATTGGCAAGGTGGGTTAGTGTTGGGGCATGCCGGTGATCGTTGCTGCCCCGTTGGAGGTGTCACGCGAGGAGCGGGCCGAGCTCGAGCGGATGGCTCGCTCGACGTCGTTGCCGCATCGCTGTGTGGTGCAGGCCTCGGCGTTGTTGTTGGCTGCCGATGGGGAGGCGAACGCGGCGATCGCTCGGGCGTGTTCGACGACGCCGGACACGGTGCGGCGCTGGCGGGCCAAGTTCGAACAGGGCGGTGTCGAGGCGGTGGGGTCGATCGCGCCGGGGCGGGGCCGCAAGCCTGAGATCCCCCAGGAGGTGATCGACGCGATCGTCGCTGACACGTTGCACACCGTGCCCGACGACGAGTCGATGGCCTGGTCGACGCGGACGATGGGTGAGCGCCACGGCGTCGGCAAGGACACCGTGGCGCGTATCTGGCGGGCCCGGAAGTTGCGGCCGTGGCGGGTGGACACGTTCAAGCTGTCCAACGACCCCGCGTTCGAGGAGAAACTGGTCGACGTGGTCGGTCTCTACCTCGACCCGCCGGAGCGGGCGGTGGTGTTCAGCTTCGACGAAAAGACCCAGTGTCAGGCGCTGGACCGGACCCAGCCGTCGCTGCCCATGAAGCAAGGACGCGCTCGGACGATGACCCATGACTACAAGCGCAACGGGACCACGGATCTGTTCGCAGCGCTCAACGTCGGCACCGGCGAGGTGATCCACCAGACACGCAAGAGCCACAAGGGCGCCGACGTGCTCTCCTTCTTCAAATGGATCGATCTCCACACACCCCACGACCTTGAGATCCACGTCGTGTTGGACAACCTCTCCGCCCACAAGGCCCCCGAGGTCCGCGAATGGCTGGCCAAGCCACGCCAGGCACGCTGGCACCTGCACTTCACCCCGACGAGCTCGTCATGGCTGAACCTCGTCGAAGGCTGGTTCGCTCAGCTCACCAACAAGCGGCTCCGCACCGGGTCGTTCAACAGCGTCGACGCCCTCACCGAAGCGATCGACATCTGGGTCTCACACTGGAACGACGACCCCAAACCCTTCACCTGGACCAAGACCGCCAACGACATCATCGCCAAAGTCCAACGAGGCCGCGCCACCCTCACCCGCCAGACCAAATCCGCGACGGACCACTAGGTTCGTCGTCGACTAGCTGCGACGAACGGGAACGTCATCCCGGTCGGGGTCGAGGACCCGGTTGTCGATCAGTCGGACGTCGCCGAACCACACGACGATGGCGGCGACCGTCGGCGCCACGATCTGCTCCACGGGAGCCAGCGTGTCGACGTCGGCGAACTCCAGGTACTCGAGCCGGGATAGGGGCTCGGCGTCGAGGACCCGCACCGCAGCGCGGTGAAGTGCGGCGGTGGACCGTTCCCCGGAGCGAAACGACTCCTCGACGGCGTCGAGCGATCGAGGGACCGCGACGGCCGCGGCTCGTTCGCTCGCTCCCAATCGGGTGTTCCGGCTCGATCGGGCCAGCCCGTCGGCCTCGCGCACGATCGGGACCCCGACGATCTCGATCCCGAAGTCGAGATCCGCGGTCATGCGGCGGATGATCGCCAGCTGCTGGAAATCCTTCTGGCCGAACAGCGCGACGTCGGGTCGCACGGCGTTGAAGAGCTTGGTGACGACGGTGGTCACGCCGGCGAAGTGTCCGGGGCGGCCGCCCCCCTCCATCGGCTCCGCGAGCGCGCCGGGGACCACGGTCGTCTGGAACCCCGGCGGGTACATGGTGGACGCGACGGGGGCGTACACGGCGTCGACCCCGGCGCGGTGACACGCCTCGACGTCGGCGTCGATCGGGCGTGGGTAGGCATCGAAGTCGTCCGGCCGATCGAACTGCAACGGATTCACGAAGATCGAGACCACGACGGCGTCACCGTGCCGGCGGGCCTGACGCACCAGTTCCAGGTGGCCGTCGTGCAGCGCACCCATCGTCGGAACGAACGAGACTCGCCGGCCGGCGAGACGCTGTTGCGCCGACCAGGCCTGCATCGTCTCCGGCGTCACGAGGACGTCGGTGAACCTCGCCATCAGTGAAAGCTGTGCGAGTCGTCGGGCCAGGTGGACCCACGGACCTCGGCGACGTAGCTCGCCGTTGCCTCGACCGTGGTCCGGGACAGATCGGCCCACGCCTTGGTGAAGGTGAAGGTCCGCTCGCTCAGCCCGAGGACGTCGTGCAAGACGAGCACCTGTCCGTCACACATCGGTCCGGCACCGATCCCGATCGTCGGGATCGAGAGCTTCTCGGTGATCTCCCCGGCGAGCTCCGCCGGGACCCCTTCGACCACGACCGCGACCGCACCGGCCTGTTCGACCGCGTACGCGTCCTCGATCAGTCGTTCGCGGCCGCCGGCCTCGTACCCGGCTCGTCGGCCCTGGATCCGATGACCACCCATCCGGTGATAGCTCTGCGGGGTCAGGCCGATGTGCCCGACCACCGGGATGTCGACGCGGCTGATGGCCTCGATGGTCTCGGCCATCGGAAGACCGCCCTCGAGCTTGACGCATTCCGCTCCGGCCTTCAGGAGGCGGATGCTGCTCTCGACCGCTTGCTGGGGCGACACCTGATACGACCCGAAGGGCAGATCACCGACCACCAAGGCCTTGGTCGCAGCACGAGCGACCGACCTGGTGTGGTACACCATTTCGTCCAGGTCGACCGGAATCGTGTTGCGCACGCCCTGGACGACCATGCCGACCGAGTCGCCCACCAGGATCAGGTCCACACCCGCCTGGTCGACGAGTCTGGCGAAGGTGACGTCGTACGCCGTGATCATTGCGATCTTGCGGCCGTCGTCCTTCATCTGGGCGAGCATCGGGACCGAGACCTTCTTGCGGTCGGCGCCGGGCGACGTGGTGGTCATCGAAACCTCCTGAACGGAGCACCCCTCGGCTCCGGACGCTTCGTTGCAACCTAGCCACAGGGGACCGGATTCCGAAAACGACCGACGCGGCGGAGGTCCTCGGTCACAGCTCCACGGCGGTGGGACACAGGTCGGCGTAGGCGAGCAGACCACCGGCGGTGCGGCTGCAGCACGGCGTTCAACACGGCGGCCTCGAACACCGTCGCCGAGGCCGCCGCCAACTGGTCGAGGAATCGGGGACGGCTCTGCGGGTCGACGAACCCGGAGTCGACCGGGCCGACGGAGAGCTCCTCGGTGCCGGTGGCCACGGCGAAGATCGTGTCGTCCCGGAGGAGGTGGGCCGGACGGATGGCCCGAGCCAGGCCGTCCTGGGCGCATGCCGCGAGTTTCGGTGCACTCGGCCTTGCTCAGGCGGGCGTCGGTGGCGACCACTCCGATCGTCGTGTTCAGCGGACGCCCGGCGGCGGCCACCGCCTCCCGCAACCCTCGCCGCTCGGCCCCGGACGGACGGCTGACCCGGCGCCCGCTCGCGTCGGCGTACGGGAGTCCGGTCGGCGTCGACGATCGAGCCGGCCGCGCTGACGACGGCCAGGGCGGCAACGGTCGTTCCGTCGTCGAGTCGGAGGCTGGCCTGGCCGAGGCCGCCCTTCAGCCCGCCGGTGGCGGCACCCGTGCCGGCGCCCACGTTGCTGCGGGATCGGTCGTTCGTCGAGGCCGACGCGCACGCCGCTCGCCCGAAGGTGGACGTCGGTCGATGGTCGAACCGGCCCCACGGCCGAGGTCGAAGATCACCGCGGCGGGACGATGGGCACGACGTCTCGGGGTCCGAGCCCGACCCGAAACCCTCGTCCCTGCCGGGCCAACCACTGCATGACGCCGTCGGCCGCGGCCAGCCCGAACGCACTTCCGCCGGTCAGGCAGATGGCGTGGACCTGTTGAACGAGGTTCTCCGGACGCAGCAGGTCGGTCTCGCGGGTTCCCGGTGCGCCGCCGCGCACGTCCACACCGGCCGTGGCTCCCTCGCCGCACAGCACGACCGTGGTCCCGGTGAGCCAGCCGTCGTCGGATCGCTGGTGATGCCCGACCGCCAGCCCGGTCACGTCGCACAGCGCTCCATCCACGTTCGGGACCGTACCCGCGGCGAGCGGCGACGCCCAGGCGACGCCCGGGCGACGCCCGGGCGACACACGACGGCGGGGCTACGCTCGCCGCCCGTGACGACCGACGATCGACCGAAGGTGACGACCGGGATCCACCGCTGGATCGGCGAGCAGGTCCGTCGCACGTACGAGTGGATGGGCCGCAAGGCCGCGATCGGCCCTGACGACGTCCGGGGTCGCCGCTTCGGGGCCTTCGGGTCGGGGTCCATCATCTGCTTCCCGGCCAACACCATCTACAACGAGCGCTACATCCGGATCGGTGCCGACACGATGTTCGGTCCCGGGATCACGCTGTCGGCAGGCATGGTGCCCGGCCAGCAGATGCTCTTCGACCGGTGGTCTCGATCGATCACGATGTCGATCGGCAAGGGGAGCGGGATCGTCGGACATCTCTCGATCACCATCGGCGACGACGTCTGGACGGGGCACCACGTGTACATCACCGATCAGAACCACGGCTACGAGGACGTCGAGGTCCCCATCTCGCTCCAGGTGATGCCGAACGCCCGGTGCGGATCGGCAGCGGATCTGGCTGGGCCACGGCACGGTGGTGCTCCGGGCGCCGACATCGGGGAGCACGTGGTCGTCGGGGCCAACTCCGTCTCGGGGATCCTCCCGGATCGCCAGGTCGCGGCCGGGGTGCCGGCGCGCGTTCTGCGGTGGCACGACGCCGGGCGGGGTTGGATCGACGCTCGAGACGAGCCCCCGCCGGTTCAGGTGGCCAGGTCGAGCGGGTCCTGACAGCTCTTCATGCTGTTGTCGACGGCGAAGTCGGTGATGAACTTCGAGATCGGTGATCCGTCGACCATCGTCTCGGCGAATCCACCGCCGTCGCCGGTGCGCAGTTGGGCGACGTAGGCGTCTCGGTCGTCGAGGTACGTGTTCCAATCGGCGAGCCAGAGCGGGATGACCCGGCCCGCCTTGTCCGAGGAGTAGGCGACGTTGCCCACGTCGACCACCATCTGGCGGAGGATGGTGTTGGCCTGCTCGACGATGTCGGCTCGCTGGGCCAGGGCATCGCCACCGACCTCGTCGAGCTTGCGGTAGTCGGCGAGGCCGTACAGCTCCAGCCGAGCGTCGGCACAGATCTGCTCGCTTCGTTCCGCCCAGTCACGGTCGCTCACCCGATTGATCTTCTCCTTGCTGGCGAAGAACAACGCGTACACCCACATGACCAGCATGAGGGCGATGACGAGACCGAGGAACACCACGAGTGCTCGCCGGCCGGCCGTGGGACGGCCCTGGGGGGTGGGGAGTCGGGGGTGCAGAGATCGCCATGCGGTATCAGGCCTTGGCCGGGGACGGTAGAACGCGGCGAGCTGGGCCACGGCGCCGCCGACGCCGACGAGCAGCGCCACGAGGAATCCGGTCCAGCCCGAGGCGTGGAGGTCGAAGGCCTCGTCGAGCGACCACCGGCCCGCGCCGATGGTGCCGATGGCGAGGGCCGCGGCGGCGATCGACGCGTACTCCCAACCCCGACCGGGACGGAAGATGAAAAATCCGTTCGAGAGATGGGCGGTGTAGATGGCGACGAGCATCAGCCCGATGAATCCGGCCGCAGCGAGCGAGGTCAGCAGCCCCATCGCGAGCAGCGCTCCGGCGCCGATCTCGGTTCCGGCGGCCACGCGTGCTTGCATCATCGGGTACTTGAACCCCATGGAGCCGAACCAGCCCGCGGTGCCGCTCAGGCCGCCGCTGCCGCTGAGCTTGTTCAGGCCGTGGGCCACCATCGTCAGACCGAAGACGAGACGGAGGATCAACACGGCGAGATCGAGCTGAGTGCTGGTCACCTCACCTACGCTAGCCCCGGCTCGGTCGCACCGCCCCGGTTCGACCACCAGCCGACGGGTCGTGATGGTTCGGCATGGATGCTCAGCCAGCACGGTCTCGGTGATGCCCGTCCACGCCCTGGAGGTTCCTCGATGATCCGCACGATGCGGACCGCACTGGCCGCCGGCCTCGTCCTCGGAGCGCTCGCCGCCTGCTCGAACGACGAGCCCGGCGACTTCTGCACGCTCGCCGGGACGGTCGAGGACGCCCAGGCCGAGGTGGACCGGGGGCTGTCGAGCGGGGACCCGGCCGAGATCGAGCGAACGATCACGGCGGCGATCGCCGCAGGTCGGGATGCCGTGTCGGTCGCTCCCCCCGAGATCGCCGACGATGCCCGCGCCGCGGTCGACGGCCAGGACGAACTGGCTCGGATCCTGGCCGACTACGACTGGGACCTCACGGCGGCGAGTGCCGATCCCGATCTCGGGGCGCTCATGTCCGATCAGGAGGTCGCCGCGGCCAACGACCGTCTCGAGACGTACCTGTTCGACGAGTGCGGAATCGCGCCGGCCGACGGGTCGACGAGCTCCACCACCGGATCGTCGTCGTCGAGTTCGGGTGCGACCGGGACCACGGAGCTGCTCCCACCGGACCAGACCGTGCTCGAGCTGTCCGCCGAGGTCGGCGGAACGACGGTCGGTACCGAGGACCAGCCGGGGGCGGTGTTCGCCGCAGTACTGACGAACGAGACGGACGTCGCGGCGAGCAACCTGTCGATCAACTTCACGATGTATGACGCCGAGGGCAAATCGGTCGGCGCGGCGACGGGCTACGTCGATCTGCTCTTGCCCGGCGCCTCCCGCGCCATCACCGGCTCCCAGCCCATCTCGGGACCGGCCTCGCGGATCGAAGCGAACTACACCGGCGACGTCGGCTTGCCGTTCGGAGTCGTCGACGCCGACCTGCCCCAGGGAACCTTCACCTTCTCCAACGAACAACTCGTCGAACAGGAACTGTCGACCGGTGTCACCGCCCTGTTGAGCTCCAGCTTCTCGATCCCGATGACCGGAGTCGAGATCTCGGTCGTGTTCCGCGACGAGTCCGGAGCCATCGTCGGTGGTGCGATCGACACGGTGGACATCGGGGCCAACGGTTCGGTGCAGGTCGAGCCGACGATGTTCGACGTGGTGCCCGGCGTGGCCAGCTTCGATCTGTATGCGGCGTATTCGGTGTACGGACTCGGCGACTGATCGACCCGGGTGCCGGAGCCGGTCCGGTCAGCGGGTTCGGAGGGCCTCGCCACTGCATCGGATCGCCGTGCTCGTCTCGAGCGCGCCCACTTCGACGTAGGACTCGAACGCCTGCGAACCCTCGGGATCGAGGGCGAGGCGGAGCTCGTCGGTCCCGAGCGGATCGGCGACGCCGGCCGGCAGGACCTCGATCGTGACCTCGTAGGTGGCGGCCCGGGTGAGCGTGTTCCGGACGGTTCCGGAAACGGCGACTCCCGTTCCGTCGCGCTCGCATCGGTCGATCTGGACCGTGGCGCTGTACGGATCGAACTCTCGCTGCAGGTCGTCGGCGAGGTTCCGGAGGTCGTCACGGAACACCGCCACGCCCGCCGCGCTGACGACGATCGCCAGGGTGCCGAGCACCACGCCCCAGACGGCCAGCTTGCGCCCCGGTCGTCCCCGCCCACTCCGCCGGAGGCCCACGACGCCCACGATCGCCGCGACGAGGCCGAGCGGGGCAGCGAGGAAGAAGAGCACGACGACGAGCGACAAGGTGAAGGCGATGACGCCGAGGGTCAGCGAGGCCACCGTGCTGCTCGGCCTGGGCTCTGCAGGGCCGGGGCCGTCGACGAGCGGCGCCGACGAGGTGCTCTCGGCGCGCTGGACCCCGTCGTCGGCGACGTCGCCCGTCCAGCGGTTCCCGTTGAAGTACCGCAGCTCGTGCCGACCACTCGGGTCCGGGTACCAGCCTGATTGCATCCGTGTCTCTCGTCGTTCTCCGCCGGAGGCCCCGACGAGCGGATCAGGTTAGTGCCGCGTGTTCCCGGGTCCCCGAATGATCGGACACCTCGCCCGTACGATCGTCGCCATGGAGATCGTGCTCGTGCGTCATGGCGAACCGGAATGGGTTCGCGATGGCCTCAACATCGACAACCCTCCGCTGACCGAGCGAGGTCGGCGCCAGGCGGAGCGGATGGCCCAACGCCTCGCCGACGAACCGTTCGACGAGCTCCATGTGTCGCCGATCGTGCGGGCGCGAGAGACCGCCGCTCCGCTCTTCGGCATCCTCGGTCGGGAGGAGCGGATCTCGCCTTGGCTCGAAGAGATCCGCAATCCGGAAGTGGCACGGCACGCCGGCCGAACAGGCGGAGCAGGCGTTCCGGGAGCAGCGGAATCGACCGGCCAAGGACCAGTGGCGAGGGCTCGACCACCTCGGCGGGGAACACGTGGGCGAGTTCGTGGCCCGGGTTCGTGAAGGATGCGGGTTGTTCCTCGCCGAACGAGGGATTCACCCCGTCTCGGAGGAATTCGCCGTGTGGTCGGTCCCCGACCCGGATCTGAAGCTCGGTCTGGTCGCCCACGCGGGCACCAACGCCGTCATCATCTGCCATCTGCTCGGCCTCCAACCCACCCCGTGGGAGTGGGACCGTTTCGTGCTGAACCACGCCTCGATCACCCGGCTTCGCTCGATCGCGGTCGGCGAGGGCCACACCTTCGCCCTCACCCGGCTGTCGGACGTCGAACATCTCGAGGCCGGCGATCGGACGCAGTGATCGACGCGGGTCTCGGGTCCGATCCGTCCCGGCCGGCTGCGGTACCGTGCCACCCATGGTGGACATCGATCCCGACCGGCTCAAGCTCTACTCGTTCAAGGTGTTCTCCAAGCTGGAGGGAGCCGTCACGGCAGGGATGATCCATCTCGGCGATCGGCTCGGCCTCTACGCGGCCCTGGCGGAGGCCGGTGAACCGGTGAGCTCGACCGAACTGGCCGAGCGCACCGGGCTCCACGAGCGGTGGGTGCGCGAGTGGGCCTACAACCAGGCCGCCGCCCAACTCATCGAGGCCGATGCGAGCGAGCGCTTCTCGCTGTCGGCCGAAGCGGTGGCGGTGCTCGCCGCGCCCGACCATCCGGCCCACGGAATGGGGATGTTCCACCGGCTCCCGCAGACGATGCAGGCGCTCGAAGCCATGCCCGAGTGCTTCCGCACGGGCGTCGGGCACGACTACGACTCCCACGGGTGCGAGGGGGCGGTCGGCATCGAGCGCAGCTTCGAGCCCTGGATGAACGCCAATCTCATCGACTCGGTCCTCCCCGCCCTCGACGGGCTCGTCGAGCGGCTGACCGCCGGCGCGCACCTCGCCGACGTCGGTTGCGGAACCGGGAGCGCCGTGCTGCAGCTGGCGACGGCGTTCCCCGCATCCCGCTTCGTCGGCTACGACATATCCCAGTTCGCGCTGGACCGCGCCCACGAGCGCTTGTACGAACGGGGGCTCGGGAACGCGACGTTCCGCGACCCTCGTCGCACACCGCTCCCCGACGACCACAGCCTCGACGTCGTCACCACGTTCGACTGCATCCACGACATGACGCATCCGCAGGAGATGATGGACGCGATCCACGCCGCCCTGAAGCCCGACGGGATCTGGTTGCTGGTCGACATCAAGGGCCGCGACACGTTCGCCGAGAACGCGGCGAAGAACCCGGTGGCGCCGCTCATGTACGGCATCAGCGTGTTGAGCTGCATGAGCTCGGCGCTCTCGTCCGCGGACGGCGCGGGGCTCGGCACGCTCGGACTGTCGGAGAACACCGCCCGCCGCATGGCCGAGCAGGCTCGGCTTCACCCGGTTCCGCAAGCTCGACGTCGACCACTCGGTCAACGCGCTCTACGAGGTTCGCCCTGATCGACGGCGCGATGGGCCACGCGATCGGCCCGTCCTGATCCGAGGAGCGCTCCCGTGCTCGTGGGCCGGTGAGTCGTGGCGCCGGGGCCTGCGGCTCAGCGGGTCTCGACGGGAGCGCGGCGGCGACGCAGGTTCTTGGCGGCGAACGCATCGGGTTCGAGGCCGAGTTCGGCGAGTGCCGCCGACTGCACGTGCTTCACCATCTGGTTCCGGGTGAGCATCCCGTCGTGCACGGTCAACTGGACCCCGAGGCCGTCGAGCAGCGCGGCGAGCCGCCATGCCGTGGCGGTCGGATCCTCGCAGCGGAACTCTCCCCGCTCGACCCCTTCCCGGATGACCCGCTCGATGACGCCGGTGGACTCGATGTCGAGCTCCTGGCTGATCGATCGCATCACCGGGTTGCGCAGCGCTTCGCCCCACGAGTCGATCCACATCAGCCAGTCGAGGTCGTCGGGCTTGGGGGTGTAGTTCTTGATCAACCGGTCCAGGCGCGCCACGGAGTTGGGCGCCGAGCCGAGGTCTTCCTCGAGCGAGTCGCGCTCCTCACGGGCCGCGAACTTGAACGCCTCCGCCAGGAGATGCTCCTTGGACTCGAAGTGGTAGTGGATGAGTCCCGTGGAGACACCCAACTTGTTGGCGACGTCCGCGATACGAGTACCGCCGAACCCGCGCTCGATCACGACCTCACACGTCGTGCGGAGAATCTCCGCACGACGTTCCTCCACGGTGTTCCGCTTCAACGCGGCTGCCACCGCGGACCCGCCAGGATCGTGTCGTTCGGGTCGGCCATTCAGGACTCGACGTAGTAGTCGATGCCCAGATGGGTGATCTGGTCCTCGCCCATCATCCAACGCAGGGTGTTCTTCAGCTTGGTGAGCTGGATGAACAGGTCGTGTTCCGGATAGAGCCCCGGCGCGACCTGCGGAGCCTTGTAGTAGAAGCTGAGCCATTCCTGGATGCCACCGAGCCCGGCGCGATGGGCGAGATCGGAGAACAGGACCAGGTCGAGGGCGAGCGGCGCGGCCAGGATCGAGTCCCGGCACAAGAAGTCCACCTTGAGCTGCATGGGGTACCCCATCCAGCCGAACAGGTCGATGTTGTCCCAGCCCTCCTTGTTGTCGCCCCGGGGCGGGTAGTAGTTGATCCGGACCTTGTGGAAGATGTTCCCGTACAGCTCGGGGAACTTGTCCGGGGTCAAGATGTGCTCGAGCACACCGAGCTTGGACTCTTCTTTGGTCTTGAAGTTCTCCGGGTCGTCGAGCACCTCGCCGTCCCGGTTGCCCAGGATGTTCGTGGAGTACCAGCCGTTCAGACCGAGCATGCGGGCCTTGAGCATGGGGGCCAGGACCGTCTTCACCAGGGTCTGACCGGTCTTGAAGTCCTTGCCGGAGATCGGCACCCCGCGCTCGGTCGCCAACTCGCGAAGGGCGGGGACGTCCACCGTGAGGTTCGGCGCGCCGTTGGCGAACGGAACGCCTTCGAGGATGGCGGCGTAGGCGTACAGCATCGACGGGGCGATCGACGGATCATCGGCGTCGATGGCGGCCTCGAAGTGGTCGAGGTCCATGTGGGCCATGTTCGGCTCGATGAAGATCTCCGTGGACGCCGCCCAGATCATGACCAGGCGATCGACCTGCTTCTCGTCCTTGAAGCGGTTGATGTCTTCGCGGATCGCCTCGAGCATCGCCCGCTTGGAGACGGTGCCCTTGGTGTTGGGCTGGTCGATGTTGCGGCAGTAGCGGTTGTCGAAGGCTGCGCTCATCGGCCGGATGTCGCGCAACGTGTCGGCGATGGCCTCCAGGTGCTTGGTCGACTCCAGGACGCCGGCTCGCTGCGCGGCGACGTAGGCATCGTCGGGGAACGGATCCCATGCCCCGAACACCAGGTCGTTCAAGTCGGCGAGGGGCACGAATTCCTTGATCAGGGGCGAGCGGTCATCGGTCCGCTTCCCCAGGCGGATGGTGCCCATCTGCGTGAGGGCGCCCACGGGGGCAGCCATGCCACGCTTGGCCAGCTCGACGCCGGCGATCAACGTGGTCGACACGGCGCCGAGTCCCACGACCAGAACGCCCAGTTTCCCCTCTGCGGGGGCGACGGTGGGCGAGGCAATGTCAGTCATCGAATTTCCTTCGAGAGCGGGTGGAAACAGGTCCACGCTATCGGTCCTCCAGGGCGAGTTCGGAGACCCTGGCTCAGTAGGTTCCGGGCCATGTCGTCACGTCTCACCCAGCTGTCCCGGTCCGTGGCCGGCCGAACCGCCATCGTCACCGGCTCGGCGTCGGGGATGGGGCGGGCGACCGCCCACCTGTTCGCCGACGAGGGCGCCAATGTCGTCGTCGCCGATCTGGGCGAGGAGCGGGTCGCCGCGGTGGTGGACGAGATCGCCGCGGCCCACGGGGCGGACCGGGTCCTCGGACAGGTCACCGACGTGGCCGACCCCGCCGCGCTCCGGGCCCTCGTCGACGCGACCGTCGGTCGGTTCGGCGGGTTGGACATCGTGGTCAACAACGCCGGGATCTCCGGGGTCTCGTCGATGTTCCTTCCGGAGGACGAATTCGAGGACGTGTGGTCCCGGACCCTCGCCGTCAACCTGACCGCGTATGCCCGCCTCGTGCGCCTGGCCCTCCCACACCTGTTGGAGTCCGACGGGGCCCGCATCGTGAACATCGCGTCCACCGAGGCGATCGTGGCGACCGGTGGGCTTCCCGCCTATTCGGCCACCAAGGCCGGCGTGACCGGTCTGACCCGGAACCTCGCCGTCGAACTCGGGCGGCACGGCATCACCGCAAACTGCATCTGTCCGGGTCCGATCAACACCGGGATGACCTCGTCGATCGACGATTCGGCCAAGGAGATCTACGCCAAGCGCCGGGTCCCGCTACGTCGCTGGAGATCCCGAGGAGGTCGCCCAGATGACGCTGAGCCTGCGCCTCCCGGCGGCGTCGTTCCTCAACGGGGCGACCATCCCGGTGGACGGCGGGATGACGGTGCGCCACACCTGAACCACCGGGACCGGACGTCGGACGAACCAGGCCCGGCCGATGCGACCGCGGTCCCGAGCGGGTAGGGGCCGATCGTCCCGAGGGGTCCGTGCCGGCCGCCCTGGGCGACACGGTGCCGAGCACCGTACGATTCGCAGCGATGTCTGTTCGCGTCTCCCCGGCCAAGTACCGCATCGCGACGATGACGGCGCTGGTGTTCCTGTACGTCATCGTGGTGTCGGGGGCGCTGGTCCGCCTCACCGCATCGGGACTGGGCTGCGTCGATTGGCCGAACTGCAACTCGAATCGCTTCGTCGACGTCAGCTCGAAACACGCCGCGATCGAGCAGATCAACCGCCTGTTCACCGGGGCCGTGAGCGCCGCCGTGCTCCTGGCGGTGTTGGGTGCGCTGTTCCGCACGCCTCGGCGTCGGGACCTGACCTGGCTGTCGCTCGGCCTCGTCGCCGGCGTGATCGGCCAGGCGGTCCTCGGCGCCTTCGTGGTGTGGAGCCACCTGAACCCGGTGCTCGTCCAGGGCCATTTCCTGCTCTCGATGGTCCTGATGGCCAACGCCCTCGTCCTGCATCGCCGGGCGGGTCAGCCCGACGGCGGTCGACGGGTTCGCCTGGTCCCGGCGCAGATCGCGACCCACGCCTGGGCCGTCGTCGTGTTGACCGCCGTCGCGATCGTGGCCGGCACCGTCACCACCGGCGCCGGGCCGCATTCCGGCTCGGTCGACGGTGAGCCCGTTCGCCGCTTCGGCATCGACATCTCGACCATCGCCCGGCTGCACGCCCTCGCGGTGTGGGCCACCGTTGCCGCGGTGTTGGCGCTGGCCTGGCGGATTCGCAACGACGCTCCGACGCGGCGTCGCCTGGAACCGGCGATCACCCGCTTCGTCGTCATCGCGGTCTTCCAGGGGGCGGTCGGGTACATCCAGTACTTCAGCGGCGTCCCGATCGTGCTCGTCGCCATCCACGTCTTCCTGGCCACCGCGGTCTGGCTCGCCGCGATCCACTTGGCGCAGGTCACGACCGAGGTGGTCGAACCCGTCGGCGTCAGCCCGGGAGATCCGACTCGTACCGACGAAGTCGCCAGCCAGCCGGTCTGAGCGGATCGTCCTGCTCGACCTGCTCGACGACCAACTCGCCCTTGGTCAACACGTCGTTCAGGCTGACCAGCGCTCGCAGCGCCGCCTCGTTGAGGGGGGAGTGCTTGGCCGCCTTGCGCATCGCCTCGAGCCGAGTGACGAACTCCCTCGGTCGCGGCACGTCCTTCATGGTGCCGAAGTCCGAGGTGTCGTTGGCGGTCTCGATCTTGATGTCGCCGTAGTCCAGCCACTGGCCCCACCAGGACTGCTTCTTGCTGATGTCGGTGATCTTGTCCCACTCGATCGATGCGTCGAACTTGGAGATGATCCCGTCCATCTTGATGATCCGCTTCGGGGCGAGGATGTAGCGGGTGTAGGTGCGCAGGTACAGGCGGACGGCGATCACGATCCACAACACCGCCGTCGACATCACCGCCAGGCCGACGAGCCGATAACCCATCCCGGAACCGAGCGAGCCGAGCACCACGGCGAGGATGAGGGGAATCCCGACGATGGCGCCGTAGATCCCCGAGTGCCCGAAGATGAAGGCCGGCACCGCAGGAGCCACCCACGTCAGCTGTTGCTGACCCTCCTTCGGTCCCTCGTCGTAGAGGGCGAGTTCCTCGGAGTTCAACAGCGAGCGCATGGTCTGCTCTGGAGTGAGCAGGGCGTTGAAATCACCCATCGTCGGCGACCCGATCCGAACTCGTCGTGACCGTCATGGTGCCAGTGTGGTGGACGTCGGTACCTCGTTGGTGCCGTCGAGGTTGGTGACGAACCGAGCGGTCCGATCCACGAGGTCGGAGAAGAACCCGCCCACGCTGGCGAGGAAGTCGCCGGCGGTGTGCGCAGCGTTCTCCGGATTGGTCCAGACCGAGACCACGACGAAGGTGATCACCAGCCACAGGAGGATCTTCTTGACGGTGTCGAGCTTCATGGACGGTCCTTTGCGAGACGCGACACAGCCCCTTGGTACTCCGCCCAGGTGGGGTCACCCTAACCCAGCCGCTCGCGTCTGCCAAGATCGGGCGATGGCCAAGAAGGGCAGCGGAGCGGGAACCCCCGCCCTCGTACAGCTGGAACGCGCCGGTATCCCGCACCAGGTCCACCACTTCGAGCACCAGGCCGGCATCCAGCACTTCGGCCTCGAAGCGGCCGAGGCGTTGGGGGTCGACCCGGCCCGGGTGTTCAAGACCTTGGTCGCGACCAGCGACCGGGGATTCGCCGTGGCGATCGTCGCGGCCGATCGCCAGGTCCAGATGAAAGCCCTCGCCGCTGCGCTTGGCGCCAAGCGTTGTGAGCTCGCCGCCGTCCCCGACGCCGAGCGGATCACCGGGTACGTCCGCGGCGGCGTGTCCCCGTTCGGGCAGAAGAAGCTCCTCCCGACCGTGATCGACGAGCAGGCGTTCAGCCACGACACGATCTTCGTGAGCGGCGGTCGGCGCGGACTCGACATCGAACTGGCGCCGCAGGCACTGCTCGACGCCCTCGGCGCGATCCGGGCCGACGTGGCCGCCGAGCGAGGCCCGTCGGGCTCCGGCGGGCGCGGTTCGGTCGCCTGACCCGCGTGCTCAGCCCGCCGAGGCGAGGCGACGGATGAGGTCCCGGCGCGGCTTGCCCAAGGCGGTACGCGGGAGCTCGTCGACCACGAGGAGGTGGCGCGGAGCGTGGGGCGCGGGCAGCTCGGCCTTCACCAGGTCGCGGAGTTCCTCGAGGCGGGGAAGGCGCCCGGGTGCCGTGAGTTCGATCACGGCGACGAGTTCGGAACCCCACTCCGCCGAGGGGCGGCCGACGACGGCCACGTCGGCGATCCTGGGGTCGCCCCGCAGGATCCGCTCCACGGGTTCGGGCCAGACGTTCTCCCCGCCGGTGATCACGAGTTCGGCCGACCCGTCCGATCACGTGGAGACGTCCGGTGGCGTCGAGCGATCCGGCATCGCCGGTCGAGAACCATCCGTCGGTGTCGAGGGCGTCGACCTCGGCCCCGTCGACCCGATAGCAGCGCAGCAGCATGGGACCGCGAAGGCGGATGATCCCGTCGGTCGCGCATCGCCACCTCCACCCCGTCGATCGGCAACCCGTCGTACACCACCCCGCTGCCCGTCTCGGTCAGCCCGTACGTGGTCGAGACGTTGGGAGGAGGCGGTCGGGGGGCCGAACCACCGAGCACGATGCGCCGGAACCTCGACGGATCGATGCGCTGGAGCGCCGTCGCGACCAGCGAGACGAGCGTCACGCCCTCCTCATCGGCCGCTCGCATGACCGCGCCGGCATCGAACGATGGATGGACGGTGAGCGGAGTCCCGGTCACGAGGGCGCGGTGACCACGGACAGCCCACCGACATGGGACAGCGGCAGACACGCCAGCCATTTGTCGGCCGGGGTGACCCCCAGCCGGGCACTCGTGGCCCGAGCGGACGCCGCCACCGCGTCGTGGGTGAGCACGACCCCCTTGGGTGCGCCGGTGGTTCCGCTGGTCGGGACGACCAGGGCGTCGCCCCGGCGACCGCGACCCGCCCGCGAGCGGCTCGTCGCCGTCGGCCGTGCGCCGGATCGCAGGCCGGAGCCGAGCGAACAACTCGGTGCGCCGGCGCGGGCAGACGCGGGTCGATCGGCAACGCCGCATCGCCGTCATCCCACGCCCGTTCGAGGGCGGCGACGAACTCCGGCCCACCGGGCAGGTCGATCGCGATCAGGCGGTTCAACGCGCCTCCCCGGCCGCGAGTCGCCATGGCCATCGGAGGCGTGGGCGCGCGGCGCTCGTCGTTCACCTCGCCATCTTCGTCCGCCCCGGTCCGGTCGGCGCATCCTGCGTCTGCGACACTCTCGGCATGTGTTTGGAGCCACGCCACCCTGCGGTCCGACGATGACCGGACTCGACGTCTGGGTGCAAGGCGCTCGGCCCCGCACGCTGCCGGCGGCGGTGGTCCCGGTGGCGATCGGCACCGCGGCGCAGCAGGTGCGAACGACGGTCGAGGAATCACGTGGTGGCGGGTCGCGCGGCGTTGGTGGTGTCGCTCGCGTTGCAGATCGGGACGAATTACGCCAACGACTACAGCGACGGTGTGCGTGGCACCGACGACGCTCGAGTCGGGCCCGTCCGGCTGGTCGGCGGCCGACTCGCCTCCGCCCGGGCCGTCAAGGTGGCGGCGTTCGCCTCGTTCGGCGTGGCTGCGCTGGCGGGGCTGATGCTCGCGGCCGCAGTGGGCTGGGAGTTTCTCGCGATAGGCGCGGCGGCGATCGCGGCAGGCTGGTTCTACACCGGAGGCTCGCATCCCTACGGATACCTCGGCTTCGGTGAGCTGTTCGTGTTCGTCTTCTTCGGTCTCGTCGCCACCGCGGGGACCACCTACGTGCTGGCCGAGTCGCTCACCGGGCTCTCGATCGTGTGCGGGCTGGCGGCCGGGTGCCTGGCCTGTGCCCTGCTCGTGGTCAACAACCTTCGCGACATCCCCGGCGACACGATCGCCGGCAAGAAGACGCTCGCCGTGCGCATCGGGGACACCGGGACACGCGGCCTCTACGTCTTGCTGATCGCGCTGGCGTTCCTCGTGGGACTGGCGATCTCCGCCGCCCGCCCGCCGGCGCTCCTCGCGTTGCTCGCCGTGCCCATCGCCGTCCCCCCGGTGCGCGCCGTGCTCGGCGGTGCCAAGGGCCGGGCCCTGATCCCGGTGCTCGGTGGAACGGGCCGCATCCAGCTGGTGTTCGGCGCGCTGCTGACTCTTGGTCTCGCCCTCGGCGCCTGACCGAGCCCGGCGCTGCCGGCCTACGTGCGAGGTCGGGCGAGGAACTCGAGCACCGACTCGGCCACCGCCTCGGGCCGTTCGAGGTGGGCCGCGTGCCCGGCGTCGGCGATCACGACGTGGCGGACGTCGGGCACCAACTCGGCCATCCGGCGGGCGATGTCGGTGAACTTGGTGTCGAGCGATCCGGTGACGAGCAGCACCGGCATCGCCAGATCCGCCAAGCGGTCCCAGACCGGGATCTGAGCGCCGGTACCGGCGAGTTCGAGACTGGCGGCGAGTCCGTCGACGGTGTTGCGGAGCCGCTCCGAGCGGCCGGCGGCGTCGTCCGGGAGGCCGGCGAAGAGCGGACCCCGCAACCACTCGTCGAGAAACGCCTCGACGCCGATCCGGCGGATCTTGCGGGCCAGTTCCGCGTCCGCCGCGCGCCGCTCGACGCGCTCCTCGTCCGTCTCCAGCCCCGGCGTGGCGCCGATCAGCACGAGCGATCGGACCGCCGTCGGGTGACGGACGGCGAGCGTGAGGGCGTGACGTCCGCCGAGCGAGTAGCCCAACCAGTCCATCGGCCCCCGTCCGGCGAGCTCGTCGGCGGTGCGGTCCAGCCCCCAGCGCACCTCCGCCGCCGCACCGTGTCCGGGCAGATCGACGCAGCACAGCTGGCGATGCGACGCGAGCAGCTCGCCGAACCGTCCCCATGAACGTCCGGTCTGGGTGAAGCCGTGCAGCAGACCGATGGAAGGGCCCGTTCCGACGAACTCGGTCGACAACCCCCGTCCCGCCGTCCCGCCGGGATGGGGTGCGGTCATCCGGCGCCGCCGAGGCGCTCGGCAGTCCGTTCGAGCACCGTGAGGCGTGTCGGGCTCCTGGGCGCCCGGCACCGGGAACCCGCCGGCGAACACGGTCGACGGCACCGCGGCGATGTCACGCTGTTCGGCCTCGGCGAGATCGGCGCACCCGATCCAGCCCACCCGGACCGTCGAGCCACTCTCGGATCCGGTCCTCGGCCAGGCCCGCGGACACCCCTCGCTCCACCAGCGTCGACGACGCCCCGATGTCCTGGCCGTCGACGAAGTAGGCCTGCAGCAGCTCCTCCTTGAGCTGCCGTTGGACCCCCTCCTCCAACGCCAGCGCCAACAGACGGTGGGCATCGAGGGTGTTGGCGCGAATCGCCCGGTCCAGGCGGAAGCCCAATCCGACCTCGGCTGCAGCCTCGGTCACCCGTTGCAGGATCCGGTCCGCGGCCTCCTCGCCGCCGAACTTCTTGGCGTACGCCTCACGCACCGGCATGCCCGGCCCGTGCGGCGCTCGTGGGTCGAGCTGGAAGGCCCGGTACCGGACCTCGGGTTCCGGACCCTCGTACTGGCTCAGGGCCAGCTCGAGCTTTCGCTTCCCGATGTAGCACCACGGGCACACGACATCGGACCAGACTTCGATCAGCATGACCGCTCCTCCCAGGTGAGCACGCGTTCGACCTTAGGCCGGTGGCAGCATGATCGGTATGCCCGTGACCGACACCGCGACGTTCTGCGCCACCCTCGTCGACGAATGGGTTCGCAGCGGCGTTCGGCACGCCGTGATCGCACCAGGGTCTCGCTCGACGCCGCTCGCGCTCGCCCTGGCCGAGCGGGACGAGCTGGTGGTCCATCTGGTGCACGACGAGCGCGCCGCGTCGTTCGTCGCCCTGGGGATCGGGGTGGCCGACGCAGTCCCTGCGATCCTGCTCTGCACGAGCGGGAGTGCGGCCACCCACTTCCACGGTGCCGTCGTCGAGGCCGACCTCGGCGAGGTCCCGATGATCGTCTGTACCGCCGACCGTCCTCCCGAACTGCGCGACACCGGGGCACCCCAGACGATCGACCAGACCCGGCTCTACGGGACCGCTGTGCGCTGGTTCCACGACCCCGGCCCGCCGGCCTCGCCGGCCAGCGTGACCTGGCGCGCCATCGCGGCGCGCAGTGTCGCGGCCTCGACGGGCGAACGCCCGGGACCGGTCCATCTGAATCTTCCGTTCCGCGAACCGCTGGTGGGGCAGGCCGCTGCGTTGCCCGAGCCCGTCGCCCCCGAGTCCTTGCAGATCATCCGAGGACGGCGGACGCTGGCCGCGGAGCAGATCGCTTCGCTCGTGGAGCTGCTCGATCGGCAACGGGGGGTCGTGGTCGTCGGAGGTGGGCATGGCGTGCGTGCCGCCGCCGCCGATCTCCACCAGCTGGCCGCCGAGCTGGGCTGGCCGGTGCTCGCCGATCCCCGGTCCGGGTGCCGAACGGGCAAGGCGGCAACCGTCGCGGCCTTCGATGCCATCCTGCGATCGCGCGAGTTCGCCGACGCCCACGCCCCCGAGGTCGTCCTCCGGATGGGGACGCTGCCCGCATCCCGGGTCCTGGCCGAATGGCTCGACCGATCGAGAGCGATCCAGGTTCAGGTCCACGCCAGCGAGGCGTGGCTGGACCCCGGGCAGCGGCTCGCGGTACGGGTCGTCGCCGACCCCGGAGCGGTGGCGCGGAGTCTGCACGGCCTGATGCGCGGGGCGAGCGGTACGCCGTGGTCGGCTCGCTGGCGGCGAGCGGAGCAGCGAGCCCAGGCCGTGATCGCCGATCGGCTCGCCGGCGACCTGACGGAGTCGGGTATCGCCAGAACGCTCACCGAGGTCCTCCCGGCAGGGTCGACGCTCGTCGTGGCGTCGTCGATGCCGATCCGAGACGTGGAATGGTTCGGTTCACCGGATCAGCAGCCGATCGTCCACGCCAACCGCGGGGCGAACGGGATCGATGGGACCCTCGCCACGGCGACCGGTCTGGCCCTGGCCAGTGGCGAACCGACCTTCGTGCTCGTCGGGGACATCGCCCTGCTCCACGACTCCACGGCGCTCGTGTCGATCACCCGCCGGGCTGTCGACCTCACGATCGTCGCGGTCGACAACGACGGGGGTGCCATCTTCTCGTTCCTGCCTCAGGCCACCGTACTGTCGTCCGGCCGTTTCGAGGAGTTGTTCGGAACCCCACACGGCACGGATCTGGCCGCGCTCGCCGCCGCCCACCATCTCGACTATCGGCGCTGCACCGACCTGGACGAGCTACGGACCGGCCTCGGGGCGGGCTCGGGCGGGGTGCGGCTGCTCCATCTCGTCACCGACCGCGTTCGAAACGTCGACGACCATCGGCGCGTGACCGATGAAATCGCGCGGTCCGTGGAAAATCGCTCGTCGACGTGAGAGCATCGTGTCCGTGAGTATCCGGATGACCCGTGTCTGGGCGCTGCTGGCGGCGCTCCTGTGCCTCGGCCTGGTCGCACCGACCGTCGCGTCCGCCGACGGGCCGCCCCCGATCCCGGAGAACTCCGGCATGGGCCGCCGCATCGTCTACGACATGGGGTCGATGCGGGTGTGGCTGGTCGACGCGGACGAGTCGCTCGTCCGTACGTACCTCGTCGCGGGCCACGCCGAGCGAACCCTTCCGGGCACGGGAACCTTCTGGGTCTATTCGAAGGTTCGCTGGAACTTCGTGAAGGACAACGAGGACGTCAAGCTCGACTACATGATGCGCTTCGCCGTCGGCGACGACGGCCTGTCGATCGGCTTCCACGCCATTCCTCGAACCGAAGCCGGCGGCTACATCCACGGGGTCGGGATGCTCGGTCGGGCGTTGTCGCACGGTTGCGTGCGCGAGGCGCCCGAGGATGCCGCCTTCTTGTGGGATTGGGCGGACGTCGGGACCCCGGTCGTCGTGATCGACTCGTCGGGCCGGGTGCCCGAGTCGCCGGCGCGCCGGCGCCCCCGTGGAACTCCGCCGCCCGCGATCCTCAACCCGTGGGCGGGCGTTCTGCCCGCCGTCGGTGCCGACTGGCTGCCGACCCCGGACCCGGGCGGACCGGTCCTGTTCAGCGTCTGAGGCGCCGCCATCCTGCGTGGACGCGGGTCGGCTCGTCCTGGTTCAGGGGCGGACCAACGCCGACAGCATCGCCTGGAACTTGGCTTGGGTCTCGGCGAGCTCGGCGGCCGGATCGCTGTCGACGACGATGCCGCAGCCGGCGAACAGCCGCCCGGCGGCGCGGTGCGTCGAGATCGGCGCAGCGGATCGCGACCGCCCACGTCCCGTTCCCGTCGGCATCCACCCAGCCGACCGCGCCGCCGTATCTCCCACGATCGAAGGGCCTCGAGCTCCTCGATGAGGGCGACGGCCGCGTCGCGCGGATGACCGCCGAGGGCAGGGGTCGGGCTCAGCATCCGGGCGAGGGTCAGCACGTTGGGGGCGGGATCGGAGAAGCGCCCCTCGATCAGGGTGGCGAGGTGCTGCACGTTGGCCACCGCCATGATCGACGGCTCGGGTTCCCAATCGAGATAGCTGCGTAGGGGAGCAGGGCATCGTGGACCACGTCGATCACGACACGGTGCTCCACCTGGTTCTTCACGCTGGCGATCAGCTCGGCGGCGAGGCGAGCATCCGTCGTCGGGTCACCGGTGCGCGGGGCGGTGCCCGCGAGCGGGTGGGAGCGGCAGATGTCGCCGTGGCGGGACACGAGCAGTTCGGGTGATGCGCCGATGAAGCCGTCGATCGAGTAGCGATACGACGATCCGAACGACGCCCGGAGCCTCGCCAGCACGGCGCGCACGTCGATGGGGCGGTCCGTTTCCACCACGATCTCGCGCGCGAGGACCACCTTGGTGAGTTCCCCGGCGGCCACGGCGTTGCGGCCCCGATCCACCGCGTCCAGGAAGACCTGGGCGGGCTCGGCGGGACGGACGGAGAAGTCGGCGACCGACACGGTGACGGGCGGTTGGGGAGCGAGGGCCTCGTCGATCGCGGCGTCGTGATCGTCGGCGTCGTCGAGGATCGTCGTGACCCACTGGTGCCCGTCGGGTCCCTTGCCGACGATGACGGCCGGCACGACGAAGGTGGCCTCGGCCCCGGGGCGGAACGGGAGGACCCCGAGCGCGATCGGTCCGCAGCCGGGCTGCCCGACCTCGTCCGTGCACGGCAGCGCTCGCAACGCGTCGGGGACCTCGGCCGCCGGGACTCGCATCGCGACTCCCCGTGCCGCCAACCCGACCCCGTTGCGTACGAACAACATCCCGTCCGAACGAGCGACGTCGTTCAGGTCGCACGTCGAGCGCAAGGGACGAGTGATCGCCCGTCGGGTCACGATCGAGTTCCGGTGAGGAGT
The DNA here is from genome assembly GCA_041394645.1 of Ilumatobacteraceae bacterium. Classification (GTDB taxonomy): domain Bacteria; phylum Actinomycetota; class Acidimicrobiia; order Acidimicrobiales; family Ilumatobacteraceae; genus JAWKHV01. Next base: position 183,124 of record JAWKHV010000007.1, on the reverse strand, counting down.
TGGGTGATGCCGCCGCTCAAGCGGTCGTGGGTGGCATCGGCGAATCCGGCGGCCACCAGTTCGGCCACCATCACCGACGGCTCCGGGAGATAGGCGACACTCTTCGGGAGGTAGCGGTACGCCCCGCCATCGGACAGCAGCGCTCCGATCCGGGGGACGACCTTGCCGAAGTAGATCCCGTTCCCCCATCGGATCAGGGGATTGCTCGGCACGCCCACGTCGAGCAGGGCGATCCGGCCGCCCGGACGGACCACCCGACCGAGCTCTCCGAAGAACGCCGGCAGATCGACGAAATTGCGGAGCGCGAAACCGCACGTGACCCCGTCGGCGGAGGCGTCGGCGAGCGGGAGCCGGAGCACGTCGCACTGGACCCGGGGCGCGCCGCTGCGATCCTTCAACAGCATCCCGTGGGAGAAGTCCATCGAGATCGGTCGCAGCCCGCGCTGTTGGAGCTCGATGCACAGATCGCCCGTTCCCGAGGCCAGGTCGAGCACGAGTCCGCCCCGGTCCAAGCCGAGTCGATCGAGGGCGATCCGGCGCCAGCGGACGTCGAGCCGGAACGTCATGATCCGGTTCACGAGGTCGTATCGAGGAGCGACGGTGTCGAACATCTCCTGGACGGCACGAGCCTTCGCCTCGCCGGTCGGCAGGGTGTCCTGATCCCACGGTCGTCGCGCCACGTACGGTCCTCCTCGATCTCGCCCCGAACGATACGGCGCGTCCAGCGATAGTCGGCCTTCCCCGATTCGGTCCGCCGGACTCGCTCGACCACGACGAACGCCTTGGGCAGCTTGTAGCGAGCGATCGACTGGGCGGCCGCGTTGCGCAACTCTTCGCGGTCGGCGCTGGCGCCGGCGCGGAACGACACCACGGCCACGACCTCCTCGCCCCAGCGCACGCTGGGCCGTCCGGCAACCACGCAGTCGTAGACGGCGGGATGCGACGCCACCGCCCGCTCGACCTCCTCGGCGAAGATCTTCTCGCCCCCGGAGTTGATCGTCACCGAATCACGCCCTCGCAGGTCGATCGTGCCGTCGGCACCGATCATCGCCCGATCTCCGGGCACGACGTACCGGACCCCGTCCACGATCGGATGGATCCGACGGGTCGCGTCCGGATCGGCAAGGTAGCCGAGAGCGAGGCGACCCCGTTTGGCCAACCAGCCGAGCTCCGGTTCGCCCGGTTGCAGGACCCGGTCGAGGTCGGCGGAGAGCACCACGGTGCCCGGTCCGGGCGGGAAGCGGGTCGTGGGTTCGCTGCCCGTCGACAGCGAGGTCGCCAGGCCACCGGACTCCGAGGATCCCACGCCGTCGAGGATCATCACGCCGGGGAGCAGGGCGAGGAGCTCCCGTTTGGATTCGCTCGACAACGCGGCGCCGCCGGAGAGGATGACCGTCAGGGAACTCAGGTCGTACGACGTCCGGCGGAGCTCGTCCACCAACGGCCTCGCCAGCGCGTCGCCGACGATGAGCAGGAAGTCGACGCCGTGTCGCTCGATCGCCGACCAGACGCGGGCCGGGTCGAGAGGATGTGGCGGGTCGAGGAGGAACACGGTGCCGCCGGTGTTCCACGTGCTGAAGGTGATCCACTGACCTGCCCCGTGGGCGAGCGGAGCGACCACCAACGCCCGTCGCGACGAACGCCCGGCGAGATCCATCTCGTCGAGCGAACGGATCGAGCGGGGGAACCCGAAACACTCCGTGAGCGCCTCGCCCTGCCGCCACATCACGGCCTTGGGCCGACCCGTCGTCCCGCCTGTGTAGAGCAGGTACAAGTCGTCGGGATCGGCGTCGCTCCCGTCGACGAGCGGCTCGTGGGCGGCGAGGACGTCGTGATACCACCGGGCCCCGGGGAGGAGCTCGATGCCGGGGCAATCGTCGACCTGGATGAGCATCGGTGTCGTCGTCCGCTCTCGGAGGGCCTCGGCCACGACCGACGCCACCGACGAATGGAACACGAGCCCGGTCGCCTCGGAGTCCTCGAGCAACCCGACGAGTTCGTCAGCGACGTAGCGGCTGTTGACGTTGCACGGCGCGACGCGCGCCTTGAAGCATCCGAGCATCGCCTCGAGGTATTCGCTGGAGCTGTGCAGGAACAGTGCGAGGTGGTCCTGGCCCGATTCCCAGTTCTGGAGTTCGGCGCGGTCGCGATGATTGCCGAGGCCCGCGGCCCGAAGGGCCGTCGCGAACCGCCGCGAGCGCTCGGTCATCTCGGCCCAGGTGACGACGGTGTCGCCGACGACGACACACGGGGAGTCCGGTCGAGTCGCCGCGAGGAGTTCGTGAACCTCCGCGACCGTGAACATCGGCGCGACCCTAGAGAACCCTCACTCGGGACCGGGAATCGTTCGAGCCCGCATGGCTGACTGAGTAGCAAACCTTGCAGGCCGGCGCGGACCCCGCAGGATCGCTGTGAGACCTCGCACTACCCTCTCCGAGACTCACGGTCGGTGACCTCGTCCGGATCTCCGTCCCAGGGTCTTCGCCCGCACCCGGAGCACGGATCGGCTGCCAGTCCCACCCCTGCCGCCGCTCTCACCGCTGATCGCTGAACGCCGGAGCGAACAGCGTCATCATCAAGAAGCGGACAGCACCGTCGGTAGACACTTCGGCTACGCCGCCGTGAGGGTGGAGCATCACCAAACCGTACTGCCAGGCACAGCCCGCTCGCGCAGAGCCATACACGACCACCCCTTCCGACAAGAGCTTGAACAATGCCAAGGAGACATCAAGCGTCACGCCGCAGGACGTGGACTCCGTCGAGGAGGTCACGCCGGTCAACCGCCGTCGTCGACGCCAGCCCCAGTTAAGCGCTGCCGATGCGTTTCTCCGAAGGTGACGGGCGTGCGTGCTCTACATCGGCGACGATCCATTTCCCGCGTAATGTCGCCTGAGGTGGCCAATGGCAATGAATCCTGAGCGCGACGAATTTCGCCGACGACCTGGCCTGATCAGTGATGATCAACTGGATCCCCAGGGTGCATCTGGTCCCCATTCTCGGGAAGCCGGGCGTACGAGGGACATTCCACCACGGTTGAGACACGATTACCCGCAGGAAGCTCACCAAGCTGCACCCTGCCGATGTCGTTGCAGCCGTCTGTCGCAGCTACCGCGACGATCCCAGACTGATCGCCGCTGGAGGGCGTATGGACTCCACGAACCGATGTTTCTGAGAACTGGAGATTCGGATAGTAGTCCGCTCGCCATCTTCCTACTCGGTGGTTACCCACCGTCGAGCCTGAAGAGCCGAGAGGTCAAAGCTCGCCAATGGACGGTCGAATGGTGCAGCACCGTCGGGGATTCGCTGGGAGCCCGAGCAGGCCAGGGCATCATCGCCAAGAGAGCAGCAGCGACGCAGCGCGATCTCGTCCAGACTGAAGTCGAACACTTCACGACCCCCACGTCGCTCTAGCATCCGATACAAACCATTCTGCCAGGGGTAACCCCGGACACTCCAACGCCTCCGCCGCATTCGACAGATGGTTTCGAAGAGAACGCCGCTACGAGCGAACGTCGAGGTCAGCAAGAGACCGTTGTGAGATCCATGAAGCCCGACACCTACCATGATCCAGGCTGCGGCGTTCGCACCGGCGGTCGGGTCAGTGGAACCAGATCCGCTGGTGGTCGCGGCTCTGGGGGTGCAGCAAGAGCGCGACCAGCGCCGCCTCGAACACGAAGTTGATGAGGTTGCCGCCGGTGAAGCGATCGAAGGCCGAATAGAACCCCGACAACACCCACAGGCGGATGGCGAACGGGGAGAAGGCCGCCACGAGCGAGAGGTAGTAGCCGACCTTGCGCTCGTTGGCCATCAGGAACGGCCCACCGATGTGGGCCCCGATCACGATCAGCCCGACGAGGAGCCCGACCGCTCCCTTGACTGCACGCGCCAGCCCGATCTCGAGTCCGGACTGACCCAGGAAGTCGATGACCGCGAACGCTCCGTTGAAGTACAGGAGGAACGTGGCGATCTGCAGGGTCTGGGGCTGGGAGCGGTCAAACCACCGCCGGGTATCGAGGGGCACGGCCGACCAGTGTGCCAGGTCCGGGCCCGGACGAGACCGCATCCCGGCGTCCGGCTGGCAGACTCCAGCGCGTGGAACGCGGACCGTGGCGCTCGATCCTCGCCCCGATACTGGCGATCGGCGCCGTCTCGGCGTGCTCGTCGTCCTCGGAGTCCGCCGTGGACACGACCTCGATCGCCGGCGTGGACACCTCCGTCGACCTCTCGACGATCCCGGTCGGAGATGCGGTGGTCCCGGCGGTGCGAGCCCAGATCCTCGACGACGTGCCGTTGACCATCGGCGTGGTCTTGTCGCGAGCGCAGCGGGACTGCGTGAGTGCGGCACTCGCCGCCGACGTCGATCCGGACGCCTTGATGCAGATGGGGTACGGCGGCTCGATCAACGACCAGTTCCCCCTGATCCAGTCCCAGATCTTCGGCGCCTTCGATCGGTGCATCCCGCCGGCCGAGTACGGCCGGACCGCGGCACCGATCCTGATGAACGCCGGGGTCGACGAGGAGGCGGCCTCGTGCGTGTTCCGCACGATGGCGGAGTCGCTCGGATTCGCCGGGCTCTATCGCTATGCGAGCACGACTGCGGGGGAGCTCGATGCCGTTTCGAGATCGACGCGCCATCTCCAATGCCTACGCGGCCTGCTCGGTCGATCTCACCGGGTTGACGGTGCCGGACCGAGATCCCGCCCGACGCCACCGCCACCACCCTTCCGAGCGAGGGTCCGAGCTCGACCGTCACGCCGCCGGTGACGACGCCGGCCTCGTGGTCGGCTCCGCCCCGAGCACGCCCCCGCCGGTGACGGACGCTGGTGGGTTCGAGCTGCGGACCCCGCGACCGTCGACCCGAGCTCGACCATCGACTCGAGCCGTCCGTCGCCCGACGACCGGTACGCCCTGAGTCTCAGGCCCCGATGGCGTGGTGCAGCCGCCGTCGACGTGCACCAGCTCGCTCGTCGTGGCCGGGAACCAGTCCGAGAGCAGCGCGAGCGCACGCGCATAATGCGGTCGAGTCGTTGATGTCCCAGCCGAGGGGGCCCGCTCGTCCCAGACGTCCTCGAACTTCTTGAACCCTGGGATCGACTTGGCCGCCATCGTCCGGGACGGGCCGGCCGCCACCAGGTTGCATCGGATGCCCCAGGCCCAGCTCCTTCGCGAGGTACCGGCTGGTGGACTCAGCGCGGACTTCCCAGACACCCATCCAGTTGTACGCCGGCCACGCCACCCGGTTGTCGAAGTCGAGCCCCACGATCGAGCCACCCGAGGACATCAGCGGCAGGAACGCCTCGGCGAGCGTCTTGAGGGAGTACGCCGAGATCTGGATGGCGACGGCGACGTCGTCCCAGGGGGCGTCCATGAAGTTGTCCCCCAGGCAGGACTCGGGAGCGAAGCCGATCGAGTGCAGGACGCCATCCACCCGTCCCCAGCTCGTGGTCAGTGAGTCCCGCACCGCGACGACGTGGTGGGGCTGGGTCACGTCGAGCTCGTGGACCTCGACCTCGGCGCTCAGCTTGCGCGCCGTCCGCTTCGTGAGCGACAACGCCCGTCCCGCTCCGGTGAGCACGATCTCGGCGCCCTCCTGGATCGCCAGCTGAGCGACGCCGTAGGCGAGAGAGGCGTCGGTCAGGACGCCGGTGATGACGATGCGCTTGCCGTCGAGAAGACCCATGGGCCAGCACGGTAGCCGCCCTGGTCACCCGGTCCAGGCACCGCTGCGGAGGAGCGCGGTGTGCTTAGCTACGGCGATGCAGATCGGAATTTTGGGAGGCACCGGCCCGGCGGGGACAGCCCTCGGTGCACGGCTGGCGTCGGTCGGGTACCACGTGGTCCTGGGCTCGCGGTCGAAGTACCGGGCGATGGAAGCGCGAGACGACTTGCTCGACCGTTGGCCAGACCTCGACCTGAGCATCGAGGCCGGCGACAACGAGACCGCTGCGGCCGCCCACGTCGTGGTGTTGGCGACGCCGTGGGACTCGGCGGCGACCACCGCCACGTCCGTCGCCGAGCACCTCGCCGGCAAGGTCGTCATCTCGATGGCCAACGCCCTGGTGCGGCTGGGCAGCGAGTTCCACCCCCTCGTGCCGCCCCGTGGGAGCGTCGCCGCCCACATCCAGGCCGCCGTCCCCGCGGCGCGCGTCGTGGCTGCGCTGCACCACCTGCCGGCCAAGGAGCTCGGGCATCTCGGTGAACCGATCGACTCCGATGTCCTGATCTGTTCCGACGATCCCAGCGCCACCAAGGTGGTCTCCGAGATCGTCCACCAGATCCCGGGTTGCCGGCCGCTCGACGCCGGCGAGCTCCAGAACGCGACGGCGATCGAGGCGTTCACCGCGGTGCTGCTCCAGCTCAACATCCGGTACAAGACCCGAGTGGCTCCGAAGCTGACCGGTATCCGTTCGTGACCACGAGGCCCGACCCGGCCCTCGCCCCGCGACCTCGGGTTCGTCGCGCTGGGAATGCAGGCGCGCCTCGGAGTGTTCCGCGGTCACGATGACGATCCGCTTGTACGACACGGCCCGACGCGAGGTCGTGCCCTTCGAACCCGGTCCGGTGTGCACCATGTACACCTGCGGGATCACCCCCTATGACGCCACCCACCTCGGTCACGCCGCGGTCTTCGTCACCTACGACGTCCTCCAGCGACGCCTGATCGACCTGGGCCACGAGGTCCGCTGCGTGCGCAACGTCACCGACGTCGACGACCCCTTGTTCGCCAAGGCTCGGCAGCTCGGTGTCCACTATCTCGATCTCGCTGCCGCGGAGGAAGCCCGCTTCGAGCGGGACATGGAGGCGCTCGACGTCCTCCCCGTCCACTCCACCCCGCGTGCTTCGTCGGCGATCCCGGAGATCCGCGGCTTCATCGGCAAGGTGCTGGAGCGAGGCTATGCGTACGAGGCCGACGGATCCGTGTTCTTCGACGTCACCAAGTTCCCCGACTTCGGAACCGTCAGCGGGTACGACCACGACGAGATGATCGCCTTCGCACGTGAGCGCGGCGGCGACGTGGACAATCCCCACAAACGCCACCCGCTCGATTTCGTGCTCTGGCAACCGAGCGCCGACGACGAGCCGTCGTGGGAGACGATGTGGGGTCCGGGCCGCCCGGGTTGGCACATCGAGTGCTCGGCGCTCGCGTTGCGCGAGCTCGGCACGACCGTCGATCTGCACGGTGGGGGATCGGACCTGATCTTCCCGCACCACGAGTGCGAGCGGGCGCAATCGGAGTCCGCCACCGGTGAGCCCTTCGTGCGCCACTGGATGCACGTGGCGATGGTCTACATGGACGGCCAGAAGATGTCGAAGAGCCTCGGGAACCTCGTGTTCATCGACCAGCTCCGCGAGAAGTGGGATCCGCGCTCGATCCGCCTGGCGATCATCGAGCACCACTACCGCACCGAGTGGAGCTGGGAGGAGGACCTCATGCCCCGCAACGCCGAGCGTCTGACCGCATGGTGCCGGGCGGCAACGCCCGATGCCTCGGTGCTCGACGAGGTCCGCGCCGCACTCGACGACGATCTCGACACCCCCCGGGCCCTGTCGATCATCGACGCCGCGGCCGCGTCAGGACGGGGCGTCCTCGAGGCGGCCGCCCTGCTCGGCGTCACGCTCTGAGGGGCCGAACCCCACCGGCCCGCACCCCGTCGGTCCGCTGGGGTCCCCGCAGCGACTACGCTGCCGGCGTGGACGCTTCACGGGGGGCGACGAAACTTCAGGACCGGTGCCGGCGCGTCCTGGCCCCGCCGGCGAAGCGACTCTGGGAGTTCGACCTCAAGGGCTTCGATCGTCTGCCTGACGACGGTCCCGCGATCCTCTGCCCGAACCACGTCAGCTTCCTCGACTCGGCGTTCTTGATGCTGACCCTGCCTCGGCGGATCAGCTTCGTGGGCAAAGCCGAGTACGCGGACTCGTGCAGACGAAGCTGCTGTTCCCGGCCATGGGCATGATCCCGATCGATCGCAGCGGCGGCAAGCGTGTCCCAGGCCGCGCTCGACGCCGCCGCCGAGGTGCTGCGGCGGGGAGAGTTGTTCGGGATCTTCCCCGAAGGAACCCGCAGCCGCACCGGTGTCCTGTACAGGGTCGCACCAGCGCAGCACGGCTCGCTTCGAGACCGGAGCGCGCCGATCTACCCGGTCGGGATCGCGGGACCCGTGAGATCCAACCGCCCGATGCGAAGCTGCCCAAGGTCCGTCTCCCGGTGCGCATCGAGATCGGTACGCCGATCGAGGTCGCCCGGCATCGACGAGCGGGTGGCGAGGCCCATCTGGTGTGCCGGTCGGTCATGGACGAGGTCATGTACGAGATCCAGGAGATGACCGGCCAGGAGTACCAGAACGTGTACGCCGGGAGTGCCGATCTGGCCCTGGTCCAGACGACGCCGTCCACCGTTGCCACCCACGTCGATCACGACGGCCCGGGCGCCCAGGATCTCGTCAGCGCAGCCGGCTGAGCAAACCCGCCCCGGCTCAGCGGCGCGCCCTCGGTAGGCTCTGGCCGCTATGGCTGACATCTCCGTACTCCTCCCGATGGCTCGTCTCGTTCGCTAGCCGCCGGGTCCACTGCTGCCGATCTCGCCTGCCGTCGGACGTGGGCTCGCCCGCTCCGCCGTCGCGGCGGTGGTCAACGGCACGGAGACCGACCTCACCGTCCCGCTCGACGACGGGGACACGGTGGCGATCGTACCAAGCAGACCGAGGAGGGTCGTCACGTCCTGCGGCACTCGACGGCGCACGTTCTCGCTCAGGCGGTGACCCAACTGTGGCCCGGGGCCAAGTTCTCCATCGGTCCGGCGATCGAGGACGGCTTCTACTACGACTTCGATCTGCCCGGCGGAGCGACGTTCTCCGACGAGGACCTGGCGCGCATCGAGGCCCGCATGGCCGAGATCGTGAAGGCGGACCAGCCATTCGTCCGCAGCGAGATGCCGGCTTCGGACGCGCTCGCGTTGTTCGCCGACCAGCCGTACAAGTGTGAGATCATCGAGCGGGTCCAGAGCGGGGCCGCCGACGGCGCGGATGCCGCCGAACTCGGAAGTGGCGAGACGATCAGCGTCTACCGCAACACCGACGAGTTCGTGGATCTCTGCCGCGGACCGCACGTCCCGTCGACGGGCAAGCTCGGCCACTACAAGCTGATGAAGGTGGCCGGCGCCTACTGGCGCGGCAACGAGAAGGGGCCGATGCTCCAGCGCATCTACGGCACGGCCTGGGAATCCAAAGAGGCGCTCGCCGAGCATCTCCATCGACTCGAGGAGGCCGAGAAGCGCGACCATCGCAAGCTGGCGACGGAGCTCGACCTGCTCAGCTTCCCGAGCGAGCTCGGCGGCGGCCTCGCGGTCTGGCATCCCAAAGGGGCGACGGTCCGCAAGCTGATGGAGGACTACAGCCGCACCCGCCATGCCAACGGCGGCTACGAGTTCGTCTACACGCCGCACCTCGCGAACGCCCGGCTGTTCGAGACCTCCGGCCACCTGGCCTGGTACCAGGACGGCATGTATCCGCCGATGGAGATGGACAACGGGACGTACTACCCGAAGCCCATGAACTGTCCGATGCACTGCCTGATCTTCCGCAGCCGTCAGCGTTCGTACCGGGAGCTCCCGTTGCGGCTGTTCGAGTTGGGCACCGTGTATCGCTACGAGCGAGCCGGGACGTTGCACGGTCTGATGCGGATCCGTGGCTTCACGCAGGACGACAGCCACATCTATTGCACCTATGACCAGCTCCAGGACGAGATCGCCTCGTTGCTCGACTTCGTGATGTCGGTGTTGCGCGCCTTCGGGTTCACCGACTTCCAGGCGTACCTGTCGACGAAGGATCCCGAGAAGTTCGTGGGCTCCGACGAGATCTGGGACACGGCCACGGATGCGTTGCGGCTGGCACTCGAGAAGTACGGGCTCGAGTATCAGGTCAAGGAGGGCGACGCCGCGTTCTACGGTCCCAAGATCGACATCGACGTGCGCGACGCCATCGGCCGGCGCTGGCAGTTGTCCACGATCCAGTGCGACTTCAATCTTCCGGAGCGGTTCGAGCTCGAGTACGTCGGCGCCGACAACAACCGGCACCGTCCGATCATGTTGCACCGGGCGTTGTTCGGCTCGATCGAGCGGTTCTTCGGCGTGCTCGTGGAGCACTATGCCGGCGCCTTCCCGGCGTGGTTGGCTCCCGTGCAAGCACGCATCCTGCCGGTCGCCACAGCCCACGAGGACTATGCCGCGCGCGTGGAGGCTCGCCTGCGCCGTGAGGGCTTCCGGGTCGACTCGGTCGCAGCGACCGATCAGCTCGGCAAGCGGATCCGCTCCGCCAAGCTGGAGAAGCTGCCCTACGTCCTGGTGGTGGGCGACGACGACGTCGCCAACGACACCCTCGGGGTGAACCCTCGCGGGGGTGAGGTCGAGCGCGGTGGCGGCCGCGAGGGGGGCAGCGAACGCCTCTCCGCCGACGTCGCTGTGGTGGCCGCACTCATGGCCGAGACGGCCCGACCCCGGGCCCTGGCGTCACGGAGTCGGCGACGACGGCCCTCGGCCTGATGAGTTTCGAACATCTGTGGAACGGTTGGCGCAGGTGTACGTGCAATCGCACGGCATCGAGTCCGGTGCGCCCGCCGATCCCGCAGCATCTTCACCCAGATCCTGACAGCCAGATGCCCGACGAGGAGTCGTTCATCGTGCATCGCGGCCAGCCGCTTCGCGATCCTGAACCGGTTCCCGTACTCGGTCGGCCACGTGCTGGTCCTGCCGTATCGGGAGATCTCCGAGCTCAGGACCCACGACCACCGAGCTCCCGAGTTGTGGGCGACGGTGACCGACGCGGTCCGGGCGATCAAGCAGGCCTACCGTCCGCAAGGTCAACGTCGGCATCAACCTCGGTCAGCCGCCGGGGGCAGCGTTGCCCAGCACTTGCACGTCCACGCGGTGCCGCGCTGGACGGGTGACGCCAACTTCATGACCGCCTTGTCGACCACGCGTACCCTGCCCGAGGCGCTGCCGGACACGGCGGCGAAGTTGCGGGCGGCTTGGCCGCGCTGAGGTTCGCGCCGCCTACCCTGGCACCGATGTCCACGCCTGCGAATCCTCCCGAGTCGGACCTCGACGTCCGCGACGAACTCCCCGAGGACCTCAACGCGGCCGAGTTCGCCGGGGCCTACAAGTTCCCGGACAACAGCCGGCGCCGCATTCCCGGGGTGATGTACCTCGTGGTCGCAGCGGCGTGCCTGGTCCTGTACCTCGTGTACGGCGACGACGGGATCCTCGTCAATGGCGGCACGCTCCTGGCCGCCGCCGTGCTCGGCGCCGCTGGGGTGATGTCGCTGACGTCGGGCTGGCGGATGACGGTCGACGAGAAGGAAGCGCTGGTGAAGGCCAACGAGGCCGTTGGCTTCCCGATCGGGCACGCCTCGGCCCAGCAGGTGTGGCGCGGCCTGCGCAGCCGTCCGACCTGGCGGGTGCTCGCCTATTCGACCGAGAACCCGCCCAAGCAGCGGGCATTCGTGCTGGTCGACGCCATCGACGGGCGCACGATCGAGTCGTTCTCCGAGGAGAACCCCGAGGACCTGACGGAGTGGGCCGACTCCTGATCGGCCGGCGGGCCTCCGTCACCGGATGATCGGCAGCTCCATCGTGGGCGGGTCGATCAGCCGCTGCTCGTCGGGGGCGCTCGGGAGCACCGTGTCCACGTAGGACGCCACGGCCGCCTCCATCCCGACGTCCTCGTTGGCCTGCTCGGACAGGAACCAGCGGTGTTCGAGGATCTGGTGGAAGAGTTCCGCCGGCTCCAGCTTGGCGGCCATCGGCGCCGGAACCGCGTCGATGGTGGGGGAGTAGATCTCGTCCAACCATCGCGCCGCCGCGAGGGATTCCGACATCCGCCGGCCCCGCTGCAGTTCCAGCTGCACCTTGTACTGGCTGATGTCGCTGAGCAGGCGGCGGGCCTGGTTCTCGCCGGTGGTGAGCCCGGTGAGATGCATCAGCCGGGGAGCATGGAACCCGTACTCGACCACGCGCGGGATGATCCGGATCCGGTCGACGTCCTCGTGGGCCTCGACGTCGAGCTCGCCGAGGTCGAAGCCCAGTTCGGCGAGCCGGCGGACCCGATGCTCGACGCGGAACATTTCGTCGTGACGGAAGTACTCCTCGTCGGTGATCTCCGCCCAGAGCGCCTCGTAGCGCTGTTCGACGGCGAGCGCGGTCTCCAAGGGGTCGATCCCGTCGGCCAGCCGTCCCATCGCCTGCAGGTCGAACAGGCCGCCGGCCACGTTCTCGACGGCGATCGTGAGATCGAGCTCCCGCTGACCGTCGGTGAGCGTGTGGTGCAACTCGCCGGTCTCGAGGTCGATCACGAACGCGGTGAGTGCCCCGGCGTCTCGCCGGAACAGGGTGTTGTTCAACGAGCAGTCGCCCCAGAAGAACCCGTTGAGGTGGAGCCGCACGAGCAGGCTCACGAGCGCATCGAGCATCCGCTCACCGAGATACGGGATCTGGAGTCCTCGCCCGGCGAGCAGCACCCGATACGGAATGGAGAAGTCGATGTGCCGGGTCACGAGGACGCCCTCGGAGGCCTTGGGTCCCCGTTCCGTGATCACGCCGATCGCGGTCGCCGTCGGCACCGACAGGTCAGCCAAGGCGCGCAGCAGCCGGTACTCACGTTGGGCCAGGACGGTGGGGAGTTCCTTCAGGACGTAGGTGACCGGGCCGTGCTCGAAGTATCGAACGACGTGGCGGTGCATCCCGCCCGGGTCAGGGAAGTCGTCGAGCGACCAGTCGTCGAGCGGACGATCCCAGTCCAGTCCGAGCAGGACTTGGTGATCGCCGGGATGAGCAAGCTGGAGGCGCACCCCACCAGTGTGCCGTCATCGCCGCTCGGCGTGACGCTCCGCCTGTTCGGCGATGCTGCGGATCACCTGTCCGGCCCGCAGCGCGAGCTGCTGGACCTGTTCGATCTGGCCCGCCCGCCACGAGTCGGCGGGGCGGGTCTCGAGCGCATCGGCCACCGCTTCGGCCACCCCGCTGCTGCTCACGACCGAGCCTGCCTCGCGGATGATCGCATCGAGTTGATCGAGCTCGGCCGCCACGACGTGACGCTCGTCGTCGAGCGGCTCCATCGCCTCGGCCACCCGCCGATTGAGGGAGCGGAAGGCGATGGCGAGATCGGACGGACCGGAGATGCTCATGGGTGATCGGACTCCAGAGTGGCGGTCGCTGCCGCGACGAGGTGGCTCGGCAGGACATCGTAGTGATCGTGAACGGAGCTGAACCTTCCCCGTCCTGCCGTCAACGAACGCAGGACCACCGCATATCTCGCCAACTCGCTCTCGGGAACGAGGGCTTCGATGCGTGAGGTCCCGTCCGCGAGCAGATCCGTTCCCTGCACCCGGCCCCGGCGAGCCGACAGGTCACCGAGCACGTCACCCTGGTGGTCGGACGGAACATCGATCGTCACGGCGTGGATCGGTTCGAGCACGATGGCGCCGGCTGCCGTCATCGCGTCCTTGAGCCCGGCCGCGGCCGCGGCCCGGAACGCCATCTCGCTGGAGTCGACCGAGTGGGCCTTGCCGTCGAAGCACTCGACACGCACGTCGACGACCGGGAAACCGAACACCCCACCGTTCGCCATGGCCTCGTCGAGACCTCGCTCGACCGCGGGGATGTACTGGCGAGGGATGGCGCCGCCCACGATCGAATCGACGAACTGGAATCCCGAGCCTCGCTCGCCGGGCGACACGCGGAGGTTGGCCACGGCGAACTGGCCGTGACCGCCGGATTGCTTCTTCACCTTGCCTTCGGCCTCGGCGGTGCCGGCGATCGTTTCGAGGTAGGCGACGCGAACGTCCTCGGTCTCGACGTGCACGCCGAACTTGCGTGCCAAGCGCTCCAGCGCCACCTGTACGTGGGTCTCGCCGGTGCCGAGCACGACGGTCTGGCGGGTGGCAGCGCGGTGCTCGACCCGAAGGGCCGGGTCCTCGGCCTCGAGGCGTTGCAGCGCTGCGTTCAGCTTGTCGTCGTCGTTCTGGGTCGCCGGCCGAACGGCGACCGCGTGGACCGGGTTCGGTGCGGGTGGCACCGGGACACGCACGGGAGAGCCCTTGGCGGCGAGGGTGTCGCCGGCCTGGGAATCGCTGAGCTTGGCGACGGCACCGATCTCACCCGCGACCAGCTCGGTCACCGGTTGCTGCAGCTTCCCGAGCACGGTGAACAACCCGTGGAGGCGCTCCTCGACACCGGTGCGGCTGTTGACGAGATGGTCGTCGGTACGAACCGTGCCCGACACGACCTTGAAGTAGGAGAGTTGTCCGACGAAGGGATCGCTCACGGTCTTGAAGACCTGCACGAGCGGCGCCGCCGAAGCATCGGCGGGAACCTCCACGGTGGTGTCCCCGGCCACGACGGTGACCGGGCGATCGGCGGGCGAAGGCCCGAGCTCGCAGAGGTAGTCGAGCAGCCGATCGACCCCGACCCCGGTCTCGGCCGAACCGCACAACACCGGGAACTCCAGCCCGGCGAGCATCTCCTGGGCGAGGACCCGTTCGAGTTCGCTCGGACTGGGCTCGTCGCCCGACAAGTACCGTTCGAGCTGTTCGTCGTCGCCGCTGACGATCTCCTCGACGACCGCTTCGTGGGTCAGGCGCTCCTCGTCGGCGATGTCCGCGGGGAGCTCACCGTGGCGGTGGTCACCGCTCTGCGCGTCGTAGTCCAGGGCCTCTTCGGACAGCACGTCGGCGACACCGTGGAACGAGCGCTCCTCGCCGAGCGGCAGCTCGAGGGGCACGAACCCGGTGCCGAGCCGCTCGGTCAGTTGGGCGATCACCGAGTGGAAGTCGGCGCGGTCCTTGTCCTCTTTGTTGACGAACACCATGCGGGCAGGCCGAGCTCGGCGCATCGGCGCCACATCGCCTCCGCATCGCCCTCCAAGCCGTCGACGGCGCTGACGATCAGCACGGCCAGGTCGGCGACGGCGAGCGCCGCCTCGACCTCGGCGGTGAAGTCCGGATAGCCCGGCGTGTCCAGCACGTTGAGGAGGTACGTCGTCTCGGCGTCCTTCCACTGGAGCGGGGCCACCGCGAGCGACAGCGACAGAGTGCGCTTGATCTCCTCGGGCTCGAAGTCCGAGGTGGTGCTGCCGTCGACGACGCGTCCGGCACGGGGAATGGCGCCGGCGCGCAGCAGCATCGCTTCGGTCAGCGATGTCTTCCCGGTACCGCTGTGTCCCAGCAGGACGACATTGCGTACGGTCGCGGTCAAACGGCTCATGGTTCCCCCCAAGGTCGGAACGAGTGTGTCAGGACTGAGCAGTTCGAACTGACCGAGAGCGTAGACCGTTCGGGTGGGGGCCCGTTCGGGTCACTGTGGCCTTCGGACCGGGCCGATATCCTCTCGATCTATGTTCGATGGTCGCTTCCGCACCCCGGTCGATCGGGCCGTGAAGCCACTGGGCCAGCTGCTTCGCCGGACCGGTCTCTCGCCCGACCACCTCACCATCGCCGGTTTGCTCGTCGGGGTCGGTGCGGCGTTCTGCGTCGCCCAGGGCTGGTTCCTGGCCGGATTGGCGCTGGTCATCCTGGCCGCGCTGCCCGATCTGCTCGACGGAGCCCTCGCCAAGGCGACGAACGCCTCGAGCCAGCGGGGTGCCTACTTCGACTCCGTGATCGACCGGGTCACCGACGCGCTGATGTTCGGCGGGCTGGCCTGGTACTACGCCTCGGGCGACACGCCTCGTCTCGCGGTGCTGCCGTTCGGGGTGATGGCGGTGTCCTCGGTGATCTCGTATCAGCGGGCCAAGGCCGAGTCGCTCGGGCTCGACGCGAAGGGCGGCCTCATGGAGCGGGCCGAACGGGTGATCCTGCTGTGTTTCGGGCTGCTGGTGAGCCCGTTGCTCGTGTGGGTGCTGTGGGTGATGCTCGCCCTCACCGTCGTCACGGCCATCCAACGCTTCTTCAAGGTGTGGCGCCAAGCTGCCGTCGCTCCGGTCACCGCGGCCCGGATCGAGCTGCGTCGGTCCCGCCGGCAGTCCCGCCGGGTCGCCCGCTCCGAGCGGATGGCCCAGGTGCGGGTACGTCGGCGTCGGCCCCAGCCTTGAACCTGCGCTGGTCCTCATGAACTTCGGCGGGCGGGAGAAGCTCGGCGAGAGCCTGACCGCGAACGGCTACAAGTTCGGTTCCATCCTGGCCCAGCTGACCCCCGGGCCGGTCGCCCAGAGCCTGTCGCAATTCGCCGGTGTCGCGGCCTCCCCGGCGTTGAAGGACAAGCGGGAGATCTTCGGTCGCCACCTGCTCCGGGTCGATCCCACCATGTCGCCCGCGGCCCGCAAGCGCAAGACGCAGCAGGCCTTCGAGTCGTACGCCCGCTACTGGGTCGAGAGCTTCCGGTTGCCGAGCCTGTCGAGCGCGACCGTCGAACGGGGCTTCGAGGTGGATGGCTACCCGCACATCCTCGAAGGGCTCGAGGCCGGCAACGGGGTGATCCTCGCCTTGCCCCACCTCGGCGGGTGGGAGTGGGCCGGGCGGTGGATGACCGACCAGGGCCACAAGATGACCGTGGTGGTCGAACCGTTGGAGAACACCGAATTGTTCGAGTGGTTCGCCGAACTGCGCGCTAAGCTCGGCATGACGGTGGTGCCGCTCGGACCCGACGCCGGGCCCACCGTTCTACGGAGCGCTGCGGGCCAACGAGGTGGGTGCCTGCTCTGCGACCGAGACCTCCAACACAGCGGGATCGAGGTCGAGTTCTTCGGCGAACGCACCACCCTGCCCGCCGGCCCGGCGACGCTCGCGCTGCGAACGGGCGCTGCGCTGGCCCGACCGGGGTCTATTTCACGAAGCGCTACAACGGGCACCACGGCGTGGTGCTGGCGCCGCCGCGGATCGAGCGGACCAAGAAGCCGCGCCGACATCACCGAGCTGACCCAACCGTCGCCCACGAGCTCGAAGTACTGATCCGACGCGCCCCGAGCAGTGGCACCTCTTCCAGCCCAACTGGCCATCCGACCCTGGATACGGTGACTGAACAGGTCGGTGATCGGACTCACCGAAGCGCCCGGGATTCGTCGAGACTTTCAGTCCCGACACGCGACCAACCGTCGGTTCTTCGCGCTGACGGGATGCGGTATCGGACTGATACCTTTCGTCACATGGCCATGACGCTGCGACTCACCGACGACGAGCAGGACGCGCTGCGCGAGCGTGCAGCGGCCGAAGGTATCTCCATGCAAGAGGCCGCCCGGCGCGCCGTGCGTGAGTTCGTGATCCGAGGCCAGCACCGAGATCGAGTCGATGCCGCCGCCCGCCGGATCATGGACGTCCACGCCGATGCCCTCAGGCGTCTGGGCGAGTGAGCGACGCGGTCGAGTTCCTCGAGCTCGACGATCTCATCGCCCTCGCCACGGCGCTGCTCGGCGACCCCGCTCCCATCCGTGATGTCGGCCTGCTCGGCTCGGCCGTGGCCCGTCCCCAGACCACGGTCGCAGGCCACGACGCCTACCCCGACCTCTGGTCCAAAGCAGCGGCACTTCTCCAGTCGATCGTGAAGAACCACGCGCTCATCGACGGCAACGAACGACTCGGCTGGCTGGCGACCGCAGTGTTCCTCGAACTCAACCACGCCAGCGTCGCCGCAGCATCGAACGACGACGTCTACGAACTCGTCATGGATGTCGCCGCCAACAACCCCGAGCTCGACACGATCGCCAGCCGGATCAAACGACTCGCCGCCACGCGTCCCTGAGCGGACTTCCCCCATCACTCGCCGTCGAGCGACCTACGGGTGGCACATACCGCTGGCTCGGCGACAGGGTTCGTCCGGGTGGTCAGCGGATCTGACGATTCCGCGCCCTCGTCGAGGGCCGGAGCGCGAGAAGCGCTAGGCGCCCGGGACGGTGGGGCCGGGAGCGGCCTCGAGGCCACCGCCGGGCGCAGGTGACGGCGCGGCGGGCTGGCTCTCGGGACTCCCGGCGTCGAGCG
This sequence comes from Ilumatobacteraceae bacterium, assembly GCA_041394645.1. Taxonomy (GTDB): domain Bacteria; phylum Actinomycetota; class Acidimicrobiia; order Acidimicrobiales; family Ilumatobacteraceae; genus JAWKHV01. Next base: position 165,166 of record JAWKHV010000007.1, on the reverse strand, counting down.
CGACGACCGCCAGCGGCTCGCCGAGGGTCGGGGTCTCGATCACCTCGACGATCTCCGTCGGGGCCAATGCCGGCTTGAGCGGCGCATCACCCGCACCGGAGGCGGCTCGACCGCGGCCGTACACCATGCCGGTGGCGGCGAGGCCGATCACGAGGGCACCGGCGGCGAACAACTTGAACATCGTCGCCCGCTGCTCGTGGTCTGCGCCGATGAGGTTGCCGAGCCGGTCGATGACCTCGGCCGGTGGCTCGCCCAAGAGATCGGAGAGTGCCGTGATCTCCTCACGACGGATGGCGATCGAGGCCTCGCGCTGCTGTGGCGCGAGCCTGCGGAGCAGGGTGGCGTGATCGGAGAGCAGCCGCTCGATGAGGCGCGGATCGACCCCCAACACCTGCCCCATCGACGCCATGTCCGGTGTCAACGCTCCCGCATGTCCGCCCATACCCTTCCTCATCGGACGGCAGGCGGCGCGCTCAAGGGGCGGAGTCCTCAGTCTTGGCGCCTGGCTCGCTGGAGCTGTTGGACCAGGCGAGCCTCGGTCGCCGCGTCGGCGCCGCTCGGCCGATCGTGGAGCAACGCCAAGCGAGCGAGCGCGGCGCGCACCTCGTCGAACTGGCGCCGATCCCGACGAGGCACCGACCGGCGCGCGGCGAGCCCGGAGGTCGCATCGGTGAAGGGCCGGATCTCCTCGGGATCGAGTCGATACCGCTCCGCCAACCACGGTACGAGCTGGAGGAAGCGGCGCTCCTGTGACAGCCGCGCCTTGTAGAGCACGACGGCGAAGGTGGAAAAGAGCGTCACGAACACCAGGATCGCGATCCCGATCACCAGCGCGCCGGAGTCCTGCCAGCTGACCGCGGCGACCAGGGAGCCGTTCCAGAGGAAGTGGGCGAGCACGGCGCCGACGTAGCCGATCCGACCGGCCCGCTTGACGTCGCCCTGGCGAGCCACGGCGCGTCCGATCGCGAGCCCGGTCCACGCGGTGAAGAGCGGGTGGGCGAAGGGCCCGAGCAGCGCCCGCAGCGTGAACGTCGCGGCCAGTGCGCCGCCTTCCTTGGCGTCGACGAAGTAGGTGATGTCCTCGACCACGGCGAAGCCGATGCCCACCCAGCCGGCGTAGACGATGCCGTCCATGATCCCGTCGACCTGGAGTCGCTTCGCGGCCCACCAGACGCCGAGCCCCTTCATCGCTTCCTCGATCAGCGGCGCGGAGATCACCGATCCGACGATCTCGCCGAACACCAGGATCACCCCGATGTTCACGAGCGAGGCCACCAGCACCGCGACCGTTGCGCCCCACAAGAACGCGTGGAGCAGGGCTGAATTGGGTTCCGGCTCCACTCGGTCGAGCCAACGCATGGTGGGTCCGACGATCAGGAGGGGCACCATGCCCAACACGGTGGTGAGCGGCGAGCGGATCGTCATGAGGACGAGCACCACCGAGACGGGCACGATGGCGATCACGACCGGCACACTCAGCCAGGCCGGCAATCTCGGTCGGCCAGTGGCGTCGTCGGCCGGTTCCCCGGAGACGTGGCCGGTCCAGTTCCGTCCGTCCCACCATCGCCATGCCGCCACTCGCCACGGGTCCGGGTACCACCCTGCGCTCGGCGTCGGCGCGGTGATCGGCTCCATGTGCTCAGTCTGCCTGCAGCGTGGCTCTGGTCAGCAGCGGATGATGCACGACGCCCGGTGGCGGGTCGACTGGATCCGCGCCGCATTGGGTCCGTCGACACGGTCGACCCACTCGACCGCCTCGTTGGGCGACTTCCCGAACTGCACGTGGCGAGCCAGCAGACGGTCCGTGCGGAGTGTGTCGTCGACGTCGACGAACCAGACCTCGTCGAGGACGGACGGGATCGCAGCCCAGGGTTCGTCGGAGTCGAGGAGGTAGTTGCCCTCGGTCACGACGAACCGATCGCGGGGCCGCACGGCGAGCGATCCGGCGATGGGCTGCTCGAGAGCCCGCTCGAACGACGGTGCCCAGATGATCTCATCGCTCCGGTCGGCACGGAGCCGTTGCAGGAGCGACACGAAGCCCGCGCCGTCGAAGGTGTCGATCCGGCCCTTCCACGCCCGCAACCCGAGGGCGTCGAGGCCGACGTCGGCCAAGTGGTAGCCGTCCATCGGCACTGCCGCGGCGCCGAGTTCGCTCGTCAGTCGCTGGGCGAAGGTGGACTTCCCGGAGCCGGGCGCTCCACAGATCCCGAGCAGGAGTCGACGCTGACGGGCCGCCGCCGAAGCGGCCAGTGCTCGAGCCCGCTCGATCGCTTCGTCCGCGTCGAGGATCGGCGGTGAGCCGGGTTGGTGGGTCGAGGACGTCGTTTCGGACTCGATCGGGTCGGCCACGTGTGCCACCGTAGACGGCTCCGGCCGGTCTCCCGAGAGGATCCGATGACGTACGAGTGCTTCCTGTTCGATCTCGATCACACCCTGCTCGACTCCGACGAGTCCGAGCGCCTGGCGTTTCGCGACACGATGCGGTTCGGTGGAATCGAGGATCCGGATCGCTGGATGCCCCACTATCTCGAGATCAATCGGGCGCTCTGGAAACGGGTCGAGGCCGGCGAACTGCGACCGCAACAGGTCCGCGTGATGCGGTTCGAGCAGCTCGCGGCCCACACGTCGCTGTCACGGTCACCGGAGGAACTCGGCGAGCGCTTCGCCGCCGGCCTCGGTGGGTTCGGGGAGCTCTATCCGGGAGCGCGCGAGCTGCTGGACGATCTGGCCCGGCGCGGCATCACGATGGCGTTGGTGACCAACGGCTTGAGCGAGGTCCAGCGGGCTCGTATCGAGCGACTCGAACTCGATCGGTACTTCACTGCCGTCACGATCTCGGCCGAGGCAGGGATCTCGAAGCCGGACCCGGCCTTCTTCCTCCAGACGATGGACGCGCTCGGCAGTCCCTCGTCGACGGCGACGGTCGTCGTCGGCGATAGCCAGTCGGCCGACGTCGCCGGGGCGCACGCGGCCGGTCTCGATGCCTGCTGGTACAACCCGACCGGAGCCCTGTCGGTGCTGTCCCCGCCGCCTCGCCACGTTGCTCGGACCTTCGCCGAGATCGCCGCCCTCGCATCCTGATCGACACCGAGGCGAGCGAAGTCTTCGCAAAGCGTTGCCCCCTCCGGCCCGGATCTGCGTACACTGCACCCGTGCTCGTTGTTCTCTACTCGCTGGTGGCGCTCGCCGCCGCAGCAGGAGCAGCAGTACGCGTCCCCGTACCCGCGCCGATTCCGGTCCGGGTCAGGCGGGGCGTCACCGTGATTCGCCGAGGCTGAGTCACACCCCTTCCCGCCCGACCTGCCGGAACCGGCAGCGGGCATCCACGCGCTGTCGGAACGGCCTGTCTCCTCTCGGAGTTCCCATGTCCCCGTCCCGCACCACTCAGAACACCACTCCCCGGACCCGACCGTCCGCCGGCTTCGCGCTCTCACTCCTCGTGCGTCAACGCGACGGCATCGTCCGCACCATCATCGACCGCGCCGCCGATCTGGGCGGCGAGGTCTTCTCGATCGAACCGGAGAGCGTCGACACGCGGCGGATCGTCATCGCCGCGTCCAGCGCCGCCCATCACGACGAGCTGCAGACCGCGCTGGCCGATCTCGAGGGCATCGAGTTGCTCGAGGCGCACGACGCGACCTTCGCGTTGCACGAGGGTGGCAAGCTCGCGATCGCCGCCCGCGCCGAGATCCGGGGCCCCGAGGATCTCGCCATGGCCTACACCCCCGGTGTCGGGCGAGTGTCCACCGCCATCGCCGAGAACACCGATCGGGTCTGGACCTACACCGGTCGGCGCAACGCGGTCGCGGTGCTCTCCAACGGCACCGCCGTCCTCGGGCTCGGAGACATCGGCCCCGAGGCCGCGATGCCGGTCATGGAAGGCAAGGCGGTGCTGTTCAAGAACTTCGGTGGCGTCGATGCGTACCCGGTGTGCGTGAACGGCCGCACCGTCGAGGAGATGGTCGCCATCGGCATGGCGATCGCACCGACGTTCGGAGGGATCAACCTCGAGGACATCAAGGCGCCCGAATGCTTCGAGATCGAGCAGCGGCTCCAGGCCGCGCTCGACATCCCCGTGTTCCACGACGATCAGCACGGCACGGCGATCGTGGCCCTCGCCGCGCTGGAGAACGCCGCCAAGGTGGTCGGCAAGCCGCTCGGTGAACTGCGCGTGGTGATCGTCGGAACAGGTGCCGCGGGTGTCGCGTGCGCACAGCTGATCCATCACGTGGGGGTCGCCGACGTGATCGGCGTCGACAGCACCGGGATCCTCCACCAAGGACGCGAGGGATTGACCCCGACCAAACAGTGGTTCGTCGAGCACGGCAACCGTGACGGCCGCACCGGCGGCGTTCGCGAAGCGCTGGTCGGCGCCGACGTCCTGTTCGGGTTGTCGGGGCCGGGGAACATCGAACCGGATTGGTTGGCGGCGATGGCGTCGGACGCCATCGTGTTCGCGATGGCCAACCCGGTGCCCGAGATCATGCCCGAGCAGATGCCGGCCAACGTGCGCGTCGTGGCAACGGGCCGCAGCGACTACCCGAACCAGATCAACAACGTGCTCGCGTTCCCGGGCGTGTTCCGCGGCCTGCTCGACGTCCGTGCCACCCGGTGCACCATCGAGATGAAGCTGGCCGCAGCGGCAGCGTTGGCGTCGATGGTGCCCGAGCCGACCTCGACCCGCATCATCCCGGGCGCATTCGAGGATGGGGTGACCCAGGCCGTCGCCGACGCGGTGTCGATGACCGCGATCGAACAGGGCTACGTCCGGAACTGATCCGGGTGCAGTTGGAGCCACTGCAGCAACAACACCGTCTTGGCATCCTGGATCCGTCCGTCGGATGCCATGGCGAACGCCTCGCTCCGGGGCAGCTCCACGAGTTCGATGTCCTCGCCCTCGTCGTCGAGGCCTCCGCCCGATCCGACCGGCGAGGTCGAGTCGTAGGTCGCCACGAACAGGGCCAGCCATTCGGTGACGGCCCCTGGGCTCATGTACAGGCGGAGGGCCTCGTGGACCTCGATCGGGCGGAAGCCGGTCTCCTCCTCGGCTTCGCGCCGAATGGTGGTCTCGGGCACCTCGCCGTCGTCGAGTAACCCACCTGCGGTCTCGATCAGCATCCCGTCGTGGTGGCCGTTCAGATAGATCGGGACCCGGAACTGCCTCGTCAACAACACGACGTCGCGCACCGGGTCGAGGAGCAGGACGGTCGCCCCATTTCCGCGGTCGTAGACCTCGCGGCGCTGCCGGGTGACCCGCCCGGTGCGGTCGCGCTGGTCGAACTCGGCTCGGTGCAGGTGATACCAGTTGTCGGACAGCAACTCGAACCCTCGAGGGCGATGTCGGGGTTCCGGCCGGGATCGAGTGGGTGGGGCACGACCTGACCGTAGGACACGACGGTCCGAGCGGACCTTCGACCTGGGCCCATTCGTACGCGATCATGGGCGAATGGCATCCCGGATCTGGCGACGCGCGGCGGTGGCCGGGCTGGCGATGGCCGCGCTGGTGACGGCCGGGCTCCCCGGCGAGCTGTCCGGTCCGAACGCCGCTGCGGCGAACGATCCCATCGCTCCCGGCGCGGTGCGAGGCCAGGTCAGCGGACCCATCGCGGCTCGGCGGATCGCTCCGCCTCCGGCATTGCGGGGTCGGGACGCAACGCTGATCTTCCACGACGAGTTCTCCGGGTCTCACCTCGACGACCAGGCGTGGCTGACGTGCTACCCACACGGGATGTGCTTCAACAGCGGCAGCGAGGAACAGCAGGGCTACGTCCCCGACCACGTCGTGGTCGGAGCGGGTTCGGCGTCGTTCGTGGCCACGGCCGAGCCGACCACGGTGCGCGACCGCGCCGGACAACACATCGTCCAGCCCTACCGCTCGGGGATGATCGCGAGCACGTTCTCCTTCACCTACGGCTATGCCGAGGTCCGTGCTCGCGTGCCCTTCGACGCCGGGCTGTGGCCGGCGATCTGGATGCTGCCCACCGACTTCTCCTGGCCGCCCGAGATCGACCTGATGGAGATGCCCGGACGCCGTGACGGGGTGGTGACCCACACCTTCCATCCACGGGCCGACGGCGTGCGAGCACCTCAGGTCCGCACCCTGCTCGGCGATCCCGACGGCTGGCACACCTACGCGATCGACTGGCGACCCGACCGCCTCGTCTGGTATCTCGACGGGGTGCCGATCATGGAGATCACCGACCACGTGCCCGATCAGCCGATGTACCTGCTCGCCAATCTGGCCGTCGGTGGGCCGGAGACGTTCCCGAAAGTCGACGCCCAGACTCGATTTCCGGCGACCATGGACCTGGACTGGGTCCGGGTCTGGGCCTGAGTTCCCTCACGCATGCATTCCGACATCATTCCGGTCGTAGCGGCCGTACTCGGGGCGGGAGTGCTCGCCCAGTGGCTCGGTTGGCGGCTGAAGGTCCCGGCGATCGTCTTCCTGCTCGCGGGCGGGATCGTCGCAGGACCGGTCCTGCACCTGGTCGACCCGGACGAGGCGTTCGGCGATCTGCTCTTTCCGGGCGTTTCCTTCGCCGTCGCCGTCATCCTCTTCGAGGGGGCGCTCGGCCTCGGCTGGCGTGGCGTGCGCACCGCCGGCCGGTCCGTCGCGGTCCTGCTGACCGTGGGTGCGTCGATCACGATGGTCGGCGCGGCCCTCGCCGCCCACTACGTGCTCGATGTCGACTGGCGGCTCTCGACGCTGATCGCCTCGGTCCTGATCGTCACCGGACCCACCGTCATCGGCCCGATCGTGAGATCGGTGGGGCTCCACGGCCGCTTGGCATCGCTCCTCGAAGCCGAGGGAACCCTGATCGATCCGATCGGCGCGATCGCCACGGTCCTCGTGTTCCAGGCCGCCTATGAAGCCGACAACACCGGCTCGGCGATCGGCCAGCTCGCGGCCACGATCACCTTCGGCGGCCTGATCGGAGCGATCGGCGCGTTGTTCGTCGTGGTCACCTTCGCTCGCCATCTCATTCCGGACCAGCTGCAGAACGCCACCACCCGCGGTGGTCGCCGTGGCGTTCGCAGCTGCCGACGGCCTCCACCCCGAGGCCGGGTTGGTGGCGGTGACGGTGATGGGCATGATCCTGGCCACGCAGCGGCGCACGACCGTGCGTCACCTGCTCGAAGTTCAACGAGACCCTGCGGGTGCTGTTCATCTCCGGACTCTCTTCATCCTGCTGGGAGCCCGGATCGACGGCGAGACCCTGCGTCAGGTCGAATGGCGCAACATCGTGTTCCTCGGCATCCTCGTGGTCATCGTGCGTCCGCTGAGCGTGCTGTGTTCCACCATCGGATCGGGCCTGAGCCGCAACGAACGGATCTTCCTCGGCCTCACCGCACTGCGAGGCATCGTGGCCGCAGCGATCGCATCGGTGTTCTCGCTGCGGCTGGTCGAACTCGAGGTGCCTCGCTTCCAGACGCTGGTCTCGGCCACCTTCACCGTCATCGCCGGAACCGTCCTGCTCTCCGGCCTCGGCAGCCGACGATTGGCGAGGCGTCTCCGTCTGGCGACGGATCGCACCGTCGTGATCGTGCTCGGCGCGAACGTCGTGGCTCGCGAACTGGCCTCGGCGCTGGAACGCGCCAAGGTACCCACCCGGCTCGTGGACCTCGACCGCCAAGAACTGGCCCGAGCCAGGATGACCGGGCTCTATGACCCACCGGGGTCGGTCTACGCCGACTCGACGTGGGAATCGATCGGCATTCACGAGGCCGCGGCGTTTCTCGCCGTCACCTCGAACGACGATCTGAACACCGTGGCGGCCCGGCACGCCGCAGCCACGCTCGACCGCAAGAACGTCTACCAACTCCAGCCACGAGGTCAGGAGCACGCGGCCTGGTGGACCTTCGCCCTGGGACCTTCGCCCGGCCGCTGTTCGATCAAGGTGTCACGTGGGACACGCTCGCGGCGCGCATCGAGGCCGGGGACCGGGTGTCGGTCACGGCGCTCACGGATCAGTTCACGATGGAGGACCACCGGAGTGACCCACGGCGAGTCCGTCGTGCTGTTCCGGGTGCGCAACGGCGTGGTGCACTTCCGGAATGCGGAGTCCACGGATCATCCGGCTCCGGGAGACGTCATCGTCGCGCTCACCCAGCGGAGCGGGCCGACCCCGGAGGCGCCCCAGGAAGCGGGACGCGCTCAGGCGGTGAAGCCCGCACCCTCCTCGCCGACGACCTCCCAGCCGTCCTGACCGGATTCGAGTCGAGCGGTGCCACCGACGCCGCACACCGGGCCGCAGTACAGCTCGATCGTCACGTAGGCGCTCCCGTCCGCCCATCGCGGCGGGGCGATCTTGAGCACGGCTCCGGTCGATTCGGGGAGTTCGGTCGTCCGGTCACCGGACGCGACCTCTCCGACCCGCTCGACCCAGATGACCTCGGCCGGATCGAGGGCTCGTTCGATCGCGGTCTTCGTCTCCGGGAGCATCGCGCGGGCGCCGTCCGGGATCTCCACGAGCCCGAAGCCGCGGGCCCGGCCGTAGTGGTCGAACACGTACACCGGGTCGAAGCGCACGCCGGCTGGGCGGCCGGTCCAGTCGTCGTCGATCCGGGCGCGAGCGGCTTCGGCGACGACCGCAGCTTCAACGTCGGAACCCTGGGTGGTGGCCGACTCGCGCTGGCAGCAGACGGTCGGACCGAGGGCGACGACGAGCACCGTGGCGAGCCCGACGCGGTGGCGTCGACGAAGCCGGGCTTGCTGCTCGGCGTGGCTGTTCGCCCCCATGGAGCGCGAGGTTAGAGGTGCCTCACCAGCTCACGCGGTCGCCCCGCCTGGGGCCAGCGGATGCGGAAGACCACGGCGACTGCCGTGAGGGCGGCGCCGAACGCGGCGAACACTCGCAAGATGTCGGTGCCCTCGTTGTACGGGTGGCCGAGCACCCAGACCAAGGCGAGGGCACCTACCGTGCCCGAGACGCCCCACAGCACGAGTCGCGAACGGGTGGTCGCGGGAGCGGGGTTCGTCGCCGTTGCCGATCGGGTCAGCCAACCGGATCGACCCAGTTTGGCGATGGTGACGAGGCACCACAGCGAGAAGGCGAAGTGACCCACGAACTGGGCCACCTGGAACGGTGTCCACGTTCGCCCGAGCCATCGCTCCTCGACCAGCGGCGTCTGGTACCACGCCCAATGATGAGGCAGCCACCCCCACCGGTGGGTGAACGAATCGAGGAACACGTGGGACAGCGCTCCCACCAGTGCGCCGAGCGGCGTGGCGATCCAGCCGAAGCGGTGCTGCGACAAGGCCCGGTAGTCGTGCAGCCGGAACGGTCCACCGGTCGGCAGGTGATCGGGCACGATCGGCGCCCAGATCCGGACCACGATCCACGCGACGACGATGGCGACGGGCACGTTGAACGTCACCAGGTACGGCATCGCGTGGGCCCACACGTGGAGCGGGGTCCCGACTGCCGCATAGGCGAAGTCCGGGCTCATCGTGCCCACGGTGAAGGCCACCGGGTCCAGCCACCGGCGAGCACGCAGGCTCAGCCGGACGAACGGGCCCTGGTGGGCGAAGAACGTGAACGGCACCGGTCAGCCCGAGTTCCGCAGGCCTGTGGCCAGTCCGTTCAGCGAGAGCTTGATGGCGCGCACGGTCACCTCCGCAGCCGCTGGTTCACCGGTCTCGTCGTGGCGGAGGCGCCGGAGCAGTTCGACCTGGAGCAGGTTCATCGGGTCGAGGTATGGGAAGCGGTTGCGGATGCTCCGCTCGAGCAGCGGGTTGTCGGCGAGGAGCGTCGGAAGTCCACTCACCTCGAGGGCCCATCGCACGCACCGTTCGTGCTCGGTTCGGATGCGCTCGAAGATCGTCGTCCCGACATCGGGGTCGGACGCCAGCGCGAGATACCGCTCGGCGATCGACAGATCGGACTTGGCCAGCACCATGCGCATGTTCGAGAGCAATGCCCGCAAAGCCGGCCAATGGGCGTGCAGGTCCGACAGCTCCCTGACCCGTTCCGGCGTGGTGGCCCAGTGTTCGAACGCCGTCCCCGTTCCGTACCAGCCGGGCAACATGATCCGGGTCTGCGACCAGGAGAACACCCACGGGATGGCCCGGAGATCCTCGATCCGGCGAGAGGCCGTGCGCGAGGCGGGCCGGCTTCCGATGTTGAGCTTCGCGATCTCGTCGATCGGCGTGATGCTGCGGAAGAAGTCCACGAACCCGTCGGTCTCGTACACCAGGGAGCGGTACTCCCGGTGCGCCAACTCCGACAGCTCGTCCATGATCGACTCGGCGCGAGCACGCTGCTCGTCGTCGAGACCGTCGGCATCGAGCACCGACGCCTCGATGGTGGCGCTGACCATCGCCTCCAGGTTTCGGCGAGCGAGGTCCGGATCACCGAACTTGGCTGCGACCATCTCGCCCTGCTCGGTGACGCGAATCGCGCCCTGCACCGTCCCGGGTGGCTGGGCCAGGATCGCCTCGTAGCCGGGGCCGCCGCCGCGCCCGACCGTCCCGCCCCGCCCGTGGAAGAGCCGGAGGGCGACGCCGTGGGCCTGGGCGGCCTCGACGAGTTGCGACTCGGCGCGGTAGAGCGACCAGGTCGAGGTCAGATACCCGCCGTCCTTGTTGGAATCCGAGTAGCCGATCATCACTTCCTGGCGACCGCCACGTGACGCGAGCAACGAGCGGTAGACGGGATGTTGGAACAAGGTGCGCATCGTCGCCGCGGCGTGGCCGAGATCCTCGATCGTCTCGAACAGCGGGATCAGATCGAGCATGCTCGACGGCTCGGCGCCGCCGCGCACCAGGCCCGCCTCCTTGAGCAGCACGGCGAGCTCGAACAGATCGCTCACCGAGGAGGTCGCGGAGATGATGTGGTGGCGCACGACCCGATCGCCGAAGCGGTCGATGGCCCGGCGGGCGACGTCGAGGATGGCGAGCTCGCTGGCGGCCTCGTCGCCAGGATCAGCGCTCGGGATCCGGAGGAGTCGCGGTGACCTGAGCTCGGTCGCCAGCAGTTCGCACCGTTCCGTTTCGTCGAGGGAGCGGTAGTCGGGATGGACCTCGGCGCCGGCGAGCAGATCGGCCACCGCTCGTTCGAGCACGGCCGAGTTCTGCCGGAGATCCAAGGTGCACAGGTGGAATCCGAAGGTCCGCACGGCCGAGACGAGCGGATCCACGAGCACCTCGGCGATCTCGTGACACCCGTGGGTTCTGAGGGAATGGGCGACGATCCGAAGGTCGTGTTCGAGCTCGGCCGGTCCGGAATAGGCGCTCCGTTCCACACGCGGCGCAACGCCGGGGACGACGCCCACGAACGCCTGCGCCGAGGCGGTGAGCCGGGCGTACATGCCGCGCAGCGCACGTCGATACGGCTCCTCGGCCCGGAAGGGCGAGTCGTCGCCGCTGGCGTCGGCGAGGGCCACGAGTGCGTCGGTCGGCGAGACGATCTGCGCCGACAGCGAGAGCTCGAGGGAGAGCTGGGCGAGCTGTTCGAGCAGGAGTTCGAACGCCATCGCTGCGTTCTGATCGATGGCCGACGCGACGACATCTGCCGTCACGAAGGGGTTTCCGTCGCGGTCGCCGCCGATCCACGACCCCATCCGCAGCGGCGAGCGCTCGGCGATCGCATCGTTCCCCGGCGGCGCCAGCGCGTTGCCGTCCTCCGCGCTCGAGTGCGCCATCGATGCGATGCGTTGATTGATCGCCGGAACGACCTCGAACAGGCTGCGCCGGTAGTACCCGAGCGCCTCGTTGATCTCGTCGGCGACTCGCAGCTTGGAGGCGCGGAGCAGGTCGGTGTGCCACAACAACTGCACCGTCAACCTGAGTCCTGCGATCGTCGACGGACTGCGGTCCCCGGAGCCGAGCGCATCGGACACCCGCCGCGTGAGGTCCAGGACCGTCTTTCGTCGAACCTCGGTCGGATGGGCCGTGATGACCGGCGAGACTTCCAGTTCGGCCACGACGGCGCGGAGTCGGGCGTCATCGACTCCGGCTGCGGCCAGCCGCCCTCGCATGTGTCCGAAGGTTCCCGGCTGTGGAGGACTTCCCGCCGAGCGATGGTGGCGGCGGCGGCGGGCATGGTGGACGTCTTCGGCGACGTTCGCCAGCAGGGCGAAGAGATCGAAGGCCTTGATCACCGAGATCTGGTGATCGGGCGGGCTGGCGGCGAGGGCGGCGACCGTCTCCGGAGCGATCCCCTCGTCACCCTCGCGCCGATGGGCCACCGATTGCCGGCGGACCGTCTCCACCAAGTCGAAGACGTCGTCACCCGCCTGGTCCCGGATGACATCGCCCAGGATCGATCCGACGAGCCGGATGTCCTCGGTGAGCTGGTGGTCCTGCTCGCGTTCGGTCGGGGTCACTCCCGCCACGCTAGTGGTGGGTCCCCGGCCCGCCGACGGAACACCGGTGCCCGGTTCGATGAAGAGCCTGTGTCACGCACGTTCGGTGACGGGCCGTCCCACTCAGCGGGGCAGTCCGAGGACCCGCTCGCCCAGGATGTTGCGCATCACGTTGCTCGTCCCGCCCATGATCGTGTAACCGGGTCCGTAGACGAGGCCCTTGGTCACCTCGGTGAAGAGTGTCGCCTCGGGGCCGAAGGCCGCGAAGACGAACTCCGCGACGTCCTGTTCGTGTTCGGTGCAGAACGTCTTGGTCGCAGCCGAGAAGCCGGCGGGTGCCTGCTTGAGGACCTCGCGGGTCACCAGGATCTTGCCGATCCGGTACTTCGACTCGATCGCAGCGATGCGCTGGCGCACGAGGGGATCGGACGGGTCCACCCGATCGCGGGCCATCAGGTACAGGGCGTGGTTCGACAGGAGGCGGTCGATCCCGCCTCGCTCGTGTTCCAGCTGGCGCATCGTCTGCTTGAACGCATTGCCTTCCACACCGACGAGGTTCTCGACCGGGACCCGGACGTCGGTGAAGAAGACCTCGCAGAAGTGCCGGTTCGTCGTCATGTCCGTGATCGGGCGGACCTCGATGCCGGGCGTGTCCATCGGGACGATGATCTCGCTGATGCCTTGGTGCGGAGCGCCGCCGGAGTCGGTGCGGCAGATGCAGTAGCAGTAGTCGGAGACCGCCGCGAACGAGGTCCAGATCTTCTGCCCGTTGATGACCCAGTCGTCCCCGTCCCGGCGGGCCGAGGTGGACAGGTTGGCGAGATCGGATCCGGCGTTCGGCTCGGACATGCCGATGCACCACGTGGTCTCACCGGAGAGCATCTTGGGAAGGAACTCGGCTTGCTGGTCCGGCCGGCCGTACTGGATCAGCGTGGGACCCATCTGCCGGTCGGCGAACCACGACGCAGCGATGGGTGCACCCGCGGCGATGAGTTCCTCGGCGATGATCAGGCGGTCGATCGCCGGGCGGCCGCCGCCCCCGAACTCCGTGGGCCACGTGAGCCCGATCCAGCCCCGCTTGCCGAGTTCGAGCGAGAATTCCTTGGAGTACCCGTTGATCCAGGAATCGTTGTGCCGGCCGTAGGCCGCAACCGCGTCCTGGGCGACCGCACGCGCCTCGGCTCGGAGTTCCTGCTGCTCGGGGGTCCAGTCGAAGTCCATCGGCGGCGATGCTAGGCCGTCGGCCGGTCCGCAGCCCGGCCGTACTCACCCGTGCGACGTCGGGGCTTGCTGCGTTCCCGCTCGGACAGGGCGTGGGCCGCGTTCACCAGCCCGAGATGGCTGAACGCCTGGGGAACGTTGCCGAGCTGGCACCCGGCAACCGGGTCGTACTCCTCGGCCAGCAGCCCGACGTCGTTGGCGAGCGACACGAGGTGAGCCAAATGCTCGGCGCCTTCCTCGTGACGGCCGGCGAGGGCGAGGACGTCGACGAGCCAGAACGAGCAGGCGAGGAAACAGCCCTCGTCACCGGGCAACCCGTCGACCTGATCGGCGTCGACGAGATACCGCCGGAGCAACGTCGGATCGGCCGGATGCGCCAGTTCCCGCTGGATGCGCTCGATGGTGGCCTGGACCCGCTCGTCGTCGATCGGGAGGAAGCCGGTCAGGGGGATGTGGAGCAAGGCGGCGTCGACCCCGTCCGATCCGTAGAACTGGGTGAACGATCCCGTGTCGGGATCGATGCCGCGTGCACAGACCTGGTCGTGGATCGCTTCACGAAGCTGGCGCCACTCGTCGACCGGTCCGTCGAAACCGTAACGCTCGACGAGGTCGATGGCGCGGTCGAACGCGACCCAGGCCATGACCTTGGAATGCACGAAGTGTCGACGAGGCCCGCGGATCTCCCAGAGCCCTTCGTCGGGCAGCTCCCATTGGGAGGCGAGATGCTCGAGGAGCATGCGTTGGGCATGCCATGCGTCGACATCGCCGTCGAGCCCGGTCCATGCGGCGAGATGGAAGCTGTCGAGCAGTTCGCCGTAGACGTCGAGCTGCACCTGGCCGCTCGCGGCGTTGCCGACCCGGACCGGCACCGACGAGGCGAAGCCGGGCAGATGATCGAGCTCCCGCTCCACCAGGATTCGCTCGCCGGCGACGCCGTACATGATCTGGACCTTGGCCGCGTCCCCGGCGATCGCCCGCAACAACCAGTTCCGCCATTCGCCCGCCTCTTGCTCGTAGCCCGCACGAAGCAAGGCGTTGAGGGTGAGGGTCGAGTCGCGCAGCCAACAGAAGCGATAGTCCCAGTTGCGCGAACCGCCCAGCTGCTCGGGCAGCGATGTGGTCGGCGCGGCGACGATGCCACCCGTGGGCGCATACGTCAGCGCCTTCAACACGAGCAGCGAGCGCACCACGCTCGGAGCCTCGGGAACATCGGTGTGGCACGAGCAGATCCAGTCCTCCCACCAGTCGATCGTGGCGGCCAGTGCGTCCTCGGCCGATCCGGTGTCGGGCGCCTCGAGGTGGGAGTACTGCCACACGAGGATGAACGGCATCTTCTCGCCGGGGCCGACCGTGAAGGTCGCACGGGAGGTCAGGTTCTCGCCGTGGAGGGTGATCGGAGCACGAAGCGTCAACGAGTCGGGGCCGGCCACGGCCCGCAGCTCGCCCTTGACCGTGCGGACCCACGGCACGAGTTCCCCGTACCCGAAGCGCATGACGAGCTCGGTCTCCAGCTCCACCGTTCCCTGGACGCCCTCGACGATTCGCACGAGATCCGGAGCGTCGGTGCGAACCGGCATGAAGTCGGTCACCCGGACCACCCCGGTCGTGCCGTCGTCGAGCTGCGTCTCGAGTTCGGTCTCGAGGACGAGGGTGTCGCCGACGTAGCGCCGACGATGGCGGGTGAGGCCCGAGGTCGGGCGGATCGCCCAGAAGCCATGGCGCTCGTCGCCGAGGATCGCCGCGAACGGAGATTCCGAGTCGAACCGGGGGAGCGGCAACCATTCGACGGTGGCGTCACCGGCCACCAGCGCGGCGGTCTGGGTGTCGCCCACGATCGCGTAGTCCTCGATCCGGCGGTCGCCGAGCCCACCTCGTGCGTCGTGCCATTCCCATTCCTGCCCCGTGTCGTTCACCGTCGTCGTGCTCCTTGGTCGGCACCGTCCTACCCAGGGACGAGGCCGGACATGCGGCGGACCGGTACCGTGGCGCCGATGGACGGCCAACCGCTGCGGATCGGCATCGTGTGCCCGTACAGCCTGTCGCTGCCCGGCGGGGTTCAAGGACAGGTGCTCGACCTGGCTCGGGTGCTGCGGAGGATGGGGCACGAGGCGAGGGTGTTGGGCCCGTGTGACGGACCGCCGCCGGAGGTCTACGTGACCCCACTCGGGAACAGTCTCCCGACGGCGGCGAACGGGTCGGTCGCTCCGCTCGCGCCCGACCCGGCCTGCACGTTGCGGACCATCAGGACGCTGCGGGACGAGGAGTTCGACGTGGTCCACGTCCACGAGCCCTACGTGCCGGGTCCGCCGCAGACGACGGTGATCCTGGACGTCGCTCCGCTCGTCGCCACCTTCCACGCCGCCGGAGAGAGCGCCGCCTACCGGTACCTGCAGGGGATGATCCGCCACTTCGCCTCCAACGTCGACATCAACTGCGCCGTGTCGAAGGACGCGGCCGAGCTGGTCCGGCGATACGTCCCGGGGGACTACCGGATCGTCTTCAACGGCGTCGACGTGCCCAAGTTCCGCGATGCCCTGCCCCATCCGGCGGTCGCACCGACGATCTTCTTCTGCGGTCGCCACGAACCGCGAAAGGGCTTGGAACAGCTGCTCACCGCCATGAGCGAACTGCCCGCAGATGTCCGTCTGTGGATCGCCTCCGACGGCCCGGACACGGCGCGCCTGATGGCGGCGTTCGCCGGCGACCATCGGGTGGAATGGCTGGGCCGGATCTCGGAGGACGAGAAGATCGCACGGCTGAAGTCGGCGTCGGTGTTCTGCGCCCCCTCGTTGCACGGCGAGTCGTTCGGGGTGGTGCTGCTCGAGGCGATGGCCGCCGGGACGCCGGTCGTGGCGAGCGATCTGCCCGGCTATCTCAACGTGGCTCGGCCGGATGTGGACGCCGCGATCGTCCCCGCCGGTGACGTCGGCGCGCTCGCCGGTGCGCTGCGCCGCATCCTTCGTGACGGTGACGAGGCCCAGCGGATGGCGGTCGGCGCGGCCGCCCGGGCCGAGGAGTTCTCGATGGAACGACTGGCCGAGCTGTACCTCGGGCTCTATCGGGAGGCCATCGATGCTCGGGCCAGCCAGCCGCACCCGAGGTCCAGGACCCGTCGTGCGGTGCGCCGTATGATGGACAGCGTCATGCCGAACGCCGGTCTCACTTCGTTCTCCAAGGAGCTCCGTTGATCTATGTAGTGCTCATCATCCTGGTGGTGCTGGTCGCCGTCGCCATCGGTATGTACAACGGGCTGATCCGCAAGCGGAACCAGGTCGAGAACTCGTGGTCGCAGATCGACGTCCAGCTCAAGCGGCGCAACGACCTCATCCCCAATCTGGTGGAGACGGTCAAGGCGTACGCCGCGCACGAGAAGGAGACGCTCAACGCCGTCATCGAAGCCCGCAATCAGGCCATGGCCGCCCCGTCGACCCCGGCGGCCCAGGGCCAAGCCGACCAGCAGCTGACCGGTGCATTGCGGCAATTGTTCGCCCTCTCCGAGGCCTACCCGGACCTGAAGGCGAACCAGAACTTCCTGGAACTCCAAGAGGAGCTCACGTCCACCGAGAGCAAGGTGGCGTACGCGCGGCAGTTCTACAACGACACGGTGCTGTCCTACAACAACAAGCTCGACGTGTTCCCGACCATGTTCTTTGCTCGGATGATGAACTTCACTCGACGGGAGTACTTCGAGGCCGATGCCAAGTCCCGCGAGGTCCCGAAGCTCGAGTTCTGAGCATGTACGAGTTGATCGCGGCGAACAAGCGCCGCTCCGTGTTGCTCATCGCCGGCTTCGTGGTGCTCGTCGGCCTGGTCGGTGCCGCAGTGGGCGTCCTCATCGGCTACGGCGTCGCCGGCACGCTCGCCGCCCTGGTGTTCTCCGGGCTGGTGGCCTTCGGGTCCTACTGGAAGGCCGACGCCATCGCGCTGGTTGCCAGCCGGGCCCGGCCTGCCGACCCCGACCACTACCAGCGACTCCACAACCTCGTCGAGGGGCTGTGCATCGCGCAGCGGCCCGCCCAAGCTGCGGGTCTACATCATCGACGACCCGGCGCTGAACGCCTTCGCGACGGGCCGGAACTCGAAGCACGCGGCGATCGCGGTCACCACGGGTCTGCTCGCATGATGAGTCGCGCCGAGCCGAAGGCGTGGTGGCCCACGAGCTGTCGCACATCCGCAACTACGACATCCCTCGTGTCGACCCTGGCGGTCACCATGGTCGGAAGGATCGCGATCCTCACCGACGTGACGATCCGCATGAGTGGTGGAACGGCGGCCAGGCCCGTCGTGACGGAGATCATCGAGACGGGAACAATCCGCTCGCCTTCGTCGGGTTCGCCCTGCTCATCGTGGCGCCGTTGTTCGCTCGGCTCATGCAGGCCGCCATCAGCCGCCGGCGAAGAGCTCGCTGACGTGTCCGCGTCGATGACCCGCTACCCTCCGGGGTTGATCTCGGCGCTCGAGAAGCTCCAGGCGGACTCCACCGTCACGCATCTGGCTTCCCGGGCCACGGCTCACCTGTGGATCGAACAACCGATGCCAGGGGTCCGTGAGGGCGGGCGGCTCGGCCGGGTCAACCGACTGTTCGATACGCATCCGCCACTGAAGAACGGATTGCGCTGCTGCGGGAGCTGTGACCGTCTCATGTTCAACCGCCAAACCCTCCGACGGGCCCTGATCGCCGGAGGACTCGCCGTCCTCGGTGCGTGCAGCTGGAGGCGGCCTGAGGCTGCCGCCGACCTCCGAAGCGGCCACCATCACCCCGTCGTCGACCACGACGACCACGACGTCGACGACCACCACCGTCGCTTCCACCACGACCGCCGCATGACGACCACGACGGTCGCGCTGGACCCGGTGTGGCCCTTGGACCGGCCTGGGTGCAGGACGACACGCTGATCGGCCTTCGTCCAGCGATCGCCGTCAAGCTCGACAACCACCGAGAGGCTCGGCCCCACGCCGGACTGAACCAGGCCGACATCGTCTACGAAGAGATCGTCGAAGCCCAGATCACGCGGTTCTTCGCCATCTTCCATTCGACCGAGGCCGCCCTGGTCGGTCCGATCCGTTCGGCTCGCAACACCGACGTCGATCTGCTCAACCAACTGGGACGACCGCTGTTCGTCTGGTCCGGAGGCAACCGCGGCGTGGTCGAGGCGATCGGCACGGCCGACGCCGTCAGCGTCGCCCACGGCCAGATGCCGTCGCTGTACTACCGGGATCCCGAGCGTCGCAAGCGCATCGGCGATCGAGCACACCCTGTTGAGCTACGGCACCGCCGACATCTGGGAGCACATCGCCCCGGGCGAGCGGACGCCCACCCCATCATTCTCCTATCGGCCCCCTCGACCAGGTTCCGGTCGGGGACCCGATGGCCGGCTTCGATCTCACGATGCGAAGCGTGCCGGTTCGCTGGACCTGGGACGAAGCATCCGGCACGTACCTGCGCGAGGAGTACGGCGAGCCACATCTCGACACGACCGGCGCCCAGATCAACGTGCAGAACGTCGTGGTCCAGTTCATCCCGTACGGCACGAGCACGGTCGACGCTCGATCGCCGCAGGGCTACACGGTCGGTGAGGGTGACGCCATGGTGTTCAGCGGTGGGCTGATGCAGTACGTCCACTGGAGCCGGCCGAGCGCCGAGTCTCCCGCGGTCTTCACTCAGGCCGACGGCAGTACCGTTCAACTCACCCCGGGCCGCACCTGGGTCGAGCTCGCCGAGGCCGGCGTCTCTCGACTGACCCCGCTCTGACGGCCCACCCACCCCTCGACACCCCGGAGAACCGCCCTCGATGTTTGCTGTACGACGACGCCTCGGTGCAGGTGCGCTCGTGGCCACCTTCCTGCTCGCTGCGTGCGGGAGCGGCGGCGACTCCGCCGCCGACACCAGCGTGGCGACCACCGTCGCCCGGCCGAGTTCGAGCGCGACGACGCTCCCTCCCGCAACCGATCCCGCTCCTCCCACGACCGAGCCGCCGCCGGTGGAGTCGACCCTGCCCGTGCTCGGGTACGCCCCGCTCACCGGGCTTCCGGTGACCGACGCCGCCTACCTCGATCGCCCGGCCCTCGTCGCCAAGATGGACAACCACACCGATGCTCGTCCCCACGCCGGCCTCAACCAGGCCGACATCGTGTACGAGGAGATCGTGGAAGGCATCACTCGCTTCTTCGTGATCTTCCAGTCCCAGGATGCGGCGCCGGTCGGCCCGGTGCGTTCGGCTCGCACCACCGACGTGGCCCTGCTCAATCAGCTCAACCGGCCGTTGTTCGTCTACTCGGGTGGCAACGCCAAGGTGCAGTCGGCGATCGGTGGGGCGAACATCGAGAACCGCCAGCACAACCAGTCGCTCGGGTACTACCGCGACGCCGACCGGCGGGCGCGTGCCGCAGTGGAGCACACGCTGTTGATCGAGTCGACCAATCGGATCTATGAGACCGTCACCGACAAGCAGGGACCGCCGGCCGCGTTCTTCAGCTACCACGACCCGGGGGCCGAGCTGCCCGGGGGCGAACCGGCGACCAAGATCTCGATGGTGATGAACTCCGTCCCGATCACCTGGACTTGGGACGCCGCCTCGGGCACCTACCTGCGCGAGGAGTACGGCGAGACCCATCTCGACTCGACGGGCGTCCAGGTCTCCGGGACGAACGTGGTCATCCAGTTCTGTCAATACCGCACCAGCCCGGCCGACCCGAAGTCGCCGGAAGCCGTGAGCGTCGGCTCCGGCGAAGCGGTGATCTTCACCGGCGGCAAGATCTTCCACGGCACGTGGGATCGACCCGACGAGGCCAAGCCGGCGGTGTTCACGCTGGACGATGGCAGCGAGGTGCAGCTGGCACCCGGCCGGACCTGGATCGAGTTGGCCCAGACCGGCAAGACGGAGTACCAGGCGAGCGCCTGACGCGAGCTGGGTCGACCCGATTCGACCCCGTGACCAGCAGCCCGACGCCGATACGCTGACGGACATGTCCGAATCGACTTCGTCCTCCGCCCGCACCACCGGCACCTTCGAGGTGAAGCGTGGTCTGGCCGAGATGCTGAAGGGCGGCGTGATCATGGACGTGGTCACGCCGGAGCACGCCAAGATCGCCGAGGATGCCGGGGCCACTGCGGTCATGGCCCTCGAGCGGGTCCCGGCCGACATCCGTCGTGACGGCGGCGTGGCCCGGATGAGCGACCCGGAGATGATCGAAGGAATCCAGGCTGCGGTCTCGATCCCGGTGATGGCCAAGGCTCGCATCGGCCACTTCGTCGAGGCTCAGATCCTCCAGTCCCTCGGCGTGGACTTCGTCGACGAGTCCGAGGTTCTCACGCCGGCCGACGAGGCGCATCACATCGACAAGTTCGCCTTCGACGTGCCCTTCGTGTGCGGCGCCACCAACCTCGGCGAAGCGCTGCGCCGCATCTCGGAAGGCGCGGCGATGATCCGTTCCAAGGGCGAGGCGGGCACCGGCAACATCGTCGAGGCCGTGCGCCATCTCCGGTCGATCATCGGCGACATGAAGCGCATCACCCAGGCCGACTCGGCCGAACTGTTCGACTGGGCCAAGCGGCTCCAGGCGCCGCTGCCGCTCGTCCAGGAGGTCGCCGAGACCGGCTGGTTGCCGGTGCCGATGTTCTGCGCCGGTGGCATCGCCACCCCGGCCGATGCTGCCCTCGCCATGCAGCTCGGCGCCGAGGCCGTCTTCGTCGGATCGGGCATCTTCAAGAGCGACGAACCGGCCAAGCGGGCCGTGGCGATCGTCGAGGCCACCACCCACTTCCGTGACGCCTCGATCCTCGCCAAGGTGAGCCGCGGCCTGGGCGCTCCGATGACCGGCATCAACATGGACGACCTCGACCTCAAGCTGGCTGACCGCGGCTGGTGATCCGGCGCTAACCTCGCCACTCCCATGACCGATCAGAGGCCCCCAGGTGGATCGTCGAATCGGCGTCCTCGCACTGCAGGGAGCCTTCGCCGCGCATTGCCGCGTCCTGGCTGACCTCGGCGTCAGCCCGGTCGAGGTCCGCACACCGGCCCAGCTGGCCGAGGTGGACGCGCTCGTGATGCCGGGCGGGGAATCGACCACCATGTCCAAGCTGCTCGTCTCCTCCGGGCTGTTCGAGGCCCTGGACAAGCGCTTGATCGACGGCTTTCCGGTGCTCGGGACCTGCGCCGGGATGATCCTGCTGGCGACGTCGATCCTCGACGGACGCCCGGATCAACGCAGTTTCGGCGCCATCGATCTGACCGTGCGGCGAAACGGCTACGGCCGCCAGATCGACAGTTTCGAGGCCGACCTCGAGGTGACCGGCCTGGACGATCCGTTCCACGCGGTCTTCATCCGTGCCCCCGTCGTCGAGGCGGTCGGGGAGCAGGTCGAGATCCTCGCCGTCCACGACTCCCACCCGGTGATCGCCCGGCAGGGCCGCGTCACCGTGGCATCGTTCCATCCCGAGCTCACCGGGGATTCCCGGTTGCACGCCATGTTCCTCCAGGAGGTCTAGCGCAATGTCCGGCCACTCCAAATGGGCGACGATCACACAAGAAGGGCGCGGCCGACAAGGCACGCGGCAAGCTCTTCGCCAAGCTGGCCCGCCAGATCGAGGTCGCAGCCCGCATGGGCGGCGACACCGACTCCAACGCCACGCTGCGCACCGCGGTCCAGAAGGCCAAGGCCGGCCAGGATGTATCAACGACGCCATCGACCGGGCCATCAAGCGGGGCACCGGCGAGGCCGGGGCGAGAGAACTACGAGTCGATCAAGTACGAGGGGTACGCGCCGGGTGGTGTCGGACTTGCTCATCGAGGTCCTGACCGACAACCGCAACCGGTCCGGGTCCGACGTCCGATCGATCTTCTCCAAGATGGCGGCTCGATGGCCGAGCCGGGGCGGTCGGCTGGCAGTTCTCGCCGGGGCGTGATCCCGGTCGATGGTCGATCGAGGAGGACGACGTCATGCTGGCCGCGGCCGACGTGGGGCTGACGACATCCGACGCATTTGCCCGTCCGGCGGATCGAGACCGAGCCGTCGGCGGTGTACGACGTGCAGGCCGCCCTGAGGCGGCGGGTTGACGGTCGAATCGGTCAGACCTGACGATGCAGTCTCCTCGACGATCATCGAGCCCACGAGCGTCGAGGACGCCCGCAAGGTGCTCCGGATCGTCGACGCCTCGAGGACAACGACGACGTCCAGGACGTGTACGGCAACTTCGACATCTCCGACGAGATCCTCGAAGCGGTCGGGGACTGACCGTGACCATCGCCGTCGGCGAGCAGGCGCCCCCGTTCACGCTGCCGGGCACGGGTGGGCGGGAGTATTCGCTCGCCGACTACGCCGGCCACGTCGTGGTGCTGGTGTTCTATCCGGGTGACGACACCCCGGTCTGCACCCGCCAGCTCAACAGCTACAACGACGATCTCGAGAAGTTCGAGAACCTCGACGCCCAGGTCCTGGCCATCTCGGCCCAGGATGTGACGAGTCACGAATCGTTCTCGGGGAAGCACGGGTTCGCCTTCCCGCTCCTCGCCGACACCGACAAGGCCGTGGCGGCGAAGTACGGGACCCTCGGCCCGCTCGGCTTCCCCCGTCGGAGCGTGTTCATCGTCGACGGAAGTGGGACCGTCCGCTACGCCCACCGGGCGCTGGCCGGCCTCACGTTCCGACCCGTCGACGAACTCATCCGCGAGATCCGCGCCATCCCCGCCTGTAACCCAGGTTTGGTCGCCGGCGCACGCTGGCGTGCCGCGGCGACCAAACGGTCGCTGAGCTGGTGGCTGTCACAGATCGGACGGCTGGAGCGTCGAATCCGTGGAGGTGGTCATGAACATCCACGAAGCACTCGACACCCGTTTCGACCGACCTGGAAACCTCGACACCCTGGTGATCGGCGCCGGACTGGCCGGACTGATCTCCGCTCACGAAGCGGCCCGGGCCGGGCTGCGGGTCGCGGTGGTCGAAGGAGGTCCGGTCGGAGGTCGCGCCCGCACGACGACCCGAGCCGGATTCGCCCTGAATCAGGGGCCGCACGCGGTCTACGACACCGGGGAACTCGCCGGCGCCCTGGCGCGGTTCGGCGTCACCGTGACCGGGGGATCGCCGAACGATCTGGTGGGGATGGTGGTCGACCGCGGCGTCCTGCATCGCCTCCCGGTGGCACCGAAGGACCTCCTCACCACCCAGGTCCTCGGGGCGCGCGGCCGGGCCGGGTTCGCTCGCTTGTTCGCCGGGCTCTCCCGGGGCGATGCGAGTCGCTTCTCGAGGGGTGAGCGTGGACGACTGGCTGGCCAGCCGGTCGAGCGACCTGCGGTCTTCGAGCTCGGTCCGCACGCCGGCGCTCCGCACCACCACGGTCGGCGCGGCCTGATCCGCTGACGCTGACGCGACGATCCGTACCGGTCGAGTGATCGCGGGCGTGACGTATGTCGATGGTGGCTGGCAGCATCTCGTGGATCAGCTGCGGGTTGGGCTCGACCGAGCGGGCGTGCCGGTGGTGCGCGCCTCGGCCACGGCGGTCCGTCCCGTTCCCGACGGTTGGGCGATCGACGTCGGCGAGGGAGACCCGATCACCGCTCGGACCGTGGTCCTCGCGGTGGGGAGCCCGGCCGCGGAGTCCTCGCTGACCGGGTCCGCCACGCCGGTCGCCGGGCCGGCCGTCGAGGCGGTCTGCCTCGACCTGCTGCTCGACCGCCCCGCGCCGACGAACTCGGCGTTCGGTCTGGACGTGGCGCTGTACTGCTCGCCCCACTCGACCGTCGCGCGCCTCGCGCCGGACGGGCACGGACTCGTCTCGGTCATGCGCTACCTCGGAGCGGGCGAGGATCCCGAGGACCCCGGCACCGAGCAGGATCGCCTCGTTCGGTTCGCCGCCTTTGCGGGCGTGGAGCCCGCCTCGATCCGGGACCGTCGGTATCTGCACCGGATGACCGTGGCCCATGGCATGCCCGTGGCGGCATCCGGCGGTCTGCTGGGCCGGCCCGAGGTCCGGGTCGGGCCCGCCGGTCTGTTCCGTGCCGGCGATTGGGTCGGCGAGACCGGCATGCTCGCCGACGCCTCGGCCGCTAGTGCGACCAGGGCCGCAGTGGAGGCGGTCGCGCACTGTGCCAAGGTCGACGCGTGATCGACGACCCCGCGACCGCGGTGTTCGAGGGGGAACGACCTCGGCTCCTCGGTCTCGCGTATCGGCTCCTCGGGTCGGTCGCTGACGCCGAGGACGTGGTCCAAGAGACGTGGCTGCGTTGGCAGCGGGTGGACCGGGCGGCGGTGCAGACTCCGGCGGCGTGGCTGACGACGGTGTGCAGCCGGGTCGGGTTGGACCTGCTCCGCGCTCGACAGCGCGACCGTTCCGACTACGTCGGGCCCTGGCTCCCGGAACCCCTCGTTGCGCCGGCGTCGTCGACGGTGTCGGACCCTGAATCGGTGGCCGAGATGAGCGACAGTCTGACGACCTCGTTCCTCGTGATGCTCGAGACCTTGACGCCGGAAGAACGCCTCGGCGTGCTCCTGGTCGACGTCTTCGGGGAACCGTTCGAAACCGTGGGCGGGCTGATCGGGCGCTCGGCCTCGACGTCTCGGCAACTCGTGGCCCGGGCCCGCCGCAAGCTCCGGTCCGGCACTCAGGCGGCTCACGTCGACCCCCGTTCCTCGGCGATGGAGGTGGCGCGGCGCCTGGCCGCAGCCGTGATCGAAGGTGACGTCGACGCCGTGCAACGGCTGCTCGCCCCCGAGGTCGTGCTGCTCAGCGATGGGGGCAAGCATCACCGTGCCGCCCGGCGGCCGGTGGTGACCGTGCCCAGGGTGAGCCGGTTCCTGGTGAACATCGGCGCCCGCCTCGTCGCCGTCGGAGATGCGGTCGAGTTGTCGGAGACGACGATCAACGGTGCGCCCGCGCTGGTGGTGCGGCTCGGCGGCGTGACGCCGGTGTTCGCCCAGGCGATGGACGTGGTCGATGGCCGAGTGGTGCGAATCCACACCTTCCTCAACCCCGACAAACTCCGATCCCTGGACCTCACCCCCCGCCTCACCTGAGTTTGGTCGCCAGCGCACGCCCCCGGTGCCATCGCTCTCAAACGCCCGCTCACGATGGGTTTGGTCGCCGGCGCACGTCAGACCTGCCGGAGTGGCCCAAACGGGGCTGGACCTGGGGTTTGGTCGCCTGGGCCGAGGACGTGCCGCAGCGACCAAACGGGATGGGGTGGGGACGTGGGTGCCGCGGGTGGGGTGGGGTGACGGGCTACAGTCGTACGCGGTTCGCCCCGAGCCGTCCCTCGTCGACCGCACCCGTCGACGGTGCGCTCGTCGAAAACGCGCCGTCGACCGCGCCCCGTCGACACCGCTGTCGACCGCGCCCCGCGACACCGCGCTTCGTCGAAGCCGTCGTCGTCGACACCGTTGTCGGGATCGATCCGTACCTCACCCGGTGCGGCTACGCCGTCCTTCGGGCGGCCGGCAGCGTGGACGGCGAGCTGATCTCGATGGGGGTCATCAAGACGCCCCCGACCGACCCGCTGCCCAACCGCCTGGCCGAGTTGCGCGGCGAGCTCGCCTCGCTGATGGACGAGTTCCGACCCGACGCCGTCTCGGTCGAGCACGTGTTCTTCCAGGTGAACGTGCGCACGGCCATGAGCGTCGGCCAGGCCAGTGGTCTCGCCCTCGCCGAGGCCGCAGCGCGCGGCTGCGAGGTCGCCCAGTACACGCCGAACCAGGTCAAACAGACGATCTGGTGGTGGGGGTGCCGCTGAGAAGGAGCAGGTCCAGAAGATGGTCCAGGCTCGCCTCGGTCTGCAGCGTCTGCCGAAACCCGCCGACGCGGCCGACGCCGCTGCGCTCGCCCTGTGCCATCTCGCGATGGCCCCGATGAATCGCCGCGTCGCCGCGGCCCTGGGAGGTACCCGATGATCGGCTCGTTGCGCGGCACGGTGCTCGAACGGCACGGCAACAGCGAATGTCTGCTCCGAGGCGGGCGGGGTCGGGTACCTCGTGACGGTGACGCTGCGGACGCTGGCGGAGCTGGAGCCGACCGCCGAGGTCTTCCTCCACGTCCATCACCATCCGCGAGGACGCCCAGACGCTGTACGGATTCCTCGCTCGTGAAGAGCGTCAGACCTTCGAGATCCTGATCAAGACCAACGGGGTCGGACCCAGTCTCGCCATGGCGGTGCTCGCCACCCACTCGCACGAACGCGCCCGTCGACATCGTGGCCAATGGCGATCTCGCTTCGTTCACGATGGTGCCGAGTCGGAAGACGGCGGAGCGGCTCCTCGTCGAGCTCAAGAAACCGGCTGTCGATCCCCGTGCTCGATCTCGTCGGCGCGACCGCCGGGTGGCGGTGCGCTCGATGGCCGACGTTCGAGAAGCCTTGACCGGCCTCGGCTACGGCACCGAGGGATCCACGCGTTGGCCGAGCTGCCGCCGAGCAACGATCCGAGCGAGCTGCTGCGGGCGGCGCTCAAGACCTTGGGAGCCAAGCGTGCGTGAGGAGTTCATCGACCGCACCCCGAGCCGATCACCGATCGTGCGGCCCGAGCCCGTGGACTCACCGAGCAGGTCGAGGAGAACGGCCTGGCCCTGCCGCCCGACGAGTTCGTGGGGCAGCGGGAACTGAAAGAGCATCTCGGGATCGTGCTCGAGGCGGCCCGGCGTCGGCACCAGGCCGCCGACCACGTGCTGCTGGCCGGACCACCAGGGCTCGGCAAGACCACGATGGCCTGCATCATCGCCGAGGAGATGAGCAGCCAACTCCACGTGACGTCGGGTCCGGCGCTCGAACGGGCCGGCGACCTGGCCGCGATCCTGACCAAACTCGAAGAGGGCGATGTCCTGTTCATCGACGAGATCCACCGGCTCTCGCGCTCGGTCGAAGAGATCCTCTACCCGGCCATGGAGGACTTCCAGATCGACATCGTCGTCGGCAAGGGCCCGGCGGCGTCCAGCATCCGCCTCACGTTGCCTCGCTTCACCCTCGTCGGTGCCACGACCCGGACCGGGATGATCACCGGCCCGCTCCGGGACCGGTTCGGTCTGGTCGCCCGGCTCGACTACTACGACGACGAGGAACTCGAGTCGATCGTCACCCGTGCCGCTGGGATCTTCGACATCGACATCGAACCCGAAGGGGCGTGGGAGATCGCCCGCCGATCACGCGGAACCCCCCGGATCGCCAACCGGCTGCTGCGCCGGGTACGCGACTTCGCCGAGGTCCGCGGGAACGGGTCGATCGACGTCCAGACCGCCCGTGACGGCCTCACCGTGTTCGGCGTCGACTCGAAAGGGCTCGACAAGGTGGACCGGGCCATCCTCGGGGCGATCTGTCGGCAGTTCTCCGGCGGTCCCGTCGGACTGTCGACGCTCGCGATCAGCGTCGGGGAACAGCCCGAGACGGTCGAGGACATGTACGAGCCGTTCTTGATCCAGCAGGGCTTCCTCGCCCGCACCCCGCGCGGCCGGATCACGATGGCGGCGGCGTGGACCCATCTCGGGCTCGCCGTGCCCGACCCCGGCGGCACGCAGAGCCTGTTCGAGAGCTGAGCCCCGTAGCCTGGCGGGCCGTGCGCACGGAGGACTTCGACTACGACCTCCCGGCCGAGCTGATCGCCCAGGAACCGATCGAGCCCCGGGACTCGGCCCGGCTCCTCGTCGACCGCGGTCCCGGCGCCTCGCCCGACCATCGCCACGTCCGCGACCTTGGCCGAGCTCCTCGAACCCGGCGATCTGCTCGTGGTCAACGATTCCCGCGTGCGCTCCCGGCGCGCCTGACGCTGCAGCGACCCACCGGGGGAGCGGCCGAGGTCCTGCTGCTCGAGTCGTTGGACGGACGATCGCTGGGAGGCGTTGGTGCGGCCCGCCCGAAAGCTCCGGCCGGGGAGCGACTCGTCCTGCCCGACAGGACGCCCCTGATCGAGATCGGCGAGCGCACCGCCGCCGGGGACACCTTTGTCGTGCACGTCCTGGATCACGCTGCCGCCGACGCCCACGGTGCCATGCCCCTGCCGCCCTACATCACCACGCCGCTCCAGCGACCCGAGCGGTACCAGACCGTCTACGCCCGCGAACGGGCTCGGCGGCGGCGCCGACCGCGGGGTTGCACTTCACCCCGGAGCTCTTCGAACGGCTCGATGCCGCCGGGATCGAGCTCGCGGGTGGAACTGATGGTCGGGCTGGACACGTTCAAGCCGATCTCGACCGATGACCCCGCCGATCACGTGATCCACACCGAGCGCTATCGCGTTCCGCCCGAGACGATGGAGGCCTGCCGAACGGCGAGCCGGGTCGTGGCCGTGGGGACCACGGCGGTGCGCGCCCTGGAGACGGCGGCGGCGACCGGACAGCTCGGTGGGCGCAGCGATCTCTTCATCCGGCGCCCGTACGACTGGCGGATCGTCGACGCGATGATCACGAACTTCCACCTTCCCCGCACCACCCTGCTCTGCATGATCGACGCCTTCGTCGGACCGCGGTGGCGAGCGCTGTACGAGTCCGCCATCGCCGAGCGATACCGCATGCTGTCCTTCGGCGACGCCATGCTCCTCACCCGAACGGAGCCCCGATGACCTTCCCCGTGCGCTACGACGTGGAGGCCACCGACGGATCGGCCCGCACCGGGACGGCTCACACCGCCCGAGGCCCCTACACCACGCCCTGTTTCATGCCGGTGGGCACCCGCGGCGCGATCAAGTACCTCTCCGCACAGGACTACGAGGAACTCGGGGCCCGGATCGTGCTCGGCAACACGTACCACCTCATGCTGCGTCCCGGTGCCGAGACCGTGGCCGAATTCGGTGGCCTCGGCCGCTTCGCCGGTTGGAACGGCCTCACCCTCACCGACTCGGGTGGCTTCCAGGTCTTCTCGCTCGAACCCAAGGTGGACGACGACGGGGTGACCTTTCGGTCCACCTACGACGGCTCGACCCATCGCTTCACGCCCGAGCTCGCGGTCCACACCCAGGAACTGCTCGGGGCGGACATCCAGATGGTTCTGGACGTCTGTCCGCCGCTGCCGTCGGAGCGGCCCGTGATCGAACTGGCCGTTGCGCGGACCTCGGCGTGGGCCGAGCGGGCCCGGCCGCCCACCGGCGCGACGATCAATCCATCTTCGGGATCGTCCAGGGAGGCACGGATCCCGACCTCCGAGCGGCGAGTGCCACCTCGACGGCCGCGCTGGACTTCGACGGCTACGGAATCGGTGGACTGTCCGTCGGTGAGACCAGGTCGGAGATGGTCCACGCCCTGGTGGCGACGATGCCGCACCTGCCGTCCGACCGGCCCCGCTACCTGATGGGTGTCGGCGACCCGGCGTCGCTCGTGGAGGCGATCGGACTCGGCGTCGACCAGTTCGACTGCGTCATGCAGACCCGGATCGGACGGCACGGCACGGCGTTGACGGGGCGGGGAAAGGTCCACGTCAAAGCGGCCCGCCACGGCCACGAAGACGAACCCATCGATACCGATTGCTCGTGCTCGGTGTGCGCTCGACACTCCCGCGGCTACCTCCGCCACCTGTTCCAGGTGGGCGAACCCACGGCAGCGTCTGGTGTCGATCCACAACATCGCCTGGACCCTGCAACTCATGGAACGGGCGCGGGCCGCGATCCGAGCCGGAACCTACGACCGGTTTCGGACGTCCATCCTGGACGTGTGGGGCTGATGCTTTCCCACCGGCGACTGCGCCCCTACACCAACCGACCGCTCCGAGTCGATAACCTCGAACGCCGGTCCTGTACCACGACGAATTTCCCTCGCTGATTGGCCCTCGATGCTCCTCTCCTCCCTGCTCGCCGCAGCCGACAACTCCTCCTCCGGTGGCGGCGGCTTCCAGATCGTCTTCCTCGCCCTGATCGGGTTGATGATGTACGTGATCCTCATCCGTCCGCAGCGGAAGCGGATGCGCGAGGCCCAGAATCTCCTGGCGAGCATCGCCGAAGGCGACGAGGTGATCACGAGCGGCGGCATCTACGGCTTCGTCGATGCCATCGAGGGCGACACCTTGTGGCTGGACATCGCCGACGGAGTCCAGATTCGGGTCCACCGCTCCGCAGTCGCCCGCAAGGTCGACCCCGCCGCCAGCACGGCGACGGCGCCCGGAGCGACCGCTGACCTCGAAGACGACGATGCGACGACGGATCCCACCGACTCCATCGACCGGCTCGAGGTGCCCGACACCCTCGAAGGCCTCGACGACGGCGATGGTCTGGACGACGACGGGGTCGACGGCGGCAGCGGCGAGGGCCGCCCGTGAAGAAGCGCCCGTTGCTCGTCTCCCTCATCGGCATCGTGGCCGTCGCCCTGATCGGGCTGATCGCCACGGTCGCCACCGGAGGCAAACCGCAGCTGGGTCTGGACCTCCAGGGCGGCGCATCGGTCACCTTGCGCCCGGTCGGTGCCTATGACTCGGCGGCCTTGGACGTGGTGCCGGACATCTATCGGTCCCGCATCGACAGCCTCGGCGTCGCCGAGCCCGAGATCATCCGTCAGGGCGACACCATCGTGGTCAACCTTCCCGGGGTCAAGGACAAGGAGCGAGCGATCGAGTTGATCGGCGTCACTGGCAAGGTGATGTTCCGGCCCGTGCTCGCCCAGGTCCCGTTGAGCGCTCCGATCGACTTCACCAAGATCCCCACCGCACCGACGACGACGATCGCTGCCGACGTCGTGACCGACACGACGATCCCGGCGACGGATACGACCGTTGCCGGGACCGATACGACCATCGCGGGAACGACCGACACCACGGTTGCCGGAGTGGACACGACCGTTGTCGGGACCGACACGACGGTGGGCGCTCAAGGCCTCGCCAACCGCCCGCTCACTGCGGCCCCCGACACGACGGTTGCCGGTTCGACCGACACGACGATCCCGGGCACCGACACGACGATCCCGGGCACCGACACGACGATCCCGGGCACCGACACGACCATCCCGGGCACCGACACGACCATTGCCGGTTCGACCGACACCACCGTGGCCGGCGGGGCGGATCCGGCGACCCAGGACCCGGCCGAGTTCATCACCCCCGCCGTCGACGACCTGCCCGAGAACAGCGTGGTCCTCCCGCTGCAATCCGGCTTGGTGCTGTACCAGCTCGGCCCGGCCTTCGCCCTCGGTGAGACCGCCATCAACACCGCGAGCGCCGGCCTGCAGAACGGTGAGTGGGTGGTGCAGCTGGAGCTCAAGACCGGCGCCCTCGGACTCGACGCCTGGAACGACGCCACCGCCAAGTGCAAAAATCAGACTGCGGAATGTCCCGACGGCGGCATGGCGATCGTCCTCGATCATCAGGTGGTCTCGGCGCCGGTGCCTCAGATCGAATACTTCTCCGACCCCACCGTCGTGATCTCCGGTGGCCCCGGTGGATTCGAGGAGTCCGAGGCCCAGGACCTGGCCCGGATCCTCAAGTACGGCGGTACCCCTATCGAGATGCGGGCCGAGGCTGCTCAGACGGTGTCGGCCACCCTCGGCAAGGACTCGCTGCGAGCCGGCGTCATCTCCGGTGCGATCGGTATCGCACTCGTCCTGGTGCTGATGCTGCTCTATTACCGCAAGCTGGCGCTCGTGGTCTTCGGTGGCCTCCTCGTCTCGGGCGGACTGCTGTTCAGCGTGATCTCGCTGCTCTCCAGGACCAAGGGGCTGTCGCTGACCCTCGCCGGCGTCACGGGGATCATCGTGTCGGTCGGCGTCACGGTCGACTCCTATGTCGTCTTCTTCGAGCGTCTCAAGGACGAGCTCCGCAACGGCCGGTCGTTCCGATCGGCGTCGATCCGGGGTCAGAAGAGTGCGTGGCGCACGATCGTGTCCGCCGACACGGTGTCGCTGCTCGGCGCCTCCGTGCTCTGGTACCTCTCGGTCGGGAGCGTGCGTGGCTTCGCCTTCTTCCTCGGCCTGTCGACGCTCACGGACATGGTCGTCGCCTACTTCTACACCCGCCCGGCGATCCTGCTGCTGGCGAGGACGAAGGGATTCGCCGGGAACAAGATCCTCGGCGTCGAGATGGGCGAAGCTCTCGCCGGAGGTACGGCATGAGCAGCGTGTTCCATCGGCTCTACCACGGTGAGACCGAGATCGACTTCATCGGCAAGCGCAAGATCGGCTACACGATCTCGGCGCTGTTCCTGGCGCTCACGATCGTGTTCCTGCTCGTGCGGGGCCTCAACCTGGGCATCGATTTCGAGGGTGGCGTGTCGTGGGAGTTCGACGCCAACAGCGTGACGACGTCGCAGGTCGAGTCGATCCTCGACGCCAACGGCATCGCCTCGACCTCGGCCAAGATCCAGACCCTGTCGGGAACGACCGACCGCATCCGGGTCCAGGCGGGTGATCAGACGGTGGAGACGCAGGCCGCCGTGAAGGCCGCCCTGTCGTCGGCCGCGAGCGGCGCCGAAGTCAGCGTCTCGACCGTGAGCCCCACCTGGGGCGATCAGATCACCAAGAAGGCCGTCGAGGCGCTCCTCGTGTTCTTCTTGCTCATCACGGCCTACATCTCCTGGCGGTTCGACTTCAAGATGGCTGTTTCGGCCCTGGCGGCGGTCATCCACGACGTCGGGATCAGCGTCGGTGCGTACGCCATCTTCGGCTTCGAGGTCACCCCGGCAACCGTCATCGCCTTCCTGACCATCCTCGGCTACTCCCTCTACGACACGATCGTCGTGTTCGACAAGGTGCTCGAACACCACGAAGCTCGGTCCTCGGGTTCCCTACACCGACGTGGTCAACGTGTCGATGAACCAGGTGCTCATGAGGTCGTTGAACACCTCGATCTCGTCGGTGCTCCCGTCATCTCGATCCTCGTGATCGGCGCATGGGGGATGGGCGCCATCGCGCTCCAGGAGTTCGCCCTCGCCCTCCTCGTCGGCCTGATCGCCGGGTCGTACTCGTCGATCTTCATCGCCACGCCGATCCTGGCTGCGCTGAAGGAGCGTGAGCCTCGCTACCAGGAACTCGCCGCCCGGCGGACCCGGTCCGAGAACGTCGCCGCGCTTCGCGAGCAGATGGCCCAGGACGGCGCTCCTGCTCGCCCCAAGCGGCCCACCGGTGCCGCCACCGAGACGATCGCCCAGACCTCGACGCCTGCCGCGGTGCTGACGCATCCTCCGAGGCCGCGCAAGAAGAAGCGGCGCTGACCGGATCGCTGCTTGCCCCGGTCGCCGCAGAGTCGGGCGGGTAACCTTGGCCCATGCCGGCCGACCTCGGCGCGATCAGCGACCTCATCCGGGTGATTCCCGATTACCCGATCGACGAGGTCAGCTTCGGGACATCACGCCGTTGCTCGGCGGCGCGGCCGGGTTCCGCCGCGGTGACGATGCTCGCCGATCGTTTTCGTGATCACGGCGTGACCCGGGTGATCGGCGTGGAGGCACGAGGCTTCATCATCGGGGCCCCGGTCGCGGTGGAGCTCGGGGCCGGATTCGTGCCGATCCGCAAGCCCGGCAAGCTCCCGTGGGCCGTGGCTCGCGAGGAGTACACGCTCGAGTACGGCACGGACAAGCTCGAGATCCATCGCGACGCCATCCACCCCGACGAATGCGTGCTCGTGATCGACGATGTGCTCGCGACCGGTGGGACGGCGGCGGCCACCGCTCGCCTGGTCGAGGCGTTGGGCGGTTCGATCGCCGGACTC
The DNA here is from genome assembly GCA_041394645.1 of Ilumatobacteraceae bacterium. Taxonomy (GTDB): domain Bacteria; phylum Actinomycetota; class Acidimicrobiia; order Acidimicrobiales; family Ilumatobacteraceae; genus JAWKHV01. Next base: position 131,048 of record JAWKHV010000007.1, on the reverse strand, counting down.
GGCTTCATCCTGGAACTCGGTGAGCTGAACGGGCGGTCGAAGCTCGAGGGCCGTCACGTGGAAAGCCTCATCACCTACGCAGGCTCTTGACGCCATGGCCACCGTCGACCGGGTCCTGCCGTGGCGCCGGCAGGCCACGTCCCGGCAGCGGAACTGGCGTCCGTCGTCTCGGCCTATCGAGCCAACCACCCGAAGTCGTCGCTGGTCCTGATCGACCGAGCGTTCGCGGCGGCCCGCGACGCGCAAGCACCAGCACCGCTCGAGCGGTGAGGCATACATCAACCATCCCCTGGCCGTGGCGCGAGTCGTGGCCGAGATGGGCCTCGACGAGGTGAGCGTCGCAGCCGCGCTGTTGCACGGCGCGGTCGAGGACACCGAGATCACCCTGCCCGAGGTCGAGGAGAACTTCGGCCCCGAGGTGGCCGCCATCGTCGACGGCGTCACCAAGTTGGAGCGCATCCACTTCGACTCCAAGGAGGCCCAGCAGGCGGCCACGATGCGCAAGATGCTCGTGGCGATGGCCAAGGACCTGCGCGTCCTGATGATCAAGCTCGCCGATCGCCTGCACAACATGAGGACGCTCGGTGGCATGGCGCCGGACAAGCAGCGCCGCATCGCCCAGGAGACCCTCGACATCTACGCCCCGCTCGCGCACCGCCTCGGCATGCAGGAACTCAAGCAACAGCTCGAGGATCTGGCCTTCGCCGCGATCTACGCCAAGCGCTACGCCGAGCTCGATTTCCTCGTGTCGAGCCGGACGCCGGAACGCGAGCTGTACCTGGCCCGCGTCGTCGCCGAGGTCCGCCGCCAGCTCGGCGACCTCCACATCGAGGCCGACGTGACCGGCCGGGGCAAGCACCTGTGGAGCATCTACGAGAAGATGATCCAGAAGGGGCGGGACTTCGACGACATCTTCGATCTCGTGGCCATCCGGATCGTGGTCGATTCGGTGAAGGACTGCTACGCGGCACTGGGGTGCGTGCACGGCCAGTGGAAGCCGGTGGTGGGGCGGTTCAAGGACTACGTCGCCATGCCGAAGTTCAATCTCTACCAGTCGCTCCACACCACGGTCATCGGCCCCGAGGGCAAGATCGTCGAGGTCCAGATCCGCACCCATGAGATGCACCGCCGGGCCGAATGGGGTGTCGCCGCGCACTGGGCCTACAAGGAGGGCAGCGCGGCCGACAACATGGACTGGCTCAACCGGATGGTCGACTGGCAGCGCGAGACCAGCGACCCGACGGTGTTCATGGAGGGCCTCAAGTCCGACCTCCAACAGGACGAGATCTTCGTGTTCACCCCCAAGGGTCGGGTCATCTCGCTCCCACGCGGATCGACCCCGGTCGACTTCGCCTACGCGGTGCACACCGAGGTCGGCCACTTCTGCATCGGTTCCAAGGTCAACGGCGAGCTGAAGGCGTTGAGCTCCCAACTCCAGTCGGGCGACACCGTCGAGATCTTCACCTCCAAGGTCGAGACCGCGGCGCCGTCGCGTGACTGGCTCAACTTCGTCGTCTCGCAACGGGCCCGCTCCAAGATCAAGCAGTGGTTCTCCCGCGAGCGGCGCGAGGACATGCTCGAAACCGGGCGCACGGAGCTCGCCGACGAGCTGCGCCGGGCCAAGTTGTCCGAGAAGCTCCCCGAAGAGTTCCTCGAGCGCGAAGCGATCGCGGCTCACTACAACGACGTCGAGTCGTACGTCGTGGCCATCGGCGAGCACCACGTGTCGGCCGAGTCCGTCGTGCAGCGCTACCTGCGCGAGGTCCAGCCCGACGTCGAAGAACCCGACGTCACCTCCGACATCGTTCGCGACCCGATGCGTCGGGGCCGGAGCAACGTCGGCGTCTCGGTCGAGGGTCTCGACGACGTCCTGGTCCGGTTGTCGAAGTGCTGCACCCCGGTCCCCGGCGACGAGATCGTCGGCTTCATCACCCGCGGCCGGGGCGTCAGCGTGCACCGTGCCGACTGCGCCAACGCGACCGAGTTGATGTCGGCCCAGACCGCTCGGATGGTCGAGGTCGAGTGGACCGGGGAGCACACCGGTTCGATCTTCCGGACGGTGGTCGAGGTCGGCGCCTTCGACCGGGGTCGGCTGTTGCGGGACGTCGCCAACGCCATCGCCGAACAGCGCGTCAACATCGTGGCCTGCTCGACCCACACCGGCAACGACCGCATCGCCAAGATGCGCTTCGAGTTCGAGCTCGCCGACCCGTCTCATCTCGATCACATCATCCGCACGATCCTGCGGATCGACAACGTGTACGAGGCCTACCGGGTGGTCCCCGGCAAGGGCGCACCGTGACGACCCGCCCAGCCCCACTCGGCTCGATCTCGGGTCGGGGATGGGGCGGGGCGGCTGCGGTCCCGGCCGTGTTCGCCGGCGTGTTGTGGATCCGGCTCGCGGCGGCCTTCGTTCGCACCGATCTCACGTATCGGGTCGTCGCCGAGCAGGGTCGAGCCGGAGCCTCGTTGACGTATCGGGTCGCGGGAACGTGGGCCACCGCGCAAGGGTCACTGGTGACCGCGGCGTGCGTGCTGGGCCTCGTGGGTCTGCTGGCCTCCAGGGAGTACGCCAGCTCGGATCGCCCACGGCGCCACGACCGCCGCGTGGCTCCTGGTCTCGCTCACGGTCGCGTCACCGTTCGAGCGGCTCGACGTGCCGGCGATCGCCGGCGCCGGCCTGACCCCGATCCTGGAGCATCCGGCCATGGCGATCCATCCGCCCCTGCTCTATCTCGGCCTGTCGATGCTGTCGGTTCCCGCCATGGCGGTACTCGTCACCGGGGGCCAACCGACCCCCGCCGAGTCAGCCCGGCTGCGGCGCTGGACGTTGGCCGCGCTCGCCGTGTTGACGGTGGCGCTGGTGCTCGGTGCGTGGTGGTCGTACTCCGAGCAGGGGTGGGGCGGCTATTGGGCCTGGGACCCCGTCGAGAACGCCTCGCTCGTGGCCTGGTTGGCCACGGTCGCCGCGCTCCACGCCGGCGGCGGGACGGCATCCCGTCGGGTCGTGGCCGGCGGCGCCCTGGTGTGTGGCCCTGCTCGGCGGCGAGCAGCCGCTCGGGGGCGGTGCCCTCGGTGCACAGCTTCGCCGAGGCCGGGCGGGTGGGCCTCGGTCTCGCCGTGATCGGCGGGGTGACCACCGTCGTGACGGGCGCTGTGGCGTGGCGGAAGCGGTCGGAGGATCGCATCGGGAGCGCCCGGCCGTTGGAGCCCTGGACCGCGGTCGCCGCCATGCTGGCTTCAGCGGCTGCGATCGTGGTGTCGATCGGGCTCGTCGCCCAGGCCTTCGTCGCCGCGGTCTCGGATCCCGTCCGCATCCACGGCGTGTTCTGGGCCAGGTTGCTCCTCCCGATCGCCGGTGCCGCGGTGCTCGCGCTCGCGTTGCTGCGACGCAGTCGCGCCGGGGGGAAGGTGCCCCGGCGAGCGTGGATCGCCCACGCCGGCTTCGCCCTCGCTGCCCTCGGCGTCCTCGTGTCCACCGCGGATCGCTCGGGGTCGGGCCGGGTGGATGGCGGCGCCACGGTCGAGCTCGCCGGGGTCGCGGTGACGAACCTGGGGGTCGAGGTACTCCCCGGGCCACGCCCCGGGACGAGCGTGGTGCGCGCCGACCTGGAACTCGACGGGGACCCGGCCCGACCCTCGTTGGTCGCCTACCCCGAGCGAGGCGGCACTCTCGCCGAGACGGTCGTGCTGCGGGGCTGGTGGCGGGATCGTCGAGTGGTGCTGGTGCGGGCCGACGACCGGGACCGGGTGTTGGTCGAGGTGACCACCAGGCCCGGAATGCCGGCGGTCTGGGCCGGAACGCTCGTGCTCGCGGCCGGAGCCGGGGCGTCCGCGCTCACTCGTCGGCGGCGGCCTCGTCCGGACCCTGCTCCCGCGCCCGCTTCTTCGCCAACAGATCGCCGACCGTCCCTGCGGGCGGGGGAGCCGGGCTGACCGGACCGCGGCGCGGCCGGTCGGGCGATCTCGCCGGGGTCGGAGCGTTGTCGGGATCGGCGGGCAGGATCGACGGGACCTTGCGGGCGGCGGACTTGGCCGCGGCGCGAAGGCCCGTCGCCGCACCCTGGACCGATGCGCCGCGTAGCGAGAGCCGGGACAGGGCCACGGCGATCGGGAACAGCAGGGCAGCGAGCAGCAGCAGCGGCCCCCGCAGATCGAAGCGTCGGGTGCCGGCCCGCAGCCCCGCCCGATCGAAGACCGCGGCGGGTTCGACCGCTCCTCGGCCGCCGGAGCGGGTCGAGATGCGCCGCAGGAGTTCCTCGTCGGCGGGGCCCGGTTGGTACTCGACGGGATAGCTGCGGTTGGCGATCGCCGAGGACGAGAGCACGGTCTCGCCGCCCGCCTCGACGACCGCTCCGACGGCGTAGGCACCGTCACGCGACACCGGGAGTTCGCCGGTGAACGTCGTCCCATCGACCCGCTCCAGCTGGACCTCGATCCGCTGCCCATCGGGACCGGCCACGCGTGCCGTGGCGGTCGCGCCGTCGGGGAGCGACGCGGCGCCCTCGACGCTGATCTGGAGCCGTCCGCCGTCGAGCGTCGCCTGGACGGCGCCGGTCGAAGAACCGGCCTGGAAGGTGTCGGTGACGACGTTCGACCAGAAGCCGACGTAGCCGTCCCAGTTCGCCCACCGCTGCGACCACCCGGCCGAGGCGTCGCTCGTCCAGCTGCTGACCCGGCCCAGGCCCGCCTGCCACGACACGAGGAGGGGGTCTCGATCCGGTCCGATGCGAAGGGCGGTCGTGGCGGTGCCCTTGGCCGTCGTGGCGACGTAGCCGAGCAGTTCGGGCGATGAGTCGAGTCGTTCGGTGATCGGGGTGCGGGAGGTGATCTCGGGAAGGAAGGTGCCTTCGTTGATGAAGTTCCGGGACGCGATCACCGCCTCCTCGGCGATCACCTGGGGCACCCGCTGGAGATCCCGGCCCGGGTAGAAGCGGCCGTGGCCCTGGATGGCGATGTCCTCGAGCGACGGGGCAGCGCCCTCTCCGGTCGCCACCACCGACACCGTGATGCCGTCCTGCTCGTAGAGCTGACCGGCCTGGTCGGCGACCTTCTCGATGACCTCCACCGCCGTGAACCCGTCGGAGAAGAGGATGATGTGCTTGAGTGAGGCGTCGGACGCCCGCAGGGCGTCGGCCGCGTCGGTGAGCGAATCGGTGAGGTCGGTGTTCCCGGCGGGCTTGAGCGTGCGCAGGCCGGAGTCGACCACCTCGGCCGACGGGAGCTGCTGGAGGTCGACGATCCACTTCGCTCCGGCGTTCCAGGCCAGGATGCCGAGCTCGTCCTCGCTGCTCAGCGCCTCGACGGTGCGGGCGGCAGCGGCCTTGGAGATGTCGGTCTTCATCACGCCGCCGGCGATGCGGGCGTTGCGGTTCTCGCCTTCATCGCAATGGCAGTTGGCCATCGACCCGGACACGTCGAACGACAGGACCTCGGCCACCTTCGTGCGCCGCATCGGATCGGTGATCTCGCTGATGACGGGGAGGAGGTCTTCGAGCGGGGTGCCCCGATACCCGCCCAGGCCGTAGCTCCGTTCCCCGCCGACGGTCACCAGACCCCGCCCGAGGTCGCGGACTGCGGTCTCGAGCGACTGCAGCTGTTCGCCCGAGAGGTCTCGCGCGTCCACGTCGACGAGGACGATCGAGGAATAGGCGGCGAGCTCCCGGACGTCCGGCAGGGCGGTCGCCACGACCGTCTGGACGGCGAGGCCCGACGCCCGGAGCGCACCGGCGAGGGTGGCGCCCTCGTCCGGCGTTCCTTCGACGACGAGGACCGAGGCCGGCCCCTCGATCGGCACGCCGGCGTAGGCCGTGTCGTTCTGACCCTGGACGTCGCCGGGCGCGTCCACGAACGCCGTGTAGCGCGCCGTGCCTCCGGCGTCGGCACCGATCACGTCCTGGAACACGACCTCGTTCGTCCCCGCCGTCAACTCGACCGCCCTGCGACCGACCTCGTCCCCATCGCGTTCGAGCACCACCGTGGCCGGGCCGCCGGTCGTCGAGAGGACCGACGCCGTGATGGCCACCGAATCGCCGGACCGCACGACGCGCGGGACCTCGATCCGCTGTACGGCGGCGTCGGCACCGACGCGGGGCTCGATCACGTGGACGTCGACCGGAACACCGAGCTCGCCGAGTTCACCGGCCTCGAGCTCGGGATCACCGGTGTTCGACCGGCCGTCGCTGACGAGAACCACGCGCTTGCGGGCGTCGTCGGGCACCAGCGCAGCGCCGAGCCGCATCGCAGCCTCGAGATTCGTTGCACTTGCATCGACCACGACGTGCTTCGTGCCGAGCGACGAGCTCGTCTGCACGAGCTGCTCGAGCCGGGCCTCGGCGCCGAACACCACCACCCCGGCCACGTCGTCGGGGGCCCGATGGGTCAGTGCCTCGCGAACCCAGTCGAACGCGGCGTTCGTGCCGGCGGTGCCCATCGAATCGCTGGCGTCGCTCAGGAACACCGTGGCCAGCCGGGAAGCCGGTCGCTTGATGACGGGAGCGAAGACGGCGGCGAGGAGGAGCCCGGCGATCGCGATCCTGGTCGCGGCCGCAGTCCGCCACTGCCGTCGTCCGACGCCGCGGCGTCGCCGGGCGAGGAACCACTCCGTGGCCAGGACGAGCAGCACCAGGGCGACGATCCACCGCAGGAGGGGATCTCCGAGCGCGGCACGGCGCCGTCCCCGCCAGTCGGTGTCGGAGCCTTGCGGATCTCGTCGGCGGGGGCGATGGCCGACTCCGCCCGGGGCGGGTTGACGGCGATCAGACGGGTCTCGCCGTCGACTCGGATCGCCCGAAGCCCGCCCTCGTGGCGACCGGCACGCTGTCGCCCGCCTCGATCGTTCGCTCCGTCCCGACCGGATCGATGACGACGGCTGCGTTGCTCGGCGGCACGGGCAACGAATCGCCGACCTCGAGCGAGGTGGTCGGCTGGGCGGTGCCGGTCAACTCGGTGAGGATTCGGTCTCCGAGGAGCGGGAAGGCCACGTCGACCGGGAGGTTCGACGACGCCAGGAAAGGCGAGGTACACCCACGGGACCGAGGGTCCGGACCCGCGAAGCAGCAGGGGGCTCCTCTGCGCCCACGAGGACTTGAGCGTCGGGGGCGGCGGCGCTTGGGCCTGTGCCACTCCGATGTTGGTGAGATCGATCCCGGCGAGGAGGAGTCGGTGGTGCGGACGAGCGCGATCGCCGGCTGGTCGACGGTCCCCGTCACCGCGACGCCGGGTGCTCCAGCCGGAGGCGCGATCGCCAGGTACGGTACGTCGATGTCGGCGGGCACCGGGGTCTCGGCGAAGACCGCGACGTCGATGTCGGTGGTGTCGAGCGGGGCGCCGGGCTCGGCGACGTGCACGGTGACGCCAGGGATCGCTGCGAGCAGCTCGCCGATGAAGGTCGTCCGACCCGCCAGCAGCACGTCGATGGGCGGCCTCCGGCCCGCCACGGCGACGGCCCGATCGTCGAGCGGATACTGGTCGCCGCCCTCCAGGAACGCCTCGACGCGATCGCCGAGCGGGACGTCGGTCTCGACGTCGAGGGTGGTGCCGGGTTTGAGCTCGACCTGTTCTGCGTGAGCGGTGACTCCGTCGACGTCGACACGGAATCGTTGGGTGGATGGGCCCCCGCCGAAGTGGCCCAGCGTGGCCCGCACGTGGAGGCTCGAACCTCGGGGCTCGACGGTGAGACGGACCACTCCGCGGTTGGTCTCACCGGTTCCGACGCGCCGGTACACGGTCCCGGGCGGTTGCTGGCGCTGCTCGGCGTCGGTGAGGCCGCCATCCGACAACAGGATGAACCCGACCTCCTGGGCCCCGGTCTCGAGGCTCTCGGCGAGCGCGAACGCACCGGCGAAGTCGGCGCGACCTTCGCCGACGTCGATCGTGCGGAGCGCAGCATCGAACGCATCGGGGTCGGGGCTGGCCGTCAGCAGCACTCTCGGTCGCGGGCCCGCGAGCACGACGCTCGCCACGCCGTCCTCGGGAAGATCGCCCCGCAACGATTCCGCCTGGGCGATCGCATCGCTCATCCGATCCGGGGAGCCGTCGATCGCCCCCATCGACGCGCTCGCGTCGATGATGAACACGGTGTGGGCCGCGAGCTTGGCCGGTCCCAGGCGGACGGGTCGGGCCACGGCGACGGCGAGCACGGCGACCGCGAGCAGTTGGGCGAGGAGCAGCGCACTCCAGCGCAGCTTCTGCCACGGGCGCGCCGACGACACGGGACGCTCCAACGACCGCCACAAGAACAGCGACGAGACCGATTGCGCCGTGCGGCGAGGCCGCAGGATGTGCAGCACGATGACCGGAATCGCGAGGGCGGCGAGCGCGAGTCCGGCCGGGTTGGCGAACCTCATCGCACGACCCCGGCCCGGCGCCACGATCGCAGCAGTACCTCTTCGATGTCGTCGTCGGCTTCGACGCGCACGTACCGCACGCCCCGGTGGGCGCAGCGCGCCTCGATGTCGGCCAGCCACGCTTGCACCGACGCCCGGTAGTCGGCGACGACGTCGTGGGTCAGGCTCACCGGGAGCCGGTCCCCGGATTCGGCGTCGACGAGGTCGAGGTCGCCCGCCAGCTCGGGATCGAGCTCGGCGTTCGACAACACGTGCACCACCGTGACCTCGCCACCGCGTGCGGGCAATCGCTCGATCGCGGCGGGCCAGGTCGGGGTCAACAGATCCGAGATCACGATCGACATCCCGGGTGGTCCCGAACGAGCGAGCAACGCATCGGCGGCGCGGTCGATGTCGGTGATCCCGGCCGGTTCCATGGTCTCCAGGCGGTGCATCAGCGCGGCGAGGCTCGAACGACCGTTGAAGCGATCGGCGCGACCGGGTGGGAACGAGTAGAGCTGGACGGCGTCGCGGCGAACGAGCGACACGAATCCGAGCGCGGCGGCGAGTCGAGCGGCCTGGCGCAGCTTGCCGTCGAATCCCATCGAGGCCGACGTGTCGACCAGGAGCCGAACGGCCAGGTCGTCCTCGGCCTCGAACAAGCGGATGAACAGCTGGTCCGTGCGCGCGTACAGCGAGTAGTCGATCCGGCGGAAGTCGTCGCCGGGGTGGTAGTCGCGGTAGTCGGCGAAGTCGAGCGACGATCCGTGACGCGACGAACGGTGCTCGCCGCTGAACCGGCCGACGAGCCGTCGGCCGGTGACGAGCTGGACCCGTTCGAGGCGCGCCAGCAGGGCGGGATCGAGGAGCGGTTCGGCGGCCATGTCGGTGGGGCGTTGCAGCGGTTCGGTGGGACGGTCGAGCGGGCGGCCGGGTTCAGGGAGCGCCGCGGAGGTTGGCGGTCGGTGCGCCGACGTGGTCGAGCAGCTCCGCGACGAGCTGGTCGGAGCCCACGCCGTCGGCCGCGGCCTCGTAGCCGAGGACGAGCCGGTGGCGGAGCGCCGCAGCGGCGTTGGCCCGGACGTCGTCGACCGACACGCTCGGTCGACCATCGAGCAGCGCACGGACCTTGCCGGCGAGCACCAGTGCTTGGGCGCCGCGGGGCGAGGCACCGAACCGTACGTACTTCTTGATCGACGGCGGCGCAGTGTCGGACAACGGCTGGGTCCCGACCACGAGATCGACCGCGTGGCGCAGGGCGTGATCGGGGACCGGCACCTGTTTGGTGAGGGCGATCATCTCGACGAGCGTGGCCGCACCGACGACCGATTCCGCCGTCTGGGTCTCGGCGCCGGTGGTGCGCTCCAACACCGTGACCAGATCCTCCGCGCTCGGGAAGGGCACGTGGGCCTTCAGGAGGAACCGGTCGAGTTGGGCCTCCGGCAGGGGATAGGTGCCTTCGCTCTCCAGGGGGTTCTGCGTCGCCATCACGAGGAACGGGCGGGGGAGCGAGCGGGTCGCTCCGCCCGCGGTCACCGAGCGCTCCTGCATCGCCTCGAGCAGCGCCGACTGGGTCTTCGGCGTCGCCCGGTTGATCTCGTCGGCGAGCACGAAGCTGGCGAAGATCGGTCCCTGTCGGAACTCGAAGGCCCGTCGACCGTGCTCGTCCTCTTCCAGCACCTGGGTTCCGACGATGTCGGCGGGCATCAGGTCGGGGGTGAACTGGATCCTGGAGAACGGGAGATCGACGACATGGGACAGGGTCTTGAGCAGCATGGTCTTGCCGAGGCCCGGAACCCCTTCGAGCAGGGTGTGGCCCTCGGCGAGCAGGCAGCTCACGACGGTTCGGACGAGCTCGCCCTGGCCGACGATCACCTTGCCGACCTCGTGTTCGATCCGTTCGGCGATCGACGCGTACTGCTCGGGGGTGACGGTCATGGCGTGCGCTCCTGGAGGGCATCGAAGTAGTCGAGGACGAGTTCGCGAACCGACGGCGGGACCGCGGAACGGTCGAGTGCCTCGGTCGCCGTTGCCGCGTAGCCGGGCAGGGCTTCCGACAGGGGCACCGTGCGGCCACCGGCGTTGGTCGGACCGTCGGTGATGCCGATCGTGGAGCCGTCACCGGCCCCGTTCCCACCGACCACCTGAGGCGTGTCGTCGGGCGTCCCGGACGGTGAGGGATCGAAGATGGTGGCGGTGTCGGGCTCCTGGCCGTTCACGCCGGTACCGACCGAGCCGGTGCCCTGCCCCTGACCGCCGCGCCCGCCGTTCGGCGTCCCGGTCCCCGTGCCGCCACTGACGTTCCCGGATCCTCCGCCGCCCGAGCCGCTGCCGGATCCGCTCCCGTTGCCGTTCCCGTTGCCGTTCCCGTCACCGTCGCCTTGGCCCGCTCCGCTGCCGGTGCCCCCGTTCGACTGGCCGAGCTTGGTGGAGGCCGTCGACGCCGCGGTGGCTGCCGCATTGGCGGCGGCAGCAGCGGTCGCCGATGCGGTCGCGTCGCGATGCGCGGCGGCGGCCTCGCCGAGCTTCGCCGTGGCGGTGGCGAGGTCTCCGGCCCGGGCCGCCGCGGCCGCCTCCGACAAGCACGTCGGCGGTCGCCGGATCGCCGGCCTCCTGGGTGTCGGCGAGGGCATCGAGTCGGTCGGCGAGCTCGGCCACCTCGGCCGGGCTCGAGTCACCGAGCGCAGCGGCGGCCGCTTCGAGTTGGGTGGACGCGCCGGCGCTGGGGTCCGGACCGAGTGGGTTTCGTTCCAGGCTCTGCTCGAGCCCTGCGTCGCCTGCTGTTCGGCGAGGCGGTCGCTCGGCACTTCCGCGGCGAGTTCGGCGGCAGCCTCGTCGAGGGCCTGGGTCGCCTCCTCGATCGAATCGGTCTCGGCGAGGCGGTCGGCGAGCTCCTGGAGCCGCTGGGCGGCTTCGGTTGCGCTCTGCCTTGGGCGGCGAGTTCCTCTGCTCTGGCGTCCAGTTCGTCGGCGACCTCGGCGATCGCAGCCCGCTCCGCGGCGCGCTGACGCCGAGCTTCGTCCTGGGGGTTGGAGATCACTCCCAGGACCAGGGCGAGCGGGCCCAGCACGGCGGCGAGGACCAGCGGGCGGCGATGCAGGCGGACGGGAATGGCGTCCTTCGATGTCGCCCCCGCCGCGACGTGGTCGGCTCGGTCACGGATCATCGTGCCGAACGGCTCGGGAGCATGTTCGAGCACCAACGCCGAGGTGAACGCGTCCTTGGTCTGCAGGCCTCGATCGGCCGCTCGGGCCGCGAGACGCTGGTCGATTCGCACGGCCAGGGCGGCCACCGCCACCAGGAGGACGAATCCGACCACGATCCCGATGGCGGCAGGCTCCGCCCACGAAGCTCGCTCCCAGAAGCGTCCGAGGAGGACGAGGGCAACGGCGGACACGAGCACCATCGGGGCGAACGCCTGCAACGTCGCAACGGCCCAGGCGAGCCGCAGTCGGCGGCGGACCGCATCGAGGAGGGCACGGACCCTGTCGGTGATCATCGCTCCAACTCCGCTGGGAGCCGGAGCCGGCGGACAGCGATCACGAACAGCACCCCGGCCAGGAGCACGAGCGAGACCAACGAGTACAGCCAGGTGGTGCCGGGGAGCGCCGAGGTGGCGGCATCGTCGACCACGAAGAACCCGCCGTTCGGATCGTCGGCGCCGAAACGGGCGTCGCTGTCGGGCGTGGCGAGCCAGCCACCGTTCTGCGCGTAGGACGTTCGCAGTCCGTCACGCAAGCCGCGAGCGGCGTGTCGATGAAGTTGTCGGCACCTGCGCTCGACGCCGCGGCGACGAACGTGAACGGATTCGGCAGCAGGACCGCCGTGGGCGGCGAGGTCTGGTCGCCGCCGCTGGTTCCGTCGACCAGAGCGATGGCGCCATAGGCGAGTCCGGCCCCGATCGAGAGCAGGGCCGTGAACCCGTAGGCGAGCAGCGTCGCGGTCTGGACTCGCTTGGCGAACGCACTGATGGCGACCACCATCGCAGCGAGCACGACGGCCACGACCATCACCGCCAGGAGACCCCGCACGATGGACACGATCGTGAGCCCCCCGAGCTCGTAACAGATGGCGAAGAGCGGGAGGGCGGCGATGGCCATGAGGCCGAGGAAGGCGAGGGCGGCGAGGACCTTGCCCCACAGGATCGAGCGGCCCGAGAGGGGGGTGACCTGCAGCGGGAGCAGCGTCTGACGTTCTCGTTCTCCGGCGACGGCGCCTGCGGTCAAGCCGGGCACGAGGAAGAGCATCAACAGGACCATCACGAACAGCAACCATTCGAACATGTCGCGACCCACCCGGGATTGCCGCTCGATGTCCACGCCGAACTGACTGCCTCGGTTCCCGAGGTACACGAAGTACGCCGCCAACACGAGGAACCCGAGGAAGACCAGCAGGGCGCCGAAGGCACGAAAGCCGCGCATCCGCTGACGGAGCTCGCGTCCGAGCACCGGATTCATGGCCATGTTCATTGGACGACCCCCGTCGTGATGCTCATGAACAACTGCTCGAGGCCGGCGGATTCCTCGATGAACTCCACCACGTCGCGGCCGTCGTCGACCAGGAGCTTTCGGAGCAAGGCGGTCTGGGCCGCGTCGTCGGCAACGGAGTGCGTCTCGTGGGTCCCGTCGGCGAACCGGACCTTGACCACGCGGGCGCCGCCGAGCCGTTGCATGATCTCGCGGGGCGGTCCGCTCGCCAGGAGTTTGCCCGCTTCGAGGATGGCGACGTCGCTGCAGATCTCTTCGAGTTCGGAGAGGATGTGGGACGAGACCACGATGGTCTTGCCCATCTCGTTGAGGTTGCGGAGCAGGTCCCGCAGCTCGACCCGGGCGCGGGGGTCGAGGCCGCTCGCCGGCTCGTCCAGGATCAGGAACTCGGGATCGTGGACGAGTGAACGAGCCAGGCTGAGCCGCTGCTTCATGCCTCGCGAGAGCGAGTTGACCATCGCCGTTCGCTTCACGGAGAGTTCGACCAGTTCGAGCAGTCCGTCGGTGAGCGACCCCCAGTCCCGCTTGTGCACGCCGTACGAGGCCGCGAAGAACTGCAGGTATTCCTCGACGGTCAGGTTGTCGTAGACGCCGAGCACGTCGGGCATGTAGCCGAGGCGGGCGCGCACCGTCCGGGATTGGCTCACCGGGTCGGCCCCGCAGACCGCGATCGAACCGGACGTCGGACGCAGCAGTCCGGCGGCCATGGCGAAGGTCGTGCTCTTGCCGGCGCCGTTCGGGCCGATCAAGCCGAAGATGGAGCCGCGTGGGATCGTGTCAGTGCAGGTCATCCACCGCGAGCAGGGCGCCGTATCTTCGTGAGGCCGGCGGCGCGCGCGGGATCGGCTCGGCCTGGGTTGCATCGGTACGGGTGCATCGTGCTGGCTTGCGTCGGCCTGGGTCGGGTCGGCCACCGTGGGAGCGACGGTGAGCTCGGATCCTGTGCCGGTCGCGGAGCCGTCGAAGGGCTGATCGCTCATGCCGCTGCTCCGTACAGGCTGGGCAGCGTGGTCGGGTCGAACCCGAATCCTTCGTTCGAGAACCGCACCGCCACGGCGCCCCTCGGACGGCGTCGTCGGGGACTGGGGCGTCACCACGCTGAACGCCGCATCGATCCAGCGCTGGCCGTCCTCGGAGAGGAACCTGATCCCCACTGGCATCGGGGCGCTCAGCCGCAGATTCGCCGTGTCGGCGTCGGCCGGCATCTGGAGCCGGAGGATGATGTCGCCGTCGCCGGAGTGTGCAATAGCCGGCAGATCTCGCCCTTCACGTTGGCGTCGTCGACCGCAGCGTCGGCCTCGATGCCGGCGACGGTCGACAACACGGTCGTGCCGTTGCCGTGCGGTCGACCACGCTGGGGGCTCGTCGGTCACCCGGCGACACGGACCGCACCGGAGAGGGATACTTCCCCGATGGCGAGTCCTGCGAGATCGCGGCCCAGAACCCCAGATCGGCGCTTGTCGCGCCGGTTGAAGGCTCGCAGCAGATCGCCGGATCCAATTGCTGCCAGGCGGCCGTGACGGGCGGTTGCCCATCCGCGGCGACGAACGGGAAGGGCTGCATCGTCAGCCCGATGTCGTCGACGGTCGTGCCAGGTTGGACGCCGAGCTCTTCGAGCGACCGCCCCGCGAACACGGTGACGGCGTGGAGGCGACATCGGTGTCGTTGGGCCGACGGTGCGGTTACGTCGGGACCGGTCGAGGTCTGCAGTGATGGCCCGTAGGCCCGTCGCGGTCGGCCAGCCTCGATGGAGCAGATCGCACCTGGCCACTCAGCGGTGGTCGAGAGCTGCCATCCGTCTCCGGCGGAACGATTGCCAGGCCGTCGGTCCGCTGTCGTTCCACCATTGGGGATCGGCCGAGAGCACCCACTACGGGGAGACCTCGACGGCGCAGGTCTGCCGATCGAGAGATCGACAGTGATGATTCCACCGAGGACCCGACCAGGTTCGGCGATGTGCTGGACGAGCCGAGTCGTGGCCCGTGCTCCGCCATCACGCCCGAGACGACGATTCCCGCCGATACGAGCACGGCGGCGGCGGGAATCACGATCCATGCCGCCGTCAGCCGCCTCGCCCGGCGGAGCACCAAGTACGGCACCGGTCCCACGCCCAGGGCGTAGATGCCCAGGACCCCGAGCAGGCCGCCGAGCGACGGAATGGTGAATCCGGATCGTCGGGAGATCCCGTCGTCGGGGTTGCCGCCCCATTGATGCGCGAACAGCGCACGGTGCGCGCCGACCCGGGCCGAGTCGACGAGCGCAGCCCGATCGCCGTCCGCAGCGCGTCATCGTCAACCGGATCTGGCGGCTACCCGCCCGACTGCTCGCTGCTCCGTCCGGCTGCCACTCCGCCGGGAGCGCGCTGAGCGCGGTGTCGTCGTCGAGGAGGAGGCGTCCGCCTTCGGAGACCGAGGTTGTGACTCGAGCGACGTGAGGAGGACTGGAGGTCCGTCCCGTGAGCCGAGGCTGCCGATCTGGTCGAGGGCGGCCGGACCGAGGTCGAGCACGGTCGGCTCGATCGACGTGAGGGCGATGGTCGGCAAGGCCGCACTGGCCGCGACCGAGACCCGGGCCGGAAGGTCTCGAGCTCGCTCGGCCAGACCGGCAGGACGGCGACGACCGTGGTGTCCGGAGTGCGCAGCCTGACCGTCGTTGGCGAGCACCGCTGTCGTCGCGGAGCTCGACCTCGACGGTCTCGAGGTCGTTCCACAATCGGCACCACGAACTCAGTGCTTGGTCGATGCCATGACCGCCTCGATCTCCCGGCATCCGAAGCGGACCGGGCCGAACTCACCTGGACGGTGAGCGTCGCCTGGATCAGGCGAGTGGCGGCCACTTCGACATCGACAGGGACGTGGTCGCCGGATCAAAGCAGGCGAAGGGAAGCGAGACCGAGCGTGACCGGCGAGTTCCGCCGTCCGGGAGGGCGGACGCTGTCTGGGCGGACACGGACATCCGGAATCGAGGCCACGGCCCCTCCGATCAGTGCGAGCACGTAGTCGCCGCTTTGGCGAAATCGACTCACGAGTCCTCCCGATCGCCTGTCATGGACCACCCCTCCGTGCCGATCATCAATCTCGCCCGAGTGATCCGACGAGGCGTGGGCCCGGTCGGTTCCCGAAACGTAGATGATTTTCCAGCCGCCGGCGCGACTTGCGGAGTGGGCCTCCCGCAGGGCGGCGGCGCTCCGCTTGTCGCAATGTGCACCGGTTCGGCCGGGCCGCTCCGGTAGCCTCGCCCGACGTGCCCGAATTCCAGACCAGCCCCGGGACCAGAGACGTCCTCGCCCCGGATTCCACCAGGGTGCGGCGACTGGTCACCACCTTCTCCGAGATCGTCGAACGGGCAGGATACGGCGAGATCGTCCCTCCGATGTTCGAAGATCTCGGCGTCTTCCATCGCCTCGGCGAGGCCACCGATGTGGTCACGAAGGAGATGTACGACTTCGTCGACAAGGGCGGCCGGCACATCGCCCTGCGGCCCGAGCAGACCGCGTCGGTGGTCCGGGCGTTCGTGCAACACCAGCCGCTCACGCCGTGGAAGGTCTGGTATCACGGCCCGAACTTCCGCTACGAGAAGCCCCAGGCCGGGAGATATCGCCAGTTCGACCAAGTGGGCGTGGAGGTGCTCGGCGTCGACGATCCGTATCTGGACGTCGAAGTCATCGCCCTCGCCGACCGCTTCTACCGGGCGCTCGGGCTCCAGCGAGTCGAGCTGCTGCTGAACAGCCTGGGTGCCCCCGAAGAACGCGCTGCGTACGTGGCGGCCCTCCAGGAGCATTTCTCGGCCCATCTCGATGCCCTGACGCCGGAGAGCCGGACCACCTTGCAGAAGAATCCGCTCCGGGTGCTCGACTCCAAGCGCGAGGCCGACGCGGCCGTCATCGCCGACGCGCCGCAGATCTCGGCGTTCTACTCCGACGAGACCGCCGCCCACTTCGAGTCGGTGTGTTCGGGCCTTCGGGCCCTCTCCATCGACTTCACCGTGAGCCCCCTGCTGGTGCGAGGCCTCGACTACTACCGCAAGACCACGTTCGAGTTCGCCGGTCTGACCCTCGATTCGGCGCAGAACGCCGTCGGCGGAGGGGGGCGCTATGACGGCCTGGCCGAGGATCTCGGCGGTTCGCCGACCCCGGGAGTCGGGTTCGCGCTCGGCGTCGATCGAACCCTGATGGCGTGTGATGCCGAGGGCGTGTTCGACGCGCCCTCGCTCGCTCCGTCGGCGTTCGTCGTCGACACCACCGGGGGACTGGCCGCGCTCGAGCTCACGGCCCTCCTCCAGTCGGCAGGACTCCACGCCGAGCGGGCCTACGACAATCTCAGTATGAAGAGCCAGATGAAGGCGTCGAACCGGGCTGGTGCGACCGTGGCCGTGATCGTGGGCTCCGACGAACTCGAGGCCGGCACGGTCACCGTCCGTCCGCTCGCCGGATCGGCGGGCGAGGAGCGGATCCAACACGTCGTCCCTCGAACCGATCTCATCGACACCCTGAGAAAGCTGATCGAACCATGAGCATGCGATCCCACTACTGCGGCGTGATCCGCACCGAGCACATCGGCCAGACCGTCACGTTGTGCGGCTGGGTCGGTCGTCGGCAGCGAGCACGGCGAGAAGCTCGCCTTCGTGGACCTCCGGGATCACACCGGGCTGGTCCAGTGCGTGGTGGACAACGACGTGGACGTGCGCAGCGAGTACGTGGTGCAGATCACCGGTGTCGTGCGGGCCCGACCCGACGGCACCGTGAACGCCAACCTCCCGACCGGCGAGGTCGAGGTCGGCGAGTGCACCGTCACGGTGCTGAACATCGCCGACCCGCCGCCGTTCCGATCGACGCTCGGGCCGACGACGTCGTCGAGACCACTCGACTCCAGTACCGCTACTTGGACATCCGTCGCGAACGGATGCAGAAGAACCTTCGACTTCGAGCGAAGGTCAACTCGGCGATCCGGGGGCCATGGAGGCTCAGGGTTTCGTGGAGGTCGAGACTCCGATGCTGGTGCCGTCGACACCGGAGGGTGCTCGCGAGTTCCTCGTGCCTGCCCGCCAGGCACCGGGCTCCTTCTACGCCCTGCCGCAGTCGCCGCAGTTGTTCAAGCAGCTCCTGATGGTGGCCGGGGTCGACCGGTATTACCAGATCGCCCGTTGCCTGCGCGACGAGGACCTGCGCGCCGACCGTCAGTACGAGTTCATGCAGCTCGACGCCGAGATGAGCTTCGCCGACCAGGACGACGTGCTCGAGGCCATCGGGAACGCCGTCATCGCGGCGGCCGAGGCCGTGCTCGGCGAGCGTCCGCCGACCATCGAACGGATCACGTGGCGCGAGGCGATGGACCGGTACGGCATCGACAAGCCCGACCTGCGGTTCGGGATGGAACTCGTCGAGCTGACGCCGATCTTCGCCTCGACCTCGTTCAAGGCCTTCTCCGGCGCCGGGGCGATCAAGGGCATCCGGGTGCCGGGTCGCGCCGGCGAGTTCGGCCGCAACAAGCTGGACCAACTGACCGACCGGGCCAAGCAGGCCGGGGCCAAGGGCTTGGTGTGGATGAAGGTCGCCGAGGACGGCACCCTCGAGTCGCCGGTGGCGAAGTTCCTCACCGACGACGAGACGGCTGCGTTGGCCGCGGCGTTGGAGGCGGCACCCGGCGACCTGCTGCTCATCGTCGCCGATGAGTGGATGACCACCTGCGAGGTGCTCGGCACGTTGCGCAACGAGCTGGGGCGGCCGCCGGTTCACCAGGGCCCGTACCGCTACGTGTGGGTCACCGAGTTCCCGTTGTTCGTCGGGACCGACAAGGAGACCGGGAAGCCGATCCCGGGACACCATCCGTTCTGCCACCCGCATCCCGACGACATCGCTGTTCGAGACGAACCCGCTCGAGGTGCGATCGCTGGCCTACGACCTGGTGCTGAACGGCTGGGAGTTGGGTTCGGGATCGATCCGGATCCACGACACGGACCTCCAGCGGCGGGTGTTCAACCTGCTCGGGATCTCCGACGAGGAGGCCCAGGCCAAGTTCGGGTTCTTCTTGACCCCGTTCAAGTACGGCGCCCCGCCCCACGGCGGGTTCGCCTTCGGCATCGACCGGCTGACGGCGATCCTGGCCGGCGAGGACAACATCCGCGAGGTGATCGCCTTCCCGAAGACGCAGTCCGGGATGGACCCGATGACGAACGCGCCGACGCCGGTCGACGCGTCCCAGCTCGATATCCTCGGCATCCGCACCCTCCCCCCAAATCCTGACCTCCCTCCTGCTCCCGTCCGCAACCCCAGGTTTGGTCGCCGACGCACGCCCTGCGTGCCGTGGCGACCAAACCGCTGCTCACGTCCGGAAGCGTTCGCCGTCTGGTCGCTGGCGTGAAGGTGATGCGCCCGCGACCAGACGTGGAGGGCGGAACTGTGTGACACCGGTGTCGTAGGTTGCGCCTCGCTTCCCCGAGCTGCGGTTTGCCCGCAAGAACACCCACCCGATGCATCTGCGACCAAACGTGGAGGACGGGAGACGTGAGCAGCAGGAGGGGACGCGTTGTCGAGGGGAGGGCCGAGCGGGTCGAGGGACTGCTCGGGCCGGAACAGCTCCTCGACGTGGGACGAGGCGCCATCCGGCACCGCACCCGGACCGGCCGGTGGGTCCGGCTCCGCCGGCGGGTGGTGCGGGTCGCCGGAGCCCCACCCACGTGGCGGCAGGCCGTGACCGCAGCACTGATGGCGGCCGGGGACGAGGCCTTCCTCTCCCACGACACCGCCTGCAAGATCTACGGCCTCGAGGGGTTCGAGGATCCGGGTCAGATCGAGATGAGCGCCGCTCCACCGCAAGGTCCGGCTCGGCGGCGTGCGGGCTCACCGGTACACGACGCTGGAAGAGCAGGACATCGTCACCCGATCGGGCCTTCGGGTCTGTTCGGGAGTCCGGCTCGTGATCGACATGAGCGGCCGGCTCGACGTCGCCGGCCTCGGCCGCCTCGTCGACGAGTTGCTACGGCGCCGGGCGTTGCGGCTCGGCGAAGCTGCTGGGTCGGGTCCTGCGCACCAGACCGGCACCGGGGCGTTCGATGAAGCGGCTCCACGCCGTGCTCAGCGAACGTCTCGAAGGCTTCAGTCCAGGCGAGAGCGCCCTCGAATCCAGGATCAGCCGCCTGATCGTCGCCCACGGATTCCCTCCTCCGGTCAGCCAGTTCCGGATCACGACGGCCGGCGGCAGGTATCGGCTCGATTTCGCCTATCCCGAGGTGCGGACGTTCCTGGAGGGCGACGGGTTCGGCTTCCATCGTTTCGCCGGTGACCTCGATCGGGATTCACAGCGCCAGAACGACCTCGTGGTCGAAGGTTGGCGGCCGCTGCGATTCACGTGGCGGATGTCGGACGACCAGATCGTGCACACCCTCGACGGTTTGTACGACCGAGCGGCAGGTCGGTGGCGTGATCAGCCGTTTGGTCGCCCCGGCGCCGCAGGCATGCCGGGGCGACCAAACCGGTACCGTGCGGGGGGCGATGGGTGAGCACGTGACGTTTCGGGCTGGGGTGGTCGGGGTGATCCGACGCAGCGACGGCCGGGTCCTGCTCTTCGAGCGGGTCGACGTCCCCGGTTCCTGGCAGTTCCCCCAGGGCGGGATGGATCCCGGAGAGACCGCGGCCGACGCCGTGTGGCGTGAGGTCGAGGAGGAGACCGGCCTCCACCGGGCCCAACTCCGCCCCGTCGACGCCTACCCGCACTGGGTCGCCTACGAGCTCCCAGCGGAGCACCGGAGGAAGAAGACCGGCCTCGGGCAGTGCCAGCGGTGGTACCTGTTCGAGGTGGTCGACGACGATGTCCGACCGACGCCGGACCAGCGCGAGTTCCGGGCCTGGAGATGGGCGACGATCGACGAGACGCTCGCCGGCGTCGTGGCCTTCCGCCGCGATGGCTACGAGCGGGTGTTGTCGGCCTGGTTCCCCGTGTCCGAGTCCACCTGATCGATGGCCGACGACCTGTTCTCCGCGGCCGCCGAGGAACGCCTTCGGCATCAGGCACCCCTCGCGGCGCGCCTGCGCCCCCGCAACCTCGACGAGGTCGTGGGTCAGCGTCATCTCGTCGGGCCGGGGCGGCCGTTGCGCCGTCTGGTCGAGCAGGACCGGCTCACGAGCGCCATCTTCTGGGGACCGCCGGGCACGGGCAAGACCACCCTGGCCGAGGTGGTCGCCCGCACCACCAACCGGGCGTTCGAGCGCCTGAGCGCGGTCACCGCCGGCGTGAAGGACGTGCGCGAGGTCATCGAACGGGCCCGGCAGCGCCTCGGTGAGCGGGGCACGGGCACGATCCTGTTCCTCGACGAGATCCACCGCTTCTCCAAGTCCCAACAGGATGCGCTGCTCCCGGCGGTCGAGGACGGCACCCTCACCTTGATCGGCGCGACCACCGAGAACCCGTTCTTCGAGGTGAACCCACCCCTGCGCAGCCGGTCCACGCTGTTCCGGCTCGAACCGCTCGATCGTGAAGCGATCGAGGCCCTGGTCCGTCGCGGCCTCCGAGCGGAGGGGAGCGCCGGCTCCGAGGACGCGATCGCCCATCTGGTCGATCGAGCGGGCGGCGACGGACGCCAGGTCCTGACGGCGCTCGAGGTCGCGGTCGCGCTGGCCAAGCCGAGTGAGGTGACCGCCGATCATGTCGATGCGGCACTGGGCACGAGCGCCCTGCGCTACGGACGCGACGACCACTACGACGTCGTCTCGGCCTTCATCAAGTCGATCCGGGGAGCGATCCCGACGCCGGGATCTACTGGTTGGCCCGCATGTTGGAGGCCGGCGAGGACGCTCGGTTCATCGCCCGACGCCTCGTGATCCTCGCCAGCGAGGACGTCGGTCTGGCCGACCCGAGCGCGCTGCCGGTCGCCGTCGCCGCGGCCCACGCGGTCGAGCACGTCGGGCTGCCCGAGGCCCAGCTGAATCTGGCCCAGGCCGTGATCCATCTGGCGGCGGCGCCGAAGAGCAACCGGGCGGCCGTGGCCATCTGGACCGCTCGGACCGACGTGCAGCAGGGCAAGTTGGGTGAGGTGCCGCCCCATCTGAGGGACGCTCACTACTCGGGTGCGGGATCGCTCGGGCACGGTGTCGGATACGAGTACCCTCATGACGACCCCCGTGGGTGGGTGCCCCAGCGGTACCTGCCCGAGTCGCTCGGGGACCGGCGCTACTACGAACCCACCGAGCACGGGTTCGAGCAGGAGATCACGATCCGGATGAAGCGGAACCTCCAGCACGACGGCCAGGCCGGCGATCAGACCCACGATCCCGCCGGCGACGCGTCCGGCCGAGGTGGCGACCACCGGATGGATCACGGGCCGGACGGGGTCGAGCCGTGACCGCCGGCGAGCTCGCCGTACTCCTCGCTGCGGTGCTGTGCACCATCGGCTTCGCCGGCCTGGTCGTGGTCCTGCTCCGGGTGCTGGATTCGACCAAGGCGCTCGGCGGACAGGTCGAGGGGTTGCACCGCGAGGTCGAACTGCTCCGCAACGAGACCCGACCGCTCCTGGCGGAGCTGCGCGACACCGTCGACGACGCCCGAGTCGATCTGGACCGCTTCGATCGAGTGCTCGGATCCGCCGAGGCGATCAGCGACGCGGTGGCTGTCGGTGGCAACCGCATCTCTCGCGCCGCGCTGAGCGCACCCGTGATCAAGTCCGTCGCCCTCGTGTCGGGCACTGGCCGAGCCGGCAAACGGCTCCGCCGCGGAAGCACCGATCGGACGACGAGATGATGAAGCGGGTCACATGGTTCGTCGGGGGCGTCGCGACCGGCGCGGCCGGAATGTCGTACGCCAAGCGCAAGGTGAAGCGCGCCGCAGCACAGCTGGCCCCGGCGCATGTCGCCCGTCAGGCCTCCGAGAGCCTGAAGGCCAAGGGCCAGGACCTCGCCGAAGCGGTGCGCGAAGGCCGAGAGGCCATGCGGGTCAAGGAAGCCGAGTTGCGGGCCCGGACGCGACGGCCATGCCGTCGTCGGCGCAGCCGACGCCCTGCCCCTCGGCGCCGGCGACACCGTGCCCGTCGTCGAGGAAGGCGGCCGGGTCGTCGTGCTCCAGCAGGTCCGCGACGAGAGCCGTCTGCGCGGCGCACCGGCAACCCGCCCCCGCCGACGTTCCGCTCGCTGAGCGGGCCCGGAACGCGCCGCGGGGAGCGGGCCCCCGCGCAGTAGCCTTTCGGGCACCATGTCGCAGCCCAAGACCGCCAACGAGCTCCGCCAGGCCTTCACCGGGTTCTTCCAGGAGCGGGGCCATTCCGTGGTCCCGTCCGCCAGCCTGATCCCACACGACCCGACGGTGCTGTTCACCGTGGCGGGAATGGTGCCCTTCAAGCCCTACTTCACCGGCGACGAGCAGCCTCCGTTCCGGCGAGCGGTCAGCGTCCAGAAGTGCGCACGTGCCGGAGGCAAGCACAACGACCTCGACGACGTCGGTCGCACCAAGCGCCACCTCGTCGCGTTCGAGATGCTCGGCAACTTCTCCTTCGGCGACTACTTCAAGACCGAGGCCATCCCGTGGTCGTGGGAACTCGTGACCGAGGTGTTCGGCTTCGACGGCGACCAACTGTGGATCACGGTCCACGAGAGCGACGACGAGGCCGAAGCGATCTGGCACGAGCAGGTCGGCGTCCCGATGGACCGCATCCAGCGCCTGGGAGACAAGGACAACTTCTGGCAGATGGGCGAGACCGGTCCGTGCGGTCCGTGCTCGGAGATCCACATCGACCGCGGTCCGGCCTTCGGGCCCCCGGCGGCCCGCTCGGCGATCCCGCCGGCGACCGGTTCATGGAGTTCTGGAACCTGGTCTTCATGCAGTACAACCAGGCGCCCGACGGCACGCGCACGCCGCTGCCCAAGCCGTCGATCGACACCGGTGCCGGGCTCAGCGGATCCTGACCCTGATCCAGGGCAAGGACTCGGTCTGGGAGACCGATCTCATGTCGCCGGTGATCGACCGGGCCTGCTCGCTCACTGGTGCGACCTACCGGATCGGTGACTACGACGACCGGCCGAGCTTCAGCCTCCGAGTCCTCGCCGAGCACGCCCGGTCCGGCGCTGCTCGTCTCCGACGGCGTGTTCCCGAGCAACGAGAACCGCGGCTACGTGCTGCGTCGGATCCTCCGCCGGGCCGTCCGCCACGCGTTCCTGCTCGGCGCCGACAAGCTCGTGATGCCCGAACTCGTGGCCACCTCGATCGACGTGATGCGCGAGGCGTATCCCGATCTCGAGAAGAACCGGGACTTCATCCTCGACGTCATCACGCGAGGAGGACCGCTTCCGTCAGACCCTCAAGACCGGGCTCACGATCCTGGACAAGGAACTCGCCGACGGCACCACCGTGCTCCGGGCACCACGGCGTTCACCCTCCACGACACCTACGGCTTCCCGCTCGAGGTCACCACCGAGATCACCGCCGAGCGCGAGGTCGAGGTCGACATCGAGGGCTTCAACACCGAGATGGCCCAGCAGCGCGAGCGGGCCAAGGCGGCGCGCAAGACCAACGAAGCCGACGACACGCTCGTGGAGCAGTACCGCGAACTGGTCGAACAGTTCGGCACCACCGAGTTCCTCGGGTACGGCGAGTCCAGCGCCGACGCCAGGGTCCTCGCCGTTCTGGACGGCGCCATTCCCGGGACCGTCGAGATCTTCCTCGATCGCACGCCCTTCTATGCCGAGAGCGGCGGGCAGGTCGGCGACACGGGCACGATCACCACCGAATCCGGCCGAGCGGAGGTGCTCGACACGACCTTTGCCCTGCCGGGTCTTCGTCGCCACGTCGCCAAGTTGACGGACGGCACGATCTCGCCCGGGCAGGCGGCCACGGCCTCGATCGACGACGATCGGCGAACGGCGATCCGCCGCAACCACACCGCCACCCACCTCCTGCATTGGGCCCTGCGCAAGGTGCTCGGTGGACACGTCAAGCAGGCCGGCTCGATGGTCGCCGACGACCGCCTCCGTTTCGACTTCTCCCACTACGCCGCGGTCAGCCCCGAGGAGATCGAGGAGATCGAGCGGCTGGTCAATGACGAGACGCTCGCCAACGCCTCGGTCCGCTCCTACGAGACGTCCAAGGACGAGGCGCTCGCCATGGGTGCGATGGCGTTCTTCGGCGACAAGTACGGCGACATGGTGCGAGTCCTGGAGGCCGGCCCCAACAGCCTGGAGCTCTGTGGCGGTACGCACGTGCGGGCGACCGGCGACATCGGCACGATCAAGGTGGTGAGCGAGGGTTCGATCGGTTCGAACCTGCGCCGCATCGAGGCGATCACCGGCGCGTCGAGCGTGGCCTTGCTGCAGCGCGACGAACGCCAGCTCTCGGACGTCGCCAGGCTCGTCGGAGCCAAGCCGGACGAGGTCGTCGACGGCGTGCAGCGCAAGCTCGACGAGATCAAGGGCCTCCAGGACGAGCTCAAGGCCATGCGGGCCAAGCTCGCCGCCGGACGCGCCGCGGAACTGGCCGAGACCGCCACCGACGGAGTGTTCGTCGGCCGGGTCGACGACCTCGCCCCCGGTGACCTGCGCGACCTCGCCATCGCGGTGCGTCAGCAGGGCGTGGCCACCGTCGTGCTCCTCGGACGGTCGGACTCCGGCGGCGCCTCGCTCGTCGCCGCCGTCGACCCGAGTTCGGGACGCCAGGCCGCCGAGCTGATCCGCGACGCCGCCAAGGCCGTCAAGGGCGGCGGCGGGGCAAGGGCGACGTGGCCGTCGCCGGGGGAAAGGATCCCGGCGGGCTGGACGAGGCACTCGCCATCGCCGAGGCCAAGGCCCGGGCGTCGGCCTGAGCGCCGTGCGGGCGCTGGGCATCGACCTCGGGTCGAAGCGGGTCGGCATCGCGGTGTCGGACTTCTCCGGCACCATCGCCTCGCCGTTGCTCGTGCTCCAACGCACCAGGTCGCGCCACGAGGATCATCGTCGCATCACGGACCTCGTTCGTGAGGAGGAGGCCGAGATCGTCGTGGTCGGCCTGCCGCTCGACCTGCGCGGGGAGATCGGACCGGCGGCGAAGCATGCGCTCGTGGAGATCGAGGCACTGGCTAACGTCGTCGGCGTGCCCGTGGAGACCCATGACGAGCGGCTCACGACGGTGAGTGCGGATCGTGCCCTGATGGAGGCCAACATCGGCGCGGGACCGCCGCAAGTACGTCGACAAGATCGCCGCTGCCGTCATGCTCCAGAGCTGGCTCGACAAGCGCAAGGCGCTCGGATCGTGAAGACCCCCACCGACCACGAGCGCGGCCCACGGTTTCGACGATCCGCAGTGGTTCGACGACGTCTGGGACGCGCCACGCCGGCTATCAGATCGACAGCGAACGGCCCCGTCACAATCGTCATGCCCTCAAATGGGTCGTCTTCACGGTCGTCGCCGTCCTGATCGCGATCACCCTGACCGGCGGAGGCGTGGGACTGTGGGTCACCAAGCAGGTCAACCCTCCGGGCCGTCCGAGCGATCCAGCCACGTTCACCGTCGGCGACACCGACGATCTGGTGACCGTCAGCCATCGGTTGAAGGACCAGGGCTTCATCACCCACGCCGGGGTGTTCCAGTGGTACGTGAAGCGCAAGGGCGGCATCGAGTTCGTGCCCGGCTACTACACGATCAAGCCGATGGACACGATGGGCAACATCATGCGGGTCCTCAACACGCCGCCGGCACGTACCTACACCAAGGTCACGTTCCCCGAGGGCTTCACGGTGCAGCAGATCGCGACCCGACTCGAGGAGAAGGTCACCCACCTCAGCGCGCTCGACGTGATGGACGCAGCGCGTTCCGGCGAGCTGCGTTCCGAGTACCTCCCCGCCGGCCAGACCAGTCTCGAGGGTGTCCTGTTCCCGGACACGTACCAGATCTCCGGCGACGAGTCGCCCTACTCGGTGCTCCAGCGGATGATCGACCTGATGGAACGGGTCGGCGGGCAGGAAGGGCTCGATCGCTCCGGTGAGCTGGTCTTCCGGCCGGCGTACGAGGTCCTGATCGTGGCATCGATGATCGAGCGTGAAGCGAAGGTCGACAGCGACCGGGCCAAGATCGCCCGGGTCATCTACAACCGGCTCGAACTCGGCATGCCGCTGCAGATCGACGCCACCCTTTACTACGGCCACTCGACCGACGAGTCCTTCGACGACCTGAAGGCGATCGACAGCCCGTACAACTCCTACCTCTACGAAGGCCTCCCGCCCACGCCGATCGCCAACCCCGGACGGGCCTCGATCCGTGCCGCGCTGCACCCGGCCCCGAACCCGCTCGACGGCGGCGGTGAGCACCCCGAACTCTGCGACGACATCCCCGAGTCCGACTGCAAGCTCCTCTACTACGTCCTCGCCGACGAGGACGGGAGCCACGCGTTCGCCGTGACCCTCCAACAGCACGAGTTCAACGTCGCCGTCGCCCGGGAACGGGGTCTGCTCGGATGATCACCGGCCAGACCCGGCTGGCGGCGTTGATCGGCAAGCCGGTTCGGCACAGCCTGTCGCCGGCGTTGATCAACACTGCGTTCGCCGAGGCCGGTCTCGACGCCGTGTACACCGTGTTCGAGGTCGAGCCGGGCGATGTCGAGCGAGCGCTGGATGCCGTGCGGGCGCTCGGGATGCTCGGCGTGACCGTGACCATGCCCCACAAGCAGGCCGTGTTCGCAGCAGTCGACGAACTCGACCCGGCGGCGGCCGCGCTGGGAGCGGTGAACTGCGTCGTGCGCCGACCGGATTCGACGTTGCTCGGGTGCAACACCGACGGCGGTGGCCTGGTCGACTCGTTGCGGCTCGACGCAGGTTGGGAGCCCGCCGGGCAGGAAGTCGTGGTCCTCGGCGCCGGAGGGCGGCCAGCGCCATCGTCGATGCGCTGGCGCGAGCGGGCGCCCGGGTCACCGTCGTGAACCGGACCGAGTCGTCGGCCCGGAGCGCGGCAGCCCTGGCCGGCGAGCGCGGTCGTGTGGGGTCCCTCGACGACGTCGCGGGCGCCGACGCCGTCATCAATGCGACCTCGGTCGGCATGGGCGGCACCGGCGAGCTCCCGCTCGATCCGACGGGGCTGCGGGCGGGCCAGCTGGTGGTCGACATCGTCTATCACCCGCTCGTGACGCCGTTGCTCGAGGTCGCCGAGGCTCGCGGAGCGACGACCCTCGACGGGCTCGGCATGCTCGTCCACCAAGCGGCACGCGCCGTGGAGCTCTGGACGGGTCATCGACCCGATCCGGTGGCGATGCGCAGGGCCGCCCTGACCGAGCTGGCGACCAGGTCCTGAGGGTCACCCGACCGGTAGGTTGGTCCGGTGCTGCGCTACCTGACTGCTGGTGAATCCCACGGCCAGGCCCTCGTCGTCATCATCGAAGGGCTGCCCTCCAATCTGCCGATCACGGTGGAGGAGATCCAGGCCGAGATGGCCCGGCGCCGCCTCGGCTACGGCCGAGGCCCGCGGCAACGCTTCGAGGCCGACGAGCTGACGCTGATCGGCGGGGTCCGGCACGGACGGACGCTCGGCTCGCCGATCGCGATCGAGATCAAGAACTCGGAGTGGTTCCGCAGCGACAAATGGCACGCCGAGATGTCCCCGGCACCGGGCGAGACGGCTGATCCGCTGCACCAGCCCCGCCCCGGTCACGCCGATCTGGCCGGCATGCAGAAGTATCGGTTCACCGACGCCCGCGACGTGTTGGAGCGGGCCAGCGCCCGCGAGACCGCGGCGCGCGTCGCCGCTGGCGCCATCGCCAAGAAGCTGTTGTCGTTCCTCGGTGTCGAGATCCTGAGCCACATCATCCAGATGGGGCCGGCGCGCAGCACGTCGAGCGACCGCCCCACCATGGCCGACCTCGCCGCGGTGGACGGCTCGCCGGTGCGTTGCTTCGACAAGACGGCCGAAGCGGCGATGATCGACCAGATCAAGGCGGCCTCGAAGGATGGCGACTCGCTCGGCGGGATCGCCGAGGTGTTGGCCTACAACGTCCCCATCGGACTCGGGAGCCACGTGCATTGGGATCGCAAGCTCGACGCGTTGCTCGCTCAGGCCCTGATGAGCATCCAGGCGGTCAAGGGCGTCGAGATCGGCGACGGGTTCGAGGTCGCCGGTCGTCGGGGCTCCCAGGCCCACGACCCGATCCTGTGGGACGCGGTGGCGGAGCGTTACGTCCGCCCGTCGTCGCTGGCCGGGGGGCTCGAGGGCGGGATCACCAACGGCAGCCTGCTCGTGGCCCGAGCGGCGATGAAGCCGATCGCCACCCTGAACCGGCCCACCCTCGAAACCGTCGACATCATGACCAAGGCCGAAACGGTCTCGTTCAAGGAGCGCACCGACGTCACCGCGGTGCCCGCCATGGGGGTCGTGGCCGAGACGATGGTCGCCCTCGTCCTCGCGGCGGAGGCCCAACGCAAGTTCGGCGGGGATTCGCTCGACGAGTTCGTCCGCAACGCCGAAGCGTCGTGTACGGCGATTCCCTGACGAGGGAGCGCAGGGTCCGGCGGGGCACGGTGCGGGTAGGTTGACGCCGATGGCCATCCCCAAGGTGTGCGGTGTCGAGACCGAGTACGGAATCCTCGCCCGCGGAACCGACTCGAATCCCGTCGCGGCGTCCTCGTTGCTGATCAACGCCTACGTGAGTGCCAACGCGGGCCGCATCAGCTGGGACTTCGAGGACGAGCAACCCGGCAACGACGCCCGCGGGTTCCGTCTCGAGGCCGTCTACCCGCCCGAGGTCGAGACGCATCTGGTGAACACGGTGCTGACGAACGGTGCCCGCTACTACGTCGACCACGCCCACCCGGAGATCTCCACCCCGGAGTGCGCGACCGCGCTCGAGGTGGTCCGTTTCGATCGCGCCGCCGAGGAGATCGTGCGCCGCTCGATGGAGGCCGCCCGCAATCTCCTGCCCGACGGCGCCGAACTCGTCGTGCACAAGAACAATTCCGACGGCAAGGGGAACAGCTACGGCTGCCACGAGAACTACCTCGTGGCCAGGGAGCTGCCCTTCGGCCGCCTCACCCGCCAGATCACCCCGCACTTCGTGAGCCGGCAGGTATTCTGCGGCGCCGGCAAGGTCGGCTGCGAGGCGCCCGGTATGGCCGCCGATGCGGTCGCGTACCAGCTCTCCCAGCGGGCCGACTTCTTCGAGGAGGAGATCGGGCTCGAGACCACCCTGAAGCGCCCGATCGTGAACACCCGCGACGAGCCGCACTGTGATCCCACGAAGTATCGCCGGCTCCACGTGATCGTCGGCGACGCCAACATGAGCGAGGTGGCCACCTACCTGAAGGTCGGCACCACGGCGATCGTGCTGGCGATGATCGAGGACGACGTGCTCGGCGACTCCCTGACGCTCGCGACCCCCGTGAGCGCCATTCGCCAGATCAGCCATGATCCGTCGCTCGGCCGTTCGGTCCGCCTGCTCGACGAGCGCCAGATGACCGGGATGGACCTGCAGTGGTCGCTGTTGGAGCTGGCGAAGAAGTACGAGCGGTCCCATGGACTGGAGTCGGTCGGCGAAGAGGTCGGCGCCGACGTGCTGGCCCGCTGGGAACGGGTGCTCAGCGGGCTCGAGAGCGATCGGTCCCAGGTCGCCTCCTGGGTCGACTGGGTCGCCAAGCAACGGCTGGTCGACGGCTACCGGGACCGTCACGGTCTCGAGGCCGGCGACGCCCGGCTCAAGGCGATCGATCTGCAGTACCACGACATGCGGCCGAACAAGTGTCTCGCCGATCGAGCCGGGCTGGAGCGCCTGATCCCGATCGCGGAGGTCCGCGCCGCCATGGTCGAGCCGCCGGAGAGCACTCGGGCCTATTTCCGGGGCCGATGCCTGGCGAAGTGGCCGAACGAGATCGTCGCCGCGAACTGGGATTCACTGGTCTTCGACGTCGGCAACGACCCACTCCGTCGGGTGCCGATGATGGAACCGCTGCGCGGGACGGCGTCGCATGTGGCTAACTTGATCGACGAGAGCACCACCGCAGCCGAGTTGCTGGCCAAGCTGGGATCCCCCTAGGAGGCTCATCCATGGCAGAGCGCACACAGAAGCAGAAGTCCACGACCAGCCGCAGTGACGAGACCGTCGAGGAAGCCCCCGCGGCTTCCAAGCAGGGCGAGAAGCTCAAGGCTGATCTGGACGACCTGCTCGACGAGATCGACGAAGTGTTGGAATCCAACGCCGAGGAGTTCGTGAAGTCCTACGTGCAGAAGGGCGGCCAGTAGCACCCGGTAGGTTGACGGGCGCTATGTCGATGCCGTTCTTCACCCCCGGCGACGACCCGGGGCCCAACTTCCCGGCGCTCCTGCAGCGCATCGGGTTGCAGCCTCCGGCCGTTGCGGCCAACTCCGACGGACTGTCCGTTCCCCATGCCACCACCTGTGTGGCCGTTCGCTGCTCCGACGGAGTCGTGATTGCGGGGGATCGGCGGGCCACGTCGGGGAACCTGATCTCGCATCGCACGATGGAGAAGGTCGTCGAAGCCGATCGTCACTCGGCGGTGGCGATCGCCGGTGCGGCTGGCCCGGCGATGGAGATGGTCAAGCTGTTCCAGCTCCAGCTGGAGCATTACGAGAAGGTCGAGGGATCGCAGCTGAGCCTCGATGGGAAGGCGAACCAGCTCTCGATGATGCTGCGGAGCAATCTCCCGGCGGCGATGCAGGGCATGGTGGTCGTCCCGATCTTCGCCGGGTACGACATGCGGCGAAACGAAGGCCGGTTGTTCGCCTTCGACGTCACCGGTGGACGTTACGAGGAGCGCGAGTACGTCGCGACCGGCTCCGGCAGCCTCCACGCCGGCACCGTGATCAAGATCGGCTTCCGGTCGGACCAGGACCGCGACGCCGCGGTGGACCTGGTGCTGCGGTCGCTGTGGGAAGCCGCCGATGCCGATTCGGCCACTGGCGGCCCCGACGCCTTGCGGGGCATCTATCCCGTCGTCGCCAGCGTGACCGCCGACGGATTCCGCCGGATCGACGACGCCGAGCTCGCCGATCGCTACCGCACCATCGCCGCAGAGGTGGCCGAGCGATGAGCATGCCGTTCTACGTTCCGCCGGAACAGATGATGAAGGACCGGGCGGATTTCGCCCGGAAGGGCATCGCCCGGGGCCGCGCCCTGATCGCGTGTCGCTACGCCGACGGCGTGGTCATCGTGGCCGAGAACCCGTCGAACACCCTGCGCAAGGTGAGCGAGATCTACGACCGGATCGCCTTCGCCGGCGTCGGTCGCTACAACGAGTTCGACCAGCTGCGGGTGGCCGGGGTGCGTGCCGCCGACCTGAAGGGCTTCCAGTACTCGCGTGAGGACGTCGACGCCCAGAGCCTGGCCAACAACTACGGCCACATCCTCGGGCAGACCTTCACCCACGAGATGAAGCCGATGGAGGTCGAGATCCTCGTCGCCGAAGTCGGCCACGAGCCGGCCGGGGACCAGTTGTTCCACATCCTCTACGACGGCACCGTCATCGACGAGCGGGACTTCTCGGTCCTGGGCGGCGACGCCGATGCGATCACGGGCCGGATGACCGAGGCGTTCACCGACGCGATGGCGTTGTCGATCGCAGTCCAGACCTGTGCGACGGCGCTGGCGGGACCGGATCGAACCCTGGAAGACCGCGAACTGGAAGTGGCCACGCTGGCCCGGACCAACGGGCGTCGTTGTTTCCAGCGTCTCCACGACGAGCAGGTCGCGCGCTGCGCGCCGGCTGAACGGACCCATCGCCGACCGGGCCGTCGATCACACGGAAGCGTCGATCACACCGAACCGTTGATCAGATCGTCACGCGATCCTCGTTGCTCGCGCCGCGCTGGCGGACGGGCATGCAGCTAGCTTGACCGCATGGAGCGCAGGATCTTCGGCCTCGAGAACGAGTACGGGGTCACCTGCACCTTGCGCGGCCAGCGACGCCTCAGCCCGGACGAGGTGGCGCGGTACCTGTTCCGCCGGGTCGTCTCGTGGGGCCGATCGTCGAACGTGTTCCTGCACAACGGGGCCCGGCTGTATCTCGACGTCGGCTCCCACCCGGAGTACGCCACCCCCGAGTGCGACTCGTTGTACGAGCTCGTCGTGCACGACAAGGCCGGCGAGCGGATCCTCGAGAGCCTCCTCGTATCGGCCGAGCAACGGCTCCAGGAAGAGGGGATCCGGGGCACGATCTACCTGTTCAAGAACAACACCGACTCGGCCGGGAACAGCTACGGCTGCCACGAGAACTACCTCACCAGTCGGCGCGACGATCTGAGCCACTACGCCGCGGTGTTGATCCCGTTCCTCGTCTCGCGCCAGATCTATGCCGGGGCGGGGAAGATCCTGCAGACGGCTCGAGGACCGATGTACTCGATCGCCCAGCGATCCGAGCACATCTGGGAGGGGGTCTCGTCCGCCACCACCCGGTCGCGCCCGATCATCAACACGCGCGACGAGCCCCACGCCGACGCCGAGCACTACCGACGCCTCCACGTGATCGTGGGCGACTCGAACATGAGCGAGTACACCTCGTTCCTCAAGGTCGGCGCGGCGGCGATCATGCTGCGGATGTTGGAGGAGCCCCAGGTCGTGCTGCGGGACATGACGCTCGAGAACCCCATCCGGGCGATCCGTGAGATCAGCCACGACATGACGTGCCGGCGTACCGTCCGGTTGGCCAACGGCCGGGAGGTCTCGGCGCTCGACATCCAGCGCGAGTACCTCGACCGGGCACTGCGCTTCGCCGACGCCCGAGGACTGCCGCCACAGGAGCAGAAGGCGCTCGAGATGTGGGAGCACTGCGTCACGGGCATCGAGAACGATCCGCTGAAGCTCGACCGCGAGATCGATTGGGTGATCAAGCATCGCCTGATCGAGTCCTACCGGGCCAAGCACGGCCTCGAGCTCGGCGACCCTCGGGTGCAGCTGCTCGACCTGCAGTACCACGACATCAGCCGGGATCGCGGCCTCTTCTACAAGCTGCAGGACCGGGGCATGGTCGAGCGGATGTGCACCGACGACGACATCGCCACCGCCGTCGACACCCCGCCCCAGACGACCCGCGCTCGGCTGCGCGGCGAGTTCATCCGCCGGGCCAAGGAACGCAAGCGGGACTACACGGTCGACTGGGTCCACTTGAAGCTGAACGATCAGGCTCAGCGCACGGTGCTGTGCAAGGACCCGTTCAAGAGCCGCGACGAGCGAGTCGAGAAGCTGATCGCGTCGCTGTGAGGATCGTGGTCGGGCTGATCCCGACTCGACCCTGGCAAGCGATACGGCGATCCTTCGCATGTCGAACGAGCTCACCGATCCCGGCCTGGAGGCCGAACCCGCCGAACCCCGGCCGTCCTCCAGCGGAGGTCCATTGCGGGCAGCCGGGAATGGTTGGTCGTGATCGTGGTCGCCCTGGGCGTGGCCATCCTGATCCGGAGCTTCGCCATTGCACCGTTCTTCATCCCGTCGGACTCGATGTTCGACACCCTCGCGACCGACGACCGGATCCTGGTCAACAAGCTCTCGTATCGCCTCCACGACGTGAACCGGGGCGACGTGATCGTGTTCGAGAAGCCGGCGGGCGTGAACTTCGGTAGCGACGACGTCGAAGACCTCATCAAGCGAGTGATCGGTCTTCCCGGCGACGAGCTGTCGTTCCGGGACTGCTCGGTCTACGTGAACGGCAGCCGCCTGGTGGAGCCGTACACCGACGACCAGTGCACGGAGCCGCCCGGCAACGAGGTCGACCCGGACCAGGACGGTTCGGTGACCGTTCCCGAGAACTCCTACTTCGTGATGGGCGACAACCGACGCTCCGGGCAGTCCTTCGACAGCCGTTATTGGGGCTATGTCGACGACGATCTCATCGTGGGTCGGGCGTTCATCGTGATCTGGCCTCGCGGCCACTGGCGCTGGCTCTGAGTCAGGCCGGCGGCCCGGCGCCGATCTGGACGTCGAAGGCGCTGCGCATCCGGTCGACGTAGTCGGAGAACACTGCGTCGAGCCCCATCCGCAAGCCGGTGTGCAGCACACGGTCTTGCTGGAGATCCCAGCCGAATGCGAAGCGACCGAAGCGGTGAGCCAGGCTGACCAGGCCGCCGTTCCAGTCCGAGTGATGCATGTTGAGGGCGTCGATGCGATGCTCGGCGAGCGTGGCGAGCCGCCGCTCGGCCCCTTCCTTGATCCGTGACAGCCGCGTGGAGTCGACCAGGCGCACCTCGGCCGAACGCTCGCGCAGCGCGACGAGACGCTCCCACGACGGATCGCACAACCAGAGCCGGGGGAGCAGGTCCGGGGCGTGCTCCGACACGGTCTCGAGCACCACGGGCCCGGCGCGATCGTCCTTCAGGTCGAGGGACAGGTCGTACTCGGTCCCGCACTCCTGGAACAGCTCGACCAGCGTTGGGATGTGGTCGGGAAGCTCGTCGCGCCGCACCGTGGTGATCGACCGCTTCCGTGCGAAGCGACCGCCGACCACACCGTCGTGATCGAGGACCGCGACGCCGTCCGCGGTGACCCAGACGTCGCTCCAGACCGGATGCGCCGAGGCGGAGGCCGAGGGCGAAGGCCTCCAGGGTGTTCTCGCTGCGGTCGCGTGCCCGGTGGGCGAAGGTGATCGGGGGTCGAGCGGTGAGGATCCGTTGCACCTTTCGATGATGCCAGACCGACCCGCCCGCCGGGCTGGGCGGGATGTGCATCCTTGAGCCAGTGCGGCGGTCCGGACCCGGTAGCCTCGCGCCGTGTTCAATGTCCAGGGCAGCGAGATCATCATCCTCGTGATCCTGGCCCTGATCGTGCTGGGCCCGGAGAAGCTGCCTGAGGCGATCCGGAAGTTCTCCCAGCTCACGGCGAGGTGAAGAAGGTCTCAACGGCTTTCAGAGCGAGCTGCGCAACGTGATCGATGAGCCGATGCGCGAGCTGCAGGCGACGGCCGATCTGGTGCGCCAGAACGCCGACCTGCGGCGGCGTGTTTTCTCGATCCGAAGGCGGCGGCCAAACCCTCCGCTCCCGCGAAGCCTGGTGACACGGCGAAGCCCAGTGACACGGCGAAGCCCAGTGACATGGCGAAGCCGGGCGATGCCGGCGAAGCGGCCGGCGGGGCCGCACCGGCCGACAGCTCGCGGGGCTCGGTCCGGCGGCTCACATGCCCCCGGCGAGAGGAATGCGCCGCCGGTCGGCGCTGCTCCGGACCGGTCGTTGCCGGCCCCGCCCCTGCCGCCCCTGCCGAGGATCCGTCCGCATGAAGTTGCCTGGCGGCGCAACCACGTCCGATCGCCCGCACCCCGACGATCACATGACCCTGATCGAGCACTTGGCGGAGCTGCGGATGCGGCTGATCCGGTCGGTGCTCGCGATCGTGGGCGGCTTCATCATCGTGATGGCGCTGTACCGGCCGATCCTGAACTTCCTGTCCGAGCCCTACAACCGGATCTGCGCCCAGGACGCTTCGCTCAACTGCGAGAACAACGGCTGTTCATCTCCGAGCCTGACGGAGGCTTCTCGACCCGCATGTCGGTGTCGGTTTCTACGGCGGGGTCGCTGGCCCTGCCGGTGATCCTCTGGCAGACCTGGCGCTTCGTGGTGCCGGGTCTGCACAAGAAGGAGAAGCAGTACGCGTTGCCGTTCGTGTTCTCCTCGATCGTGCTGTTCCTGCTGGGCGGGTTCATCGCCTATTGGACCCTCGACAAGGCGCTTCAGTTCCTGATCTCCTTCAGCGGCGCCGACATCCGTCAGGCGTTCCAGATCTCCCAGTACGTGCGGTTCGTGGGGATCATGATCGCCGCGTTCGGGGTCGGGATGGAGTTCCCGGTCCTGCTCGTGTTCCTCGGTAGCCGGTCGGGGTGCTCAAGTACCAGATGTTGTCTGCTTGGCGGTACGCGATCGTCGGGATCGTCGCTCTGGCCGCGATCATCACGCCGAGCGGCGATCCGATCAGCCTCGCTGCTCTCTCCGTGCCGATGATCGCCCTGTACTTCGTGGCCGCGCTCATCGGGATGTTCGTGCAACGACGGCGGGCCAAGGCCGAAACGACCTGACGGTGAGAGCGGACCGCGACGCGCTGCTCGGCTACGACTTCCCTCGATCCGACCTGCCTTCGAGGTGGTTGACGCTCGACGGTGGTCGTCGGTGCTGGTGGCCGCGCCGACCGGAAGGCGACCGTAGGTGGCCGAGTACGCCGTGGCCTGGGTGCGGTCGCCGACATGCTCAAGCTTCGCCACTGCGCTGATCGGATGCGCTGTCCGGACCAGAAGTACCGGGACCTGGTGTGCTCGCCACGGCTCGGACCGGGTCGGGCCGACCGGCGACAACAACATCAACGGCGACGCGACATCGTGGTCATGACGACTGAGGTGTTAAGCGTAAATATAAGCGTGTCAGCTAACTCCTGCGCCTGACCACGGCCTTCGGTCCTCGACGAGGTGACCACCTCCAGGATGACGTACCGCGTTCGGTGGGGAGGGTGAGGTGATCATCCACCCTCCCGAGTTCGGTCGCCCGTGGCTCGGCCGGCACCAGCCCAACGCCGACGAGCTCGCCGAGGATCGATGCGGTCCACGGCCCGACTGAGGCGCATCGTGGAACGCGAGCGCCCGGTCCGGTCATCCATCATCTCGTGGGCGATCGCAGCGCCTCCCGGCCCCGCCTCACCCTGATCCTGGTGCGCAACCAGCCCAACCCTGAGGCCTACGGACCCGACGCCCCGCTCACCCTCACGGCGCGAGCTGAGCGTCGACCGCGGCGTCCGCTGTTCACGCCGTCGCGCGGCGAGACCGTCGCCCGCCTCGGCCCAGGAGCAGACGCTGGCGATCTGCTTCATCTTCAGCCGCAAGCAATGATGAGGCCGTCCGCTCGTGTCTCGCCGCCGGTCTCGTGCTCGCCGACGACGACCAGCGGGCCCGATCCGAACGTCGAGCGGTGGCTGGCGCTGCTCGATCCATCGACCCGAGGCCCTCGACTACGAGGCGTTCCTGGAATCGGCCGGAGGCCGGGTTCACCGCCCACCACGCCGGCATGGTCCCGGCGTTCAAGGAGACCGTGGAGGAGTTGTTCACCGCGGGCCTGGTGCGCGCCGTTCCCGCCACTGACCCTGCGGTGGGGATCAAACATGCTGGCCCAACGGTCGTCATCGAGAAGCGAACAAGTTCACCGGCGACCATCACGAGTTCTGACGCCAAAGAGTTCACCCAGCTGGACCGGGCGGTCGGGCGGTGCGGATCGACGATCTGGGCCACGCGGTGTTGTGGAGCCCGTTCGTCACCTTCGAGCAGATCGCCGAGCTGGCGACCGTACCGATCATCCCTCGTTCGGCGTTCAAGCCCACCCACAATATGGCTGCCAACCTCGTGCGCACCGAGATCACGCCGAGGCTCACCGCTCTGCTCGGCAACCTCTGCCCAGTTCCAGGCCGGACCGAGCGTGGTGCGATCGCAGCGCTGGCCGATAACTGGGCGAGCGCCAGCTCGACGAGGTACGCCGGACGCCGCCAGCCTGCTCGGCGACGTTCGACTTCCTCGCGGCCAGGAGTCGCCGCCCGCTCGGCGCTCGCCGCGGCCGGACGCCGGCAGGACCTGCTCCTGCTCGGGCCTCCTGGCCCGGCGATGTCGTGGTGCTCCTGAGCTCCATTTTATCGCGGCCAGTCGTACCAGTCACTCCACCCAACGGCGGCCAGGCTCGCCTCGCCGAGGTCCGGACTGAACGGCGTCAGCCGCTCACGATCACTCGACGACGGCGACACCGCTCGTCCGCTCGTGGCCCCGACCCGGATCGAACTCCCCACGCTCCTTCGCCCCGACCGCGACTCGTTCCGCCGCTACGCCGCCCGCCGTCAGCATGCGACGTCGATCTGGCGACGCGGGTCCCGCGCCGGCTGGCGGCGCATCGAGCGCCGCCCGGCCCACCTGGTCGCCGCCGACCCGATCTCGACGAGCGCGCCGCCGCGCGCGGCGCGCGGTGCCCTCGAGCGGCGATCGAGCGGCTGGCAGCACCTCGATCGAGGCTCTCGTCCGGAACGCTCACCGTCGCCTCGACCGGGTGCCTGGCCTGCCTCGCAGGAGCTGGGGTACGTCGATGGTTGGCGCTCACCGCGGCCGGCGAAACACTCGCCCGGACGTTCCACGAGTGCGACCTGCTTCGTCGGGAGTGTGCATGAGCGGGGTGTCTGGACGGGTTGGCGCTGCCGGCCGAGCTGGCCGGTGATCGGGTCTCGTGCTTCACGTACGAGTACCGCAGCCCGAGCCTCCTCCTGGAACCGTGGCCTCTGGCCCCGAACTGGCGAAGCGCTGGCGGCGGATCGGCGATCTCCCAGCAGGCCCGAGCGGCCGAGACGCGGCGAGTCTCGTGCCGCAGCGAGCGCCGGACGCCACGTTCGCCGCGGTCGCCCACGGCTGGGCCGCTGGAACCGGACATGCCGACATGGTAGCGACCGAATCGCTGTCAAGGCGACTTCGTCCGGGCTATCCCGGACAGCTGATCGACCTCCGCCAACTCGCCGTGACCGCACCGGACCCCGCGTTACAGGCCTGTCGCGGCGGCGGCGCGGCTGATTCCTTGTTCCGGGGAGTGGTCTCCGACGGATCGGTCGTGCCGGCGAGGACGAGGTACGATCTCCAAGGGCACGGAGTGGGCAGCGACGGCGACCGTCCCGGACGGGCTTCGTCGTCGCGGCGAGCGATGGCGCGGCTCACGAGGCTTCGACTGGCTCCTGAGCGGGCGAGCTGGTGCCCCCACCGTTGGTGTCGGGCGACCTGGCTCCGGCACGATCGGTACCTACCCAGCCGTCCGTCGGACGAATCGGCGTCGCGGATGCGGCGGCTCCCGATCGATCTCCGCGGTGCCGAACGCGATGGGACGGATTGAGTGGGCGGCATCCACGTCATCGCCCGTCGTCATGGCGCGGTCCGGTCGTGGCTGTCATGGAACGCCGAGTTCCTCGGACCGTGGGACGGGCACTGCGCCTTCGCATCCCAACGATTTACAGTCGGGCCGACGTCATCGAGGTCGACGGAGCATCTGATCTCCGGCAGCGGTATCAAGTGGCGTCGCCTGCCGACCGGGAACCACCTGCCCCATCCGCGATCTCCGAGCGTCGCCGACGCGACGCCGAATGGACCTTCGCCTCTCCCGTTCGCCTGGCGGCCGACGGTTGTGGCGACCGTCGGCGCGCCACCTCCGCGCGGATCGTGGAGCCGGATGCCGCTGCGCCTAAGCATCCTCGCCTGACCGCTGAGAGACGAGTCTGGCCCGGCCGGGGCCGTTCAGAGCTGGCTGCGCAGGCGGGTGGACCGCTCGTTGGAGATCGAGGTCGTGATCGCATCGCGACGCCTGTCCAGCCGATCACGGTCGTCCACTGCGGGATCGACCACGTGGCGAGCTGACCGTTCGCGGTCTGGTCCCAAGGCGTTGATCGCTTGACCGACCGCCGCCACGAGCACCAACACCGGTCTGACCCACGCCATCGTGAACCGCAACGTCATGCCGTCGAGCACGACGATGGCCGCCGCGGCTGCGATCGTCGGGACCGGGCCGGCACCGATCCCGAACAGCACGACCACGGCGACAGCACGGTGCTCGGATCTCCGTACCGGTTGGCATCCTGGCCCGGGAATGGAACCGCCGAGCGCTCGACCCGGCAGGAGCGCCAGCAGGAGCAGGATCAACGCCACGATCGACGACGCGATGACGGCCACGTTGACGAGTCGCTGGGCGTCCATCGGATGGCGAGGTACGTCCTCCGGTTTCGGCTGGGTGAATTGCGCCATCCGGTGCCGAACCCGTTCACCAAGGAGTATGGCCGAGGTTCGACCGCTCCTCCTCGGTCCAGTCGCGATCCCACGTCGGCCGGTGACGACCTGAGACCGGCACCGGCGCGGAGGTCGGAGCGAGGATGTATCGCGCCGAGGTCTGAGCCCGGTCCTCCTCGGTGCCAGCCCGAGCGCGACGTCCGGACCGGAACGTGGCGCCCTCCCAGTCGGAGAGCACGAGCGAGTCGATGAGGGCGTTGCAGTCGTCGAGGTCGCCCGCCTCGATCTCGATGTCGTCCACATCGGCGGGAGCACGGACGGATCCTTCAGTGGCGACGTCGGCTCGTTCACGTTCGAACCGTGGTCGGCTCCAGGAGGTAGCCGACACCGTTCACGCGGATCGAGGCGGTCGCGCTCGCCCCGCAGTCGCCCTGCCAGACCCGTCCCGTCACGTTGACCGTGCGCGACTTCGCCAAGCGGAACACCCGCCGGAGCTGGCGTTCGGCGACCAGGTTGCCGGTCACCGATTCGTTCCAGCGATCGAAGATCATCACGAGCGGGTGTTCGACGAAGGTTGATTGGCGCGGGAGCCGATCACCGATGTCACCGCCGACCCGGAGCACCGTGGGTGTCGACGCTGTCGACCGTCAGCTCGGCGATGGCGATGCCTCGGCTGCGGAGGGCCTCCCGTTGGCATGGAAGGTCAAACGGCCGTTGCCAGCCGCCCGAGGAATCCGAACGAGAGCACCTTCTCCTCGGCCGTCGCCGAGATCTCCTTCGGCTTCACCACCGTGACAGTGGGCTTGGGCTCGCCATCTTCGGTCGTCGGTCCGAACGCCCGACTCGATCTCGGTCACGCGGGCCGACCTGGCGTTCTGCACGAGACGCATCGACGTGGCCCCGCCTCGTTCGGGGACCTGGGATCGTGAGCAGGGGAAGTCTTCACGGCTGGCGCCGGCGGCCCAGACGGTCAGCGGATCGCCGTCGAAGGCCTGAGCGGTGCGGAACTCCGGCTGGAGCTGGGACGGGCTGCCGTAACCGTTGGAGGTGATCACATTGCCTGTGTACCGGGCGACGGGAACTCGCTCTCGCCCCTGGTCCGGAAGCGCCGATACACGTCGGATCGCAGCTGAGAAGCTGGCACGAACCCGCAGCGAGGCGCCTCCTGGACCGGGTCGAGCCCGGCCTCGTCGACGTCGATCCAGCGGGAGTGTACCGTGATCAAGCCGACCGGAACCGAGGGCGGCAGGGCGTCCAGCGTCTCGGCGTGAGCGAACTCGCCGAGACCACCGTCTGAGTGCTCGGATCGGACAACAACTTCCGGTTGAACAGGCCTACTCGCCGCTCGTCGGGCCGGAGAGATGAAGCCTCGGGCGGTCCGCGACGGCGAGTTATCGGGAGCGGTGTTCGACCGGGAAGATGGCGGAGCTTGGAGCGCCGGTCCTGTCCTCGAACCGCAGCGGATCGGCGATCCCTCGGCCCACCCGGGTGACCTCCCAGGCCTCCGCCGCCCGCGCGGTCGGCTTCGGTGTCGTTGCGCCACAGGATCGTCGACGCCCATCATCCGGGCGAGCGGGGCCACGGCATCGGGATCGAGCCGGGTGTCCGGTGCCCGACCCTTGGCTTCCAGGCCCGTCGTCGATCGCGGCGAGGAGGTCGGCGTATCGCGGGCTGTTGATCGAGGCCCGGGTTCGCAAGGCGTGAGCGGCCGCTTGACCAGGCCCATTGACCGGATCAAAGGCTCACCTTCGCAGCAGAACGTACCACACCAGCCCGGGAGTTCGAGGACGGCGAAGCCGTCGTGGACCGGGCTGTTCAGCACCGCTGCGGCGCGCAGCCAGTACTCCGGAACCTTCGTCCAGGTCGACTCGGCATCGAGTGCGCCTCCCACCCACCACGTGGGCACGGTCGCGGCACAC
The DNA here is from genome assembly GCA_041394645.1 of Ilumatobacteraceae bacterium. Lineage (GTDB taxonomy): Bacteria > Actinomycetota > Acidimicrobiia > Acidimicrobiales > Ilumatobacteraceae > JAWKHV01. The sequence continues at coordinate 88,671 of JAWKHV010000007.1, read as the reverse complement.
AGCGCGAGCGAACCCACTCTGACCAGGCCGGGTCGCCGAGGATGCTCCTCGATGAACATCTCGACACCGACGCCGAGGGCGACCGCCAGGGCCAGGCTGACCAGCGGGAGCGCCCGGGTACCGACGACGAGCGCAGGGGTCGGATACTCCCACGCGGCGAGCCCCCGCAGCAGCCTGGCGTACGCCTGGGGATGAGCGGCCGGGCCCGGTCCGACCGAGGCGACGAGCCCGGCGGCGAGCAACGTGACGTAGAAGACCCGGTTCCGGAAACGGAATCGGGCGATGACATAGAGGGCGACGAGCGCCGGGAGCACGGTCAGCAGGATGAGGATCGGGCTCGTAATATGGGCGTCCGGCGCAGACCGGGATAGGTGCTCCAGCCGGCGAACCCTGACGTCCGAGCCCGCAGGCTCCACGTCGGTTCCGAGGCCGCCGCCACCAGCGGGAGGGGATCGTTGGACGAGATCGCAGCGAACTCCGACACCGGGGCGCGACGAGGCCGGCGAATTTCCAGGCGAGGACGCCTCGCTGAATACGCCGCGAGGCGAAGGCCCACGCGAAGTGCTTGGCGTCGTAACTGCGCGCCGCCACCGTGACGAACAGCCACAGCGCATCGGCGCCAGGCCGACGCGGGTGTAGAACAACGCCGTGGCAATGCCGCCGCCGATCAGCGCGGCCACGAGCTCGAAGCGGCCGGGACCCGCCACGGGCGCAGGGTCCTCGTCCTCGATCGCCTGCTGCATCGTCAGGATAACAGCCACGGATCCCGCCCAGGCGAGCAAACACGACCGAGTTCCACACCGCCGAGGCACCGCAGGTACGGGCTGGCGACGGTGGCGACTCCCGCCACTAGCTGCGGGTCCAACCCCACCCTGCTTGCGCATCAGGTGGATCACGCCGAGACCGGCTGCGGCCGCAAGGGTCCCGAACCAGAGCGTCAGCGGGTGAGTCAACTGGGAACTGACTGCCTGTCCCGTCCAGAAGATGGGGACATCGGGAACGCAGGCGGTACGTCCGATCCACTCAACGAACCAAAGGAGTTCGAGCGGTCCTGACAGGGTCCATGCCCGCACGTGCCGACGGATCGACGAGCGTCCGGTCGCCTGCGTCGGCCGAGCCCGCCCGGCGCCGTCCACATCAGCGGAGGTGGAGATGGCGAGGACGACGAGGGTGGTACGGAGCGAAGGGCAGCCAGCGAGGCCGGGAGAACCGTGGACCTCGGGAGCCGGTCAGGAAGCGTTCCATCGGGCCACCTCCCGCACCAGGGCGAACGAACCTCGAGGCGGCATCCCAGGTGAAGCCTCCGCGTGACGTCGCGCTCTTCGGTCCCGAGGCGTCTGAAGCCCCGAGTCGCCCATCCGGAACGAGCCCGTCGGCGAGGTCCTCGGGCGCGCCGAGGAGGCCGCTCACGTCAAGGGCGACGGCGTCACGATGCTCGACGATGCCGGTGGCGACGGCCGTGGGGTGCCACACGCCGCCGCTCGGTCAGGGTCGCCCAGCCCCCGGCCACTGACGGCCGACGCAATGGTCCACGCCCGGCGATACCAGCCGAGGAGGTCGGCGTCGTTCACCGTCCCGAGCAGCCGCACGTACCTCGCAAGCCGCACGGTCCTCGATGAGGCGTTCGAGACGGTGCCGCTCGGGGCCTCGCCGATGATGACGAGTTGCAGGTCGGCCACCATCCGGCGCCTTCGACGACGGCTTCGATCAGACGGTCGAAGGCCTTCACCGGGATTCAGCCTGCCGACGGTCACCACGAGGGGGACGCTGACCGCCTGGCCGGCTGGGGAGAAGCGGTCGTCGATCCTCGGCGGGATTGACGGAGACCCGGTCGGGGAGAACCGCAGGTCGTCGATCAGTTCGCTCGCGACGACTCGGCGAGGGTGACGATCCGGACTCTGCGCGATACGACGGCGGCGCCTCAACGAGACTCCAAGCGCTCGCCGATCCCCCGGAGCGTCGGACCGAGGGTCTGGGTCCACATCGGACCGTGCACGTGATGGAGCCACATCGCCGGGGCGGGGGAACCAACGGGGCCCGAACCATGGGACTCCGTTCCAGATCCTTGACCAGCGTCGGCGTCGGGCCGAGCCGTTCGTAGAAAGGTACCGGCCGATGGCGCAGCGGGAACAGACCGACCGCCGCTACCTGCCGCATCACCGTACCTGGCCGCGGCGTTCCGTCGCCGGCGGCCGTACGGACGAGGTCCGCACGGTCAGCTCCACGCCCGCATCGGCCCACCTGCGAGCGATCTCGTGGAGATGGAGCTCCGACCCGCCCGCTTCGTCGTCGCTCAGGTCCCGCCACCCGAGCACGAGCACTCGGCGCACCCCGCTCGCGGCGACGGCCTCACGCAACCGGTCGGCCGCATCTGATGCGAGCGCGACGGGGGCAGCATCGGGGAGCCGTTCGGTCACTCGCTGGATAGTACGCGGCGCTCTACCGTGCGTGGCGGTTTCCGAGCAGTGCGTGGCCGGGTCGTACCTCCGGCCGGTGGGCGGAAACCGGCCCTGCGGCCCGGTGGCACCGATTGCGTGGCGGCCACAAGGAGATCGAGACCACTAGCATCCCTGCATCGTGAGTCCCGTCCCCTCCGACCGAGCTCGACCGCACGCGTTGGCTGCGCCTCCCGGGCGTTCGACGTTGACCGGGTGGGGCAGGACCGCTCCGTCGGCGGCGTCCGTGGTCGAGTCCGGTCCGGACGGCCTTCCGGGCCTGCTGGTCGAGGCGGGCGAGCGCGGGGTGATCGTTCGGGGATTGGGCCGCAGCTACGGCGACCCGGCCCAGAACGCCGGTGGGACGGTCATTCGGCTCCCCGACGATCTCCCGATCGTGCTGGATCGCAACGGTCCGGTGGCCCACGTCGGTGCCGGGACCTCGCTCGACCGGGTCATGCGCGAGCTCGTTCCCCAGGGCTTCTTCGTCCCGGTGACCCCTGGAACCCGATTCGTGACGGTCGGCGGGGCGATCGCCAGTGACATCCACGGCAAGGGACACCATCGTGACGGCACGTTCGGGTCGAACGTGGAACGGTTCCGGCTCATGCTGGCCGACGGCACGGTGATCGAGGCCAGTCCCTCCAACGAGCATGCCGAGCTGTTCTGGGCCACCGTCGGCGGGATGGGGTTGACCGGCGTCGTGCTCGACGCGGTGATCCGGCTCCTCCCCATCGAGACCGCGAGCTGCCTGGTCGACACCCGCCGGACGGCCGACCTCGACGAGGTCATGGCTCTGATGGAATCGAGCGACGCCGAGCACCGCTACTCCGTTGCCTGGCTGGACCTGCTGGCGTCCGGGCGCCACCTCGGCCGGTCGATCCTCTCCCAGGGCGATCACGCGCCGCTCGGCGCGGTGCCGCCGGCCAAGCGTTCGTCGGCGCTCGAGTTCCGACCGCACACCTTCGCCACCGTTCCACCGATCGTGCCCCGAGCGGGTGTCCTGAACGGATGGACGATCGCCGCGTTCAACGAGGTCTGGTACCGCAAGGCGCCGAAGCTCCGGACCGGACAGCTGCAGTCCCTGACCAGCTTCTTCCATCCCCTCGACGGCGTGACGCACTGGAACCGGCTCTACGGTGCGCGGGGATTCATCCAGTACCAGTTCGTCGTGCCGTTCGGCCAGGAGCCGACGCTGCAACGGATCGTCGAGCGGTGCTCCCAGGTCCGGGCGGCCTCGTTCGTCACGGTGCTGAAGCGATTCGGCGCCGCGAATCCCTCGCCGCTGTCGTTCCCGACTCCGGGGTGGACCCTCACGATCGACCTGGCGACCACCCAGCCCGGACTCGCCGCGCTCACCCAGGAACTCGACGCCTGGGTCCTCGAGGCCGGCGGCCGGCACTACCTCGCCAAGGACGCGGTCACGTCACCGGAGGTGATCCGGGCCGGGTATCCCCGCCTGGACGACTGGCGAGCGATCCGTGACAAGGCCGACCCGACCCACCGCTGGCAGAGCGATCAGGCCCGCCGGCTGGGCCTCGTCTGACCGCCCCCGATCGCTGACAGACAGACGGTCGTTCGCCGACCTCACCGGGAGACTCACGTGGAGAACGCATTCGGAGATCCTCAGACGATCGTGTTGCTGGGCGGCACGAGCGAGATCGGCCGAGCGATCGTCGACGCGCTCGTCACACCGGCCGCGGGGTGCGTGGTCCTGGCCCAGCGCGATCCCGCGACGGCTGGCTCGGCCGAGTACGCCGAGTCGCTTCGCGCCCGCGGTGTGGATCGGGTGGAGGTCCGAGCCTTCGACGCCCGCTCGCACGACGAGCACCAGGGATGGATGCGCGAGCTCGCCGCCGAGATCGGGGATCTCGACCTGGTGGTGCTGGCCTTCGGCGTCCTCGGTGACCAGGCCACCTTCGACGCCGATCCCGCCGCCGCCGCCGTTGCGGTCGACACCAACTTCACCGGTTCGGTGTCGGCGGGCCTCGCCACCGCCGAGGTCCTGCGCCGACAGGGCCACGGTCGGCTGGTGGTGCTGTCATCGGTGGCCGGGGAGCGGGTCCGCAAGGCCAACTTCGTGTACGGGGCGTCGAAGGCCGGGCAGGACGCCTTCGCCCAGGGCCTGGCCGATTCGCTGGTCGGCAGCGGTGCCTCCGTGCTCGTGGTCCGGCCCGGCTTCGTCCGGTCCAAGATGACCGACGGGATGGACGACGCTCCGTTCTCGACCACTCCGCAGGTCGTGGCAGCGCGCACGGTCGCCGGGCTCCGATCCGGCGCCACGACCGTGTGGGCGCCCGGCATCCTCCGGTGGGTCTTCGCGGTGATGCGCCACCTGCCCCGGTCGGTCTGGCGCCGGATGCCGCGCTGAGCGCACTGGTCGACGCGGGTCCCGTCGAAGAAGGCTCGGTCGGAGCAGGTCGGTCGGGGCAGGTCGGCGGTCGCGAGCTCAGTCGACGCAGGTCGGGGTGCAGGTCCCGTCGGGCCGGCGAGGAACGGCGACGCGGACCTCGACGGCGTAGTCGAAGGCGGGGTCGTACGGACCCTCGTACGGCCCGGGCGCGCCGCCGCCCTCGCACTTGCGATACAGCCGGGCGATGTCGTGTTCGTAGGAACCGACCAGGCAGAACTGCTCCTCGACCACCTGGTTGGGGGCGTCGGGCCCGAAGACCGACGACTCGTTGGGCTCGATCCAGCCGGCCCAGAAGCGGGTCAGGATCAGCCAGTCGGCGCTGGCGACGTCCTCGGCGAGTCCGGAATCCTCGGCGTTGGCCATCCCCGGGTCCATCTCGATGTACTTCGTGGCCGGCTCGAGCTCGGGGAACAGGTAGTAGAAGACCGCATCGCTGTACACGGTGTGGCGGAGATCGACCGGTCCGACCAGGAGGCGTTCACCGGGGGTGAGCCGGGCATCGAGATCGGCGATCAGTTGCTGGCTGGCCAACCAGGGCGGGACGTCGCCGAGGTAGAAGGCCCGACCGTTGCGTTCGATCTCCAGCCCGGGAGGCAGCGAGCCGACGGTCTGGCGCACGTGCAGCAGGTAGCTCCGCAGGGTGAAGAACGGCATGACGAGCAAGTACAGGCCGAGGAGCCCGGCCAGGATCGTGACTCCTCGCCGATACGGCGACCAGCGAGGCCGGAACCGGCCGACCACCTCGGCGGCCGCCGGTGCGAGCAACGGCACCGAGATGCACGTGACCCACGCGAAATGGGCCGAATCCGGTCGCTGGAACCCCTGCTGGACGATGCCGAGGGCGAAGAGCCCCCCGGCCAGCAACACCCGCGACGCCGGTGACGCGAGGCGGCGACCCCACCAGGCGACGGCGAGCACGACGAGCGCGAACACGGGCATGAGCCAGAACCACAGAACGAGCTGGTGGGGGCCGGCGAGGTGCGGCACCCCCCACCACGGCGGGAACTTCTCGGCGATCACCTGGAGCGCGCCGTCGAAATGCGTCCACGACGGCGGGCGCGGGAGGGTCCGACCCCCGCGCAGCCGGAAGACGGGGTCGAGCAGCATTCCCTCGATCGCTGCCACCGGTCCGGCGAGCACGAGATGCACCCACATCGGGATCAGCCCGAGGATCGCCCCGACGACGAACGGTCGCCACCGGCGATGGCGGGGCTCGGCGGGCTTCGCGAGGTCGGTGGGGTCGGCGGGGTCGGGCCGCGGCGCGGTTCGCAGGACGCCGAACAACGCCAAGGCGAGGGCGACGACCAGATCGGGTCGGAACGTCAGCGCCAGCCCGGCGAGCGCTCCCGAGACGAATGCGGCACGACGCCGCGGGGCCGCCCCGGAGGTCGCTCGGAGGGCGGCGACGATGCTCCACACCCCGAGCGCGAGCGCACCGGGCCAGGCGAGAGCATCCAGCCCGACCGGGGTGACGATCAGCGTGACGGCGAGCATCGCCGATCCTGCGGCCAGCAACCGGCCCCACGGCCGCATCAAGGTGTAGAGGCCGAACACGAGCGCCGCGAGTTGGAGGAAGCCGAACATCCGCTCGACGCCGATCCGAACGCCGAAGTTGGCGTAGGTCAACGCCAGCGCGTCGAGCGATCCCGGCCCGTAGAGATGGAGGAAGTCGACGTTCGGAACGTCGCCCTTCAGGACCCGCTCGGGGAAGGTGAGCATGAACCCTTCCTCCATCGGGGCGCCCGGCGTGCGGAGCAGGCCGCGCAACGGGGCGAGCAACATCGCCGCCACGGCGACGATGGCGAGGGGGCTTCGGGTCGCCCCTCGCCACGATGCCGGTGAGCCACCGAGGACGAAGGCGTCGGGATCGTGGAGGGGCTGCGAGCGTTCCCGCTCGGCCCACCACCTCGAGGCCCGGCCGGCGAGCGGGACCAATCCGATCCCGGCCAGGATCACCAGCGCAGCCTCGGCGGGGGCCCGGAACCGGACCGTGCCGTAGGCGTACGCCGCCGTGATCGTCACCGACACGAACTGAGCGACCAGCGGCAACGTCGGGCGACCGCGACGCCGGAGCCGCACCAGCCCGAACACGGCGAACGGAACCAGGGCGTAGTACGAGAGCAGGCCGGCCAGCGCGACTCGCTTGTCCCGTCCCTCGATCGGGGCGAACTCGACGTTCTGGAGGGGCCGGAACAGCTCCCATTGCCGACCGACGCGCGCCGCCACCACCTTCGGGAGTTCCGACGCGTGTTCGCGGGCGTAGGTCCAACCGACGTCTCGCCAGTACTTGGCTCGCTCGGCCTCGTCACCGGGCGCCTCACCCTCGACCTGTCGGATCCGTTCCTGACAATCGAAGAGCCAGAATCCCAGATACTTCCCGGAGTAGGTGTCGGCGCAGTTCGAGTAGACGTGAAGCTCGTCGCCGTTGGCGGACAGCGACACGAAGGCGTCGAAGCGAACGGAGTTGCGGATCGTCCATGGCGCCAGCGTTCCCACCACCGCCAGCGCGGCGAACGACAGCACCAGGACCCTGCGGCGCCACGGCAATGCTCGCTCCCGCAGGACCATGGGTGCGATCAGTACGGCGGACAGGAACAGGCCCTCACCGCGAACCATCGCCGCGATCCCGATCCAAACCCCGGCCCACACGAGATCTCGGGTTCGATGCAATTGCAACCATCGGTACGAGTACCAGACGACCAGGGTCGTGCAGAGGGCGAAGACCCCTTCGGGGAACAGCACGCCGTCGATGACCCAGAGGGTCGGATACAGCCCAGCGAGCGCAGCGGCAAGGACGCCGGCACGGGGCCCGGCGAGCCGGTGCGCGATCACGCCGCAGAGAGCGACCAACGCCGTCCCGGCCACGATCGACGCCATTCGGTGATCGAAGATCGTGCGCGCTCCGAGCCGGGAGAAGGCGGCCAGGTAGACGGGGTACGCCGGACCGTGCAGCGCACTCGGGATCGAGCGTCCGTAGGCGATCCAGTTGAGCGGCTCGATGAAGCCCCGACCTTCGGCGAGCAGGTTCGCGGTCGTGTGGTAGAAGAGCGGATCGCCGCCGTCGGGCTTCGGGGGCGCCACCGTGAGCAGCGCGACGTAGCGGAGCAGCCCGGCCCCGGCGGTCACCCCGGCGAGGCCGGACCACCGCCACGATCCCGCGGCTCGCCGCAACGATCGCCCCGTCACGGCGCCACTGCCCAAGACGGCCGTCGCGGCGCCGATCAGTGCGGCAGCGGCGAGCAGGGCGACGGTGAGCGACCAGGCGAGCGGCGGGAACCACGGCCCGATCACGGCGAAGCCGAACGGGGCCGCGACCCGCCGCTCGACGTACTGGCGAAGGATGGATTCGGTCGCGGCCTGGTACACCAGCAGCGAGCCGACCAGGACGACCGAGGCCGGTGCCAGCCAGGGACGAGCGCTCCACCTCCCGGGAGTGAGCGTCGATCGACCAAGGCCGTGGGTCGCCGCGGCCGCGACGACCAGTGCCAACCCCAACCGCACCAGTTCCCACCCGCGCCCCGACACCGGCGCCGACAGCGAGATCGGCAGTGCCGCCGCGATCACCCAGGGCCCGGCGAGCGCGGCGCGTGCCGCCCACGGGGACCTCGACGACCGGTGCCCGGCCAGGGACACCGCCGCCGCGCCGAGGGCGAGGAAGGGGAGTTGGCCGGGCAGCCGCTCCAACGGGCCAGCCGCCAGTGGCCGGTCGAGCACGATCAGGATCACTCGGAACAGGACGCCGATCGCGGCCAGAACGAGCCAGCGGCGTCGGGTCGCCGGCCCGTCGAGGGCCCGCCAGGCTCGTGCTGCCAACGGCTCGACCAGGGCGAACAGCAGGACCGTGCCGATCAGCCAGCCCTGGCCGTAGCCCGGGATCTCGGTGGCCCGCCACGGGGGGAGGGTGAGGAAGGCCCCGACGGTCTGGCGGGCGCCGAATCCCGGTCTGGTCACCGCCAGGGCCACCACGAGCCCGACCACGTACCAGGCCCAGATCGCCGCCGCCCGCCGTACCGCCGACGTCCACCGAGGATGGCCGGACTCGGGGTGGTGGTCGGCGCTGGGTGCTCGGCGCGTCGTGGCGGCGCGTCGATGGAGCCAGGCCCCCGCGAGGGCGAGGAGCACCGGACCGGCCAGGTCGAGACGGATGAGCAGCCGACCCCAGACCCCGCCGTCGGCGAGCGAGGTGCGGCTGGCGGCGTACGAGACCCCGAGGGCCAACGCCGCGAGGCCGGCCCGGCGCGTCAGCGTGTCGCCGACCGGGTCCGCGACGGTGCGCTCGCGTTCACGTCTGGGGTCCCCATCCACGATCAGCGCACGCTATCGCTTCCTCTCGCCCGCTCTCGGACTTCCCGCGGCCGGACGCAACGGTTGCGCCTGTCGGCTCGAGACGCCCGCGCTCGCGAGCGGATCGATGCCGGGCATCGACTCCGTCGCTAAGGTCCACCTGTGCTCGAGACCGACCACGACGAACGCGTCTCGCCCCGGCGATGGCGTGCCGGCGCGTTCGGCGGTCTGGCGCTCGTCGCGGCCTGGCTGCTGGTGCCGATGGTGTCGACATCGACGCCGGGACCGGACGTCGCCGTGGGCCTCCCTGCCGACGTCTCCAACGCCCAGGACCGGGTGGAGCGGTACGTGCGCGAGTTCGGACACGGGGTGGTCACCGTCTCGTGGTCTTGTGACGCTCCGCTGACGGCCGCCGGGGACCGACGCACCGTCGCCGTCGTCACGAGCGACGTCGCCCCGTGCCCCGAGGCGTTCGCCGCGGCGTCCGTCATCGTGTTGTTGGATCCGAGCGTGTCGTTGGATCCCGGGCTGGTCGGCGAGGACCGGCGGGTGATCGATGGTTCGGGCCTGATTCCGGGCGGTCCGGGCGCCCGGATCGGCTGTGCATGGTGGGAGCCGTTCGACGGCGGGGCGGTCGGCTGCGAGCCGGACGGACAGGTCACGGTCAGAGACTCGACCGGCGCCTTGACCGAGGCGGGCGCCGAGCGGCTGGCCCGGCTCGTCGTCGCTGCCCTCTCGACCCCCTGACCCGGCGTTCGTTCCGGACGTTCGTTCGTCACGAGATCGGCGCTACAGCGGCGCCGTCGCAGTAGCGTGGCCGCTCCATGAGCGTCGTCGTCGTCGTGCCGACCTACCAGGAGGCCGAGAACATCGTCCGGTTCCTGACGGCCGTGCGGGGCGCGGTCCCGGAGGCGGACATCTTGGTGGTCGACGACAACAGTCCCGACGGTACCGGTGAGCTCGCCGAGAAGGCGGCGGCGGAGCTGGGCCGGATCGAGGTCATGCACCGCGCCGGAAAGGAAGGACTCGGCAGCGCCTACCGGGCCGGCTTCGCTCGCGCCCTGTCCATGGGGGCCGACCGGATCGTCCAGATGGACGCCGACTTCTCCCACGATCCGTCCGTCGTGCCGCTCCTGCTCGCTGCGGTCGAGGCGGGAGCGGACCTGGCGATCGGATCCCGGTACGTGACCGGCGGATCGACCGAGAACTGGCCGCTCCATCGCCGCGTGCTGTCTCGGCTCGGGAATCGCTACACCGCAGGCGTGCTCCGCCTCCCGATCCGGGACGTCACCGCCGGCTTCCGCTGTTACCGCGCCGAGGTCCTGCGCGGCATCGACCCGGCGAGCACCTCTGCCGAGGGATACGCCTTCTTGACCGAACTCGCCCGTCGGGCCGTGCGATCTGGGTGCTCGGTGGCCGAGGTGCCGATCTGCTTCGCCGACCGGACGGTGGGCGAGTCGAAGATGTCGGGTCGGATCATTCGCGAATCGATGTGGCTGGTCACCACCTGGGGTGGGCGCGACCTGCTCGACGCCCTCCGGCGACGCGGGACCCGCTGAGTCACTGGGCCGCTGACCGACGGGCCTCGCTGCCCGAACGTCGGTCGACGCGGTCGGGAATCAGCCCTTGACGAGTCGGCGGACGCGGGAGCCGGTCTCGCTGTAGCGGACGATGCAGTAGAGGGCCCGCAGGCCGTCGCGCCAACCGATCTTCTTGCCTTCGTCGTAGGTCCTGCCGTTGTAGGAGATCCCGACCTCGTAGACCCTCCATCCGCCCCGAGCGACCTTGGCGGTGATCTCTGGCTCGAACCCGAACCGGTCTTCTTCGATGTCGATCGACTGGATCACGTCGCGGCGGAAGACCTTGTAGCAGGTCTCCATGTCGGTCAGGTTCAGGTCGGTCAACATGTTCGAGAGCAAGGTGAGCAGACGGTTCCCCGCCGAGTGCCAGAAGTACAGGACGCGGTGGGGACGCCCACCGAGGAACCGGGAACCGAACACCACGTCGGCCCGGCCGGACTCGAGTGGTTCGATGAGCTCACCGAATTCCGCGGGGTCGTATTCGAGGTCGGCGTCCTGCACCACGACGTAGTCACACCCGGCTTCGCCGAACCCTCGCCGCAGGGCCGCCCCTTTGCCCTGGTTCTCGGGCTGCAGGAGGATCTTGACCAACGGATGGTCGATGGCGGCGAGCACCTCTCGGGTGCCGTCGGTGGACCCGTCGTCGACGACGATCACCTCGCCCACCCACGGCGAGTCCAACACCTGGTCGAGGACGGTCGACACCGTGGCGACCTCGTTGAAGCAGGGAATGACGACCGACAGACATCGGCGATGGGGAGCTGGCGTCATACGGCCCCAGACGCTACTGGCTCGTCCGAGTGGTCCCGAGGGATCGCCCTCGACGATCGTCGCCGTCGGCCGACCAGTCCCATCGCGATGAGCACCAGAGCGGCGAGGGTTCGGTGATGCATGGCGTCGACGTTCACGACCCATCCGAAGCCGGCCGGTGACCGGTACCGGTACTGGTGCTCGACGTAGAACAGCGCGACGGAGGCCACGATCGCCAACCCGACCCACGCCATGAGCTGCGGTCGCGAGACGGCGACACACACCGCAGCGAGGATCGCGACGGCGATGGCCCAGGGCCAGCCGACGACCGCGAAAGTGGTGACGGCCGCGGCGGCGACGAGCCCGGCACCGGACCGTCCCGTCGTGGCCGACGCCTGATCGTCCAAGGGTTCCGGCGCGCCGGGAGAACCAGCGCCGGGAGAACCAACTCCTGGAGACTCAGGCCCCGGAGAACCGACGACGGCATCGCCGGCAGCTGGAGCGGTCCGGGCTGCGTCGCTCCGGCGGGATCGCCAGATGACCGCGAGGCACCCGATCACGCCGAGGAGCGAGACCGCGAGGGCCAGCCACGTCCATCGCTGGGGTGTCCAGGTCAGCTCGACCGTCCGCTCCCCGTCGGGACCCGGTGGGATCCACCAGCCACCGGAGCCCCCGTCGACCACGCTCGGTGTGCCGAGCGAGCTGCCGTCGACCGAGGCCGTCCAGCCGTCGTTCCACCCGTCGCCGGCGGTCACCCAGCAACCGGATCCGCAACCGGTCACCGTGATCGAGCGACTGCTGCGACCTCGATCGGTCGCCGCGATCAGCGGTGCGTCGTTCGCGGTTCGATCCGTTCCAGGCGGCACCGGGGAGAGCACGGCCGACCACTGCGGTCCCACCAGCGCCACTCGATCGACGTCGTACCCGTGAGCGAGCCCGGCGCCGACGTGATGCGATGGGCGCCGGCGGGAAGGAGTACGTCGGACCGATCGAGACACGGGGTCGCCGTGAGCGGGCGGCCGGCGAGAGCGTCGGCCACGGTCCCGGAGACCTGGACGTCGACCGCCGACCCGTCGATCGCCAACAGATCGCTTCGGCAGCCGCTCCAGAACTGGTCGGGCACCAGGGCGTTGAGCAGTCCGTGGCCGCCGAGTTCGGTGATGCCCACGGGCAGGGTCACGGCCGCTCCGCTCGGTCGATCGATGGCGATCCGGTCCTCGGACGCGTCCACGACGAAGGTGGTCCTGTCGCCGAGCACGAGCGGTTCGATCGGGAGACGGCCGCCGGCTCCCTCGATCGCCACGGTCCGTTCCGAGCCGCCCGACACGATCCGTAGCGTCCGGACGAGGCTGTGGGACGAATCGACGAGTGTCGTCACGGCGAGCTGGTCGAGGACCTCACCGGCGATGCTGCGTACCGTGACCGAGGATCCGGTGGTGTGCCCGACATCCGAGCTCCACGCGGTGGACTGGTCGCCGTCGATCGCGAACCAGGCCGATCGATCGAGGGCCCCCCGGAGGCTGGTGTCCGCCGTGGCGGCGTCGCCGATGCCCAGGATCGATGCCACCAGCTCCGGCGAGGTCGCGGTCGAGAGCCGGATCGTCGGCCTCACCTCGTATCTCGCCTCGGCGACCGAGTTCCAGCGCCGATCGAGCGACGTCTCCGGGTCGCGGCGCCAACGGTCGAGGGGGTCGACTCGGTCTCGGGTCACGAGGACCGCATCCGGGGTCGCGGTGGCGTCGGTCAGCAGCGGCAGACGGAGACCGAACGGGCTCGGTGCGACCCCGCCCAGCTCGACCTCGGCCAGGCCGACCGGCGCGTAACCGGCGTACTGGTCGCGATCGCCGGCGTCGGTCTGCACGATCTCGATCTCCACCCACGACGTCGAGTCGGCCAGCGCCAGTTCGGTCCGGCCGGGATCGAGGGCGACGCGCGCTCGGAGGTCCTCGGTTCGCAGCTCGATCTCGGTGATGTGGCGGGGGATCCCGCCCGTGCGGCTCTCGGCCTGTTCGATCGTGATGGTGTCGAACTCCTGAGGCGTTCCCGACTCCAGCCGCAGCACCGCACCGCGGGCATCGGCTCGATCCGCCACCCGCCAGGCCGTCGCCGGGTCCCCGTCGATCGCGTATTGGGGCTGATCCTCGGGACGGGCCGAGCTCGGACCGCCGTATCCGGTCGCCCGAGCGACGAAGGGTCCGTCGATCTCCATCGTGGTCTGCTGGGCGGGGGCGACGCCGGGGAAGACCGCCAGACGGCTGTCGGCGGGATCGTCGATCACGGTGGTCGTCGTGGGCGGCTCGACCGCGCCCTCGACGTCCTGGGAGCCCCACCAGTAGTGGGCCCGCTTGCGTGCGCTGTCGGTGAGGAGTACGGCGTCGGATCCGGGGAGGGACGGATTCCCGGGTGAGGCGTCGTAGACGACCGCAGCGTCGGCAGGAAGCAGGCCTGCCGCCGCGGCGTCCACGAGCCCGTCGCCGCTTCCGGCCACGATGACCGAGGCACCGGTGGCTCGCACGAGCGGTCGGGGATCCTCGACGGGGACGATGGCCACCGGAGGGACCGGGGCGCCCGTGTCCCGCCCGGCGATCCGCTCCACGTCGAGGAAGGCGCCCCGGCCGTTCGGGATGGCCACGCCGTAGGTGGCCGGTGTGCCCAGCCCGGCCGCGCCGGCGAGGAACATCGACCAGGTCGTCTCGGGCGAGGGGGTATCGAACTTCTCGGCCGCGGTGTCACCGGCCAGCACGATCGAGTCGGCGCCGAGGAGCCGGGCCACCGGTGCGATCGAGTCGGGCTCGACGGTTCCGGCCTGGAACCGACCATCGAGCGCCCAGAACAGATCCATCAACGGGGCGCTCCCGAGCGGCAGCCAGTCGCGCTGGAGCACCGGGCGCTCGGTGAGGCCGGGAAGGAGCGGGTCGACGAGTTGCCCGAAGCGGTGGGCGGCCGACTCGGTCCCGGGCAGCTGGAGCGTTCGGTAGTCGGCCGGACGGGCGTCGAGTGCAGCCGCGGCGTCGTACCAGGCCGACGGCACCTGGTCGAGACCGAGGACGGGATCGACGAACAGACGGTGCACGAAGGCCGGTGACCCGAGGAGCGCCAACAGGCCCACGGTGGCGGCGATGACCGGTCGGACCACCGCGCCGACGGCACCGCGCCGCATCCCGATGCGACCGACGAGGGGAGGACGGTCGACCAGCGCCCCGGCGCCGAGGGCGAGGCCGAGGACCGTGAGCGGTACGGCTCGCGTCGAACTGCGCAGGGCGAGGGCGAGGGTGGATCGCGACGCCGAGGCGATCGGCGACATCAGGGGCGACGGATCGTCGATCGGGTGAACGCCGGATGCAAGCACCACGCCGACGAGCACCATGAACGCCGACCACCGGGCCCAGACCCACCGGGAGCTCACGATGCCGAGCAGCCCGGCGAGCACCACGGCGAACCCGGCAGCGATCACGACCACCGACGACTGCAGGTAGAGCCCGCCCGTCGTGAGCGGACCGGTGGGATCACTGACGTAGGTGATCCAGTAGCCCGCGCCCCGCAACGCCTCGCTCGACACCGCAGTGAAGCTCACCGACTGCAGGGTCTCGGAGAAGGCGAGGACGGGGGCTCCGTACCGGCCCTGGACCGCCAGCCCCATCAGCCACCAGACCGACACGACCGCCGACGATCCGGCGATGCGCGCGCCGGCGGCGATGGCCCGGCGGGCTGGCACCTCGCGTCGCCAGACCAACTCGAACAGCACGAGCAAGGGTCCGGGGGCGATCATCACCATGGCGGTCGCATTGATGCCGCCCACCGTGACGATGACCAGCGCGAACCAGGCGGGCCAGCGCCAGCCGCCGTCGCGCGCCGCTCGAGCGGTCAGCGCGATCAACCACCCGAGACCGGCCCACGGCAACACCAGGATCGAACCGCGCGACAGGTAGGGGAGCGTGAACGGCGTGAGCAGATAGGCGGTGGCGGCCACGACGGCGGCGAGTCGGCTGAGGCCGAACTCCCGCGCACACCAGCGCGCTCCGAGCGCCGCTGCGAACAGGATCGTTCCCAGCCACAGCCGATGCACGACCCACATCGGCGCCCCGAGGGTGGAGCCCAGCCAGAACCACGGCCCGCTCGGCCAGAGGTAGCCGATCACCTGGTGCGGGACCCAACCTCCGAACTGTCGGGCATCCCACGAGAACGCGGCGTCACCGAGGAGGCGGCCGGGGTCGAGGGTGAGGTACGCCTTGGTGTCCGCGGCGAGGTGGCCGGGGGACGACGCGAGGGGTGGCAGGTACGAGAGCAACCCCAGCCACAGCCAGGAGGCGAGTCTGGGAAGGGAACCTCGTGCCCGGGTTGCCGAGGGCCGGGTCGTCAGGGTGGTGGTTCGCTCCTCCCGGCCGGGTCCCTCCTCGTGCTGGTCGGTCACGGGATCGCGGCAAGCCGCCGTACAGCACCGGCAGCGCGACCAATCCGGCCCCGCACGCCACCATGAGCAGGACCCAGAGGTCGGACCACTTCGGCCGCCACCATGCCGCCACGCCGATCAGCAACGGGAACGCGGTGTAGACGAATCGGGGTCGAGGCGCGACGGTCGCGGGGAGCAGCATGAGGGCGAGCACGACGCCCGAGTAGGCCAGCCATTCCTTCGGGAGCCGGGACTTCACCGACGCGTAGACCATCACCAGCATCGCCGCGACGCTCGTGAGCGTCAGCAGGTTGGCGGGCGAGCTGAGTGGGCGCTGCAGCGCTTCGCCGATGGCCTCGAGCGATTTCATGCCGAAGCTGAGCCCCTCGTCCCATGCCTCGCGCTGCACCCGGAACCACACGCCGGTCTCCGACGCGTGCACGCCGAGCCAGATCTGGAACGTCAACCAACCGAGCGGCGACAGTGCCGGGGCGATCAGGGCGCGCCACTCCCGTCGTTCTCGGATGGCGAACCAGGCCGCCACCGCGGTGGCGAAGCAGATCGCCACCCCGTTCGGACGGGACGCGGTCACGAGGGCCGCGGCGACGCCCGCCCACACCCAGCGGCGATCGTTCAGCGCGAGCAAGCACAGGGCGACGAGCACGAACATGACCGCCTCGCTGTAGGCGAACGAGAACACGTAGCTCCCCGGGAACAGCGCCATCAGGAGCATCGCCCGTTTGGCCACCTCGACCCCGTAGATCCGGCGAGCCAGCTCACCGACGAGGAGGACCGCCACGAGCCCCATCACCGAATTGAACAGCAGCGCCGCCAACACGTCCCCGCCCGGCAGGATGGCGTTCAGCCCCCGGACGAGCATCGGGTACAACGGGAAGAAGGCCGCCCGGGCCTCGAGCACCTCGAAGGTCACATGCGGCGGTACTTGGCGCGGGTAGCCGTTGCGGACGATTGCGTAGTACCACTGGCCGTCCCACGAGTTGAGGACGTCGAAGATCCCGCCGAGGGCGGACTCGGGCGGAAGCTTGGTCGGGTCGTTGAGGCGATCGGCGACGTCACGCGCCGTCGAGACCGCGGCAGCCCCGGCCACGACGCACAACCGGGCGAGCAGGTACGCCACCACGCCACTCCACTTCGCCTGCTTCCACGAAGTCGATCCCGCAGCGTCGCCCGTGACCGCCGCGTCTGACTGCGCCCCAGTCGTGTCTGACACGGCGCGGGAAGCTAGCAGCCGAAACCTCGGACGCGGCGACCAGGTGACCGCCCTGTTCGCCGCGCCCTCCTGGTGGCGCGTCACCATGAGGCGATCGGGATGATGCGCTGCCCTGGACCGAAGCGCGGGGCTCTCCAGCCGTCGGCCGCGAGCAGGGCAACGGCGCGGCCGCGCTGGCCGCGATACGGCTCGAGCAGTTCGAGCATCCGTTCGTCCGAGCCCCGAGCCTCCCCGGCCAAGGCCCAACACACCTGGTGCGGGACCCAGAAGTCGCCCACCGCCACGGCATCGGCGTCGCCGAGGGCGGGGCCGAGCGAACACCCGATCGTCCACGCCCCGATCCCGGGAAGGCGGGCGAGATCCGTCCGCGCCGCGGCGATGTCGCCCGCCTGATCGAGCCGATCGAGGAGGGCGGCGTGGGCCGCGACCGTCCGCAACGCATCGGCGCGATGGCGCTCGATACCGAAGCGATGGAACCACCAGTAGGGCTGGCGGGCCAACACCGACGGCTCCGGTGGCAGCCGTAACGGCCGGGGACCGGGTGCCGGTTGGCCGGCGGCGCGAACCAACTGGGTCCACGACCGACGTGCCTCACGGGTGGTCACCCGTTGGCCGATCACGATCGGGAGCATCGTGTGATACAGCCGGTCACTGTGCCCGAACCGCAGGTCAGGGTGGTTCCGTTGGGCGGCCAGGACCTGGGGGTGGCCGCTCGTGAAGGGCACGACGCGGTCGTCCTCGCCGAGGAGTCCGCAGACCCGATCGAGGAGCCACGACGCTCCGTCGCCCCACGCCTCGGCATCCACTCCTCGCGAACCCCACCAGATGTGGAGGGTTCCAGGACCATGCGGGGTGAGGGTGGCCCACCACCACCCACCGGGCTCGACTTCGACCGTCGGATCGAATCGGCCCGTGCGATGCACCCGCAACACTCGGGCGAAGTCCCGCCCGGGGGCGTCGAGCAGGTCGATGGTCACGGAACTGCACGCTACTCACGGGGTGTCGCGGACTTCGCGCTTCGTCGCCGACCCGTCGCTCCACGCCGGGTTCGTTCGACGTCCGTTCCGCCTTCGCCGTTTCGGCTCGGTTCTGCGCGGCGCGGGTCGGTCGTGGAGACTCCCCGCCATGAGCGAAGTCGAGCTGACGAGCCCCCGCCCCGGTGTCCGCACGATCACCCTGAATCGCCCGGACCGGCTCAACGCCATGAACTCCGCTCTCGTCGAGCAGCTGCACGAGGCGCTCGACGATGTGGCGGCCGACCCCGAGGCCCGAGTGGTGATCCTGACCGGCGCCGGCCGCGGCTTCTGCGCCGGGCTCGACCTCGGTGGGTACGGCGAGCCGCCGCTGGTCGGCCGGCCCGGACGGGTGCAGACCTCGTTCACGGTGCAGAAGCACATCGCCACACTGATGCCCCATCTGCGTTCGTTGCCCCAGCCGGTCATCGCGGCGGTCAACGGTGCTGCGGCCGGTGGAGGGTTCGCCCTCGTGCTCGGCTCCGACATCCGCATCGCGAGCCGACAGGCCAAGTTCAACGCGGCCTTCGTGCGAATCGGGCTGTCGGCGTGCGACATCGGCACCAGCTGGGTTCTGCCCCGACTGGTCGGCGCCAGCCGGGCCCAGGAGCTGATGCTCACGGGCCGGGTCTTCGACGCCGACGAGGCGGCTCGCATCGGCCTGGTGGTCGAACTCGCCGACGATCCCGAGGCGTTGCTCGAGCTGGCGTTGCAGAAGGCCGAGCTCGTCATGGCCAACGCGCCCTTCGGGATCGCGCTGACCAAGGAAGGGATGTGGGCCGCGCTCGAGATCCCGGCGATGCAATCGGCGATCGACTACGAGAACCGGCAACAGATCATGGCCAGCTTCACCAATGACCATCGCGAAGCGATGACGGCGTTCCTGGAGAAGCGGCCGCCCGAGTTCCACAACGACTGACTCGGACGATCGAACCTCACGGCCGACCTTCAAGGTCGTAGGTCAGGGTCGACCGTCAGGGCCGTGCGTCGGGCCGTTGCCTCGGGGCGGGTCAGGCGCTCGCTGAGTCCTGGAGGTCGGACGGTTCCTCGTCGAGCGAGACCCCGCGTCGATCGGGGGGGGTGGCGAACCACCCCGTCTCGCCATCCGGGCCACTCCGAACGGCTCGGGGCCCTGACGCCGAGGGGGCGAACGGCGACGAGACCCCCGCTCACGAACGACACGGCGAGCTCCTGGGCCCGTTCCATGGGGACCTGGCGATCCTGGGCCCATTGCAGCACGAAGGCCCGCAGCGCCTCCGCGGACGCGGCGGCAACCAGACGGGCATCGGGGGTGCCGCCGAAATACCGGCCCAGCCAGTCCACGCCCCCGGACGGATCGGCCAGGGCCAGCCGATAGGCCTCGGGGCCGTCGGCCGCAAAGCTCAGGTGGGCGCCGACGAAGGAGATCAGCAACTGGCGAGCCGAGCCGTCGGCCTCGTCGACCGAAGCGTTCAGCCGCTCGCTGAAGCGACGGGCGAAGCGGCGGGTCACCTCGTGGAGCAGCTTCGAGCGGTCGCCGAAGTACTCGTACACGAGCGCGCGCGACACCCCGGCGTGTTCGGCGATCTCGTCGACGGTCACCGTCGACGCCTCCCGGACCGAGAAGACCTGCATGGCAGCGCCGAGAATCTCCGCTTCACGTTCCTGTCGCCCCAGCCGCCGTCGGCGGGTGAGCGCGCCGGAGGAAGGAAGCGGGCTCGGCGCAGCCACTAGTCGCCCACTCCGACGTCGAGTGGGAAGTGGCAGGCCACGTAGTGACCGGACGTCGCTCCGGTCAGTTGCGGCTCCTCGGCGGCGCAGCGTTCCTGAGCCCGCGGACAACGAGTCCGGAACCGGCAGCCCGACGGCGGCAACACCGGCGACGGCGGCTCACCATCGATGCGCTTGCGTTCCCGGGTCGCCGCAGCCGGGTCCGGCTCGGGGATCGAGGACAGCAGCACGTCGGTGTACGGATGCAACGGCGCCCGATACAGCTCGTCGGCCGGCGCGACCTCGCACACCTTGCCGAGGTACATGACCGCCACCCGGTCGGAGATGTTCTTCACCACGGCGAGGTCGTGGGCGATGAAGATGAGGGTGAGATCGCGCGACGCCTTGAGGTCCTCGAGCAGGTTCAACACCTGGGCCTGGACGCTGACGTCGAGGGCGGAGACGGGTTCGTCGCAGATGATCATCTTCGGATCGAGCACCAGGGCTCGGGCGATCGAGATGCGCTGGCACTGTCCGCCGGAGAACTGGTGGGGCTGGCTCTCCGCGGCGCGCTGAGGGTCGATGCCCACTTCCTCGAGGGTCTGGTCGACCTTGGCCAAGCGCTCTTCCTTGGTCCCGATCTTCCAGATGTTGAGCGGCTCCATCACGATGTCGCGGACCTTGCGCCGCGGGTTGAGCGACGAGATCGGGTCCTGGAAGATCATCTGGATGTTGGTGCGCGCCTTGCGCATGTCGTCGGCCGACAGCGCGGTCAGTTCCTGCCCCGAGAACGTGATGTGTCCGCTGGTGGGCCGAGGGAGCTGCATGATGGCCCGACCCGTCGTGGACTTCCCACAACCGGATTCGCCGACGAGCCCGAGCGTCTCGCCCGGGAGCACGTCGAAGGAGATGCCGCTCACCGCGTTCACCTTCAGCCCTGTTCGGCCGACGGGGAACTCCACCACGAGGTCCTCGACCCGCAACAGCGTCTCGTCGGCCTCGTGCAGGTGCGCCTTGCCGGTGCCGGCCATCAGTTCCCTCCTACGGAGCTGAGCCCCGGTTCTTCGTTACGGCGTACGTTGACGGCCTTCCAGACGTCGGAGCCGACCGGGTACCAGCAGCGGTACGAGTGTCGCGACGCCCCGATCTCGGTCAGCGGGGGCGGGTCGGTCTGGCACTTCGGCTGCACGTAGGCGCAGCGCGGGGCGAAGCGGCAACCGGCCGGCGGGTGGACCAGGTCCGGCGGGCGCCCACCGATGGCCTCGAGCCGGGTGTGCGAGGGCGAGTCCAGCTTCGGGATGCTGCGCATGAGTGCCTCGGTGTACGGCATCTTCATGTTCGCGAACAGCTCGCTCGTCGGCGCCCGTTCCACGATCTGGCCGGCGTACATCACGATGATGTCGTCGGTGTGGTTGGCCACCACGCCGAGGTCGTGGGTGACGAGGATCATCGACATGTTCCGGTCGCGGCGTTGCTCGCCGAGCAGATCGAGGATCTGGGCCTGCACCGTGACATCCAGCGCGGTGGTCGGCTCATCGGCGAACAGCAACGTGGGCCCGCACGCCAGTCCCATGGCGATGACGACACGCTGGCGCATGCCGCCGGACAACTCGTGCGGGTACTGCTCCAGGCGGCGCTTGGGCTCGGGGATGCCGACGTCGGCGAGCAATCGCTCGGCGGTGGCCAGCGCCGTCTCCCGGTTCATGTCCAGGTGCTTCTGGAGCGGCTCGGAGAGCTGACGGCCGATCTTCATCACCGGGTTCAGCGACGTCATCGGGTCCTGGAAGACCATGGCCATCTCCCGGCCCCAGATCCCGCGCCGCTCCTTGAGCGACATCGCCGAGACCTCGATGCCTTCGAAGAACACCTTGCCGCTGCGCTCGACGTTGCGTCGGGGGAGGAGCCCCATGATCGACCGGGACAGGATCGTCTTGCCGGATCCGGACTCACCGACGATCCCGAGCACCTTGCCACGGTCCAGCGTGAACGAGACGTCGTCGACTGCTCGCACCAGACCGCGTTCGGTCCGGAATGCCGTGGAGATGTTCTGGACATCGAGCAGGCGGCCGTCTTGCGGGCGTGTCATCGCCTGGTTCATCCGATGGCCTCCCGGACCCGGAAGCGCTCGGCGAGGACGTCACCGAGGAGGTTGATCGACAGGACCGTGAGGAACATCGTGATGGCAGGCATCATCGAGATCCACCACGCGGTCTCCAGCTTCTTTTGACCACCGAAGATCATCGAGCCCCACGTCGGCGTAGGCGCACTGACCGAGAGTCCGAGGTAGGCGAGGGCTCCCTCGGCCACGATCAGGATCGCCATTCCGGTGAGGGCGAAGGTCAACATGGCGGGCACCACGTTGGGCAGGATCTCCCGGAACACGATCCGGGGACCACCGGCGCCGAGCGATCGGGCGGCGGTGACGAACTCGCGTTGGGCGTACATCATCGTGTTGGCCCGGACCAGACGGGTCAGGGGCGGGATCGACAGGATCACGAGCGCGAAGATGACCGGCCAGATCGGTCTGCTGTTGGCGGCATCGGCACTGGAGTTGGTGAAGAAGCCGACGATGAAGATGGCCAGCAGCAACGCCGGGAAGGCGAGCATCACGTTCATGATCGTGTCGATGATGGAGTCGGTCCGGCCCCCCTTGTACCCGGCGAGCAGGCCGAACAGCCCGCCGATCAACAGACCGAACACGATCGACAGCGAGCCGATGAGGAGCGAGTTGCGGGCTCCGAACATCGAGCGGGAGAAGATGTCGAATCCGTTGGAGTCGGTCCCGAACCAGCCGACGCGATCCTTGGCACCGGGGAAGCTGGGCAGCGCCGACTTCGAGAAGGTCGCCCACACCGGCGGCTTCTCCAACGTCAGCGGGCTGGACTTGACGTGGGTCGAGCACTCCGAGGCGTTGGCGTACTGCGAGCACGAGTGCTTCACGTACGGCAGCCACGACGCTCCGATCGCGGTGAAGGTGAGGGCGGCCAGCCAGATGATGGCCAACCACTTGGTGATCTGGCCTCGCTTGCGCATGCGGACCTTGGCGGCCGCCGGCGCGACGGGCTGCTCCTCGGGGAGCTCGTTGGGGTCGGATGCCGACGGAACGGCGTCGTCGGTGGGGTGGATGACGCTCATGACGGCCTCAGCTCAGGGTGCGGGCGTGCCGCACACGGGGATCGATCCAGGCGTAGGAGATGTCGACCAGGAAGTTGACGATGACGTAGATGGAGGCGAGGACCACCACGGTGATCTGCACCAGGCGGAACTCGGCCGAGAAGATGCCCACGACGGTCTTGCGGCCCAGACCATTGAGGCTGAAGGCCGTCTCGACGACGAGGGATCCACCGACGAGGGCACCGACGTTGACGGCGGCCGCGGTGACGAGTGAGAACAGCGATGGTCGCAAGGCGTGCACGAACAGGATCCGCGAGGTGCTCATGCCCTTGGCCCGCGCCGTGGTGATGAAGTCGCTCTGCAGCGTCCCGATCAGGTCGGAGCGCAACAACCGGAGATAGGTGGCGCCGAGGGGTAAGGCGATACAGAGGGTCGGGAGGAAGTAGTCCTTGAAGTGCTGGACCGGATCGCCGAAGAAGCCGGTGTTCTTGGACAGGGTCGGGAACCACCTGAAGCGGATCGAGAACAACAAGATGAAGACCGGCGCCAGGATGTAGTTCGGCGTGGCGAGAAAGCCGAATGACGTCGTGGTGGTGAACCGGTCGAAGGCTCCGCCTTGGCGGTAGGCCGCGAGCAATGCGGTCGGGATGGCGAGCAGCAAGGCCACGAACTGGGCGTAGATCATCAACCGCAGCGAGATCTGCAGACCGCCCCAGATGGCCGAGCTGATCGGCTCGTTGCCGTTGAGGGTCACCCCCCAGTTGCCGGTGGCGAAGTCCTTGAGGAAGTTCATGTACTGCACCGGGATGGAGTCGTTGAGATGGAGCGAGTCCAGCAACGCCTGCTTCTCGGCTTCGTTCGTGGCTCCCATGCCACGAGCGGCGATCACCCGCTCCTTCGCATTCGGGATGGCGTTCAACGCGACCGACACCGTGAACGTGACGGCGATCAACACGATCACGAGCTGGATCAACTTGCGTCCGACATACCGCATGAGGCGGCGGCCTCCTTCGACCGACGAATGAACAGAACCAGGTGGTGCGAGCGGCGCAGCGCCGCTCGCACCGAACGGATGACCGGTCCTGGGCTGATGGGCCTCAGGACCGGTCGCACCGGTCAATCGAGCAGGGTCACTGCTCCATCCAGACGGTCTGCGGGTAGTAGGTACCGGCGATGCCGGCGCCCTCCAGCCCCGTGCCTCCGTCGGGAAGGCTCAGGTTGACCGCCTCGAGCCCGTGGATGCCCGGCTTGTGCGGCAGGGCCCAGCGGGTCCAGTTGCCCCACAGGTTGTAGCACTGCTCACCGAAGAGCCGGTTGACGTCCTCGGCGATCTGCTGCTTCTCGGCCGGATCGGTCGAGGCCCGGTTGGCGTCGAGCAGGGCATCGAGGTTGGGGTCCTTGATGCGCCCGAAGTTGAGCGCCAGCGTGCCCACCGGCAAGGCGTCCTCGGAGTGCCACCAGAAGTACTGCTGGTCGAGGTCGATGCCGCCGTGTTGGCGCCACTGGAACACCTGGAAGTTACCGAGCAGGGCGACCACGATGTACTGGCCCTGGTCGATCTGGTCGATGGTGACCTCGTCGATCCCGGCTTCCTCGAACCACTGCTTCTGGAAGTTGGCCACGACCAGGTTGGTCTGGTCGTTGGTGGTGGCGAGGGCCAGGGTCAGCGGGCCCGGGTTCTCGGCCTTGTACTCGGCGATGAGCGCCTTGGCCTTCTCCATGTCCTGCTTGACCGGGTAGCCCGAGTCCTCGAGGTAGCCGACCTGGCTGGGCGAGAACGGACCGTTCGCGAGCTGCGGCACACCGGCGTAGATCGTGTCGATGATCAGCTGCGAATCGCTGGCGTTGGCCAGGGCGCAACGCACGCGCTGGTCGTTGAGCGGCGAACCCTCCTGGGTCACGTGCAACAGGGTGTAGCCCGTCTCTCCCTTGTAGGAGATCAGCGTCATCGGGTACTCGTCCGGATTGTCCTCGAATTCCTTCTGGGTCTCGTAGTTGCTGGTGTGGATCAGATCGACGTCACCAGCCTTGAGGGCGTCACGACGGGTCAGGCCGTCGGCGATGGGACGGAACTCGATCGAATCGAGGTACGGATACGGCTTGTTCCAGTAGTCCGGGTTCTTCTTGGCCTTGAAGTACTCGTTCGGGACGTAGTCCTCGAAGATGAACGGCCCGGTGCCCACGGGCTTGGCCCGCAGCGCCTCGTCGGTGTCCGACGCCGCCAACCACGTGGGCGACGCCATGTAGCCGAGCTGACCCGTCAGGTAGAACGGGAACGTGGCCCACGGCTTGGAGACCGTCACCACCGCGCTCATCGGATCGTTCGGATCGAGCGAGATGTCGGTGACCGACATGATCGCCGGGCCGGTGAGCAGCGCCGTCTTGTGGCGGCTGAGGTTCTCCACGATCGCCGCGCCGTCGAAGTCGGTGCCGTCGTGGAACTTGACCCCGTCGCGGGCGGTGATCGTCCACACGGTGAAGTCCTCGTTCGGCGTGATGGCCGAGGCGAGGTACGGGTGGGGCAGGTTGTCGGCCCCGGGCACGGCGAGGGTGTCGTACACCGAGCGCATGATCTGGTGACACGAGATGGCACAGCCGGTCTCGGCCGGACGCCACGGAGACGAGGACTCGGCCTCGATCGCCATGACGAGGTCGCCGCCGGGCACCGGCGTGAGGTCGGCCTCCTCGGCGGCCGTGGTGGGCGGCGCGGCCGTGGTGGTCGCCTGGGCCTCCGTGGTCTCGGTGCTGCCCGAATCGCCGCTCTCGGCGGCGGTGGTCGCGGTGGTGTTCGACGACGAATCGTCACCACCATCGCTGCCACCGCACGCGGTGGCGATCAGGCCAACCGCGAGCAGTGTCGCCAGTGCGGCGCGTCGATGGCGCCTCGTTGACTGCGTGTGTCGCACGCTTCCCCCTTGTGTCATCCCAATGGACCGATTGTGCGAGCCGATCCCGGCCACCCCGGTCACGTGATGTGACGCAGGACACAGCAATCTCGGGGATCAACGTACGGCGCTATTCGACACGATGTCAACGTGGAGCCTTCCGATGAGGAGGATTTCTCGCAAGCGGGCCGGCGGACCGCCGCAATAGCAGCGTTATGGTGGGGTTCTGTGCCGGAACGCCCTTCTCCCGAGGAGCGGCGCGCCGGGTTGCGCAACCAGCCGGGCAACGGGTTGCGCCCCGACTGGACCGAGCCGCACCCGAGCCGATTCGCCGCCGATGCCCCTGCTCGCGATGCCGTGCTCGAGCTGCACCGGCGGGCGTGTGACGCAGGGTTGTCCACCTACCTCGATCCGGCCACGGGCTACAGCGTGATGACGGCGGTGTACCTGCGCGACCGCGGCTACTGCTGCAACGCCGGCTGCCGCCACTGTCCGTACGTCGGACACCGACTCAGCGAAGACAGCTAGCCTCGCCGCCGTGCTCGACAAGATCCGCGTTCGGCCCGACCACGACCTCGATCTCGACGACTTCGATCCCCGCGAGACGTTCGGGTGGGAGAAGGAAGCCGCCAAGGCCGAGCTCGTCACCGTGATGGAGCGCGCCGCGGTGCTGCAGGCCCGGTTGTTCGCCGAGGAACGGCGGGCGCTGCTCGTGGTGCTCCAGGCCTTCGACGCCGCCGGCAAGGACGGCACCATCCGCTCGGTCTTCACCGGGCTCAATCCGGCCGGGGTGAAGGTGACCGGGTTCCGGGTGCCGTCGGGTCGCGAGGTCAAGCAGGACTACCTCTGGCGGGTTCACGCCGCCTGCCCCGGAACCGGAGAGATCGGCGTGTTCAACCGTTCGCACTACGAAGACGTGCTCGTGGTGCGGGTCAAGCAGTTCGTCCCCGAGTCCCGCTGGAAGCGCCGCTACGACCACATCCGCCACTTCGAGCAGCTGCTGACGGACGAAGGCACCAAGGTCGTCAAGATCTTTCTGAACGTATCCGCCGAGGAGCAGCGGGCCCGCTTCCAGGATCGGATCGACGATCCCGAGGAGCAGTGGAAGTTCCGGCTCGGCGATCTCGACGATCGGGCCCTCTGGGACGACTACCGGGCGGCGTACCGCGACGCCCTCGAACGCACCAGCACCGACGACTGCCCGTGGTACGTGGTGCCGGCGGACCGCAAGTGGGTCCGGAACCTGGCGGTTGCCCGCATCCTCGTGGACGCGCTCGAAGCCATCGACCCGCAGCTCCCCGAACCCGAGGCCGGGCTCGAGGGGCTGGTCGTCGCACCGCTCGACTGAGCACTGCGTCGATCGACGCCGAGCAGCGTCGATCAGGGCACGGCGGCGTCGACGGCGCGGACCCCGTTGCGCACGACCTGATCCGTCCACCCGTTGCCGTCCCACATCCTCAGGTCGTTGCGGCCGCTCGGGTCGTCGTACCAGCCAGGCGGCGCGGTGCTCGGTGCGGGCTCGGTCGGGACCGTGGCCAATACCTCGGTCGGTGGCGCCTCGCCCGGGTGATCCCGGTCGGATCCCGACCAGTTCGTGGCGTCGTGACCACCCAGCACCACCGGCGCGGTCTGTTCGATCGCGGGCCTGGGCGCAGCTCGCTCCGGGGCCGGTTCGCCGAACACAGGTGTCCGGTCCCGCGACCAGGAGTCGTCCGGTTGCGCCATCGGTTCCGACATCGGTTGCGAGATGGTGGGAGCGACGGCAGGCGGACTGCTCGGACGGCGCGACGCATCGAGGGCCGGCGGGCGCGGCGACGCATCGAGCGGTGTCAGCTCCTCGACGGTCCCGCCGGGCCGATGCACCGAACCCGGCCACGGGGACACCGCGCCCGACGGGGCCGAGCCACGGACAGGCTGCGCAACGCTCGGCGGAGGGTCTCGACCCGCTCGCTCGCCCGCAGGGCCGAGGCCCGGGCCCGCAGTCGGTCCTCGTTCGTGGCGTGGCGGTCGAGGACCTCCTCGGCGGCCGACGCAGCGCGCCGCCGAAGCTCGCGAGCGAGCGCAAGCGCACGGTGTCGAACAGACCCAATTCGCCCCGCAGGCCGACGGCCAGCGCCTCGAGCTGCTCGATCACGCCCCGCAGCGCGGCCTGGGCCTCGGCGTCGGTCGAGGTTCCGGCGGCGATGTCGCACTCGAACGCCGCGGCGGGCTTCAGCGGCGCATTCCTGCACGAGCTTCGCCATGCGCAGGTCCGAGGTCGGCGAGGACGAAGACTCCATGGCGAGGAGTTTCGCGCTTGCCGACGACCAGGCCGGCGTCCGTCCGGGTGTGTGAATGTCGAGTGACGGGATCGAACTCCCGACCGATGCGCCCGCCGGTTCGCCTTGACGAATTGTAAAGTGCGCCCCGCCATGGCCGTTGTGACACCAACCTCGCTGAACGATGCGCTCCGCGCCCTCGCCGATTTCCCCGACGCCACCGTGCTCAGTGGCGGGACGGACCTGATGGTGGAGGTGAACGCCGGCCATCGTCACCTCGGCGACGTCATCCCGCTGCGGGCCGTCGCCGATCTGCGTTCGATCCGGATCGATCCCAGCGTCGTGTCGATCGGCGCTGAGTCCGCTACCAAACTGCTGACCGGCGACGTCGCCGCCCAGACTCCCGCGCTCGCCGAGGCGAGCAGGACGGTCGGGTCGCCCCAGATCCGCCGGTTCGGCACCATCGGCGGGAATCTCGGGACCTGCTCGCCGGCGGGCGACACCCCCGGTTCTCGCCGCCCTCGATGCCGTGGTGCACGTGGCCTGGCAACGGGCGCCCGTTCGGTGCCGGTCTCGGAGTTCATGGTCGGGGTCAAACGCAACGCCCTCGGCCCCGGCGAATTGATCACCGCCATCGACATCCCGCCGGACCGGCTGGCAGGGCTACGCCAAGGTCGGGGTCCGCAACGCGATGGTCATCGCCGTCGCGAGCACCTGCGTCGCCCTCGACACCGAGGCCCGCCGAGTCGCCGTCGCGCTGGGGTCGGTGGCGCCGACCGCGCTCCGTTGCCCCGACGCCGAGGCCTTCGCCTCGAGCCACGCCGACTGGGACGGGCGGACCGTCGCCGACGACGTGGCCGTGGAGTTCGGTCGCATGGTCGCCGCGGCGTCGTCGCCGATCGACGACCACCGCTCCACTGCCGCCTATCGCCGCCACGCCGTCGGCGTGCTCGCACGCCGCCTCCTCCACCGAGGATTCACCCCACTCGCCGATCAGGACGTGAACCGATGACCGACCACGACCCGGCGGGCACCGCGCCCGAGTCGTTGACCTACACCTTGAACGTCAACGGAGCGGTCCACGACGTCCATGACGCCTCGGTCAACGAGAGCCTCCTCTACGTGTTGCGTGAGCGAGTCGGGCTGACGGGCACCAAGGGCGCGTGCGAACAAGGGGAGTGCGGTTCGTGCTCGGTCCTGATCGACGGCGAGCTGGTGTGCGCCTGTCTCGTGCTCGCCGCCACGGCCCAGGGCCAAGCGATCACCACCGTCGAGGGGCTCGACTCGAACGGCGTGCCGAACGACGTCCAGACGGCATTCGTCGAGGCCGGCGCGGTCCAGTGCGGCTTCTGCACGCCGGGTCTGATCATGGCGACCGAGGCGTTGCTCGCGGACAACGCCTCGCCGAGCGAGCTCGAAGTTCGCGAAGCGTTGTCCGGGAACATCTGCCGCTGTACCGGCTACGGCCGGATCCTCGACGCCGTCGCCCGGACCGTGGCCGTGCGCCAAGGAGGCGGAGCATGACCGACACCACGACTGCACCCATCGCTCCCAGCACGCCGCGCACCCGAGAGACGGACCGCGCCGGTCGCCTCGGCGACAGCTCGCTGCGTCCGGACGGCATCCCCAAGGTCACCGGAGAGTTCGCCTTCTCCTCCGATCTCGGCGCCGACGGGGCGCTGTGGGGCGCCACCTTGCGCTCACCCCACCCGTACGCCCGCATCGTGCGGATCGACGTCACGCCGGCCTGGCGGATCGCCGGGGTCGAAGCGATCGTCACCGCCGACGACGTCCCGGGCAAACCCACGTATGGCCTCATCAGCCAGGACCAGCCGGTGTTCGCCAGCGACTTCGTCCGCTACGTCGGCGAGCCGATCGCCGCAGTGGCCGCCGACCATCCCGAGACCTGCAAGCGGGCCCTGGCCGCGATCGTGGTCGAGTACGAGGTGCTCGACCCGCTGACCGATCCCGAGGCCGCCATCGATCCGGCGCGGGCGCCGATCCATCCCGACGGCAACGTCTTTCGCCACCAGCGGATCGTCCGGGGCAACACGGCGCTGGTCGGCGTGCACGTCGTCGAGGGGACCTACGAACTCGGCATGCAGGACCAGGCCTTCCTCGGCCTGGAGGCCGCCCTCGCCGTCCCCGATCCCGGCGGCGCAGGCATCGAGCTGTATCTCGCCACCCAGTGGCTCCACGAGGACCGCACCCAGCTCGCGGCCTGCCTCGATCTTCCGGAGTCGGCCGTGCGGCTGACCCTCGGCGGGGTCGGCGGGGCGTTCGGGGCCCGGGAGGACATCAGCCTCCAGGTCCACACCTCGCTGCTCGCCCTGCGTACGGGGCGTCCCGTCCGGATCCACTACGACCGGGCCGAGAGCTTCCTCGGGCACGTCCACCGGCACCCGGCCAAGGTCTGGATGCGGCACCACGCCGACGAGGACGGAACGCTCGTCAAGGTCGAGGCCCGCTTCGTGCTCGACGGCGGTGCCTACGCGTCGACCTCGTCGGCGGTGCTGGTCAACGCGATCACCCACACCCAGGGGCCGTATCGCTGCGACAACGCGATCGTCGACGGGTACGCCGTGCGCACCAACAACCTGCCGTGCGGCGCGATGCGCGGCTTCGGCGTGGTGCAGGCCTGCTTCGCCCACGAGGGGCAGATGGACAAGCTGGCCCAGGCGGTCGGCGTGTCGCCGATCGACATCCGGCTCCGCAACGCGATGAGGACCGGTGATCGGCTGATCACCGGTCAGGTGATCCGCAACGTGGCTCCGGTCGAGCGCTGCATCCGGGAGATGGCGGCGTTGCCGATGCCGGACGCCCCGGTCGGCGCCGATGGCGATCCGCTCCACCTCCCGGGCGGCGCCGGATTGACCGCCGACGCCCACCACGTCCGGCGCGGGGTGGGGTACGGCGTGGCGATCAAGAACCTCATGTACTCCGAGGGCTTCGACGACTACTCGACGGCGCGCTGTCGCCTCGCGGACGGGGTGGCCACCCTCGAGTTCGCCACCGCCGAGGTCGGCCAGGGCTTCGTCACCCTGGCACCCCAGATCGCGCGAACGGTCCTCGGGGTCGACGAGGTCCTCCTCGAACCGATCAGCACGCGCATCGGGTCGGCCGGTTCGACCAGCGCTTCCCGGCAGACGTGGATGAGCGGCGGCGCAGTGAACGCAGCCTGTCAGGCCGTCCGGTCGGACCTCCTGGCTCACGTCGCCGACGCCTGGGGCACGCCCGCGGCATCGCTGATGATCGACGGGATCGACATCGTGGACCCGACCTCTGGCCGGCGGGTCCCGGTCGCCGATGCCGCTCCCGGCGTGGCCTTCGACCGGACCGAGGTCTTTCGCCACGATCCGACGGTCGACCTCGACGAGAACGGTCAGGGGGATTGCCACACCGCCTTCGCCTTCGTCGCCCACCGGGCGGTGGTCGACGTCGACCCCGAACTCGGGCTGATCAAGGTGATCCAGGTCGCCACGGCCCAGGACGTCGGGGTGGCCCTCAACCCCTTGTCGATCCAGGGTCAGATCGAGGGCGGGATCGCCCAGGGTCTGGGGTTGGCGGTGATGGAGGAGATCGTCATGCGCGACGGTCGAATCCTGAACCCCAGCTTCACCGATTACCTGCTGCCCACCATGCTCGACATGCCGCCGGTCGTCTACTCCTGGTCGAGGAACGCGACCCGATCGCCCCCTCGGGGCCAAGGGGGTGGGCGAACCGCCGTGCATCTCGGTCACGCCCGCCATCGTCGCGGCGATTCGAGACGCCATCGGCAAGGACCTCACCCGGGTCCCCGTGCGTCCCCAGGACATCGTCTGAGCCGGTGACCCGGAACCAGCGGGTCCGAGTCGGCGGGCCGCCCTCGGGCGTGGTCTACGTCGTTGGGGTGGGAACCCACTAGCGTCTGCGAAGCACCCGATCACCAAGGAGCCACCTTGTCCGCAGAGCGCGAGATCCTGACCTGGGAGACCTTCGGAGACGCGTCGCGAGAGCTCGCGACGATGGTGGCGGTCGACGGATACGAGCCCGACATGATCCTCGCGATCGCACGGGGCGGACTGTTGATCGCCGGCGCCCTGGGCTACAGCCTGGCGGTGAAGAACATCTACACGATGAACGTGGAGTTCTACACCGGGGTCGACGAGCGCCTCGAGGTCCCGATGATCCTGCCGCCGGTCCCGGACTTCATCGACGTCGAACACGCCAAGATCCTCGTGGCCGATGACGTGGCCGACACCGGCAAGACCCTCAAGCTCGTCAAGGAGTTCTGTGAGGGCAAGGTCGCCGAGGTTCGTTGCGCCGTGCTCTACGAGAAGCCGATCTCGGTCGTCGAGTGCGAGTACGTGTGGAAGCGCACCGACCAGTGGATCAACTTCCCTTGGAGCGACAAGGACCCCGTGGTCGACAAGTCCGGCATCGTCAAAGACGCCTGAGCATCGTCAAAGACGCCTGAGCATCGTCAAAGACGCCTGAGCATTCTCAAAGCCGCCTGAGCACCGTCGGCGACGCCTGGGCACCGGGTGACTCGGCGGTCACGAACGTTTGCGGAGCACCGTCAGCGCGCAGTTCCGGCCACTCGCGCCCCAGACCCCGGCACCAGGGAAGGTCGCGGCACCCGTCAGGAACAGCCCCGGCACTGCGGTCTCGTAGCGGGTCAGCTCGGGCTGCTTGGAGCGCAGCGCGGCCAGCGGTCCACCGGCGAAGCTCGTCGCGTGGCCGTAGGGGAGATGGAACTCGGTCTCGTACCGGTCGGGGGTCATCACCCGGTGGTCGACCACGGTGTCGAGGAACCCGGGCTGGGCGAGCGCGGCGTACTGCTCGAGCCAGCGCCGGGGCTCGGGCGAACCGGGCCAGCCGCCCTGGATGCCGTACGGCGTGAGCAGCACTTCCAAGCTGAACACGTGGCGCCCGGGCGGGGCCATGGTGGGATCGAGCGCAGTCGGCACGTTCACGAGGAACACCGGGAACCGGGGGGCGAGCCCCTTCGGCAGATCGGCGGCGGCCTGGTGCATCTCGGCCACCGAGGGGGCCACGACCGCGGTCGGGATCATCGCCACCGCCGCGTCCGGGTGATCGGCCAGCGCCGGGTACCAGGGAGCGTCGGACAGCACGGCGTCGAGCTTGGACTCGTAGCCCTCGTGGAGCGCCATCGCGTTCCACCGATCGACCATCGGCCGAGCCGAGTCGGGCGCTCCCGAGAGCCACTCGACGAAGGTCCGCCGCGGATCGCAGGCCGACACCACGATCGGCGCGTCGATCTCCGTGCCGTCCAACAGGGTCACGCCCACCACCCGGGAGCGATCGCACCGGATGCGGGTGACGAGCGATTTCGTCCGCAGTTCGCCGCCGTGGGCCTGGAACGCCCCGAGCAGCGCGGTGGGCAGCATGCCACTCCACCCTCGGGTCGGCCGACCTGGGCGATGTGGTTCATCGCCAGTTTCAGCGCGCCCAGGCCGGTGCCGGGCGCCTCCGGTGACACCCCCCACACGAACGGTCCGGTCGCCAACGGCGGTGCGATCAACTCGTCTCGATCGAAGAACTTCCGCAGGACGTCGGCCGCGCTCATCCGGCTCCACTTGAGCAGCGTGATCGCCGCCGGGAGCCCGCGCCTGATGGCGGTCGTGACGAGGCTTCGTGGTGTGGGCGGCTCGCTCGCCGCAGCGAGCACCAGCGACGCGGCGGGACCCGCGACCTTCATGAACTTGCGGTAGCCGTCCGCCTGATCGGGATACGAGCGGGCCAGCCCGTCGATGGTCCGGTCCAGGTCGTGGAACTGGAACCAGGGGGCGGCACCGGAGCGAGGCAGATTCAGCGTCGACGGGTCGACGTCGAGGTAGCGCAGGCCGTGGCGGGAGAGGTCGAGTTCCTCGGCGACGGGGGTCGTGCGGAACGTGATGTGGTCGCAGTTGCAGATGTTGACCCGGGCGCCGAGGACGTCCTCGCTCGACGCGCACCCGCCCGGGCTCTCCCGGGCCTCCAGCAGCAGAGTCCGCATGCCGGCCCGGGCGAGGTAGGCCGCGGCCACCAGCCCGTTGTGTCCTGCCCCGACCACCACCGCGTCGTATGCGTCCGCTGCGCCCATGTCGACATGCTTGCACTCATGACGACACGACGGCTGCACCGCTAGCGTCGCCGTCGTGCAACATTCGCCACAGCGTCTCGCCGAACTGCGCTTCCCCGAGGTGGCCGGTCGGCTCACCGATCGATCGATCCTCGTCCAACCGCTGGGGGCCATCGAACAACACGGCCCGCACCTTCCCCTCAACACCGACGAGGTGGTGGCGACCGCCGCGGGAGAGGCCGCCGTGGCCGCGGCCAACGCGGCCGGTATCGACGCCTGGCTGCTGCCGACGCTCAGCTACACCAAGTCCAACGAGCACGCCTGGGCCCCCGGCACCGTGTGGCTCTCGGCCGAGACCCTCCTCGCCGTGCTGCGAGATCTGGGTCGCTGCGTCGCCATGACCCCGACCCGGCGCCTGGTGTTCCTCAACGCCCACGGCGGGAACTCGGCGCTGCTCCAGGTCGTGAACCGCGAGCTGCGGCTCGAGTTCGGCCTGATGACGTTCCTGACCCACCCGTTCGTGCCCGCCGACCAAGGGGGTGCTTCGCCGCCGTCGGAACTCGGGATGGGGATCCACGGAGGCACCGACGAGACCTCGATCCTGCTCCACCTCCGTCCCGATCTGGTCGACATGAGCCTCGCCACGCGCAACGTCCCCGAGAAGCTGGCCCAGAACAAGCACGTCCGATTCGGCGGTTCGGTGCCGTTCGGTTGGCTGTCCAACGATTTCGGGTCCGATGGTCACATCGGGGACCCCACCGTCGCCGACGCCCAACTCGGCGAGCAGCTGTTCACGCGCGCGATCGAGCTGTTGGTCGAAGCCTTCGCCGAGATCGCGACGTTCGAGTTCGGCCGATGAGCGAGCAACACGGCGCGGCATCCGCGCCGTCCAACGATCCCGACGACCCGTCCTCATGGCGAGTCGACGGCCTCCGTCTCGCCACCCGGCTCAACGCCCTCGGCGAGATCGGTCGCGTCGACGGGCCCTCCGGCGATTGGGGCAACGCTCGGCTCGCGCTCACCGACGCCGACGGCGAGGGCCGCCGCCTCGTCATGTCGTGGATGGCGGACCTCGGCCTCGACGTGACGGTCGACGGGATCGGCAACGTCGTCGCGACCTACGCCGGTACCGATCCGTCGCTCGCACCCGTGATGATGGGGTCGCACATCGACACCGTCGGCACGGGTGGCCGGTTCGACGGCTGCCTCGGTGTGCTTGCCGGACTCGAGGTCGTCGAGACGATGGCCACTCATGGGGGTGCGGCTGCCCGCGCCCTGCGCGTACCGCGTTCTTCACCGACGAAGAAGGGGTGCGATTCCCGCCGGACATGCTGGGCTCGTTGGTCTACGTCGGTGGACTCTCGCTGGAGGCGGCCCTCGACGCCCGGTCCAGCGACGGAGCGAGGCTCGGCGACGAGCTCTCTCGCATCGGGTTCGCCGGGCCGACCCCGTGCCCGGCGGCCGACCCGCCGTACGCCTTTCTGGAACTGCACATCGAACAGGGTCCGGTCCTCGAGGACGAGGGCATCACGATCGGTGCGGTGACCCGGGTCCAAGGCATCTCCTGGAGTGAGTTCACGATCGAAGGGCGATCGGCCCACGCCGGCACCACGCCGATCCGGTTGCGCCGTGACCCCACG
Organism: Ilumatobacteraceae bacterium; assembly: GCA_041394645.1. Lineage (GTDB taxonomy): Bacteria > Actinomycetota > Acidimicrobiia > Acidimicrobiales > Ilumatobacteraceae > JAWKHV01. The sequence continues at coordinate 52,925 of JAWKHV010000007.1, read as the reverse complement.
ATCGCGATGGCGCGCGTGATCGAGGCGGCCCGGGAACTCGCCCTGGAGTTCGGCGACGAGCAGGTGTGCACCGTCGGGCGGATCGATGTGGTGCCGAACCTGGTGAACGTGGTGCCGCAGCGGGTCACGTTCACGCTCGACGTGCGGAACACCGACGAGCAGGTGTTGCGGGCGGCCGAGGCCCGTCTGTTCGAGGTCGTCGATCGGGCCGCTCGCTCCGAGGGGTGCACCATCGTGCGTACCACCCTCGCTCGGTTCGAGCCGGTGGAGTTCGACCCGACGATGATCGATCTCGTGGAGTCGACCGCTCGCGAGCTCGGCTACTCCTGTCGACGCATGCCGTCAGGGGCAGGACACGATGCCCAGATGTTGGCCCGGGTCTGCCCGACCTCGATGATCTTCGTTCCCAGCGTGGACGGGCTGTCGCACAACCTGGCCGAGTTCACCACGACCGAGGACCTGGCGGCCGGGGCCAACGTGCTGCTCCACGCCGTGCGCTCCCTGGCCCGTTCCTGACCGCGCCGGCCGGCCGCCGACAGGGCGGATGTTCACGTCTCGTCGCTGCCGTTGCGCGAGATCCACGGGGTGACGAGCAGGCCGGGCACCCGCAGCCGGATCACGCCGGCGCCGGCGCCGCGGAAGCGCCCGAAGTCGTCGATCTCGACCTCGGTGGTCGTGCCGTCTCTGGTCTCGATCGTGACCAGTGCCGGGCCGGCCGGGAGGACCTCGCCGAGCACGGTCTCACCGTCGGCGGCGAGCGTCAGGTCCACGGTCAGCGAATCGTTGCGGAACGTGAGCAGACGGGCCTCGGTCTCGGCCCCGCGGACCAGGACCGCACCGGCCGGCGCCAGGGAGTCGTAGATCAGCTCGGCGAGCAGGTCGTCGAGCCCACCCATCGCGAATGCGGCGTATGCGGTCTGGAGTGCGGCGTCGGGGAGGGGCTCGTAGGCGGCGAGCGCCCCGTCGAGCTGAGCGATGAGTTCTTCGTCGGTAGGCACGTGATTCTCGTTCGTCATGATGTTCCGCCGGTCCGATACCCGTGCATTGCGGCACGGAGTTTGCTGAGGGCACGGCCCATCGTCGGGCCGACGCTCCCGAGTGGCATGTCGAGGAGCTCGGCGATCTCCTTGTGGGAGATCGGGGGCACCGCGGTCGCCAAGCGGAGCAGGTTCTGGTCCCTCGCGCTGAGGGTCGAGAATGCCGTCAACGTCGCCCGGGTCAGCTCGTCGTCGAGCATCGCCTCGTCGAGGGCAGCCGAGTTCACATCGGCGAGCACGAGATCCGCCACCGGCGTCTGACGCTGCCGCTTCCGACAGATCGTGCGCGCCTCGTTGCGGGCCGTGGTCGCCAGCCAACCCGGCAGTTTGCGAGGTTCCTGGATCGACGACAGGTGCTCGAACAGCTTGAAGAACGTCGATGAGTAGGCGTCTTCGCGATCGCTCTGGGGCAGATCGAAGCTGTTCACCGTCTTCCACACCACACCGCTCAGGGAGTCGACGAGCTGGCGCCACGCCGACTCGTCGCGTTCGAGTGCTCGACGCACGAGCCCCGGATAGGTCGCGACGAGATCCGCATACCGGTCCTCGGCACTGCCACCCGGCTGGATGACCGTCGACGGCGTCACGGCGTGAGCCAGGGTCGGTCGCCCAGCACCGGTGGATTGACCACGGTGCCGTAGCACGGAAGACGGAACAGGGCGGCGTCGTCGATCACGCGCTCCACGGCTTCGCCGGGGGTCAGCCCAGTCTCGATCACCTGGGCGAGGGCTCCGGTGACGACCGGTGCGGCGAAGGAGGTGCCCGACCAGATTGCCCAGTTCCGGAAGTCGTCGCCGTCGGCGCCGTAACGCTCCCGAGTCCGGCCGTTGTAGCTCCAGAACCAGGACTGCAGGTCGACGCCGGGAGCACATGCCCGTACCCAGGACCCCCAGTTGCTGAACGAGGCCGGCGCAGCGTCGTCGAGGGCGGCCACGCTCACCACGCCGTCGAAGGCGGCCGGATACTGCGGCCGGTTCGACCCATCGTTCCCCGCCGCGGCGACCACGACGATTCCCGCCGCCTGGGCTCGCTGGATCGCCGCCTGGAGGGCACCCGCCTCGTCGTCGAGGGTGTAAGCCCCGAAGGACAGGTTCAGCAGGTGCGGCGGCTCGGGCCAGTCGACGCAGTCGGTGATCGTGGCGGCGATCGCCTGCTCGTCGCCGTCGCCGTACGTGGACAGACCGGGCAGGAGCCTGATGGCGGCGCGTGGCGCTCGTTGGTGGATCAGCCCGGCGATGAACATCGCGTGGCCCGCCGCAGGGTCGAGGTCGTGCTCGCCGTCGACGTCGGGTTCGTCGGTGGGGGTCGCTCCGGCGGTCAGCGCCTGATACAGCGGTGATCCGACCGAGTTCTTCGGAGCACCGGTGTCGATCACCGCGACGCGAACCGCAGCGGTGTCCCAGTCGACGAGCTTCGGCTCCGGAGCAGCGAGTCCGTAGACCGGCTTGGCCTGGGTCGGGCGTTCGCCGCTGCGCTGGTACCTGGTGCCGTTCGGTTCGCCGTACACCAGCGGCGCGTACACCGGGTTCGGGTACACGAGGCTCTGGGCTCCGGTCCCGGTCGGCGTGCACTGGCACGGATCGGGTGGTTGGCACCCCGGCATGGCGCCGCCGGGCAATCCGACCGGTGCACCGCCGGAGCCGTAGACCGGCGATCCGTACACGGGGGAGCCGTAGACCGGACTGCCGTACACCGGGCTGCCGTACACCGGACTGCCGTACACCGGGGACCCAGAGACGGGGCTGCCGTACACCGGGGACCCGTAGACCGGGCTGCCATACACCGGGGACCCGTAGACGGGGCTGCCGTACACCGGGGATCCGTACACCGGGGACCCATAGACGGGGCTGCCCTGGAGCTCGGCACTGGCGAACAGGGCATGATTCGGCTGGGCCGTGAACCCCGCGCCCCGAAGGCGGCGCACGAGGCTCGGCACGTCCCCCCTGACCCGCAAGGTCGCGTAGCCGTTCACGACGACGTCGTCGAAGACCGGCTCGGCGATGCCGGTGGCCCGAGCGATCCGTCGCACCGCCTCGGCCGAACCCTTCGGGTCGAACGGCGCGATCCCCGGAGCCTCGGGGGCGGGAGTCTCATCGACCTTGACGAGGATCTCTCCGAGCCGGAACGCGTACCTCGCGTCGGTCTCGAACCGCACTCGTGTCGACCAGTTCCGGATCGGGTCCTGTGGCGTCATCCCTCTACAGAAGGCCGACCGGGCCGGTGAATACAAGTGGTTCGGAAAGTTTTCCTCAGGTTCGACCCGTCGCGTCTGGTTAGGTTGGCGCTCGGTGGCCGAGCTTGAAACCACGCAACGCAGTGAGCTCGTCCGCCTCGGTGCGGATCGACATCGAGACCCGGCGGCGGTGTTGGACCGTACCGAGGTCGTGCTGGCGCACGGGGCGGCGCCGGATCTTCGCGCCCTCGCGCTGTGGGTTCGAGGCCTGGCACTGCACGAGCTCAGCGAGCACGATGCTGCCGTCGACTCGTTCCGCTCGGCGATCTCCATTTCCGACAGCCACGGACTGACCGACGTCGGCGCCCGCGCCCGCGCCCATCTCGCCGTCTCGCTCCTCCAGCTCGGCCACAGCGAGGCAGCCCATCGGGCGCTCGACGAGGCCGGCGCGGCGGGGTCCTCGGAGGCGGCCGGGCTCGTGGACTTCGTCGCCGCCCTCTTCGCCCAGCGCCGGGGCGTCGCGACGACGCCCTCCTGCTCCTCGACCGCTCATCGCGAGCTGATCGAGCGCGACGATCACGCCACGATCGGGCTGGTCCACCTGAACCGATCCGTCTCGTACGCCTACGCCGACGACCTGGACCGGGCTCGCGACGAGGCCGACGCCGCCGAGCGGCTCGCCACCGAACACGGGCTCACGATGCTCGCCGCCATGGCCGCCCACAACCTCGGGTTCGCCAAGGTCGACGCGGCCGGTTGGCGGACGGGCTGCGTCGGATCGCGCTGAGGCCGCCTACCGGCGCATCGGCGACCGGGCGCGGCAGTTGGCCCTCGTGCACATCGATCGCTGAGATCCTGCCCTTGCCGGGCTCGCCGCGGATGCTCGGGTCGCGGCCGCAGCCGGGATCGCCGCCCTCGAGAAGCAGGGGAACGCCGTGGATCTCACCGAGGCCCGGCTCCTGCTCGCACGAAGTTGTCTCGCGGACGGCGCATTCACCGAGGCCCGACGTCATGCCACCGGGGCGGTCGAAGGGTTCCGGTGTCCAGCGGTCCGGTCTGGGCCGCATTGGCGGTGTCCGTCGCAGCCCAGGCCGACTTCGCCGCCGGCAACGGTCGCGGTCGCTCCGAAGCTGGCGGCACGGTTCCACCGCGGCGCGGTGTTCGCGAGCAACGGCTGGCCGGTCGACGCCGCCGATGCGCTGGTCCATGCGGCGCGGCGCGCTTCGCCACCGGCGACCTCGCCGGCGCCGATGCCGCATTGGCCCGAGCGGCGACGGTGAGCGACGGCGGGCGCCCGAACACATCGTGCGGCGGAGCCACGCCCAGGCCCTCGCCGCGCTGGCCGGAGGTCGGCGCGACGATGCGCTCGTCGCATTGGACGCCGGCCGGCCGCGGTGCTCGCCATGATCGAGACGACCGGGTCGCTCGAGGCCTGGCTCGAAGCGCTGCGCTACGCCCGCCGGCTGGCCGACGCCGGGGTCGCGGTCGGCGTCGAGGCGGGCGACGCCCACCTCGTCAGCCATTGGACCGAACTCCATCGCGCCACCACCTGCTCCCTCGGCTACGCCCGCCGTCTGACCGACAACCAGCGCGAGGCGCTGGCGCAGCTGCGTGCCTCGTCCGCCGTCGAAGCGGCCCTGATCGAACAGGCGATGCGGGAGTTCGACCTGCGTTCGACCGCGACCGCCACCACGACCTCTGCAACGACCGCAGCGCCGACCGACGCCGCCGTCGCCCCGACACCGAGCACGCCTCCACACGTCGAGAGCTCCGCCATCGTCCAGTTCGTCGATCACCAGGGCCAGGCCCTCGCCGTGGTGCGAGACCGCGGCGAGGTGCGGCTGGTCGACCTCGGCGCCATGTCCGAGGCTCGGAACCACGTGCAGTTCATCGCCGCCTCCGTCCAGCGGCTGAACACCGCCGACCCGGCCATCCAGCAGCGGGCCTTGGCGTCGCTGCTCCGCGACGCGGCGGCCCTCGACTCCCGGCTGTTCGGTCCCCTCGAGCTGAGCGACGGACCCGTGGTGGTCGTGCCCACCGGCGCATTGCACGGGGTGCTGTGGCGGGCTCTCCCGACGCTGCAGGACCGGGCGTTCAGCGTCGCTCCAGCGCTGTCGTGGTGGCTGGCGGCCGCCGACGACCCGCCTCCGGCGAACCGGTCCATCCTGTTCGTCGCCGGGCCGGGGCTCCCCGGCGCCGACGAAGAGGTCGCCCGCCTCGCCGCTCTCCATCCCGATGCGGCCGTGCTGACCGGGTCCGACGCCTCGGTGGAGGCCGTGCTGCGCACCTTCGAACGGGTGTCGATCGCCCACATCGCGGCCCACGGGATCACCCGGCACGACAACCCGATGTTCTCCCAGCTGCGGCTGGCCGACGGACCGCTGACCCTCTACGACTGGGGCACGGTGACCCGGGCACCGGAACTGGTGGTCCTCGCGGCCTGCGAGGCCGCAGCGGGGCGAGTCTTCGAATCCGACGGCGTGCTGGGCACGGCGACCGCCGTGCTCGAACTCGGGAGCCGGAGCGTCGTCGCGCCACTGGCGAAGGTCGCCGACGGCGCCGCCCGTCGCCTCATGATCGGGCTCCACGAACACCTCCGTGCCGGCTCGGGCGTGGCCGACGCGTTGACCGCGGCGGCTCGGGCGGCGCTCGACACGGGCGACCCGCACGACGTGGCCGCCGCCGTGTCGTTCGCCGTGTTCGGTCGGGGCTGGCCGGCGGCGGGCGATGAGCGATGTGATCCGGTCGAACCCTGATCGCCGGGGACGGGATCGCAGGGGACCGGCGGTCCGACTACCGGCTGACGATCCGGCCCCGGTGGATCGTGATCCGCCCGCCGGGCTGGAACGCGATCGCTTCGCGCACCGAGGCGGCCGGAATCGCCATCAGTTCGGCCGGAGCACCGGGGGCGACGACCACCGGAGCGAGCCGCATCGCACGCCGGACCCGCGACGAGCAGAGCTCGTAGGCGTCGGCGGGCAGCAGGTGCCCGGCCATCACCATCAGCGCCGCGGTCTCCATCGGGTCACCCTTGCCGACCAGGTTGAACGGGTCCTGCAGGTTGTCGGCGCCGGCACACACGTTGGCGCCCGCCTCGCCCAGGGCGGCGACCGCCGTCAGACCACGAGGTGGGGCGACGCGGCGGTCGCGGGCCTGGAGATACAGGTTGGTCTGGGGGGGCACCACCACGCTCACGCCCGCCTCGGCCACCAACTCCGACACCGCCCGCTGCCGGTCCTCCGACTGCATCCCGAGGCTCACGCAATGGCTGGCCGTCGCCGCAGGTTCGAAGCCGGTGGCGAGGATCCGTCGGGCCAGGTACTGAGCCCGTTGGCCTCGGGGTTCAGGGTCTCGTCGGTGTGGAGGTCGATCGGGAGACCGGCCTCACCGGCGATCTCCAGGAAGTTGTCGGTCGACGCTTCGATCCCGATCGTGCGATCGAGGTGCGGACAGCCACCGACCACGTCGACGCCCAGCTGGATCGCGTCACGCAGGAGGGCGAGGGACCGGGGGACGTCGGAGGGTTCGATGCTCCATCCGGTGAGCGCCACGACCTCGATGTGGCACAGGTCGGCCAGCGCGTCACGCACCCCGACGAGGGCCTCGACCGAGCGGAGCCCGTGGTCCAAGGTGGTGTCGGCGTGGGTGCGAATGGCGGTGATCCCGTTGGCCACGAGCACCCGAACCGCTCGCTCGGCCCGCTCGGCGATGTCGGCGACCGTGAGCGTGTCGCGATTGGCGGCCATCGCCTCGACCGCGCCGATCAGGTCCCCGGTCGGGTTCTCGATCCGCTCGGCGAGGAAGGCCTTGTCGAGGTGGGCGTGGGGCTCCGCCGGCGCCGGGAGCAGCAGACGGCCGCTCAGGTCCACGGTCTCCTCGGCGTCGATCGGTTCGAGCCGTGGCGCGATCGACTCGATGGTGTCGAGACCGACTCGGACGTCGTTCGTGGTCCCGTCGGTGAGCAGCGCGTTGCGCAGGAGCATGGTGGTCAGGCCTCGTCGGACGGTCGTCTGGGCGCGAATCGAAAAGGAGGGCGTGCTGGAGGCGTCGACGACGCGCTCAGACGAGCGGCTGCAGGCCGGGGAGGGGGCGACGCTCGACCGTCTCGCCGAGCCGAGGGAAGACCTCTTCGACGACGAGGTGCATCTGCTCCTCCATCTCCTCGGTGCCGACACCGGGGAAGTCGAAGAAGAAGCAGACGTGCTTGAGGTCGAGCAGATCGCGCCAGAAGCCGAGCCCGTCGACGACGTCGTCGATCGATCCGATCAGCTGGATCTTGGTGCGCGTCGAGTCCTCCACGGTCGGGCAGAAGTCGAAGGGCACCTTGTCGCCGGACTCGGTGCGATAGCTGGAGAACCGACCGTAGGGCGCGAGGAACTTGCAGAACTCGTCGTGACCCGGGCGGCCGCGGCGCATCGCCTCCTCGCGGGTCCGACCGACATGGAGGTTCATGACCAGGCAGCGGTCCTCGCCGGGACCGACCGGGGTTCCCGCCTCGTCGCGTAGCTCGGCGTACCGGTCCCACTTCTGCTTCTGCGACTCGGCGTTCTGCAGCCAGTAGACGGCCTTGTGCCCGGCCTTGGGCACGTACTCGACGGTCTCGGGCGAGGTGACGGGCTGATAGATGTCGACGTGCCGGGCCGGTCGGGGGACCAGGGTCAGGTCGCCGACGGTGTTGCCGCGGTCGGGGACGTCGTCGGGCGGGAAGACGAAGTGCTTGCCGCGGTAGGAGAAGCGATCGTTGGTCCACGCCATCTTGATCACCTCCATGCCCTCTTCGAAGATCAGCCGGTTCAACCGGTCGTGCTCCGCGGACATCGCGTTGTCGCCCGAGGCCACCACGGTGCCGAGCGACCAGGCCTCGCGAGGGACCGTGCCGCGTCCGACGCCGAACTCCATCCGGCCGCCCGTCACCAGGTCGGCGAGGGCGAAGTCCTCGGCCAGGCGCAGCGGATGCCACTGCGGCACGACGTTGAACATCTGGCCGAGGCGCAGTTCGCTCGTCTGCATCGCCAGGTGCTGGCCGAACTGGATCAGGTTCGGCAGGACCTCGTAGCCCTCGTACTGGAAATGGTGCTCGGTGAGCCACATGGTGTCGAAGCCGAGCTCGTCGCCCTTCTTGGCCCAGCGCACCAGGTTGCGGTAGCACGCGATGACGTCGTCGTTGCCGTAGCGCCGGTCGGTCGGGGCGATGTTCGGGTCACCGGCATCCGGCATCGGGACGGTGCAGAAGAAGTTGGCATCCACGCGCATGGTTGCCGAGGGTAATCACTCTTCAGACGTTCGTCGCTCCGAGGAGTGTGTTCAGTGCGTGAACTTCGGCCAGCCACAAGGCGGCCGAGGCGTCCGACGGCATCCGCCAGTCGCCGCGTGGCGACAGCGCCACCGAGCCGACCTTGGGACCGTCGGGCATCGCCGAGCGCTTGAACTGCTGGGAGAACAGGCGCCGCAGGAACACCTCCAGCCAGCGCAGGATGGTGGCGTCGTCGTAGCCGCCCTCCTCCTCGAACGCCGCCCGGGCCAGGGCGAACACCTTGGCCGGTCGGGCCGCGTTGCGGGCGACGTGGAACAAGAAGAAGTCGTGGAGCTCGTAGGGACCGACGGTGTCCTCGGTCTTCTGTTCGAGTTCGCCGTCCTTGAGTGGCAGCAACTCGGGGGTGATCGGGGTGGCCACGACGTCGTGCAGGATCGCGGCGGCAGGCCCGCTGAAGACCGAGTCGGCCGCCCAGGTGACCAGATACCGGACCAGCGTCTTCGGAACGCCGGCGTTGACGTGGTACATCGACATGTGATCGCCGTTGAACGTCATCCAGCCGAGCGCAGCCTCGGACAGATCGCCGGTCCCGACGACGAATCCGCCGGTCTGGTTGGCGATGTCCATGAGCAACTGGGTGCGCTCGCGGGCCTGGGCATTTTCGTAGGTGACGTCGTGCTGCGTCTCGGGATGGCCGATGTCGGCGAAGTGCTGGCGCACCGCTGCGACGATCGAGATCTCTCGCGTGGTGGTGCCGAGGGCATCCATCAGCCCCACCGCGTTCCGGTAGGTGCGGTCGGTGGTGCCGAAGCCCGGCATCGTGACGGCCACGATCCCGGAGCGGTCGAGGCCGAGGACGTCGAAGGCCCGGGCCGCGACCAGCAGGGCGAGGGTGGAGTCCAGGCCGCCGCTGATCCCGATCGTCACGCTGCGAACGCCGGTATGACGCAGGCGCTTGGCGAGTCCCGTCGCTTGGATGCTGAAGATCTCCTCGCAGTTGGCCGCCCGTTCCAGGCCCGGCGGCGGGACGAACGGCGTCCGGCTCAGCGGGCGGCGCACATCGGTCGGCTCCGGTTCGGTCGTCGGGGCGAGGGGCACCTCGATCCGGCGGAACCGGGGTGGGTTGGCCGCCGAGAAGCTCGAGGAGTCGTGGCGGTCGTGCACGAGGCGGGCCACGTCGACATCGGCCGTGATCACCTGGGTGTCGAACCGGAACCGCTCGGTCTCGGCGAGCACCGACCCGTCCTCGGCGATCAGGCAGTGGCCGCCGAACACGACGTCCATCGTGGATTCGCCCGGGCCGGACGCCGAGTAGACGTAGGCCGCATAGCAGCGAGCGGACTGCTGGCTCACGAGCTCGCGGCGGTAGGCGGCCTTGCCGAGCAGCTCGGGCGAACCGCTCGGGTTGGCGATGATCGTCGCGCCGGCGAGGGCGAGGGTCCCGCTCGGTGGCTCGACCGCCCACAGGTCCTCGCAGATCTCGATCCCGAGGGTTGCGCCGGGCCACCCACCGAGCGGGAACACCAGATCGGTCCCGAACGGGATGCCGTCGATGTCGGCCGGGAGGACGGCGTCGAGGGCGCGGGTGAACCAGCGGTCCTCGTAGAACTCGTGCCGGTTCGGCAGGTACTGCTTCGGAACGATCCCGTGGATCCGGCCGCCGGCGACGACGGCGGCCACGTTGTAGACCCGCGTGTCCGGTGCCCGGGCGGGAAGGCCGACCACTGCCACGACGTGGGGCAGGTCGGCGAGCTCGGCGGCGAGGCGGTCGAGGCCGATCCGACAGGCCTCGAGGAGGGGATCGAGGAAGAAGATGTCCCCGGCCGAGTAGCCGGTGAGTCCCAGTTCCGGCGCGACGACCACCACCGCACCGGAGACCGCCGCAGCGCGCACGGCCGCGACGGTGCGGTCGACGTTGCCCTCGACGTCGGCGACGACCAGCTCGGGGGAGATGGCGGCGACCCGCAAGAGGCCCAGGTTCGGACGGGTCAGCAGGGCGGTCGCAGCGTCGATCACGGTGCCGAGCCTAGGGCGGACGGCCTCACCAGACCCCGGCGGTTCCTCCGACCCGGGCGCGAGGGTCGGCGGCGCCCGCCAGCGATCCGTTGGGCACCACGTCGATCAGATGGGCATGGCCGAAACCACTGTCGAACGAGCCCACTCGCGTCGACCGGTGACCGAACGAGCTCAGCTCGTCCCAACGCTCGGGTGACTGGCCCTCGATGCGCAGCTCCGGTGCGCCGCCGGGCGCCCAGGTGTCGAAGCCGCTGGTGCCGGCCCACGCGAAGCGTCCGGCGGCGATGGCGGTCGCCGGGCTCTGGCCGTGGTGCAGGAGCCGGGCGAGGAGCTGCAGCACCACCTGGGGCTGGGCGTCGCCGCCCATCGTGCCGAGCACGGTGCGCAGCCGGCCGCCGGGCGCCGTGACGAGGGCAGGGGCCAACGTGTGAGGTGGGCGGCGGCCGGGGCCGTACTCGGCCGGATGCCCGGGCACGAGCGAGAAGCCGAGGCCACGGTTGTGGAGGTTCACGCCGGTCGAGGGCTCGACCATCCAGCTGCCGAACCCGGACGCGTTGGACTGGATGAGCGACACGCCCGTCCGGTCGCGGTCGACGACACAGAGGTAGGTGGTGTCACCGGGCGCCCGGGGCGGCGCGGTCCGGTCGGACCGGGTGCGGGTCGGGTCGATCAGGGCGAAGGCGTCACCGAGCCGCTGATCCCCGAGCAGTGCGGTGCCGTCGGCCGCTTCGTGGAGGACGGCGGAGCGGTCGAGGGAGACCTCGGCCATCGCTTCGGCGAGGAGATGGGGCCAGGCAGGGTCGTCAGGATCGTCGGGGAGCGCGAGGCGCGCCGCGACCCACGCACCGGCGAGGGCGAGGTAGCCCTGCGAGTTCGGTGGGACGGTCCAGATCCGGTGCCCCCACGCATCGAGCCCGAGCGGTTCGACCAGGTCGGCCTGGGACTTGGCCAGGTCCGCCTCGGTGATGGTGGATCCGGGAAGGCGGACGAGCCCCTCGCCGAACTCGCCGCCGTACCAGGCGTCGCGGCCCCCGCTCGCGACGGCGCGCAACGACCGGGCGACCCCGGGCCGCCGCACCACGGCTCCCGGCGCCGTCGCGGCGTCGGTGAGTTCGTGCAGGGCGGCGCGACCGCGCTGTCGACGTTGGCGAGTGAGCCGATCAGCAGCGGGGAGGCCGGGAACCCGCGCTCGGCGGCGAGGGCCGCCGGTTCGAGCAGGTCGGCGAGGGCGAGGGAGCCCCAGCGTTCATGGAGGAGGAGCCAGCCGTCGACACAGCCCGGGACGGTGATGGTTCGGGCGTCGTGGCGGAAGGGCATCTCGGTACGGCCTTCGGACCGAGGGCCGCGGGATCGGCTCCGAGCCGGCCCGCCCGGACGCGTTGACGATCGTCGGGGCAGGGTCGCCATCACGGTGCACGATGGCGAACAGGTCACCGCCGAGGCCACACAGGTGCGGGGCCACCACGGCCATCATCGCGTTGGTCGCGATCGCGGCATCGACCGCGTTGCCCCCGCGGGCCAAGACGGACGCGCCGGCCTGGGTGGCCAGCTGGTCGGCGGCGCACACCATGGCGCCCGTGGTGCGAGTGGAGGAGAACGGGATGTGGACGCTCACCCTGGTGACCCTACGACGGCACCCGCTCGACGCGTTGGCCGGGCGTACGACGCAGGCGTCGGGGCCGCGGGGTTCGGGCGGAGCAGGGTCGGAGTCGGGGGGTCGGGCGGACCAGGGTCGGGGCCGGGGGCGTCAGCGCGGACGCAGGCGTCGGGGTCGCAGCGGGGTATAGCGTCTCGCCATGCGGCGCTCGTCTCACCTCGCGATCAGTGGCGCAGCCGCGGTGGTGCTGGTGGGGTCGTTCCTTCCGTGGGTGCGCGTCGGCGCCCGAGACCGGTCCAGCTACGCCCTGACCGAGTTGCTCGATCGCCTCGAATTCGCGCCGGACGGCGTCGCGTCCTGGTCCCTGACCCTGTGGCCGTTGCTGCCCTTGCTCCTCGTCGCGGCGGTTGTCGGGGTATGGACGGGTTGGCGTCGGGTCGGCGGCTCGCTCGGGGTGCTGGCGGCGCTGTATGCGGCCGGTCTGGCCACCGCCGTCCTCCTTGCGCCGACCACGTCCCGCCCCGGCGCCCCCCTCGCCCTGTTCGGTGCCGCCCTCCTGCTCCCGTCCAGCGTGTTCCACGTTTGGTCGCGGCCGCACGCTGGGCGTGCGCCGGCGACCAAACGGGTCGTGAGCAGGGCATGAACGCTCCGGTCTCGCTGTCGGAACTGGAGACGATCGTCGGGGCGACCCACGTGCTCACGGATCCCGAGCTTCGAGCCGGGTACGAGCTCGATTGGACGGGTCGCCACCGTGGTGAGGCCCTCGCGGTCGTCCGTCCGGCGTCCACCGAGCAGGTGGCCGACGTCGTGCGCTGGGCCGCCGCCAACCGGATCGCCGTGGTGCCTCAGGGCGGCAACACCGGACTCGTCGCCGGAGCGGTGCCCCCGCACGGTTCGATCGTGCTCTCGACGGCCCGGATCGACGACCTCGGCCAACCGGACTTGCTCGCCGGCCAGATCACCGTGGGAGCCGGCACCACCCCGGCTGCTGTCGCTCGCCATCTCCAGGGGACCGGGTGGGAGTTCGGCGTCGATCTCGGTGCCCGTGACTCGGCCACGATCGGGGGCATGGTCGCCACGAACGCCGGCGGGATCCGGGTCGTGAAGCACGGGACCATGCGGGCGAACGTGGTCGGGTTGGAGGCGGTGCTCGGCGACGGATCGGTCATCAGTCGGCTCTCGGGTCTCGTCAAGGACAACACCGGCTACGACCTCACCGGCCTGATGTGCGGGAGCGAGGGCACGCTCGGGATCGTGACTCGTGTCCGCCTCCGTCTCGTCCCGACCCCGGCCCGCCGGCTCGTCGTCTGGGCGGCGTGCGACGGCTGGCCGGAGGCGATGGAGCTGGCGGTGACCCTCCGCCGAGGTCGACAACATCGACGCCCTCGAGGCGGTCGATCGGCAATCGCTCCGTGTGGTGAGCGACGAACTCGGGCTGGCCCCGCTGTTCGACCCGTTGCCACCGGTGGCGCTGCTCGCGGCCTGGGCCGGCGACGATCCGCCGTACGAACTGCTCGACGACTTGGTCGATCGACGCACGAGTGTCGTGGCCGAGGACGGTCCGGGCATGGCCCGGCTGTGGGGCTACCGGGACCGGGTGACCGAGGCGATCGCCCGCCGGGGCGTCCCGCACAAGCTCGACGTGACCCTGCCCGCTCGGCGCCTGGCCGAGTTCACCGCTCGGCTGGAAGAGGTCGGCGGGACCCGTTTCGTGTTCGGGCACCTCGGCGACGGCAACCTGCACGTGAACCTGCTCGGGTTCGCCAACGACGACGAGTCGATCGACGATCGGGTGCTCGGCCTCGTCGCCGCCCATGACGGGTCGATCAGCGCCGAGCACGGCATCGGCCGAGCCAAGCAGCGCTGGCTCCCGCTGGCTCGCGACGAGGTCGAGCGCGAGACGTTCCGCCGGATCAAGGTGGCCTTCGATCCCGCCGGGATCATGAACCCCGGCGTGCTGGTCGATCTCTGAGCCGGGGCGGCCCGAGGGCCAGGGACGTGGCGCGCCGAGGCACGGGTTGCGCTGATCAACCTTGCCGGTGCACGCCGATCGCAGCACGATCAGAGGGGTGACCGCCGACTGGTTCCTCGACTCGATCGATCCGACGTTGACCTCCATCTCGACCGCCGGTTCCGGCTCGAACGAGGATTCCCCGGGTCGCTCGACCTCGACGGCAGGCTCGACCTCGACCTCGACCTCCGCTGGACGGTGCACGTTCCGGGGCGCGGATCGACTGGCGTCGGCGTTCGGGGTGACCGAACTGGCCGGAGCGTCCATCGGATCCGCCGCCCTCGAGACCCAACGTCTGCGCGAACTGCTGGGCGCCCCGGCGGCTCCGGTGGAGGTCGATCTCCGCCTGGCCTCGCTCTGGTTCGCCATGACGATCGTGCCCGATGGCTGGTCGCTGCCGCCGGTCTGGGACGATCTCGCCGGCGACTACCCGACCGCTGACGGCTGGATCAGGCTCCACACCAACGCCTCCCACCACCGGGCCGCGATGTTGCGGGCATTGGGGTGTGCGCCCGAACGGGACGCCGTCGGAACGGTCCTGCGCTCGATGGCGGCGGCCGACGCGGAGTCGGCGGTGGTCGAGGCCGGAGGCTGTGCGGCCGCGATGCGATCGCTCGGCGACTGGGACCGGCATCCCCAGGGCGCCGCGGTCGCGGCCGAGGCGCTGATCGACCTGGCGTGGCACCCCAGCGCCACGCCGGTGGGCGCGTCGGGCGCGAGGGGCACCCCCGAGCGACCGTTGGCGGGGGTGCGTGTCCTCGACCTGACCCGGGTACTCGCCGGTCCGGTCGCGACCCGGTTCCTCGCTGGGCTGGGCGCCGAGGTGTTGCGGATCGACCCCGTCGACTGGAACGAGCCGGCGGTCATCCCCGATGTCATCCGGGGCAAGCGCGCCGCCCGGCTCGATCTTCGGTCCGCGGAGGGCCGCGACCGTCTGGAGGCGCTGATCGGAGCGGCCGATCTGTTCGTCCACGGCTACCGGCCCGAAGCGCTCGAGCGTTTGGGCTTCGCCGCGCCCATCCGCCGGGCGCTGAACCCCGGTCTGGTCGATGTCTGCCTCGACGCCTACGGCTGGACCGGGCCCTGGGCCGCTCGTCGGGGCTTCGACAGCCTGGTCCAGATGTCGACTGGCGTCGCTCACGAGGGACGCGCCGCCGGGGTCGAACCGCCCCGGCCTCTCCCGGTCCAGGCCCTGGATCACGCCACCGGCTACCTCCTCGCCGCCGCGGCGCTACGCGGCTGGCGTCATCGCCCCGAGACGGGCGGGGATCGACCGGCCGGGTGTCGCTGGCTCGCACGGCGCGACCGCTCGTCGACGGCCCCCGAGGCGATCCGGAACACAGGTTCCGCCCGCTCGACTCCGACGACCTCGATCCGGAACTCGAAGCGACGCCGTGGGGACCCGCCCGACGGGTCCGCCCACCGGTCCGATTCGATGGAATGTCGTTGCGTTGGCCGTCACCCACCCAGGACCTCGGCACAGCCGAGCCGTGCTTCACCCCCGCCAACTGACCAGCTCAACGCCCGTTTGGTCGATCCGAGGCCGCTGACGGTGCCGAAGCGACCAAACGCGGTTTCGCGGTCAGGGCTCCCACTCGCCGCGCTGGTCATGATCTGCTTCAACACCGCCGGGCGGTCGGTCATGATCCCGTCCACGCCCAGTTCGAGGAGCCGGAACATCTCCTCGGGCTCGTTCACCGTCCACACGTGCACCTGGACCCCGGCCCGATGCGCGATCGACCGTCCACCGGGTGACGATCGGAATCGGCCCTTGCCCAGCGGGACCTGTGCGACCGGGACCGAGCGGGGCACGAGCCCGAGTCGCCACCGCAGGACCTCCCACGGGCTCATCGACGTGCACAGGCCCGGGCCGAGTTCGCGTCGGAGGCGGGTCAGGCGCCCGTGCGAGAAGGTCCCCACACACACCCGCTCCAGGGCCCGATGACGGCGCAGTGCCGTGGTGAGCGGTCCGGCGGCGGCGTCGCTCTTGCAGTCGATGTTGAACCGAGCCTCGGGAAACGCCTCGATCAGTTCGTCGAACAGCGGGATCGGTTCCTCGCCGTCGACTCGGGCCGCCTGCACCTCGCTCCACGGGAGCTCGGAGATCTTGCCCTCGACCCCGCAGGTGCGCTGGAGGTCGTCGTCGTGGAAGGCCACCAGCACGCCGTCCGCCGTCGCCTGGACGTCGGTCTCCAGGTACCGGTAGCCGAGATCGACCGCAGCCTGGAATGCCGGCATGGTGTTCTCGGGATGGTCCCCCGACGCACCGCGGTGCGCGAACGCGATCGGGAGGCGATGGTCGAGATACGGATGGCGAGGCGTGCCGTGCAGAGGCATGGAGCGAGTATCGCGGCTTCCCCGGCCCGAGAAGTCGATGACCGCCAGGTCGTTGACGGACCCGGACGGACTCAGATCGTGCGGCCGGCGTCCTTCCAGTACTCGTCCTTGAGCAGACGCTTGTAGAGCTTGCCGGTCGGGTGGCGGGGGAGTTCGGTGCGGAAGTCGACCGAGCGGGGGCACTTGACGTCGGCGAGCTGCGTCCGGCAGTACTCGATCAGTTCCCGCGCGAGGGCCGTGGCGGCCGCGTCGTCGGCCGGCATCTCGACCGGCTGCACGACAGCTTTGACCTCTTCGCCGAAGTCCTCATTGGGCACGCCGAAGACCGCGACGTCGACCACCTTGGGGTGGGTCACGAGGACGTTCTCGGACTCCTGGGGATAGATGTTCACCCCGCCCGAGATGATCATGTAGGCCTTGCGATCGGTGAGGTACAAGAAGTTGTCGGCGTCGAGGTAGCCGACGTCGCCGAGCGTGCTCCAGCCCTTGGGGTGCCGAGAACTCTTCGTCTTCTCCGGGTCGTTGTGGTACTCGAACGACGCGCCGCCTTCGAAGAAGACCGTGCCGGATTCGCCCTGGGGCACCTCCTCGCCGTTCTCGTCACAGATGTGCACCGTGCAGTTGATCGGTGTGCCGACGGTGCCCTCGTGGGCGAGCCACATCTCACTGTTGCAGTAGACGAAGCCGTTGCCCTCGGTGCCCGCGTAGTACTCGTGCACCACCGGCCCCCACCACTCGATGATCTCCTTCTTCACCTGCTTCGGGCACGGCGCCGCGGCGTGGATCACGCACGTCAGGCTCGACATGTCTGCCGCCTGGCGGGTGGCTTCGGGAAGCTTGAGCATTCGGATGAACATCGTGGGCACCACTTGGGAGTGCGTCACCTGATACTCGGAAACGAGCGACAGGTACTCCTCGGCGTCGAAGTGCTCCATGACCACGACCGTGCCGCCGATCGCCATCACCGACCGGCAAAAGCGCAGCGGGGCGGCGTGGTAGAGGGGAGCGGGGGAGAGGTACACCATGTCGGCGCTCCCGCCGAACAGCAGCTGGAGCAGCCCCGTCACGGACCCGCCGTCCTGGTCGAGGGGCACCTCGACGAAGGTGAGCGAGACCCCCTTGGGCTGACCGGTCGTGCCCGAGGAATACAGCATGTCGGTCCCGGCGACCCGGCGCTCGAGCGGCTCGGCCGGGAACTTGGCGACCTCCTCCTCGTAGGAGTCGTAACCCTCGACGGTGCCGTCCAGCATCAACCGCAGGGTGGCGTCGGGGATGGAGGGCAGGATCTCGGCGGCCTGGTCGGCCTTGTACTTGGAGGAGATGAATCCCTTCGCCGCAGTCGTTGATGATGTAGCTCAGCTCGGCGCTCTGCAGCCGGGACGAGCACGCGGTGTAGATCAGCCCGGCGTAGTGACAGCCCCAGATGATCTTCGAAGTACCGCGGATGGTTCTCCAGGCAGAGGGCGATGTGGTCCCCGGCTGGAATCCGGCGGCACGCAGCAGCTGGCTCAGGCGGTTCGCAGCGGCGTCGAGTTCGGCGTAGGTCATCACCCCTCTCCGGTGGTCGCCATGATGACGGCAGGCTTGTCGGGAGTGGTGGCAACGAACGCTCCGGGAAACATGGCGCGACCATACCCCGAGGCATGTCGGGGGTTTCCAGATGGAGCGAGCGGCCGCGGGTCATGGAGCGAGCGTCTGGGGACGGGGCTCCGGGGACCTCGGAGCCGGTCGGCTAGCCTCCGGGGCCCATGGACGTGATCGGCCGCTTCACCGAGGTGGTCGGCGACGAAGGGACGCCTGTCCCCCTCGACGAGGCGTCGTTGCTGATCGCCAAGGCGTTCCATCCCGACTTCGACCTCGGCGCCGGGCTGTGACCCTCGACGATCTCGCCGCCACCTGCCGAACCCCGAGCTTCGGTGGGCTGCCTCGAGCATCTCGTGACGGTCGAAGGCTTCCGAGGCAACCACGACGACTACCACGATCCGTTGAACTCGATGATGAACGCCGTGCTGACCCGCCGGCTCGGTCTCCCGATCACCCTGTCGGTGCTGGCCATCGAGGTCGGCCGCCGGATGGGCGTCGGTGTGGTCGGCATCGGCATGCCCGGCCACTTCCTCGTGCGCTCGACCGACGATCCGAACGCCTTCGCCGACCTGTACCACGGCGCATCGGTCCTCGACGAGCGAGCGTGCCGGATCATCTTCACGGCCATGGCCGGCGAGCAGGGAGCACCGTGGCACCCGTCGTTCCTGCACCCGGTGTCGTCGCGGGCGATCGTGATCCGGATGTTGAACAACCTCAAGGCGCTGTACGCCCAGCGCCGGACCCGGCCCGACTACGCACGACGATGCTGCTCCGCAGGGCCTTTCCCGAGGTCGAGCGGATCGAGGCGGCCTCAGATCCGGCGGGTCATGGCGCCCTTCAACTGAGTGGGCGCAACCCTGCCGCCGGGCGCGCCCTGGATGGCCGCAGCGGGCCGGTTCACCGGTCTCTGACTCGCTGTCTCGGACCACGGATCGGTACGGTTTGCGCGGCAACGATTCGCGGCGCGCCGCGCCACCGAGGAGGACGCGATGACCCTGACCGACACCGCCCTGACGACCGATGAGCAGCGGGTCAGCGACCTCGTCGACCAGCTGCTGGCCGACTGCCCGCCCTCGTCGACACCCCGCCAGGAGTTCCTCGGCCGCCAGTTCGACCTGGGTCTGGCCTGGGTCCACTTCCCCGAGGGTGAAGGCGGCCTGAAGCTGTCGCCCAAGCTGCAGAAGCTGGTCGCCGAGCGGCTCGGCGCAGCCGGTGCGCCCGTCAGCGCCAACCGCAATCCGATCGGGTACGGCATGTGCGCGCCGACCCTCGTCACGTGGGGCACCGAGGAGCAGAAGCAGCGGTACCTGCGTCCGCTGTTCACCTGCGAGGAGATCTGGTGCCAGTTGTTCTCCGAGCCCGGCGCCGGCTCCGACTTCGCCGGCCTGTCGGCGCGCGGCGTCGCGGACGGCGAGGAGTGGATCATCAACGGACAGAAGGTGTGGACCACCCTGGCCCACCTCTCGCGTTGGGGCCTGCTCGTCGTGCGCACCGATCCCGAAGCCGTCAAGCACGCCGGGCTCACCGCCTTCGTCGTCGACATGCAGGCGCCCGGCGTCGACATCCGCCCCCTGCGTCAGATGACGGGCGAGGCCGAGTTCAACGAGGTCTACTTCACCGACGTCCGCATCCCCGCCAAGGAGATGCTCGGCCAGCGCGGCGACGGGTGGCGCGTCTCGCTCACGACCCTCATGAACGAGCGGGTCTCCATCGGCGGGGCGATCCCGCCTCGGGGCTCGGGCACCGTGGCTGCGCTCGTTCGGGCGTGGCAGGCCGCACCCGAGCACCTGCGCTCCCCCGAGCGGCTGGATGAGGTCATGAAGACCTGGAGCCGGGCCGAGATCCTGCGGCTCACCAACATCCGGGCGTCGCAGATGCGCAAGGTCGGCGATCCCGGCCCCGAGGGCTCGATCGGCAAGCTGGCGTCGGCCGACCTCAACAAGCGGATCTTCGAGCAGGTGGTCGAGCTCATGGGTCCCGAGGGCACGCTCTACGGGAGCTACGAGATGGTTCGTCCCGAGTCCGCGATGGATCTCTCGAGCCCCAGAAGGCGTTCTTGCGGATGCGGGCGAACTCGATCGAGGGCGGCACCACCGAGGTGATGAAGAACATCCTCGGGGAGCGCGTGCTCGGCCTGCCGGGCGACGTTCGGGTCGACCGCGACGTGCCGTGGAGCCAGGTGCCGCGCAACTGACGGTCCGCTCAGCGCATCGAGAGCCGGGTCACCTTCTCCACGACGGCGTTGACGAGCAGCTCGCTCGAGTGGCGCTCGCGGACCATGTCGCGAGCGCGTGCCGCCATGGCCTCGGCTTCCTCGCGGTGGTCGAGGACCCACTCGATCGCCGAACGCATCGCGTCCGGATCGCCGGGCTCGGCTCCGATGGCGAAGCCGTCAGCGACGAGTTGGCCGATGTACCCGTCGAGCTTCGTCACCACGACCGGACGTCCGCAGGCCATCGCTTCCATCACCACGGTCAGACCGGGCGAGTCCGAGCGCACCACCAAGGGCACGACGACGACATCGGCGCGCTGGTAGGCGTCGCGGAATTCCCTCCACTCCAACGGCTCGAACACCACGTTGGCCGGAATGACCTCGGGGACCGTCATGACCTTGGTCGCCGCCACCGACGGGGACACGGCGCACACGAGGGCATCCACATCCATCGATTCGACGGCCGCACAGAACGTGCGATAGTCGCGCCCCTCCCTCCCGGCGGTGTACACGAACGGTCGCGGATTCTCGGCGCGGGTCTCGGCGGGGCGGAAGAACTTGAGGTCGGTCTGCTCCGGCTCGACCAGCACCTGCTCGGGCGCGAGCTGGAGCAGCTCGCGCAGCGCGCCGGCCTTCTCCGCCGTGTTCACCGTGAACACGTCGATCAGCCGGGCGCACCGAAGGGTCCCCCCGACCAACTTGACCAAGCGGTGGGTGGGCCACGTGAGGCCACACGCGATCCGGAGCCGGCGCCGCCGGAGCCGGGCGAGCAGGGCGATGGCGAAGCCGGCATGGTCGTTGGCCAACACGATGTCACCGTCGCGAGAGGCGCGAACGACGGCTCGTGCCTGGGCCCACACCGCCGGCTCGTACAGGAGGCGGCCGAGCAATCGGTCCCGCCACGAGATCGTGGAACGTCCCACGGGTTGATGCACGACCGCGCCGGTCCGTCGGCGAACCTCGTAGAGGTAGTGGCGAGGCCCGGCGTCATCGGACGCGGCCCGCTCCATCGCGTCGAGATCGAAGGGGCGGTGGAGGACGATGCGAACGGTGCCTTCCAATCCGGCCCGAGGCCGAACGGTCTGCTCGTCGGTCACGCCCGACCTGAGCTGTCGTGCACTGATGTCCTCCACGTGCCTCATGTCGTCCTACCCTGAGTCTCAGCTCGGGCACTCAGTGGGGGAAACTTTCCGTGTCGGCTGCCCAACCGACCCCGCTGACCTTCCGCGCAAATCATTCCGTGTCGTTCCGTAGCAATACTGCCACTCATTTGCGGCCGCGTCCGTCAACTGAACCGTTCGGCCTGTTCGGCTCGGAGCCGATCGACGAGTCGACCTTCGGGCAGCTCGACGTCGGCATAGGTGAGCACCTCGTCCTTGGCCACGTCGCGAGTGAGCTTGCAGCCCAGGACGACGCCCTCGGGGAGATAGTTGCCCTCCGCCATCTCACGGCGCGCCACCGCTTGGCCATAGGTGTCGTAGCCGCCGTAGTCGTCGAGGGAGTCGCCCGCTCGGAGATCACGCTTGGCGACGGCGCGCACCTCGACCGTCGGACCGTCGAGCGGCTCACCCGTGGCATCGGCGAAGTCGACCACTCGGCCGATGGTGTTCGGCACCTCGAGATGGCACAGGTGATACGGCGTATAGAACGAATACAGCGGGCCGTCGCCGAGCTTGAACAGCTTCAGGTAGTGCTGTTGCTCGGCGTCGGGATGTTCGGCGAGACAGAACACGCCCGGTCCGGGACGGACTTCGACGTAGTCGACCACGCCGCCGAGTTCACGCAGCTCGTCGAGGTCGTACTTGGTGGTCAGCTCGTCCACGTGACCGTCGTGATCCTGGCCGAGCATGCCTCGCTTGTGGACCGTGAGCCCGAGGGCGTTGGCCACGATCGCCTGTTCGAAGCTGACCTTCGAGCCGTCGGCGAAGCTGGTCACCATGTTGACGTTCTGGCCCCACTGCTTCGCGAAGCCCTCTTGGGTGGTGGGCGTGCGGTACTCGTCCTGGAGGCCCTTGATGCTGCCGAGCACCGCGGCGTGAGCCCGAGGCTCTTCACGAAGCGAGCCAGGTTGATCTGGACGCCCGGCTGATCGCCGTCGCTCGCCGACACGATCACACCGGCTCGCCCAAGTACGTCTTCAGGATCGGTCCGACGGTCGCGTCGAGCTCAGCGTTCATGAGGATCATGTGCTTGCGGTGCTCGATCGCGTCCATGGCGACGTGGGCACCGAACTCGACCGCGCCCGTGAGGTCGACGAGGGCGTCGAGTTGACCGTTGCCGGGTCAGGACGTGGGATCATCGGTGATGGCCGGCCGGCCCGAGGCGATCGCCGCGTCGAGATCGGCCGAGGAGTTCACCGTCGTCGCCTCGAGCGCCTGGTCGGCGAAGCGGTAGGCCTCGCCGGCTCTCGACAGCGTCCGGTTGTAGATCGCGGTGACCTGGATCCCGGGCGAGTGGTTGACGATGTGGTGCACGAGTCCACGGCTCATGAAACCGGCACCGAGCAAGCCGACCTTGATCGGATCTGCCGTTGGTGGCTCGTTTGGCCAGTGCGGTGTCGACGATCTGCATCGGGGCTCCTCAGCTCAGGACCATGCGGGATTCGATCTCGGAACGCTGCTCGGCGAGCGGCGCCCAGGCGCCGTCCTTGTCCGAGATGACCGCGGTCTCGATCGGCCAGTCGATCCCGAGATCGGGGTCGTCGTGGCGCAGGCCGCCTCCATCCCGGGCGTGTAGAACTCGCCGACCTGATACATGGCGGCGGTGTTGTCGGCCAGCGTGATGAATCCGTGTCCGAACCGCTCCGGCACGTACAAGGCGCGGAAGTTGTCCTGGGTCAGCTCGACCCCGACGTGCTCCAGATAGGTCGGCGAATCCGGCCGGAGGTCGATGATGACGTCGTACAGCGCTCCGGTCACGCAGCGGATGAACTTGGTCTCCGCGGCCGGCGGATACTGGAAGTGCATGCCCCGCAGCGTTCCGGCCCGGTGGTTGAACGACATGTTCGCCTGAGCGATCGAGGTCTTGAGACCGTGGGCCGCGAACTCGTCCTGCCAGAACGTGCGGGCGAAGAAGCCGCGATGATCGGCGTGCTCCTCGAGCTCGACGACGAAGGCGCCGGCGAGCTTGGTCTCGATGAACTTCACGAACGGACTCCAGAAGAAGTCGGAGTCGAGCTGACCCGAGCTGATCAGGTACTCGGAGCTGCTGAGCCGGGTGAAGCCTCGGGACTCGAACATCTCCTTGTCCAGGTCGATGCGGGCGAACACCTCGGCGAGCTGCTGGGCGCCGCGACGGGCGTCCCAATCACAGGAGAACTTCGGCAACGTGGCGTGGATCTTGTCGAAATTCACCTGATACGAGCGGTTGTCGCTGCCGTCGCCGAAGCTCAGCGTGCAGCCGGGCACCTGCTCGGCCACGATCTCGGCGATCTCGCGCACCTGGTAGTTCTGCTCGTTGGACCCGACGTTCAGGATCTGGCCCCGCACGTCGTCCTCCGGCGCGTCGAGCACACACGAGATGGCCTTGGCGATGTCGAGCGCATGCACGAGCGGCCGCCAGGGCGAGCCGTCGGAGATCATCTTGATCTCCTTGGTCGTCCAGGCCAGACCCATCAGGTTGTTGAGCACGATGTCGAAACGCTGGCGAGGGCTGGCCCCGAAGGCCGTCGAGTTGCGCAGGAACGTCGGCACGAAGTCGTCGCCCGCCATCGGCTGCACGTCGCGCTCGACCATGGCCTTGCACTCGGCGTAGGCGGTCTGGGGGTTGATCTCGCTGGTCTCGCTGACGACCGGCTCGGTCGCCACCCCGTACACCGAGCAGGACGACATGTAGACGAACCGGCGCACGCCGTTCTCACGAGCGAGGTTGGCGAGGCGCACGGAGCCCTTGTGGTTCACGTCGTAGGTGATGTTCGGGGCCAATTGTCCGAGCGGGTCGTTGGACAGCTCGGCCATGTGCACGATGGCATCGATCCCGGCGAGGTCCTCGGCCGTGATGTCGCGCAGATCCTTCTCGAGGGTCTTGGGGGACAGGTCGACGCCGTTGTACAGCCAACCGGCCTTGTAGTAGCCGGTGTCGACGCCGAGGACCTCATGGCCCTCGCGCATCAGCACGCCAGCGAGGAGACATCCGAGGTAGCCCTCGGTTCCGGTCACGAGGATGTTCATGGCTGCGCTGCCTTTCGAACGAGGCGGGAGACGGGGCGGGGTGCCCCGTGGGGGGTGATATCGGGGGTGGCGACCGAGTGCATCAGCGCACCGGAGCGGGAACCCGCTCAGCGATGTAGCGGCCGATCTCGAGCGAGGCGGTTGCGGCGGGGGAGGGTGCGTTGCAGACGTGCATCGCAGCGGGAGCGTCGACGATCAAGAAGTCGTCGACCATCGACCCGTCCGGCTTGAGCGCTTGGGCGCGAACGCCGGCGTGGGTCGGGACGACGTCGTCGTCGGTGACTTCGGGGATGAGCGCTTGCAGGCTCTTCACGAACGCCTTCTTGGACACGCTGCGCCACATCTCCCGGGCGCCCTCACGCCAGTTGGCCTTGGCGAGATGGTGGAAGCCCCGGTACTTCAGGATCTCGGCGAGTTCCTTGGCATCGAAATCGGTCTTGGTGTAGCCCTCGCGCTTGAGCGCCAACACCGCGTTCGGACCGGCGTGGACCGAACCGTCGATCATCCGCGTGAAGTGGACCCCGAGGAACGGGAAGTCCGGGTTCGGCACGGGGTAGATGAGGCCCTTCACCAGATCACGGCGATGGGGGGCGAGCTCGTAGTACTCGCCCCGGAACGGCACGATCTGGGCAGTCGGATCGGCTCCGTCCAGCCGGGTGACCTTGTCCGAGTAGAGCCCGGCGCAGTTCACGAGGAACTTCGCCTCGAGGTCGCCCCGATTGGTCGAGATTCGATGCCCGACCGAGTCCTTGGCCAGCCCGGTGACCTTGGTGTCGAGATGCACCGAGCCGCCGACGGTGCAGATGGCATCGGCGTAGGCCTCGCAGACCGCGACGTAGTCGGCGATCCCGGTGGTCGGCACCCAGATGGCGGCGATGGCCCGCACGTGGGGTTCGATCTCGCGGGCTCGGGTGCTGTCGATCTTCTCGACCGGTAGTCCGTTCTCGAGGCCGCGCTGGAAGAGGTTGTCGAGCAGGGGGAGTTCGCGGGGCTCGGTCGCCACGACGATCTTGCCGCACACGTCGTGGGCGATGCCATGGGTCTCGCAGAACTCGACCATCGACGTGGCGCCGGCCTTGGCCATGGTGGCCTTGAGGCTGCCGGGCTTGTAATAGAGCCCGGAGTGGATCACGCCGGAGTTGTTCCCGGTCTGGTGGCCGGCGAGATGCGCTTCTTTTTCGAGCACGACGACGGTCGAGCCGGAAAGCGCTGCACGAGGTGCATGCGCGGTCGACAACCCGACGATGCCGCCGCCGATCACGGCGATGTCGACGGTGACGGTCGGCAGGGCCTCCACAGCGAGTCGAAGGAGCTGTACGCGGTCACCATGTCCTCCAGGGGGCTGGTTGCGGCCCAAGTTGCTCGAGCTTCTTGCGGTCGTGCAGCGTGTCAGCTGCCAGAAACCGCTGTGCCGGTAGAGGCGCTGAGCTGGCCCTGGTTGGCGAGGCTGCGCAGCGGCTGCTCCCAGACGGTGGCGTCGTCGTCCGATCTCGTCGATGACGCTCGGCTCCACATACGAAGAATCCGCCGTTGACCCAGGCCCCGTCGCCCTGGGGCTTCTCCTGGAACGATCCGACCCCGCTCTGGCCGAAGCTCGAGGCGCAAGCGCACCGAAACGGCCCGCCGGCTGCACCGCGGTCAAGGTGGCCGCTCGACCTTCGGCCCGGTGGAAGTCGACCAGGGCGGTGATGTCGACGTCGGCCACGCCATCGCCGTGGGAGGTGAGGCAGAAGGTGTCGTCGAGATGTTCGGCCACTCGCTTGATGCGACTGCCGGTCATGGTGGCGTCGCCGGTGTCGACCAGGGTGACTCGCCAAGGCTCGGACCGTCGACCGTGGACCTGCATCGAATTGTCCGACAGATCGAAGGTGACATCGGAGCTGCGGAGGAAGTAGGAGGCGAAGT
Source organism: Ilumatobacteraceae bacterium (assembly GCA_041394645.1). Classification (GTDB taxonomy): domain Bacteria; phylum Actinomycetota; class Acidimicrobiia; order Acidimicrobiales; family Ilumatobacteraceae; genus JAWKHV01. The sequence continues at coordinate 26,630 of JAWKHV010000007.1, read as the reverse complement.
ACTCCTTGATCACGTAGCCCTTGTAGCCACAGCAGACGACGAAGTCGTCGATGCCGTGGGCGGAGTAGATCTTCATGATGTGCCACAGGATCGGATGCCCGCCGACCTCGACCATCGGCTTGGGTCGCACCGAGGTCTCCTCGGACAGCCGACACCCAATCCGCCCGCCAGAATGACCGCCTTCATGCCGCGGAGAGCCTCCTGCTCGTTCATTCGTCCTCCATGGTTCGGGGGCACCGGACCCCGACCACGGTTGGCGACCTTACGGGGTTCTCGCCCCGCCACTGATAGTCGCTTCGCCCCATTCACGGGTCGATGGTGCGAATAACCCCAGGGAGCGCCGCCGATTCGATGCATGGACTCACGCATCGGACTACAAATCGCAAGCGACAGGACGCCCACGAAGAGTGTCAGAAGGGCGACCAGGCCGCCGAGGGCGCCGGTCGCCGCCATGATCAGTTTGCTGCGCGCCCCGGCATGCACGGCGGCGAGCGCGGCGCTGAGCCCGGCCAGTGCCACGTGGACGAAGACCGACACCTGGTACGCCGACGACGTGCTCGTGACGTCGACCGCGGCCAGATTCAGCCGCCGGTGAGGACCAGGACGGCGAGCGGGGCCGGGCGACCCGGTTGAACTGCCGGGCCACGGCCGTGGGGGCGTCGGGCGAGAGCTTGCGGATCGTCGGGAGGAGCCCCGCCATCACGACCTGTCCCCCGACCCAGACGGTCGCCGCGAGGACGTGGAGGAACAGACGGATGGTGGCGGCGGTGGGAGCTCAGCATGGATCGGATCTCGGGCTCTCGTGGGGTGGGTGGGGAAGCGCTCGTGGAATGGGGCGCTGATGGGATGGGGCGCTCGTGGAAGGGCGCTCGTCGACGTGCTCGGGAAGGCGAGGCGGGGGCCACAGCTCGTCAGTCGTCGAGGGTCTGCAGGACGCTGCTGGCCCCGAGGGTGCGGTCTTCGAACTGGGGTCGCCGGCCCACCGACCCGCCCAGGCTGGCGGTGGCCGCGACGCCGATGGCGGCCTGGGCTCACACGCAGGTTCCGGGGCGGCGGGAAGTACTCGTCCTCGTCGGTGACCCGGATCTCTTCGATGCCATCACGGAGGCGAGCATCGCGAAGAACTTCTTCGATCAGTTCCTCCCGGGGCGCTGGCTCCGGCGGTAGCCCCGACGGTTCCCCTCGTCCCGGACGGCAGCTCACTCCGTGGTTGATCCGGTAGACGTGGTCGCAGCCGCCGCGTGCCAGCTTCTCCAGGGCCAGGTGTTGGAGGAGTTAGCCAGACGATCACGACGACGGCGTCGCAGCCAGGCACCATCGCCATCAGCGCCGATTGGCGGTTCGTGGTGGCGGAAGGCACAGGTCGCTGCGGCCCGGACTCCACACGTCGGGGAAGCGTTGCTTGGTGGCCTCGGCGACGCCCGCCCAATCCGGTGGGACAAGGTGGTCTGAGGCGGCAGCGCAACGGGCTCGTCGAAGGCCGGTAGGGCCTCGACACCGACGACCGACTCCACCCGGTGGATGGCCTGGGGCGCGACCGCCATGGTGCCCACCGCCTCCTCGTGGCCCTCGTGCCCGACGTAGACGATCCGGTAGCCCTTGTTGGCCCGGACCTTGACCTCGTGGTGGACCTTGGTGACGAGCGGGCAGACGCTGTCCACCACATAGCTGCCCTTGGCCCTGGCCGCGGCGACGACCTCGGGCGCCGACCCGTGGGCACTCAGCATGATCGGGCTCCCGGGCGGAACGTCTTCGATGTCGTCGACGAAGACCACACCCTGGCGTTCGAAGCGGTCCACGACCAGCTTGTTGTGGACGATCTCGTGGTAGCAGTAGACGGGCGGCTCGAAGCACCGGACCATCCACGAAAGAGCCTTGATGCCATCTCGACCCCGGCACAAGACCATTGGCGCGGCGAGCAGGACCCGATCGACGGCGAGTCGGGCCGGGGCGTGGTCGTCGAGACGTTCGCCGTCGAGCAGGTGACCGTGACCAGGGTCGAGTCGTTCGCTGTGTCCGGGGTCGAGTCGTTCGTCGTGGCCGGAGTCGGTTCGCTCGGCGTGGCCGGGGTCGGTCGACTGCCCGTTGCCCGACTGACGTCGACGGGCGAGTCGGTGCTCGGGTCGCGGCTTCGGTGCGGACGTCGAGAGTCGTCACGGCACTCCACGCGCTAGCGATCGGGTGCCGCCACTAGCCTGCCCGGGTGGTTCCCTCCCGACGATCGTCGCCGTGGCGCCCGGTTCGCCCGCCGACAGCGAGGCGGGTTGGCGCCGGGCGACGAGGTCCGCTGCGTCAACGGTCAGGTACTGCGACGTGATCGAGTGGCGAATGCTCACCGACGACGAGTCGCTCGAACTCGACGTGCTTCGCGGCGGAGTGGAGCAGACGCTCGAGATCTCAAGCGGGCCGGAGTGAGCCGCTCGGGGTCGAGGTTTCCTCGGCGGTGTTCGACCGGGTCAAGACGTGTGACAACCACTGCGAGTTCTGCTTCATCTATCCTTCTGCCGCCGAACCTGCGGCGCGGCCGCATTCACTGAAGGACGACGACTACCGCTTGTCGTTCCTCTACGGGAACTTCACCACCTGGCCAGTTCCGCGAACTCGACCTGGAGCGGGTCATCACCGGCGGTTGTCGCCGCTCAGCATCAGCCTCCACGCCACCTCGCCCGCGCTGCGGGCTGAGATGCTCAAGAACCAGCGGGGCGCTGTCTCGTTGCAGTGGCTGCGGCTGCTACTCGACCACGGCATCACCGTGCGGCCGCTCGTCATCTGCCCCGGTCTGAACGACGAGGCGCTCGACGACACCCTCGCCGGCATCCTCGACGAGTATCCCGATCTGGCCAGCGTGGCGTGCGTGCCGCTCGGGGTGTCGGCCTTCAACCGGGAGCCGCGCATTGCCATCTACCACACTGAGGCCAGGGCCCGTGCGACGGCGCATCTCTCGTCGCCGAGTATCAGGAGCTGTTCCTGCGGGCGATCGGCCGGCGGATGGTCTTTGTGGCTGACGAGTACTACCTCCTGACCGGGCTGCCGTTCCGGACGCCTCGACCTCCCGAGGCTTCCCGATGCACGAGGACGGGATCGGGATGGCCCGGACCTTCGAGTTGGAGTTCTCGGGCGCCGCCGAGACGCCGACCGGCCCCCGGTCCGGGCTTCTTCGCCGCCGTCGACGGCGCCCGCCATCGGCTTCTCCGCGCCCCTCGGAACCCGGCCAGCGACACGGCCTACTTGAGCAGGTACCGAGGACCCGGGCGTCGCAGCCGCGGTCGATGGCACCGTCGATGTCGCCGGTCGGCGTCGAACCGTTGCGATGCCGGACGACGTTGCGGTGCCTTGGATGACGTCGACGGACGCGGATGACGTCACCAACCGATGCGGATGACGTCGCGGTCACGGACGACGTCGCCGACGAGACCCGAATCGGACCCAACGACTCGCCCCACTCCACCGCATCGATTCAGCCCGTTGGCGCGGCTGCAGACGCCGAGTCGGGACGCACCGGGTCGACCCGGGTCGAGTTGTCGGCACGGCGCGACGCTCCGGTCACCGTGCTCACCGGAACCTATGGGGCGCGCATCTTGCGTCCACTCCTCGACGAGCACGGCTTCGACCACGTCCGGGTGCTCCCGGTCGAGAACCGGTTCTTCGGCGGCAACACTGCGGTGGCCGGCCTGCTGACCGGAACCGATCTGGCCCGGGTGCTGGCCGATGAGCCATCAGGTCATCGGTACCTCCTTCCCGACGTGTGCCTGTCGGAGGGCCGGTTCCTCGACGGAACCACGCTCGCCGATCTGCCGCGCCCGGTCGAGGTCGTCGAGACCGATGGCATCGCACTGCGCCAGGCTCTGGGACGACGACCGGAACGAGCAATGACATGAGCAACTGGATCTTCGGCGACGACCTTCGAGCTCGGATGGCGAGCCATCTCGCAGCCCATGACCGTCGAGGTGCACCCGCTGGGCTGCGTCGCCCTGATGGCACGCCGGTCCGCCACGCCGCCGTTGCCCTCGTCGTCGTCGACAGCGATCCCGACCTCCACGGAGACGATCCTGAGCCGCCGGGCCCCGATGGGATGCAGATGGTGCCCGGCATCGATCACCTCGATGGCCTCGACGGTTCGGTCGCTGGCACCGCGGGCGGCCCGGCGATCCTGTTGACCCGGCGGGCCTCGACGTTGCGGGCGCACTCCGGCCAATGGGCGTTGCCCGGCGGGCGGCTCGACGACGGCGAGACCCCCGAGATCGCCGCCCGTCGCGAGACGCACGAGGAGCTGGGACTGGCGCTCGCCGAGGACAGCTTGCTCGGGATGCTCGACGACTACGTGACCCGGTCCGGGTACGTGATCACTCCGTGCGTGTTCTGGGGCGGCCCGGCGACCGACCTCGCGCCCGATCCGGCGGAGGTCCGCTCGGTCCATCGCATCGCCTTCACCGAACTGCAGCGGCCGGACTCGCCCCGCTTCGTCACCATCCCGGAGTCGGACCGACCGGTGGTGCAGCTGCCCATCGGCCGAGACCTGATCCACGCCCCGACCGGAGCGGTGATGTTGCAGTTCCGATGGGTGGCGTTGGAAGGTCGCAACGATCGGGTCGATCACCTGGAACAGCCGGTCTTCGCCTGGCGGTGACGGCCCAACGGAGCGCTCGATCCCACCGGTAGCCTGCTGGTTCGCCCGGACCGCCACCGACGAGAGGAGTGTGAGGTGGACCAACCCCTTCCGACCGTCGTGATCGTCGGCCGCCCCAACGTGGGCAAGTCGACGTTGTTCAACCGCATCATCGGCAAGCAGGCAGCCATCGTGGAAGACCGCCCCGGCGTCACCCGCGACCGCAAGGAGCTGGAGGCCGAGTGGCTCGGTCACGCCTTTTCGCTCGTCGACACCGGAGGGTGGCTGCCCGGCGGCAGCGAACTGGACGAGAAGGTCTCCCGTCAGGTGGAGAAGGCGGTCAAGGACGCGGACCTCGTGTTGTTCGTGGTCGATACCTCGGCCGGCCTCACCGACGACGACGCCTCGATCGCCCATTGGCTGCGCAAGGAGGACGTCCCGGTCCTCCTCGTCACCAACAAGGCCGACAACGACCGGCGCGAACTCGAGATGTGGGAGTTCCTCGCGCTCGGCATCGGCGACCCGTATTCGGTGAGCGGCCTGCACGGTCGGCGAGCCGGCGACCTCCTCGACGAGGTCATCGCCCGCATTCCCTACGTAGAGGCCGACTTCGGTGAGGGCCCGACCCGATCCGAGGAGGACGAAGAGGCCATCGCTGCCGTCGTCACCGGGGAGAAGCCCCCTCGCGTGGCCATCGTCGGTCGCCCCAACGTCGGCAAGTCGACGCTGTTCAACCGGTTGGTCGGCGAAGACCGATCCGTGGTCCACGACATGGCCGGCACGACTCGGGATGCGATCGACACCGTCGTCGACACCGAGGACGGACCCATCGTGTTCGTCGACACCGCCGGCATGCGCCGCAAGTCCAAGATCGACGACTCGGCCGAGTACTACTCGCTGGTGCGGGCCCTGCGCGCCGTCGACGAATCCGACATCGCCCTGCTCGTCATCGACTCGATCGACGGGGTGACGGCCCAGGATCAGCGGCTCGCCGAGCGGATCGATGCCGCGGGCTGCCCCATCGTGGTGCTGATCAACAAGTGGGAGATGCTCGACGACGCCGAGGACCGCACCGAGCTGAACAACCAGATCGCGGATCGGCTCCACTTCGTCGGTGATGCGCCGGTCCTCAAGATCTCGGCGTTGACGGGCAAGGGCGTGCACAAGCTGCGCCCCGTGCTGCAGGAAGCGATCGAGCGCTATCACCGCCGGGTGCCGACCCAGGACGTGAACCGGGTGATCGCGAAGGCGCAGCAGAAGCAGCCCGCGCCGCACGGGATCCGCATCCTGTATGCGTTGCAGGGCGCCAACGATCCGCCGACGTTCACGTTGTTCGCCAACCGCGAAGTGCCGCAGACCTACTTGCGGTACATCGAGCGGTCGATTCGTGAGGCATTCGACTTCGGGGCCGTGCCGATCAAGCTGCGCGTCCGGCGCCGCTCGTCCTGAGGCCGGCGCCATGCCCTGGTGCGAGGAATGCGCGAAGTACTTCGCGCCGAGCGCGATGAACGAAGACGGCACCTGCCCGGCGTGTGGCCGCGTGGTCGAGGAGCCGAAGGTCCAGACCGTGAAGCGAAGCAAGGCGGGCTCGGTCGGTTCACTCGCCGATGTGTCGGAGCTCGCCGGTGAGGACGCCAAGGCGCCGTGGCACTTCAAGCTCCTGATGGTGTTGCTCGCGCTGTACCTCACGTGGCGCCTCATCGATCTGTTCCGGTGATTCGGGGCGCCTCGGCGCTGTCGGGCGGGTGCGTCACGCCGTCGTCCGTGGAGCCGGCCCGGTCCGCGGCGCCGACCCCGTCCGAGGAGCTGTCCGGTGGAGGAGCGCCTCCGCGTCGTCGCCGGGCGCCGGCTGGCCGATTGCTCGCCCGATCCTCGTCGGCTGCATTCGTCCGCAGCCGAGTCACACTGGCTCCGGTGTGGTCGGCGGAGCGTTCCGCCTCCGCTTGGCGTCGGACCGCTGAGTCCTCGATGTCGGACCAGTCCTCCAGCCCACTGGTTCTGACGACCGGATCGCGTTCTGCCGCATGCGCTCCGGCGGAAGACGGACCCGCCGCGGTGCGGGGGTGCTCGCCATCCGGTGGACGCCACACGCCGTGAGGTGGTGGGTCCCGTCCGGCCGGAACAGGCTGGATCGTACGGTCAGCGTCCACCGTGAGCCGCCAACCCAGATCGTGAACGAGGTGGTGGTGGCGGCTGCACAGCGGCAGCATCCGTCCGAGATCGGTGCGGCCACCGTGTTCCAGAAGTCGACGTGGTGGATCTCACACTCGTCGAAGGAACGTGGCAGTGGGGTGGGCGCAGGACTTGTAGAGCTTGCAGCGCTCGGCGTTGAGCGCGGTCGTGCAGTCCGGCGCTCCCGCCCGACATCGAGCGCGGTTCTCCGTCGCCGCCCAGCACCATCGGGAGGATCTGGCCTCGCAGCACAGCCGTCGGACGGTGCTGACCGGGAGCTGCTCGCCGTTCGAGAAGCAAGATTCCGCCCTCGTGGGCTCCGGTGAGCAGCGAGTCGAGATCGATGAAGACGACCACTTCGCTCAGCCCCGGGGACGAGGCGCGAGCGGGGGAGAGCACCAGCTCGGCGAGGGCGTCGGCCATGGCCTGTTGTTCGGTGAGCGAGGGGTCGGCCGCGAGCAGTTGCAGCGCCCGCTCGCGCACCCTCGTACGAATGCGCTCGCCCGTGACGGGATCCCATTGGCCGAACAACGTGACCATGCCGTCCTCGGTGCGCAGACCGAACTTGGCGGAGCGGTCGGACCGTTGCTGAGCGGCGCGGGTCTCGCCATCATCGCTCCGTAGCGAACGAACGTGGGCTCGCACCGCTCGACCGAACTGCTCGGCGGTCTGGGTGGAAGCGTCATCGAGCAGACCCGGATGGTGGCGTCGCATCGCTTCGCGCTGGGTGTCGTCGAGGTCCTTCGTGGCTCGGTGGTACTCGCCGAGATGGTCGAGGCCGAGCGCACCGTCGTGGAGCGCTGCGCCCAGATCGGCATGGGCCGCAGCGACGGCGGCGGCGGACTCGACGGCCTTGCTGCGCCGACCAGACGACCGTTCGCCCGGGCGCGATGACCTCTGGCGCCGCGGGAAAGTCCCAGCCGCTGCGAAGCCCGCTGGCCCGCTGCGCCACCTGGACCTCGATCGATTCGACGAACCGGCGCAACACCCGGACGTCGGCGAGGACCAGGCCGAGCCCGCTGCGCCCGAGGGTCGACGGATCCGCCGCTTCCAAAGCGCTCCAGCACGGGTACCAAGGTCATGTTCGTGATTGCGCAACCAGAGGGTGTCGGCAGAGTTTCCAGCAGTCCTTGGGAATCAGCGATGACCGAGCATCTGGCCTGCGCGGTGGCGAACCGGCGACCGTATTGTGGCGTCCAGCGACCGCACATCAGCAACGGGCTGTGGCGCAGCTTGCCAGCGCTTGTCTGGGACATGAGGCCGCAGTTCGAATCTCACAGCTCTCGTGAAGGGCGCCCCAGGTCAGCGATGACCTGGGCCTCCGACCGTTCTTCGGCCGCCCTTCCCGCCCAGTCGGCCACACTCGACGGCGACCGTCTCCGTCGACAAGCAGCGCCATGCGGCGGCGGAGTGCGTCGGGCGACCCGGACAGCCCTTGAGCTGCTTCCTGCGGCGGTGGCGATGAGAGCGGGCACGACACGTGGCGCTTTCGGCCTTCGGATCGACGCGGTCCGAACGTCCGCCGCCCAGATCTCGACCTGGTTCAGCGAAACGCAGCCCAGCTTGCCGACCCGATCGTCAAGTAGGGTCCGCTGTGGCCGCCCGTCCGTCCCACACCAGCATCAACTGTTCCGACGCATTCGAGTCGTCGGCGTGGAAGGCGGTTCTGGCCATGCCGATGTCGAGGGGATCCGAACGAGGCGTGGCCACGAAGAGTGCATGATCGCCGATCCTGACGGCGAGCAACGGTTGCTGTTCATCGTGAGGTCGCGGACCTGCAGGACGTGCCCGGGCGCATCCACTTCGACATCTGCAGCGGATTCGACACGCGCACGAGGAGGTCGAGCGATCTCCGGCGCTCGGCGCCACTCCGGTCGCCGACCGTCGCAACCCCGATGGGCGGTGGATGATTGCCCGCCGACCCGGCCGGGTATCACTTCTGCGTCGTACGAAGTGACGCCGAACGAGTCGATCGTCGTAGAGCACCTCGAATCGGCCTGACTGCACGCAAACGCAGCCAATGACACGCCAGTCCTGTACTACGACTCGTCGCAAGGTCACCGATTCAGGCGTGATTCGGATGCTCGCCGGATCGGCAACGAAGGCGACTGGCACCACCGAGCTCGTCTGATGGCGGCCCGCGACACTCACTTCGACGCGCTTCCCGATCGAGTTCCACCACCTCGAGACTTCACCCGACGCCTGCCGGTCCGACGACGAGACGGCGGTCGCTCCTCGATATCACCGGCGGACGGATCTCGCGCCTTCACTCTACCACTGGCAAGTGGATCGCCTTCACCGTCCGGGTGACTTCGTCCTCAGAATCCGCACGACCGGTCTGCTCGATCGGTCCGTCAGTGAGTGCCACCGAGGCTCAGCACCTGACCGACGCGGATCGCATTACGAGCTGACTTCCGGCAGATCGAGGCCGGTCGCCCGATGGCGTCGCCAGCCCTGGATACCCCGCGTCACGGCGGGTCATCAGCACCAGCGGAGCCACGATGAGCGCGGCCGGGGCCAACATGCCGGCGGCGTCGATCGCTCGCTTCGAGCACCAGGTACGCCGTACACCATAGAGGCTGAGACGACCCCTTCCACCGCCTGATCTCGAAGCCGTTCCAGATGATCGGTACGAGGATGATCGACGCTGCGATCATCACCGGGAGTCGAGGCGAAGCGAGGTGTCGCCCACGTTCACCCCATCCGGCGAGACACCGGTGAGCCCGTGGAGCACACACATCAGGTTGAACAGCGACGACCCGACCACGTTGCCCACCGTATCGGTCGCGCCGCTCCCGATAGGCCGCCATGATCGACGTGGCGAGCTCCGGGAGCGACGTACCGACGGCCGTCACGGTGAGCTCCGATCACGGCGTCGCTCACCCTGAGCGACTCGGCGATGTCCGTAGCGGCGTCACAGGCGGTGCTGGTTCGCCACCAGCACGGTAACGAGTCCACCGACCGCGGTTGATTCGCATCGCCGATCAAGGCGCTCCACGACGGCCCCCGACGGTGTCGATCGCCGACTGTACTCCTCGGCGATGCTCGCCGTCTCACGACGAGAGGCCCGGATCAACCACCACGTAAGATGACACCGGCGAACAACACCACACCATCGACTCGGCCGATCCGATCCGTCGAGCGATACCAGCAGCTACGAACGACACCAGGATCAGCAACGGACGTCGAGACGAACAATCCGCTTCGCGACACGGCGAGCCCGCCCACGATCGAGGCACCAGGATGAGCAGGATGTTGGCGATGCTGCTACCCGCGACGTTGCCGAAAGCCACGTCAAGCCCTGCCGCGATCGCCGAGCCGATGCTCACGGCCAATTCCGGAGCACTCGTCCCGGTCACCACCACCGTCAAACCGATCACCACCGGCTGGATCCCCAACCGCGCCGCGATCGCAGCCGCCCTCTCTACCAGGAGCTCGGCGCCCTGACCAAACAGACCAGCCCGATGACCAGCGACACGACGACCCATGCGCCTTCAACCTGTCACTCCCCTGGCGACACCGAGCCACCCCGCCCGTTCTCGCCTGACGTCGGGCACGGAAAGCGCACTGGTCACGGCGAGACTCGGCATGGGGACCTCTTCAGCGGACGATGCAACGTTCGCCGAAAGTCTCCGCCCGAACTCTGGGCTGGCCCTGCCGGCTCGTATCCGAGAGCGTGATGACGACGGGGCCCTCGCGGGATACTCCCCTTCAGCCCGAGACACGCTAGCCCTGATCCGTCACGGGTTGAGGCTTGTTCGAGGGCGCATCCGGGTTAATGCCCTTGCCGTAAGGGATTCTGGGGTGCTGGAAGCTCCAGGTCCCAACGGAAGGGCACTTACGAGGTGAACCGTAACAGCGTGCTGAACGTCGGCGTGGAAGCCGGCGGAACCCAGGTCGTTGCCCATGCCGGACTGCATGTGCTGGGCCGGTCTGCCGATCGGATCGACCTCGCCTCCGCCCCAGCCAAGGCGATCCCGTGGACTGGGGAACGAGCACCCTTCCATGACTGCGGGGTCGTGTTGACCCACGCGATGTTGATGCTTGCGGCCGGCGGTGAGGCGTGTTCGGACATCGAGTTCCTCGTCGCCCAACCCCGCCTGTTCGGACCGGTGGCGTCGGACTCGATGCTGTATCGAACGATCCGATGGATCGGCCCGAACGTGCTCGGCGACCTCGTCGCGGCGGCCGCAGTCAGGCTATCGCGGCGAGATGTGGCGACGGATGGCGGCCACGACCGGGACTGGTGACGGTCTTGTTGGACATCGACGCCACGCTCATCGAGATCCACTCCGAGAACAAAGACGGCACTGCGCCACACTTCAAGGGCGGGTTCGGGTTCCACCGATGCTGTGCTTCGCCGACGCGACAGGCGAAGACTCGCCGGTCCTCCTGCGACCGGGCAACGCTGGGGCGAACAAATCCATCTGGACCACTCACGGTGCTGGACGCCGCGGTCGCGCAGTTGCCGGGCGAGATCGCCGCCGGTCATCACGACGGCGACGACCCGACACTGGTCCGACGGGCGGTGCAGGTCCGCACCGACTCGCCGGCTGCTCGTCCAAGTTCGCCCTTGGTTGTCGTTCCGCAACATCGGCTTCGCAGTGGTGGCCCGCTCGAATGCCAAGATCCATCAGGGGATCAGCCGGATCCAACACGACGATTCTCGCTGGGAACCAGCGCCGCCGCAGCGGTGACCCTGCTCAGCGCTCGCAGGCCGCGGAGATCCACCGCATCTGGTCGATCTGTCCGCGGCCCGCCGGGACCTGGCTGGATCGTCAGGCGTGAGCACCGACACCATGAGCCGCAGCGCTCGTTGTCTGCATCGGCCTGCTACCGGTATTGGGGTCACTACACCGACGCCACGGGGACCCCTGCCGAGCTCGACGCCCATGCGCGACCACGCGCATGTCGAGGACCACATCAAACGCTTCAAGTATTCCGGGCTGGAGCGGTTCCCGTTCCGGAACCTCGACGCCAAACTGCCTGATGCAACTCGTCTGCCTCGCCGCTGATCTCGTGCGCTGGTTCCAACACCTCGCCTGCACCGGCGAACTCAATCTGCCGAACCCAAGCGCATGCGCTGGAGCTTCTGGCACACCCCGCCCGGATCGTGCGACGCAAGTACATCGTCCGCATCATCGAACACTGGCCCACCACCAACGACCTGCTCGACGCACACCACCGCATCACCGCGTTTCCCGCTGACACCACCCGCTTCGCAGAACACGACTGCGACACGGCCTTGGTCCTTCGCTCCCAACATCGACGGGTTCCGCGTTTCCAACCCGGTCGCGATGGGCCCGACACCCGACAACCAGACAACGCGATCACCGACCAGGCCGACCACACCAAAACAATCACCCGACCTGACGCCCGAATTCTCATGACCGATCAGGGCTAGGGGAGAGATCGTCTCAGCGGGCGGACCTGAGCGGTCGAGGCGTGGACGAACCCGTCCCGCGCTAATTTTTCGGCGCATGTGTCCGGATTCGGTTTCGCCGTTCGTCGTGCCTGTGACAATCACGATTGCCCACTGACCCGAAGGACGTCACGCCGTGAAGTACATGCTCCTCCTCGCAAGCAACCTCGCCGACGAACCGACCCCGGCCAGCGAAGCGTTCGGCCCTACATGGACGAATGGGCGGCCTACAGCCGAGCACTCGTCGAGGCGATGGTTGGCGGCGCTCCAAGACGCCCACACCGCCACCACCGTGCAGGTACGCGCGATGGCAAGCGCATCGTGACCGACGGACCGTTCATCGAGTCGAAGGAGGTGATCGGCGGCTACTACGGATCGACGTCGCCAACCTCGATGAAGCGCTCGATTGGGCCGCCAAGATCCCGAACGCTCACTTCGGGACCGTCGAGGTCCGCCCGGTCATGGAATTCGAAGGCTGACGAGCCAGTCCTGACGAGTCTGATGGGGTGTCGCCGACGTCCTTCGAACGGAGTGGCCACTCGCTGGTAGCCACCCTCACGCAACGTCGGCGACCCGGCATCGCTGAAGATGCGGCAGCGATGCGTTCCTCGAGCCGTCGGTGAGGTGGCCCACCGATGGGGTCCCCGAACGGCCCGGCGCCTGGCTGGTCGACGACCGGCCGGCGCAACCTGCAGTCCTTCCAGCGCAGGGAGCGTTTCCAGTTCCGGGCCGGCGATCGCCGCCTGCACGCGACCGGGCCAACCTTCGAGGCCACCTCTGACCGGCCGGCGGTCCTAGCCTGTACGATGCGCTCCCGCAGCGCCAACAAGCGCGCTGATCGCGCTCAACGGGCGGTTGCCGTCGACCGCGCAGCACGGGCTCGGCGCCGCGCCGCCCACGACGATTCCTTACGCCGACCACCTCACCGGTCACGTCAACGACTGCGTCTACTTCCACACCGCGATCGAACGTCCCGGCCTGTCTCGATCTTCTCGATGACGCCGAGAGGGCACTCGACCTCGTGATCGAGTGCAGCAGCAACGAATCCGGAACGATCCTTCCGCCGGCGACGACGGCAGGACCCTCGCCGACCGAAGGACGTGAGGGCGGGCGGTCCGGGTCGCTGCCCAGAACGGTGGGGGCCAGCGGCGATCTCGGAGCCTCTACTCGTGTTCGCTGTTTAGTCCTCGAGGTCGGCAAGGTCTTCCTTCGCGAGGTACTTGGCGCGATCCATGTCGTAGTGCTCTTCGCACCAGTTGCTGCGCGAAGAGTACCTCCGCCGGCCTGGAGCACGGTGACGAGCTGCCACCCGCCGTACTGATCTGCAAGAAGCCGCGGATGGCGGAACAGCTTCATTCGGTATGCGGCGTCGACCCTTCCTTCGTCCGGAGGTACTTCGCCACGTACCGGCCGGTGCTCCGGGTTCTCCAGATCGGCGATCATCGAAGCTGTCAACACTGCACCGCCAGCGATGTCGTGGAGATGCCGCACCATCAGGCTGCCGATGCGTGAACTCGCGGCATTCGGGAACAGTTCGCCGGGAGACGTATCCTCAGGCGCGCAAGGTGGTGTTGGCGACGGTTGCCTCGAACGCACCACGAATCATCGTCGCATAGACGACCATCTCGCCGATCTTGTCCTGATGTGCGGGATCCGTTCGGTGCCGTTTGCTTCGCTGACTAGCTGTGCCAGACCGACCAGGGTGTCGGCGACATCGACATAGTGCCCGACGCTCCCGAGCCGCTCCCACAACCCGAGGCAGTGGGCGAGCGGTCGTCGAGCGCTCGGTCTCGCCGGCGAGGAAGACTCGCTCGTGCGGCAATGAACACGTTGTCGAAGACGAAGCCCTCGGTCAACCTGATGCCTGGGCCGGTGGGGTAGTAGCGCACGTCGAAGTCCGGACGCGGTGAACGTCGTGTTCACGATCGTCACGCCCTCAGTTGACGGGCACTGCGCACGCCACTGCGTCCGATTCATGCGGCTTCATGTGCTTGGTCGGCATCACGATCAGTTCGTGAGCGACCGCGGCCGACGAGATGTGCATCTTGGCGCTCGGAGATCACGATGCCATCGGGGCGCGCCGCTCGACGATTCGTAGGTAGAGGTCCGGATCGTCCTGCTCCGAGGGGGACTTGGCCCGATCACCCTTTGCATCGGTGATCGTAAGGACGCAGCGCACATCTCGACGCTGAGCGTCATCGAAGAACGCAAGCACACGATCGGTGCAATTCGGATAATCCTTCACCATCCGGCTCGACGTTGAGGAGCATCAGTAGTCCGCTCGCCGTCGAGATCGTCGGGAAGTCCTGGTCCTCTCCGCTGCCTCGGCGTCCCGGAGTTCCTGTGTGGACCGCGGGATGAAGGTGCCGGGCCGAGCGTCCTCGCCAGGCCGATAGTGCTCGTACCCGCCGGCGACCCAGTCCACCGCCAACTTGCATACGGATCGGTCGTGACGTCCTCGATCCGCTGACCGTTGCCATAGATCCGCCGGCCGTCTCGCAACGATGCCTGGTATTGGTCTGCTGTCATCATGAGCTGTCTCTTCATGTGCCTGCGGCGCGACGTGTTCGCGCACGAAGTCCCCGTGGGTGCTCACGGACGTGGCTCCTTGGGCAGCCCTGGGCCCGCCCGCGATGATGTTTCGCCGATCCTCGGTCAGTGCCGCCTGCGATGCGCTGGCTGTGCGCGCCGAGCACCACGTCGCTCCATGCGTACCGTCCCCACGCTCCCGTGTCCGCCGTGAATGCCGGGCCGGCGACACGCGCCGCCGTCTGCGCCAACCGCCAGATCGACGTGGCCTGTACAGCTTGAGGAGTGATGTGCCGACTGCGAGACCTGAGGGTCAGCTGCGTCGAGGAGTGTTGCAGCCACGACCCGATCCCGCTCTCGAGTCACCGCCCGGGCGAGCTCTGGCGGAGGGGCCGTCGACGGCGTCGGTCCGCTCGGCGAGCTTCGATCAGCCGGTGCACCGGATCGAGGAACAGCCCCGCGCCCTCCGGCTCCAGATCTCGCTCACTGGACAGGCTCGAGTTCGCCACCATCCACCCGCCCCGACCGGACCGAGCACGGCGTCGTCCCTGACGTACAGGTCGTCGATGAAGACCTGTTGAAGTGGGGCAAGCAAGCTGTTCATCTGGCGCAGTGGCTGCACGGTCACTGCGGTCGTGCATGTCGATGAGGAACATCGTCAGGCCCCTGTGCCGCGAGTCCGGCTCGCCGTCGGTCCGAGCGAGGAGCTCGCCCAGATCGGCGTGATGCGCACCCGACGACCAGACCTTCTGCCCGGAGATCCGCCAACGGTCCCGTCCCGCACGGCACGTGTGCGAAGCGACGCAAGGTCGCTTCCTGCTCCGGGTTCCGAGAAGAGCTGGCAGCCGACGAGGTCACCTCGATAGAGCGCCTGCAGGTATGTCGGACTGCCGCGTGGCCGAACCGTGATGGAGGATCGCGGGTGCGACGATCTGCTGGCCGATCATGAAGATCGAGGTGTCCACCAGATCGAACTCCCGGGCTACCGACCGAACGCTCGCATGGCGTCTGCGTCGAGCCCGGCGCCCCCGAACTCGACAGTCCCGCGAGCCAGGCGGAGATCGGCATCAGTCAGGGCAGCCTGGTACTCCTTCGCCCGTCGGAGCGCCTTGCCGTCGTCGTCCCGTGGATTCTCGCGGGCCAGATCGAGCCGACCACGGCGTCATCGCCGACGCCCCATCCGCTGGTGCCGCTGGGCTCGCGTGTTCAGCGAAGAAGGTCCGTGCAAGTGCTCCGGAGATCTCCATCGAGGCGAGCATATGATGAATCATCAGATTGTCAACGAACTGTGTATGAGACAGTCTCAGATTCGTGCGCCGGGTGGAAAGCCCGCCAGGCGGAACGGGGGTTCCGGACACTTCTCGACGTTGCCACTCCGCGCGAGGAGCACGTCACGGCCCTCGGGGTGGGGGGCAGGTGACGACACGATCGTCGGCTCGGCGTTCCGTCCCGACGAGGACTCGGAAGGAGAGCTCGCCCGCGCGAAGGACTTTCAACGCGCGCTGTTCGACGCTGGTTTCGCCTGGCCGAGAGGACCGTCGAGTACGGCGGCGGCGGTTTCGACGAGTCCACGACACGCGAGCTGCGCGATCGCCCGCGACTACGAGCCTTCCTGATCTCAACCTGCTCCTGGTGGCCAGCAGATCATCGCTCCGCCATTCTTGCGTACGGCTCTGGAGGAACAGCGCCGGCATTGGTTGCCGAAGATCTGGGCGCGCCGACGTCGTCGGGTGCCAGCTCTCTCCGAGCCCGAGGCAGAAAGATCTCGCCTGCTCTGTACCCGTGCAATCCTGGACGGCGACGGGTGGCGAATCTCTTCGGGACAGAAGGTCTGGTCGTCGGGCGCACTTCAGCGAGGTCGGTGAGCTCCTCGCTCGCACCGATCCGGATCCGACGCTGCGTCATCGGGGGCTCACCATGTTCCTCCTCGACATGGATCAACCCGGAGTGACGGTCCGCCCCTTCCGTCAGATGGATCCGGGTCCGCCCACTTCTGCGAGGTCTTCCTCGACGACGCCGTGGTCAGGCGATCGCAACCGGTTGGGCGTGGAGGTGGGGAGGGATGGGCCGTTGCCCAGACCAGCCTCAACAGTGAACGGACAATTTCGGCGACGGGGATTCCACCCGTCTGACCAGCCGCTCCGGCGCCTGACCGACCTCGTTCGTCATCTCGGCCTGACGGATGACCTGGTGGTACGGTTCGAACTCGCCGATGCGTATCTGCGCGATCGGATCGTCCGGCTGCTCAACGAGCGACTCGACTCCTCGCCGGACTCGATGGGACCGGCCGGGGCCCTCGCTCGCGAAGCTAGCGGCCACCGCAACCACCGCGACTGGCGCAGATCGCCGTACGCCTCCTCGGGCCAGCGGCGGTGGCCGACACCGGTGAATGGGGTCGATATCGCCTGAGCGCGATGCTCCTCGGCGTCCCCGGCAACTGGCACGCCGGTGGCACCGACGAGATCCAGCGCAACATCATCGCCGAGACGTGGACCTCGGCCTTCCGCGAGAACCGAGGGGCTCGACCCATGCTGAACGGTGACATGTACCGCGAATCACCTTGCGATGGCCGCAGGATGTTCGTGAACGGCGAGCAGATCGACGATGTGTCGACCCACCGTCCTCTTCCGCCGAGCGGTGGACAACGCCGCTGCGGACTATGACCGCTACTACGACCCCGACCCGAAGGCGCACGCCCCGTACTACGTCATCCCCACCACACCCGAGGAACTGCGCGAGCAGAGGAACCCAACACACGTGGAGTCTTCCGACGGTAACCACCGTCCACGCCTGCTCATGCTGATGACGGCGAGGAGCCGAATGCGTGGCGAACTCCTGTACGCCGACCGGGCCCTCGCATACTTCGACGACGCTCGCGAGCGAGACATCCGTTGCGTCCAGACGATCACCGATGCAAAGGGCCACCGTGCCCTGTCGCCGTCGCAACAGGACGACCCGGACCTGTACGCATGGTCGACCGGTCAGCAGACGGCATCGTCATCACTGGTGCGAAGCACATCTCCTCTGCGTGGCAATCGTCACGATCTTCATCGATGTTGACCAAGCGTATGAAGGCCGGCGAGGAGCAATGGGCCGTTGCGTGCCGTGCCGGTCGACGCCGGGAGTCACGATCATCAACGCGAGCTTCCGCCACGCGAGGATTTCGACCCGAACTACTACCCATACAGCCGGACGAACGTAATGTCGGAGGGCTTCGTCGTGTTCGACCAAGTATTCGTGCCGAACGAGCGCTGTGTCTTCTCGACGGCGAGGTCGAGCATTCGGTGACGTTCGCCCACAGCCTGGCTTCAGGAGCGACTGGGCAGCGTCCGCCACTACGTCGACATCGCCGACACTCTCGTCGTGGGCTCCGCCCAGCCTGCACGCTGGTATGAACGACCGAACGCATTCCGCACGTGAAGGACAGAAGATCGGCGGGAGATGGTGGTGTACTCCATCGTTGATCCGAGGCTGCTGAGGCTGCGATCCGAGAGGGCCGGACGCCTGAAGGCTGGATGTCACCGGACGAGGTCTTCACGAACTCGGCCAAGTACTACGCGGCGAGCGAGTTCAGCCGCATGATCCGCCACCTCCACGACATCGCCGGTGGATCGGTGCTCACGGCCCCAACGATGGCAGACCTCACCAACCCCGCGAGCGGGCCCTACCTGGAGAAGTACATGCGCACGATGCCCGGCATCGACGCCGCCTATCGGCATGCGGCTCTTCCACACGATCCGCGACTACACGGCCGACGCTCGGTGGCTGGCAACAGGTCACCACGCTGCAAGGGCGAAGGGCCTCTACGCCCAGCAGATCGTCGCTCGGAAGAACTACGACATGGGCCGTACAAGCTCGATGGCGCGCCAGGCGCCCGGCATCACCGAGTCCGGCGAGGTCCTGCCGCCGGCCGAATGAACATCGGTCGGTCGCCGCTGCCGCCCGAGATCATCGAAGCCCGAACAACGGCGCCACTTCGTCGCCGTCGACGTATCGTCGATACGCACGATGACGCCGTCGGCCACCGTCACCACGAGACAGGCGTACTTCGAGGGCAACCCCGCCCGGCAGCACCCTCGAAGTACGTGCTGCTGCGGCGTACCCAACTGGAGTCGGCGTTCGCCGAATGTCGTCGTAGTGCAGGTGGTCGACCCGCCCTGCCCGCCACCCACAGCAGTAGGTTTCAGCGACCTGCTCGATCCGGTGTTCCACGTTGCCGTTGTTGTGCCACACCACGAGCTCGTCGCTCAGGCAGGCACGTGCCGCTCGTCGCCGGATTCGACCGCCGCGACGAACTCTCGCCAATACAGGCGACACCATCTGCCTCAGACGTCACAGGCTCCATCCTCGTTTCTGAGATATTCTCAAACGCGCGGACAAGTTCGTGTGAAGGAGCGGCGACCCTCATGGCACAGGCGAAGAAGGCGCCGAAGAAGCGGACCACCGCGACCCCCGCCGATGCCGCACGACGGCTCGCAACGGAGACCAAGGCGATCTCGAGTGGCGAACGCCGGCTCGACCGATCGCCTGTCGTCGGTCCCCGGGCCGAGCGGACGAGACGAGCGCTGGTCGACAGTGCGTGGGAGTTGTTCCGCAACCAGAGCAGCACCGAGCACCACCGCTCCGCCGACGTGGCCAAGAACGCCGGGGTCAGCCTGGCCACCTTCTACCAGTACTTCGCCGAACCCGCAACGACGTGCTCGCCGTCATCGTGGTCGACTTCATCAAGACCTCCTGAGCGCGGCCTTCTGATCGGTGGGAAGTCGGTGAAGGGCAGCGGGCGGACCGCGAGCCCACATCCGAGACGTTCATCGATCACTCCCTCTACATCGAGTACGTCGAGTTCATGGAGTTGTGGAGACGGCGAAGCTGGTGTCGCTGCGCGTTCGTGCCCTCAGCTACGACTACGAGCGTGCTCCTACCGGCACCGCTTGAGGTCTACTTCCAGAGGGCATCGCACGCGGGACTCGTCTGCTCCGACATGGACGCCGAGGGCAGCTGGCGGATGCGATGACGATCATGTTGTACCGATATTGCTACGACAAGCTGGTGATGACGGACGTGCCGATTCCGAAGGATCGAGCGCCGATGGTCGACCTGCTGACGGAGATGTGGGCCAGCGCGATCCAACTCGTCGACCCGCCGGACTCCTGAGGTCACCATGACTCACGGCGGATCACCGAGTCCACCGGTCGAGCGACGGTCGGCCGTGTCGCCCTGCCGGCCAGCCGAGGTGGTCTTCATCGCTCCGAGCTCCACCGCCGAGCGCGAGCAGTCTGTACCGCCGACCTGTTTGCGACGTGCAACATGGTCAGCGTCGAACCCAGACCGAGTGAGCGTGCCGCAACCACCATGTTCTGAGCGCAGGTGCCGACCGTCGACCAGAGGTACCGGACGTCGGGCGCCCGTTCGGGATACCGATTCGACGCACACGAAGATCAGCACCGGCACCGAGGCGAGTCCTCCATCAGCCCGGGCAGCGCCGCCTGGCGCGAATCCTGGCCTCGCGCCCGACGTCGGTTCCGGCAATCGATCGATCCACTTGCGAAGTGCCGCAACGAGTCCGCCACCTCCTGCCGGCGGTCGGCGTCTCGCACCACCACCGTGACACATTTGGTGTTGTTCCGGCCGCTCGCCCGTGTGCCGCCCCAGATCACCGTCCGCACGGCATCGTCGTCCACCGGCGAATCGGTGTAGCGCCGAATGCCCTGCAGTTCCAGGCCTCGAGGACGGCGTTGCTGATCGGTGGCTCCTCGCCCGACACCGACCCATCGTCGCGCATCGCTGGTCATCAGGTCGAGCGCTCCATGAGACGGTCGACGACGAGGTGTTTCGATCTTCCCGGCCGTGCTCTTCGGGAAGTCCTCCACCTGGACGAAGCGCCGGCACTTTGTACCCGCCAGCACCGACAGGTCCGTGCAGCTCCGACTCATCGACCACGTGGCCCGGATTCGGGAGAGATGGCGGCCACCACGATCTCGCCCCAGCGGATCGTCGGGGAGCCCAACCACGGCGACGAGGTGTACCGCAGGGGGTGGTTGTTGTCGGCGAGCACGGACTGATCTCCACCGGGTGGTAATGTTCGCCCGCCTCGATGATCATGTCCGCTCCTGCGCAGCAAGGAACAGGAATCCGTCGTCGTCCATGAAGGCCATGTCGCCGGCGCGGAACCAACCACCCCTGACCGTCTCGGCTGTCCGAACGGGATCGTCGAGGTACCCGCTCATGACGGACCCGAAACGGGTGCAGATCTCGCTGATCTCACCTGGCGCACCACGTCGTTCATCTCGTCGCCGACGAGCCGCAACTCGACGCCGTACATCGGCCGCCCGATCGAGCCGAGCAGATGCCTCGCCTGCGAGCGCCCGCAGGTGGTCCGCAGGCGTGAACATCGTCTGTCCGGGTAGCCTCGGTGCCGGCTCCGGAACGAGCGCCGAAGAAGCCAGACCCGAACACCGCCAGCGCATCGCAACGCGGCGGGATGGGCGAGCCCCATAGGCAATGGACCGCAACGCCGGGTACGGCTGGTCGCGCACTGTCCAGCGCGAGGAGCGTCCAACATCGTGGCAGATCAGCAGCACATCCAGGAGATCTCCTTTTCAACCAGTGCAGTAGAGCCTCCGGCTCGTACTGTCGAGGATCAATGAGCTGAACCCCTGCACATTCGTGACGCAGCCCATGCCGGCTGCATGGAACATCGGTGACGTTGTAGTGAAATTCGTCGTGCCTGAACCCGAAGTCGATCATCGCGCTCGCGGTGGCGGCCATCATGCGCAACGACTGCATCACACCCTTCGACGACCCGTTGTCCCGCTCGTGAACATCAACGAGACGACGTCCGGTCGGTGCGGACCTGAAAGTCGGTGACGTCGCTGATCCGCGTGCGACCAGCTCGTCGACAGCCGGTAGCCCAGCAGCTCCGTCGAAGGCTGCGATCACCCGCATGCGAGGGCACATGGTGTATTTCGAGGAGCTCTGGTCCAGCGGTACCGGTCGATGGTGAAGAAGGCGTCGAGGTCTGCGGTGCGGGCCAGCAGCTCGATCTCAGCGTCGGCGAGTCGATAGTTCAGCGGCACGTACGTCGTGCCCAACTTCAACGACGCCATCAGGAGCACCATGTAGTCGACGGAGTCCGTGGCCAAGATGCCGATCCGGTCGAATCGGCGGAGTCCGGCGGCGTCCAGCGCTCGTGCCAGACGGTTGACCTGACGATCGATCTCACCGAAGGTGTAGATGCGTCCGTTGGCCTTCCACGAAGCACGCCCGATCAGGACCGCACAGCCTGCGCAGATCCAGTTGGCCGGGCTCGAGGACGACAGTGGTCGCCGGGCGAGCGGCTGACGTTCAGTCGGAAGGGGTTGGGCAGACATTCGACTCGCCTCCATCGGATCGGCGGATCTCGACTTGCTGTCAGACCAGTTTGACACGTCCTGAGCACGTCTTCATACTGTCTGAGGATTCGTCAGATTACCGTGCACTGCCGCAGGAAGGAGACGAATGGGGCATCCACGGTCTGTCGACCTTGCCCATGGGCGACGTCGTGACCGCGACCGGTCGTACGCGCCGTATCCGTGCCTGGTTTCGGCGAACGGCTCGGTGCGGACCTACCGAGAGGTCGACGAACGCGGAACTGCTTGGCGCGCCTCCGCGCTTCGTCCAGCAGCGGGGACCGGCTGGCGATCCTCGCCACCGACAATCTCCGGAGCACGGAGGCCGTCCTCGCCTGCCTCAAGGTGGGAATTACGTACTGCGATCTCAACTTCCACCTGTCCGGCCGAGCTCGCAACATCCTGCGCCGGTACTTCGCTCCCGTGCAATGTGCACAGCGAACGTTACGGCGATCTCGTCGACGGAGATCCAGAAACCCCACGACCACCGCTCCTGATCGGCCTCGACGAGTTATCGCGGACATCGACGAATGTGTCGCCGACCTGATCGACGCCGAGTTGACCTTGAGCGAATACCGAGCTGCCGCCCACGGCGAGGACATCGTCGATCGCCTTCACGAGCGGGACCACTGGCGTCTGAAGGGGGTGCCAGTATTCCGAGCGCTACCTCCGTTCGATGCTGTACTGGGCATCCGAGAGGTACGGAGCGCGGCCCTGACCTGCCACAACGGTCCCCGCTGTCCACATCGCCGGCATCGTGCCACCTTCTACGGGCTGGCATGTGGTGCGGCCACTGCTCTCCAGTTCGATGCAGCCGAGGTGTACTTCGCTGATGTCGTCCTTCCGCCGAACGATGCAGCGTTTCTCGTTCCCACCATGCTGGATGGCGCATCCTCGATGTCTATGGATGCGTGGACGTTATGAACGCATTCCCGACCGTGCGATCATCTACGGCGCCGCCCGATGACTCCATCGCTGCTTCGCCGGATGATCGCCGTGTTCGATTGCGAGCTCTACAACGTCTTCGGCGCCGGCACCGAGGCCGGCGCGTGTCGCTGGTACCCCGAAGATCATCGGGCGGCACTGGAGGGCAGAGCACCTGCTCGAATCGATCGGGCGATCGGTCTCGGCGCAGCGTCGACCTTCGTCTCGTCGACGACGATGCCGACGCGGTCGGCCGGGCGAGATGCTCGTGCGGTCCGAGATACGTGACTGGCGAGCGGCTACCTCCGGGCAACCCGAGCTCACGGCGCCGCCGCGGACGGCTGGATCCGCACCGGCGACGTGGCGAGACGGACGAGGAAGGCCACCCTACCTCGCCAGCCGGAAGGCAGACATGATCATCCGCGGGCGAGAACATCTACCCGGTGGAGATCGAGTCCGTCCCTGAGCATCCCGGTGCTGCCTGGTCGTCGCGTCGTCGGCCGGGACGATCCGCACTGGGCAGAGAGGTGGTCGTGGCCGTCGTCGTCAGCCGTTCCGGCGCCACCGTGGCGCCCGACGAATTGATCGACCTGTGCCGCGTTTCCGTCTGGCCACGTACAAGGTCCCCGAGCGCATCGTCTTCGTCGAGAGCTTGCCCCAGAACTCGACGGGTGGCACGTGCAGAAGCACCTGGTGCGCGAGTACGTCCATTCGTTGCCGGGTCCGTCCACGAACGCAACCGAGAAGGAGACCTGATGCCCCGCCTACCCCAGATCCGCAAGGCCGATGCGACGAACGTCCTCGAGATGTACGACCTCGTGTTCGGCGATCGCGACCCGGTCGACGAGCCCGGCACCCAGCAGGCACGGCAGGACTATTTCGACGGGTGTTGGCGAACTGTCCCGAGGCGTTCGCCCACATCGTCGACGGCTTCCGGTTCTACCGATCGAGGCGGCGCCGCCTCGATCCGGTTCATCGCGAATTGGCCCAGACCCGCCGGGTGGCTGGCCCAGAGTGCCTTCGTGTTCTCCCAGCACTGCAAGACCTTGAAAGTATCTGGGCGTCTCCGAGGACCGCATCGAAGCCGTGAAGGTCGGCCCGGCGTCGCCGCTGTTCGACCATCAGGAACGGATCGTCCTGGCCTACACCGACTGCCTCGTCAGCGAACTGGGCCGAACGCCGGGCGACCCTGACCAGCTGCAGGACTTCATGGATCCAGAGCAGATCGTCGAGCTGACCTGCATCCCGTGCCTTCCGTACCCCATGCACGGGGTCATGGTGCGAGCGTTCAAGCTCGAGTTCGACAATCGGGCGAAAGCGGTCCGGGAGTTCGAGGGCAGCCAAGGATTCTTCGACGACAAGCACGCTCATGAACTCGTCGACGTCGCCGACCGTCCGCAAGCAGGATTGACGGGCGCAGGGCATGACGACGTCCGGAGGTGCACGCTCGGCAGGCCGGCCCCAGCTGGCAGTGGGGGACTGGCTGGCCGCCGGTGCCCGAAAGTACGGCTCCGCCCGCTTCTTGGTGGCGGCCGACGGTACCGAGTCCTCGTTCGCCGAGACCCACGATCGAGTCAATCGACTGGCTCGCGCGCTACTCGATCGCGAGCTTGGTGTCGGCCACCGCGTCGCGATCCTGGCGACCGACAGCGTCCCGCACGTCGAGGTGGTCTTGGCGTGCTTCACCTCCGGCGCGGTCTTCTGCGATCTGAACTTCAGGATGAAGGGGCCGGAGATCCGGCGCGTCCTCGAGGCCGCCGGTTGCGACGCCATCGTGGTCGAGGCTCGCTACCTCGAGCTGCTCGACGGCGCCCTGCCGTCGGATCGGGGCATCGAGATCATCACGCTGGACGGTTCGGCCCCCGGGCACGCCTCGATCGAGCAGCTCATCTCAGCGCAGCCATCCTGCGCTGAGATCCCCGCCCAATCGATCGGCGAGGACGTGGTGTCGATCGCGTTCACGAGCGGAACGACTGGCACACCGAAGGGCGTGATCCAGTCCGAGCGGATGTTCCGCAACATCATCTACTCCGGCATCCGGGAGATGCGCATGCAGGAGGGAGCATTCCGGTACGCGGGCGCACCGCTGTTCCACATCTCTGGGATCGGCTCGGTCTTCTACTCGCTGGCGAGCGGCTCCGCGATCCTGATCCTGCCCCAGTTCGAAGCGCCGACGGTCCTGCACTGGATGCAGCACGGCGGGCTGACCGACTGCACCCTGATCCCGACCATGATCAGTGCGCTGCTCGAGCTGCCCGACGTGGCCGCAGTGCCCTACGACCGCCTCCGCTCGATCCTCTATGGCGGTGCACCGATGACGCCGGCTCTGCTGCGCCGGACCATCGAGGTGTTCGGCTGTGAGCTGTACAACGGGTTCGGCGCGGGAACCGAGGCGGGGGGACAGACCATGCTCTATCCCGAAGACCACGATGCTGCGCTCGCCGGGCGGGAGCACCTGCTGGGGTCGATCGGGCGACCCGTCATGGGCGTCGATCTGCGGTTGTGCGACGACGAGATGAACGACGTCCCGCGCGGGACCGTCGGCGAGATCGTCACTCGATCCGACACGGTGATGCACGGCTATCTCGATCAACCAGAACTCACGGCGCGTTCGATCGTGGACGGCTGGTTCCGCGCCGGCGACATGGCGTACATGGACGAGGACGGCTACCTCTATCTCGCGACTCGTAAGGCAGACATGATCATTCGCGGCGGGGAGAACGTGTATCCGGTCGAGATTGAGGCCGTCCTCGCCGAGCATCCGGCCGTCGCCGAAGTGGCGGTGGTCGGCCTCCCGGACGACCACTGGGGTGAGATCGTCGGCGCCGCGCTGAGCCTGCACCCCGGAGCCCAGGTCGACACCCAGGAACTGCGCGAGTTCTGTCGCGCTCGGTTGGCCTCGTACAAGGTTCCGGCGGTCTTCACCGTGTTCCCGAGCCTGCCGCGGGCCGGCACGGGAAAGCTCGACAAACGCTCGCTCACGGCGTCGATGGAAGCTGCCTCTGTGGCTCGGACGGGTGAGGCATCTCGTTGACAGGCATTTCGCCCGTCGGTAATCTGAGTACTACTCAGATATGAGCATTCTTCAGACGATGCTCGGCTGGGTACGGGGAACTCACCGGGCAGAGCACGTACGCCGCCCGACATCGAGGGGGACATCATGATCAATCGGTTCAGGCCCGGTCTTCGCCGGGCAGCCGTTCTCACGATCGCCGCTGTGCTGGTTGCTGCATCCTGCGGGAGCGACGACAACGCAGCGTCCGACACCACCGCAGCGACGACCACCGCCGCCGCCGCCGAAACCACCACCACGGCAATGGCCGAGTCGTCCGAGGCGACGACGGAAGCCATGACCGAGACATCCGAAGCAGCAGTGACGACCGAGGCCGCCGCGGGCGACGATGTCGATGCACTCGTCACTGCGCTCCTCGAGCGGAACCTCGACTTCAATCGTCCCACGACCCCGGTGGATCCTGGCTCTCACGAAGTTGCCGTGGTCGCCGCCGGCCTCGCGTCGAGCGGACCGACCACCGTCGCCAACGAATTGGCCAAGGCGTTCGCCGTGATGGGTTGGACGGCGCCCGATGCC
>JAWKHV010000006.1:0-207402 GCA_041394645.1 Ilumatobacteraceae bacterium | reverse complement strand
TTAAGAGTCCGTTGCTCTGCCGTTGAGCTAGAGGCGCTTGCGGACGGACGAGTGTAGAGCCGAACTTCGGCTCGTCCACGCATCCGTCCTTTGGGGTGAGCGAGGGGACTTGAACCCCCGGCCTTCAGGGCCACAACCTGACGCTCTAACCTGGCTGAGCTACGCCCACCATGAAGGACCGACAGTCTGCCACGGGCACCGGGGAGTTCCACAAACTCGTTCGCAACTCTCGGACTGCGTCGCTGCACCGCCTGGAACCCACGGATTCCCTCGCGTGCTAGCCTTCCGGCAACCGATTCCACTGTGGGTACTGCGAAATGACTACGAAATCTGTTGACCACGCCACACTCGTCGAGCGAGCCCGGGCGATCACCGCTCGAGAGCTGCTCACCTACCAGGAACGCACCAAGGGCTCGCAGGCCGCCACCGACCGGGCGCGCAAGGTCCTGCCCCTCGGTGTGCCGTCCAGCTTCCAGGCCTACGACCCCCACCCGATCGTCGTGCGCCGGTCGCACGGCGCTTGGATGGAGGACGTCGACGGCAACCGCTACATCGACTTCGACATGGGCTTCGGCGCCCTCTTCGCCGGCCACATGCACCCCGCCGTTCGGGCGGCGGTCTCGGCCCAGCTCGACGATGGCTCGTTGTTCGTCACGCCCTGCGAGCTCAACGCCGAAGTCGGTGAGCTGCTCGCCGAGCGCTACGGGATGCCGATGTGGCGCTTCACCAACTCCGGGACCGAGGCCACGATGGACGCCATTCGCGTCGCTCGCGGCGCCACCGGGCGCAACAAGCTCGTGAAGGTCGAGGGCGGCTACCACGGCCACCACGACGAAGTGATGATCTCGACCAAGCCGCCGCTGGATGCGGCCGGGCCGGCCGACGCGCCGAACTCGGTGCCGGCGAGCGCCGGCATCACGCCGAGCACGATCGACGAGACGATCGTCGTTCCGTACAACGATGCCGCCGCGCTCGAGCGGGTCCTCGCGGCCGGCGACGTGGCCGCGTTCATCGTCGAGCCGGTGATGGAGAACATCGGCATCTGCCTCCCGCAGCCCGGCTACCTCGAAGCGGTGCGCGAGCTGACGACCAAGTACGGCGCCTTGTTGATCTTCGACGAGGTCAAGACCGGCATCACCGCTGGCTACGGCGGAGCCACCCGGGCATTCGGCATCCAGCCCGACCTCGTCACCCTGGCGAAGTCGATCGGTGGCGGGTTCCCGCTCGGTGCCTTCGGGGGCAAGCAGGAATACATGGACCTCATCACCGAGGGCAAGGTGCTGCACCTCGGCACCTACAACGGCAATCCGCTGGTCATGGCGGCGGCCAAGGCCACCTTGACCCAGGCGTGCACCGCCGAGACCGTGGCCGAGGCCGTCGCTCGCAACGGCCGCCTGACCGACGCCTGCCAGGCGATCATCGACGAGGCAGGGTTGCCCGCCCACACCGTGCGCTTCGGCGCCAAGGGCTGCATCACGTGGTCCGTCGAGCCGGTCCGCAACTATCGCGACTACAAGGCCACGGACTTCGACCTCGCGTTCGCCCAGTGGATGCACGGGATCAACCGGGGTGTGTTGTTGCCGCCGGGCCTCGACGAGCAGTGGTTGATCTCGGTGATGCACTCCGAGGAGGACGCCATGCACTACGCCGGGGTGTTCCAGGAGTTCGTCAACGACCTGTCGGTCTGAGAGAGTTTTTTCGTCCGCGGGGCGCGGACGGTCGCGGAAGGGCGCTCCGTCGACCGTCCGGCCCTGCGGGCACGACGGGAGGCCCGATGGGACCGAAGGACGACGTGATTGTGGAACGTGTCCCCGACCGGGCACACTGAGTGGCGTGAATACCCCCGCCCCTATCCGCCACTCGCGTCCTTCGTTCCCGAAGATGTTCGTGCGCGGATTCTTCCGCAAGTGCCCGTTGTGCGGCAGCCGAAAGTCGCTGTTCATCAGCTACTTCAAGACCCACGAGCGATGCCAGGTCTGTGGCTTCAAGGTCGAACGGGGTCTGGCGGGATTCATGACCGGAGCGATGACGGTGAACATCATCCTCACGTTCTTGTCGATCGGGTTCGTGATGGTGGCGTTCTTCGTCGCCACGTTCCCGCACCCGCCCGTGATCCCGTTGATCCTCATCCTGCTCGTGATGGCGGCGACCGTGCCGTTCCTCCTGCGTCCGCGGGCGCACGGAATGTGGCTCGCCGTCGACCTGCTCATGCGCCAGCCCGAGCCGGTCGAACTCGACGACGCCCTGCTCCACGCCAACGATCCGCACGCGCTCGACGACTTCCGCCACCACTGATCGACGGCTCCTGCTGGAGGCTGGATCCGCGGATCCTGCCGGTGACGGACCGCGGATCCGCGGATTCGCATCGGAGATGCTTGATCGAACAACCGTTCGAAGTTACGCTCCTGGCATTCGAGTCGCCTCGAGGAGCCGTGGCCATCCCGGTAACCCTGTGACACCCCTTTCGTAGGGTCGAGGTCGAAGCGAGATCGGGGCCCCAGCGGTCCTCCCAAGCAACCGACAGTCACGAACCGACAGTCACGGCCACAGGGGCCGGAAAGTGAGACAACGATGAGCGTGGAGCGGGAAAAGGCCTCGAGATGGCCCTCGCACAGATCGACAAGCAGTTCGGCAAGGGCTCGATCATGCGGATGGGGGAGAAGGGCTCGTTGAACATCGAGTCCTCCCCACCGGAGCCCTGGCGCTCGACGTCGCCCTCGGCATCGGGGGACTTCCTCGGGGTCGAGTCGTGGAGATCTACGGTCCGGAGTCCTCCGGAAAGTCCACCCTCGCCATGCACGTCGTGGCCGAGGCCCAGCGCAACGGTGGCATCTGCGCCTACGTCGATGCCGAGCACGCCATGGATCCGGTCTACGCCCGGGCCATCGGCGTCGACATCGACCAACTCCTCATCTCGCAGCCCGACACCGGTGAGCAGGCGCTGGAGATCGCGGACATGCTCATCCGCTCGGGCTCGCTCGACGTCGTGGTCATCGACTCGGTCGCCGCGCTGACCCCCAAGGCCGAGATCGAAGGCGACATGGGCGACACCCACGTCGGCCTGCAGGCTCGCCTCATGAGCCAGGCGCTGCGGAAGCTGACCGCCAACCTCAACCGGTCCAACACCATCTGCATCTTCATCAACCAGCTGCGGGAGAAGATCGGCGTGATGTTCGGCTCGCCGGAGACCACGCCGGGCGGCCGGGCGCTCAAGTTCTACTCGTCGGTCCGCATCGACATCCGCCGCATCGAGTCGATCAAGGACGGTGCCGAGGTCGTGGGCAACCGGACCCGGGTGAAGATCGTGAAGAACAAAGTCGCCCCGCCGTTCAAGCAGGCCGAGTTCGACATCATGTACGGCAAGGGGATCAGCCGAGAAGGCTCGGTGCTGGACCTCGCCGTGGACCTCGGGATCATCCGTAAATCCGGAGCCTGGTTCACCTACGACGGCGAACAGCTCGGTCAGGCCGCGAGAACGCCAAGGGCTTCTTGCGGGAGAACCGAGATCATGGTCGAGGTCTCCGAGAAGGTGAAGGCCGCCGCGGGGCTGGTCGACGGTGAGCACGAGGAGTTCAGCGACGCCGACGATCAGCCGATCGAGATCGACTGATCCGGCTCGTTCCCCACGCTCCACCCGCCGGGCCGATACTCGGTCCGGCGGGGCCGGTAGCCTCGCTCGTCATATGACGCGCAGCTTCGTCGTGCGCACCTACGGGTGCCAGATGAACGAACACGATTCGGAACGCATCGCCGGCCTGCTCGAGGCCGACGGGCTCGTCGCCGCGACCTCAGAGGCCGACGCTGACGTGGTCGTGGTCAACACCTGCTGCATCCGAGAGAACGCCGACAACAAGCTGTACGGCAACCTCGGCCATCTCAAGACCTGGAAGGGCGAGCGAGACGGCCGCCAGATCGTGGTGGCGGGCTGCCTGGCCCAAAAGGACCAGGACACCGTCCGCAACCGAGCGCCGCACGTCGATGTCGTGCTCGGCACCCACAACGTGCACCGGGCCGCCGAACTGGTCGATCACGCTCGGCGGCAGGGTCCGATCACCGAGATCTTCGACGAAGCGGTGCTCGACGACCATGCGCTGTTCCCCAGCGCGCTGCCGGCCCGTCGCGAGACGAGCTACAACGCGTGGGTCACGATCCAGATCGGGTGCGACAACAACTGCGCGTTCTGCATCGTGCCCGCGGTGCGGGGCAAGGAGATCAGCCGCCCCTACGCCGAGGTCGTCGCCGAGGTCGAGTCCCTCGCCGCAGCCGGCGTCACCGAAGTCACCCTCCTCGGGCAGAACGTGAACAGCTACGGCCGTGACCTCGCCGTGGCCGAACGGCGCGCCGGTGA
This sequence comes from Ilumatobacteraceae bacterium, assembly GCA_041394645.1. Taxonomy (GTDB): domain Bacteria; phylum Actinomycetota; class Acidimicrobiia; order Acidimicrobiales; family Ilumatobacteraceae; genus JAWKHV01. Next base: position 203,054 of record JAWKHV010000006.1, on the reverse strand, counting down.
GGACACCAAGCTGCGCCCGATGTTCGCCCACCTGCTCCGTGACGTCGGCTCGGTGCCGGGCATCCGTCGGGTTCGCTACACGAGTCCGCATCCCAAGGACATGCGCCCCGAGACCTTTGCCGCCATGGCCGAGACGCCGGCGGTGTGCGAGCACCTGCACTATCCGCTGCAGTCCGGCAGCGATCGGGTCCTGGCCGCGATGCACCGGGGCTACACCGGCGAGCGGTACCTCGAGCGCTTGGCGGCGGCGCGCGCCGCCATCGCCGACCTCGCCGTCAGCACCGACATCATCGTCGGCTTCCCGGGCGAGACCGAGGACGACTTCGCCCAGACGCTGGCCGTGGCCGCCGCTGCCGAGTACGACTACGCGTACACCTTCATCTTCTCGCCGCGACCGGGCACCGAGGCCGCCGAGCTCGGGCACCTCGCCGTCGACCCGGCCGTGGCCGGGGAGCGGTTCCAGCGCCTGCGCATCGTGATCGAGCGCAGCGCGCTCGCCAAGCACGAGGCTCGGGTCGGTCGGATCGAGGAGGTGATGGTCGAAGGGCCGAGCAAGAAGGACCCGGCCGTCACGACCGGACGAACTCGTCAGAACAAGCTCGTGCACTTCGTGGCACCGCGGCCGCTGCGTCCCGGGACCTACGTGTCGGTCGAGATCACCCGGGCCGCGCCCCACCATCTCGTGGGCGAGTTCAGGGAACTGGTCGCCGAGGCGAGCCACCGGACTCGAATCCCCGTCGCCAGCCTGGGGTGAAGCCGGTCGCCGTGCTCGGCCCGACGGCGAGCGGGAAGAGCGCCCTGGCCCTCGCCGTGGCGGCGGAACTGAACGCGAACGGGACGCTCGCGGAACTGGTCTCCGTCGACGCCATGCAGGTGTACCGCGGGATGGACATCGGCACCGCGAAGCCCACCGCCGCCGAGCGAGCGCTCGTCGTGCATCACGGGCTCGACCTGGTCGATCCGTCCGAGGAGTTCACCGTCGCCGAGTTCCAACGCCGGGTGCGTGACTCGGTGGACGACATCGAGCGGCGCGGCGGTGTGGCGATCCTGGTCGGAGGATCGGCCTCTACCTGCGGGCAGTGATCGACGAGCTCGCCATCCCCGGCCAATGGCCCGAGCTGCGGGCCGAGCTGGAACGGCGGGCAGCCACCGAGCTGTCCGTGCTCTTCGCCGAGCTCGCGGCGCTGGACCCCGTCGCGGCGCAGCGAATGGAGCCGACGAACCAACGGCGGATCGTGCGCGCTCGAGGTCTGCCTCGGCAGCGGCGAGACCTACAGCAGCTTCGGTCCCGGCCTCGACAGCTATCCGGAGTCCCGCTTCGGCCAGCTCGGATTGCGCTGGACGCGCCAGCGCCTGACCGAGCGGATCGAAGCGAGGATCCACGCGACGTTGGCTGCCGGTTTCCTCGACGAGGTCCGCCGCCTCCGAGACGGAGACCCGCTGTCGCGCACCGCCCGCCAAGCGATCGGGTACGGCGAGTTGCTCGACCACCTCGACGGGCGCTGCACGCTCGCCGAGGCCGTCGAGCGATTCGTCCTCCGCACCCGTCAGTTCGCCGTCCGCCAGGATCGTTGGTTCCGTCGCGACCCCCGCATACGCTGGGTCGACGTCGTCAACGACCCGGTCGCCGAGGGGCGCCCGGTGCTGCTCGACGAACTCTCCCGATGATCTCCCTGACCAAGCACCACGGCCTCGGCAACGACTTCCTCGTGCTTCGTCGCAGTGGGGACACCGATGTCCGACCCCGACACTGCGCTGGCCCGTTCGGTGTGCGACCGGCGCCGGGGATCGGCGCCGACGGGTTGCTGTTCGTGACGATCGATCCCACCGATGCCGAGCACCTCACGATGGTCCTCCTCAACGCCGACGGAAGCCGGGCCGAGATGAGCGGCAACGGAATCCGTTGTCTGGCCCAGGCCGTGCCTCGCCCAGGAGCGCACGAGCGAGACGACCTATCGGATCGACACCGACGCCGGGGAACGTACGGTCGTGGTCCGCCCGGGTGCAGCGCCCGGCGAGGTCGACGCCGAGGTCGACATGGGAACCGTCGACCCGCTGGTCGAGCCGGCCGGGTGGGTCGAACTGGCCTGCGACCCGATGCGACCCGTCGCCCATCTCAGCCTCGGAAATCCCCATTCCGTGGTCGGCGTCGACGAGGTGGGCGCGGTCGATCCTGAGGCGCTCGGGCGGATCGTTCCCCACGTCAACCTGGAGATCGTCGAACCCGGACCGGAGCCGCACGGCGTGACGATGCGGGTCCACGAGCGGGGCGCCGGCATCACCGAAGCGTGCGGAACCGGTGCCTGCGCGCCGGCGGTGGGCCGCGGCGCGATGGGGCTGGCGACGCCGAAGGATGCCGAAATCCTCGTGCACATGGACGGCGGAGATGCCAGTGTTCGCCTGCACCACCCGAGCGAAGGACGGGTCACCCTCATCGGACCGGCCACCTACGTGGCGACGATCAACTGGTGACCGGTTCCTTCCTGACCAGCGAAGCGAGGTGAGCGAATGGCCGGATACGGTGAAGCACTCGGCTCGACGCTGATCGAGCGCACCACCCGAGAAAAGATCGTGCTCGTCGGCGTCACGTTGCCGCCCCAGACCGACGCCGGGACCGACCTGAGCCTCGACGAACTCGCCCTCCTCGTCGACACCGCCGGGGCCGACGAGGTCGCTCGGACTCACCCAGCGCAAGGATCATCCGGACCCGGCGCTGTACCTCGGCAAGGGCAAGGCCGAGGAACTCAAGGAGCTCTGTCTTGCCGTCGACGCCGACACCGTCGTGTTCGACAACGAACTCGCGCCGGCGCAGCAGTACAACCTGGAGAAGCTGCTCGGCCGGACGGCCATCGATCGCACGGCCGTGATCCTCGACATCTTCGCCCAGAACGCCCACACGCTCGAGGGCATGGCCCAGGTGGAGTTGGCTCTCCTGCGCTACCGCCTGCCTCGGCCGCGGCGCGGTGCCGAGGCGAAGCTGTCCCAGCAGCGAGGCGGGATCGGTTCCCGGTTCGGGTCGGGTGAGACCAAGCTCGAGGTCGATCGGCGGCGCATCAAGCGGCGGATCACTCAAGCTCGAACAGGACCTCGCCGATCTCGGCCGGACCCGGCAGCTGCAACGCAAGAGCCGGGATCGCTCGGGGCTGGCCAAGGTCTCCATCGTCGGGTACACCAACGCCGGCAAGTCGACCTCCTCAACCGTCTGACCGACGCCGGCGTCCTCGTGGAAGACCGGCTGTTCGCCACCCTCGATCCGAGCACCCGCCGACTCTCGCTCCCCGGGGGCGAGCCGGTGCTGCTCTCGGACACGGTCGGGTTCGTCCAACGCCTCCCGCACGGGCTGGTCGAAGCGTTCAAGAGCACCCTCGAGGTAACCGCCGGTGCCGACCTGTTGGTGCACGTCGTCAACTCGGCCTCACCGGAACCCGAGGGCCAGATCGAAGCGGTCCGCACCGTGCTCGAGGAGATCGAGGCGGAGCGGGTTCCCGAATTGCTGGTCTTCAACAAGGCCGACGTGGCGCCGGGCGATGCTGCCGATCTCGTCGCTCGCCACCCGGGATCGGTCGCGGTCAGCGCGATCACGGGTGCCGGGATCGACGAACTGCTCCTCGCCATCGGGGACCGGCTGCGCGCCATCACCGCACCCGCCGAGTTCCGCGTCCCGTACGAGCGGGGCGACGTCCTCGCCGCCTTGCACCGCGAGGGCGAAGTGGTGTCGACGGTCGACGACGGTGATGCGTTGATCGTGCGCGCCCGGCTCTCGGCGGCATCGGCCGGACGGATCAACGAGCAACTCGGGCTCAGCGCCACCGGCTGACCGCACTGACCCGACTGCATTGTTGGCTGAACGTGCAGCCACGTTCGCGCGATGTTCGCTCCAGGCGCTCGGTTCGGGCAGCATGGGTGACGCATGCAGCCTTCTCCCGGTTTCGTTCCGCCGCCGTATCCCTACGATCGGCTCGATCAGTTCGCCGTTCGCTCAGGCGATGCCCGGTGGCTTGGTCGACTGGTCCATCGGCACCCCTGCGACCCTCCGCATCCGGCGGTCGTCGAGGCGCTCGCCGCGTCCGGCGACGAACGCAACTACCCGCCGAGCATCGGTACGGCGCCGCTGCGCTCGGCCGCAGCAGGCTGGATCGAGCGACGCTTCGGGGTGACGTCACGCCGACGCAGCTCGAGGCGTGCATCGGCACAAAGGAGTTCGTGGCGAGCACCCGCAGTTCCTGCATCTGCGACGCCCCGACCGGGACACGGTGTCTGTATCCGCGGTCGCCTACCCGACCTACGAGATGGGCGCCATTCGCGCCGGTTGTCGTCCCGTGGCGGTCCCGAGTCGGCCCGACGGGACGATGGACTCGAGGCGATCGATGCCGCCGACGCCGACCGGGCCTGATGCTCTGGGTCAACAGCCCGAGCAACCCGACCGGAGCGCTCGACGACCTCGGCGCCCTGGCCGCCTGGGGGCGGGTACGGAACATCCCGGTGTTCAGCGACGAGTGCTATGCCGAGTTCACCTGGGCCGACCGGCCACGAACGATCCTGGAACACGGCACCGACGGCGTCGTCGCCGTCCATTCACTCTCGAAGCGCTCGAACCTCGCCGGCGTCCGGGTCGGGTTCTATGCCGGAGATGGTGACCTCGTCGACTACCTGCGTGAGGTCCGCAAACACGCGGGGATGATGGTGCCCGGCCCGGCGCAACACGCTGGGGTGGTCGCCCTCGGCGAGGACCACCACGTCGACGAACAGCGCGAGCGGTATCGGAACCGATTGGCCCGTGTCGCGCAGATCCTGTCCTCCTGGTCCGGCTTCCCGGTCGAACTTCCTGCGGGTGGCTTCTATCTGTGGTTCGATGCTGGAGATGGCTGGGCGTTCGCGCAACGTTTGGCCCGTGAAGGCGGGGCCTCGTCAGCCCCGGCGACTTCTATGGCGCAGGAGGCGCACAGAACGTGAGAGTGGCAGTGGTACAGCCCGACGATCGCGCCGAGATGGTCGCAGCGGCTCGAGTGGAGTCATGACCGAACCGCTTGCTCCGCCGACCTCGATGGCGCCCCCGGTCCCGCCGGGCGACGCCCTCCGGCGGGTCAGGGCGCCAGAAGCTCGGCATCGCCATGGTGGTCGTCTCGTTGCTGGCGGCGGCGGGCATCTGGGCCGCACAGCGTGCGGCCTTCGCCGGTTCGGTCAAGAACCTGGCCCTGGAGCAGGATCCGGGCTGAGCACCAACCTGTCCTTCGACCAGACCGGCACGTACACGCTGTACTACGAGTACGCCGGGACGTTCACGGCCCGGATCGGCAACAAGGACCAGGACATCGAGCTCGACGCCCCACCTGCTGACCAATGTCGACCTCCGTCTCCTCGACCGGTCCGGCGAGGACGTCCGCATTCGCCGAACCTCGGCCGAGTTGGACTACGACGCCGGTGGGTTCCAGGGCACGGCCTATCGGCAGGTCGTGATCCGTGACACCGGCCGGTACTCGCTGCAGGTCGACGGCCCGAGCCGAGACGACTTCGCCATCGCGGTGGGCTTCGGAACGATCTCGGCGCCCTCGCCGTTGATTCCCGCCCTCGTCGCCCTGCTCGGAACCGTCGTCGGAATCGTGCTCATCGCCACTGGTGGGCGACGCACGTCGGAGCCCCGCCCCCGCTCGCCGGGCACCGTCCCCGCCTACGCATCGTGGGACGGCGCGCCGCCTGTCACGGGGGCACCTCCGGCCCTGGTGCGCCACCGATGCCACCCGCCGCCCACCCCGCCGCCTCCGGGGCGCCACCGATGCCGCCTGCGCCGCCCACCCCACCGCCCCCGCGCCTCCGGTCGCTCCGCCCGTGCCGGCCCCACCTGCACACCCGGCGCCCCCGGTGCCCCCAGCCCCTCCTGGCCCGTCGTGGCCTGGAGCCACGCCGGCTCCGCCTCCGGCACCGCCCGCCCCCGGCCCGACCCCGCCGGCACCCGGCCCGGGACCGATTCCGCCGGCACCGCCCGCCCCCGGCGTGCCGCCGGCCACCCCGGCACCGCCCGCCCCGGCGTGCCGCCGGCCACCCCGGCGCCGCCGGCGGGGAACGAGCCGCCGACGAGCCCCGGTTGGCCGTCGCCGGCCTGACCGTCACCCGCACTGGCTCACGTGGCCGGCGGTCCCGATGAGCAATCTGGCCCCGCTCGGCCCGGAAACGTGACATTCAGAGCCATCTTCGTTACAGTTCTCTTACAGATGTCATCCGTTCGACATCTGCACTGGGGCGGCAGTTCTCCCGAACTGACCAGAAGGCGGCACGACATGAACACTCGAACCCTGAGCATGGAGCGCGAAGGTCTGGCGGGGCACGTATGCCCTGATGGCCCTGCTGGCCGTAGCAGCACTGTTCCTCTCGGCCTGCAACCCCGAGCTGAGGACACCGACGCCGGGCTGATCAATCAGCTGCGATCGTCGGTGGGCGTGGGCGAGCTGACCCGAGCAGCAGACATCAACCTGAAGGCTCAGCTCCATGCGGATCTGATGGCCCAGAACGGCACCATCTTCCATTCGGCTGATCTCTCCGACGGGGTCAGCCCCGGGTGGACGGCGATCGGCGAGAACGTCGCGGCGGCCGGAAGCATCGAGGCCGCCCAACGGGCCTTGGAGCAGTCGCCCGACCACTACGAGAACCTGGTGAACCCGGACTTCAAGGAGCTCGGCGTCGGGGTCACGGTGCGCAACGGCACCGTCTACCTGGTGCAGATCTTCGTCGGTCGCTGAACCCCACGGTTCGGTGAGCCCGAGCAGCGGATCGGTAGCCTCGCGTCGATGGCTGCCGATCCGTTCGCGTTGACCGCCCAGCTCGTCGATATCCCGTCGGTCTCGCACGACGAAGAAGCCATCACCGACTGGATCGAGTCCCGTCTCCGCGCGGTGCCCGGGCTCGAGGTGACCCGTCTGGGTCACAACCTCATCGCCCGCACCCACCTCGGCCGCGCCCGTCGGGTGGTGCTGGCCGGCCACACCGACACCGTGCCGATCAACGACAACCTGCCCTCCCGCTTGGACGGAGAGGTGCTGTGGGGATGCGGGACGAGCGACATGAAGGCCGGCCTCGGGGTGATGATCGCCCTCGTGGACGAGTTCGCAAGCGGCGCCGAGCCGACCTGCGATCTCACGTGGGTGTTCTACGAGGCCGAGGAGGTCGCCGCCTCGTTCAACGGCCTCAAGCGGATCTTCGAGGAGCGCCCGGAACTGGTTCACGGTGACGTCGCCATCCTCGGCGAACCCACCGGCGCCGCGATCGAAGCAGGATGCCAGGGAACGATCCGGCTCCGGATCGAACTGGCTGGTGACCGGGCCCACACCGCACGGCCCTGGATGGGCACGAACGCCATCCACCGCGCCGGGCGCGTCGTGGCGCGGATCACCGCGTACCGGGAGCGCGAGCCCGTCCTCGACGGCTGCCGGTTCCGGGAGGCGACCCAGGTCGTGAAGATGGTCGGGGGAGTGGCCGCCAACGTCGTGCCCGACTCGGCCACGCTCACGGTCAACCACCGCTACGCCCCGGATCGCACGGGCGAGGAGGCGGTCGAGGAGCTACGAGCCTGGGTGGCCGATCTGCTCGACGATCCCCGCGACGCCTTCGTCGTGGAGGAGATCGCCACTGCCGCCGCACCGTCGCTCACCGATCCGTTGTTGCAGCGATTGGTCGAGGTCCACGGTCTGGAGGTACGAGCCAAGCTCGGTTGGACCGACGTGGCGCGCTTTGCCGCTCACGGCGTTCCCGCCGCCAATCTGGGACCGGGCGACGCCACCTTGGCCCACACCCGCGACGAACGAGTCGGGCGGCGCCCCGTCATCGAGACGTTCCGCGTGCTGCGTGAGGACCTGTTCGGTCAGTAGCGGCGGATGTTGGTGACGACCCGGCCGAAGATGGTCACCTCGGCGGCATCGAACTCCATGGGCGACAGCCGTGGGTTGTGGGGGATCAGGCGTACCGTGCGACCACTGCGCTGGTAGGTCTTCACCGTGGCTTCCTCGCCCGGGATCCCCGCGACGACGAGATCGCCGTTCTCGGCCGTCTCCTGCTGTCGCACGACCACGAAGTCGCCGTCCAGGATGCCGGCGTCGATCATCGAGTCACCACGGACCCGCAACATGAACAGTTCGCCCTCGCCGGTGAAGTCGGCCGGCAGCGGGTGGAGTTCCTCGACGTGCTCCTGGGCCAGGGTGTCGGTTCCCGCTGCGACGTCGCCGACGAGCGGAACGTTGCGAACCGGCCGCCGTTCCAGACGGGCGCCGGAGTTCGTGTCGTAGCGCATCTCGACGGCGCGGGGCTTGCTCGGGTCCCGCCGGAGGTACCCGAACCGTTCCAGCGTGCGAAGGTGGCTGTGCACGGTCGAGGGGGAGGTGAGCCCCACCGCCTCGCCGATCTCGCGCACCGAGGGCGGGTACCCGCGGTCGCGCATGAGGTGCTCGATGAATTCGAGGATCTCGCGCTGACGATCGGTGAGCGGCTTTTCTCCGGTGCGCATGAGCTGCACCGTAACCCCGTCGATCGATCGGGTCAAACACCTGTTCGTCAAACAGAGGTTCGACGTTTCTCTTGACGACGAACACGCGTTCGTGTCAGCGTGGCGAACGTTCGTTCGATCAGGAGGAGGACCGATGACGCTCGCCCTGCAGCCTCGCACCGCCGATGCCAACCGCTTTTTCGAGTTGGAAGCCGTCGGCGACCTCGACCTCACCCCTGGTCGACTCGTTCGCTCCCAGCCGCGTGAGGTGTACGTGCGTCGCCGGCTCGCGGTCGTCCTCTGTGGGGTTGGACTGGCCGCGGTGGCGTGGTGGGGAGTCGCCGGTGGACCGGCGCGGCGATCGGACGTACCTGCCTCCGTCCTGTCGCCGTCGCCGGCCGCTGGAGTTCCAAACGGTGAGGTCGCAGGAGCGGCCGACAGCCCGGCCCGCGTGTACGTGGTGCAGCCGGGCGACACGATGTGGCGGATCGCCGAGCGGTTCGGCGGTGACGCCGTGTCCGTACGCCGACGCACTGGTTCGGCTGCACGGCAGCGCCTCGATCGACATCGGGGACCGGCTGGTGTTGCCGGACTGACACCGATGGAGCCCGAATCGTGCACTACGTCGTGCGACGGGGGCGCGGGGATAGCCTGCATGGCGTGCGCTGCCCTGCCTGCCATGCCGTCGACACCAAGGTGGTCGATTCGCGCAGTGCGGACGAGGGTGCCGCGATTCGTCGCCGACGGCAGTGCCCGGAGTGCAAGTACCGGTTCACCACCTTCGAGCGGATGGACGAAGTGCCGCTCGTGGTCATCAAGTCGAGCGACCGGCGAGAGCCCTTCGATCGAGCCAAGATCGTGGCCGGCGTGCTCGCCGCGGCCAAGGGCCGCCCCGTGGATGTCTCGGTGGTCGAGACCCTCGCCGAGACGGTGGAGGAGCAGATGCGCCTTCGCGGCCCCGAGGTCTCCAGCAACGACGTGGGCCTGGCGGTCCTCGAGCAGCTCGGCCGAGTCGACGAGGTCGTGTATCTCCGCTTCGCCAGCGTCTACAAGGATTTCGTGGCCGCGGCCGACTTCCGTCGGGAACTCACCCTCCTGGAGAAGTTGTCGACCCCGGTCGAGATCGACTGACGCTGTCCCGGCGGTCGGGGCCCCGTCGCGTCGAGTCCGTGGGCTCGGGCTGGGGTCTCGCTCAATCCAGGCGGAGGTACCGGCAGAACAGCCAGCCGTCGTCCTCCAGCACGTGAGACAGTCGCATCCGTTGCAACACCGCGCTGGCACCGTCGATCAAGCGGGCGGCGTTCCCGCCGACCAGATGGGGCGAGATGGTGAGGTTCACCTCGTCGACCAGGCCCGCGTGGAGCAGGGCGCCGTTGAGCTTGGGGCCCCCTTCGACGTGGATGAACGAGGCGCCCAGGCGGCGAGTGGCGCGAGCGAGATCCACCGACCCGGTGCCGCAGCGCAACGTGTTGACCGGCCGCTCTGGGCCGTCGGACGGCATCACGAGGAAGCCAGCTCCGCTGGAGAACAGCGGACCGTCGAAGTCGAGTCCCTCGCCGGTGGTCGTCACCACGCCGATCTTGAGCCCCGGCTTCTTGGGTGGGCCGTAGCTCTCCGAGCGCACCGTGCTCGCCCCGACCAGCACCACGTCCGCCGTCGCCCGCAGCGCCTGGAGCAACTCGGCATCCGCGGGGGTCGACAGGCCGCCCGAACGTCCTTCCACTGCGGTGCCGCCGTCGATCGAGGACACCATGCAGACCTCGATCCAGGGTCGGCCGTCGGGTGGCGTCGCCGGTTCGGATCGACGGCGGCGGCGAAGGCCGGCACGAGCTCGGTGGGATTCGGATGGAGCCGGCGCACCGTCGAGTGTCGCGCTCCGTCACGGCCCGGACGGGGATTCACCCTGTGGATTTTCCGCGAGGCGTCCGAAATCTCCGGAATCCTCACGGAGTGAGGTTGAGCCCACGCTCAAACATAGTCCGTTCGGCCTGTGTGTGCGTTTGTGCACTCACGATGAGTGAAACAAGGGGGTTCGGTGAGGGTTGATGTCACCCAGCTGTGAGAATTCCCCGCGGTCGTCCACAGGGATGTGGATGGATGTGGGGGCGGCTTCGCGCAATTCACAGCCTTGTCCTCTCGTTGCCCACAGGGCTGGGGTCTTAGGTTCTTGCCTCGTGTCGATCACGGTGCGGGGCTGCGGATGACGAGTATCCCCCGCAGGCGTGCTGTGGCAGCGGGTGTTTGGAGACCAACGTCTCGGCCCTGCAGCTTCGCACCGTGATCATGCGAACTCTTCGGGTGCTCAAATTCCTGCCGGGGCGCGTTGACACTGCTGTAGTTACGATGATGTAATTGCACAAGGGATTGGGGTGCGGCGCATCCGACGCCCTCCGAACCACCAGATCTTGTGTCACCGGGGTGAGGCACACCACCTCACCCCGGTCCCACGTCCGAGCATCCTTCGAAGCGTCCAAGAGGAGAACAACATGTCGCTGGCACCTGAACGACTGGCCATCGGACTCGGCCGCCACTTCACCGAGCCGGGTCGCGACCCGTACGAGCAGGTCCAGTGGGAGCGCCGTGATGCTCGGATCACCAACTGGAAGGACGGCACCGTCGCCTTCGAGCAGTTGGGTGTGGAGTTCCCCACCACCTGGTCGCTGAACGCCACCAACATCGTGGCGCAGAAGTACTTCCGGGGAACCCTTGGTACCACGGAGCGTGAGCATTCGTTGCGCCAGGTCATCGATCGGGTGGTGGAGACCATCGCCACCTGGGGCACCGAGGGCGGGTACTTCGCGGACGACGCCGAAGCCGACACCTTCCGCGACGAACTCAAGGCCATCCTCGTGACCCAGCGGGCCGCCTTCAACTCGCCGGTGTGGTTCAACATCGGTGTCAAGGGCGTGCCCCAGCAGGCCAGCGCCTGTTTCATCCTCTCGGTCGACGACAAGATGGACTCCATCTTGAACTGGTACCGGGAAGAGGGCGTGATCTTCAAGGGCGGTTCGGGTGCCGGCATCAACCTGTCCCGGATCCGCTCGTCCAAGGAGCTCCTCCAGGGGGGCGGCACCGCGTCCGGCCCGGTGAGCTTCATGCGCGGCGCCGATGCCTCGGCGGGCACGATCAAGTCCGGCGGCAAGACCCGCCGGGCCGCCAAGATGGTCATCCTCGACGTCGACCACCCCGACGTGGAGGAGTTCATCTGGTGCAAGTCCCGGGAGGAGCGCAAGGCTCGGGTGCTACGTGACGCCGGCTTCGACATGGACCTCGACGGCTCGGATTCGTTCTCGATCCAGTACCAGAACGCCAACAACTCCGTGCGCGTCAGCGACGAGTTCATGGAGGCGGTTCGCGAAGACGCCGATTGGGCGCTCAAGGCCGTGACCACGGGCGAGACCCTGACCTCGGTGCGGGCCCGCGACCTGTGGCGGCAGCTGGCCACTGCGGCGTGGGAGTGCGCGGACCCCGGTCTGCAGTTCGACACCACGATCAACAAGTGGCACACCGCTCACGCGACCGGCCGCATCAACGGCTCGAACCCGTGCAGCGAATACATGCACCTCGACGACTCGGCCTGCAACCTGGCCTCGATCAATCTGCTCAAGTACCTCGATGAGGACGGCAACTTCGATGTGCAGGCGTTCCGCCACACCGTCGAGGTGATCTTCACCGCCCAGGAGATCCTGGTCGGCCGGGCCGACTACCCGACCCCCTCGATCGGCGAGACCAGCCGCAACTTCCGCCAGCTCGGCATCGGCTACGCCAACCTCGGCGCCATGCTGATGGCGCTCGGGTTGCCCTACGACTCCGACGCCGGCCGGCAGTGGGCCGCCGCGGTCACCGCCTTGATGACCGGCCACGCCTACGCGACGAGCGCTCGCACCGCCAGCCGGATGGGGCCCTTGCCGGCTTCGCCGACAACGAAGAGCACATGCTGCGGGTGCTGCGCATGCACCGCGATGCGTCGGGCCAACTCGACGAAGGCATCGTGCCGGCCGAACTCGTGAGCGCCGCTCGCTCGTCGTGGGACGCCGCGGTCCGCGACGGTGAGGAGTTCGGGGTCCGCAACTCCCAGGCCTCGGTGCTCGCCCCGACCGGCACCATCGGGTTGATGATGGACTGCGACACCACCGGCATCGAGCCCGACCTCGGGCTGGTGAAGCTGAAGAAGCTGGTCGGCGGAGGCACGATGTCGATCGTCAACCAGACGATCCCGCGGGCGCTGCGCAAGCTGGGCTACACCCCGGCCCAGATCGACGACATCATCGCCTACATCGACACCGAGAAGTCGGTCCTCGGCGCTCCCCATCTGGCCGTCGAGCACCTCCCGGTGTTCGCCTGCTCGATGGGCGACAACGTGATCCACTACGAGGGTCACGTGCGGATGATGGGGGCGGTGCAGCCGTTCATCTCCGGTGCCATCTCCAAGACCGTCAACATGCCCGAGGACGCGACCGTCGAGGACATCGAGGCGCTCCACATGCTGTCGTGGGAGCTCGGTCTCAAGGCCGTGGCGATCTACCGCGACAACTGCAAGGTCGCCCAGCCCCTCTCGACGGCCAAGAAGGAACCGGCGGCCGAGCCGGTCGCCGCGGTCGAGGTCGTCCCCCAGATCGTGGAGAAGATCGTCGAGAAGGTCGTGCACGCTCCGGTGCGCGAGAAGCTGCCCCGCCATCGTGCGGCGCGGACCTTCGAGTTCCGGGTGGCCGACTGCAAGGGCTTCGCCACCATCGGCGAGTACGCCGACGGCCGGCCCGGCGAGGTGTTCCTCACCGTGTCCAAGCAGGGCTCGACCATGGCCGGCATCATGGATGCCTTCGCCAAGACCATCTCCTACGGCCTGCAGTACGGCGTGCCGTTGCGGGCCTTCGTCGAGGCGTTCACGAACATGCGCTTCGAGCCGGCCGGCATGACCGACGATCCCGACATCCGGTTCGCGTCGTCGATCATGGACTACCTGTTCCGCCGCCTCGCGCTGAACTACCTCTCGTACGACGAGCGGGCCGAACTCGGGATCTTCTCGGTCGACGAGCGCCTGCAGCCCACCCTGCCCGGCGTCGAGGAATCGATCATCGAGAACCACAACGGTTCGGATTTCGTCTCCGATCCGAAGTCGGTCCCGTCGGTCGAGGAGTTCGCCACCCAGATGGAGCTCGGTACCGCGCCCGCCGCCCCGTCGACGGATCATTCGCCCGCGGCCGGCACGCCCCGACCGGTGTACAAGTCCGACGCCCCGATGTGCATGCAGTGCGGTGTCCAGATGCAACGAGCCGGCGCCTGTCACGCCTGCCCGAGCTGCGGCAGCACCAGCGGCTGCAGCTGACGTCCGAACCGAGTCCGTGATGGCGACCGATCGGGTCGCGGAACCGCTGGAGCCCGGACCGAGGTGGTCCGGGCTCCAGCGCGTCTGGACGGGTTCCCTCGGCGGCGGCGTCAGCGCGCCGTCACGGTGCCGACGTCGGCACGAGGTCGGCGACGAGGTGGATGTCGTCGGGCTCGAGGGCGACGAGCCGCTCGTCGAGTTCGGCCGGGGATGCCAGCCGACAGCCGCGACCGAGGTAGAAGCCGACGGCGGAATCGCTCGGCGTCGCCGAGACGTACATCGTGCGCGCTCCGCCCGCTCGGGCGCACTCCACGGCAGCCGCCCACAAGCGAGATGCGACGCCCGAGCGGCGATGCCGGCGATCCACGTGGAGGAGCGCGAACCAGGCCCGGCCAGGCGGGAACGAGGGATCGACGATGGCGATGCCGGCGATCGCCCCACGATCGTCGAAGACACCGAGGAACTCGGCGCCACCCTCCACGATCGGCCGGGCGAACTCGATCATGTGGGCGACACTGTGTGAGCCGTGGCCGGTGGGATCCCAAGGCGGAACGTCGAACGCCGTCGGTGTGCCCACGAGCCGCCCGTCGACCACGGAGTAGGTGACGGTCTGATGCTCCGCACGATCGATCTCGGCGATGAGCGCGAGATCGCCCGCCCCCAGTCGGGTCACGCCGTGCCATCCGTCGAGCCCGTCCACCCCGTCCACTGGGGTGAGCCTAGGTCGAGCGGGCCGGTCCGATCCCCGGGTGCCATCGGTTCCCGCCCCGACGTTGCGGGCCGACTGAGCCTGCTCCGCGGGAGGCCCCTACCATCGACCGACGTGCCGTCTCGTTCCCCAGCTGCCCCGCCACTCGAGGCAGACGCATGGGACCCGACCGGAGCGCCAGGCGAGGTGGGCTCGTGAGGGCGCTGCTGCTGCGGCAGCCCTACGAACGCCAAGTGTTGATCGTCTATTCGATCGCGGTCTTCATGACGATCATCGACGGCACGATGGTCAATGTCGCCATCCCCAAGATGGCCATCGACTTCGGCCTTCCTGCCAACGAGGTCGAATGGGTCGCGGTCGGCTACCTGTTGGCCGTGGCGACCGTGATCCCCGCCGCCGGCTGGCTCGGCGACCGATTCGGCACCAAGCGCGTGTTCCTCGCGGCCCTGACAGCATTCAGCTCCGTCTCGCTGCTGTGTGGTGCTGCGCAGTCGCTCCACCAACTCGTGGCGTTCCGCATCCTGCAGGGCCTGGGTGGCGGGCTGCTCGTGCCGATCGGCAGCGCCATGTTGTTCCGGGCCTTCCCGATGAGCCGGCGCGCCGTGGCGGCCGCCGCGGTGATGAGCGTGGCGGTGACCGGCCCCGCACTCGGACCGCTGCTCGGCGGGATCCTGGTCGACCAGGCGTCGTGGCGCTGGATCTTCTTCATCAACATCCCGGTCGGGGTGGTGGCCTGGATGCTCGCGGTGCCGCGCTGCAGGAGGAGGTCCAGGAGGCCGCGGGCCGGATCGACGTGCTCGGGTTGCTCCTGAGCGGCGGCTCGGTCGGGTTGTTGCTCTACACCATGTCGATCGGGCCCCAGGACGGCTGGCTGTCGCGACGGGTCGTGCTGCTGGTGCCCTCGGCGTGCTGGGGGCATCGCCGCGATCGTGACCGAACTCCGAGTCCGTCAGCCGGCGCTCAGCCTGCGGCTCTTCCGCGACCGCCTGTTCCGGGCGGTGAACGTCTCGGCCGCGTTGCTCTACGCCGGCTTCTTCGGGTTGCTGTTCGTCCTGCCGATCTACCTGCAGACACTGCGTGGGTACAGCGCCTTCCGCAGCGGTCTCGTCCAGTCGCCCCAAGCGCTCGGGATCGTGCTCGTCTCGTTCTTCGTCGGCCAGCGGGCGTACCAGGCCATCGGTCCGCGCCGCTTGATGGCGGTGTGTGGCCTCGGTGCCGCGTTGGCGTCGTGCGGCTACGCGCTGTTGACGCTCACCACACCCCTGATCGTGGTCGCCGGCCTCTCCTTCGTGCGTGGGCTCACCATGGGCTTCGTCTTCATCTCCATCCAGACCGCCGTGTACGCGACGACGTCCCACGCCGACACCGGGCGGGCGACGTCGTTGTTCAACACCCAACGCCAGATCTCCTACGCCGCGGGAGTCGCGATCGCAGCGACCGTGCTGACCGGGGGACTGAACGCCGCCGGGGGCAGCGCCGCACAGCGCCTGCCCGCTCACCAACATGCGTTCTTGGCGGTCGGTCTGGCGATGGTGCCCGGGGCGCTGCTCGCCCTGTTGATCCGAGACGATGACGTCGCCGAGACCCGCCGCCCGCCCGAACCGGTCGACGAGGGCGCCGCTCCGTGACGATGTGTCAGGGGTCACGCGCGACGATGGGTCGATGAGCTCCACCAAGCCCACGTACCTGGGCCTCCTGAACGCCATCTCCAACGCCGAAGGTGCGGCGGAGTGCTACCTCGACGCCTGGGTGGCGGTGTGCGGGCGCGACGACGTCAGGCAGGTGCTGTACACGGTGGCGCGGCGCGAGGGCGAGCACGCCAAGTCCTTCGCCAAGCGGATCTGCGAACTCGGGTTCGAGGTCGTCGAGCGGCCGGACCCCGGCATGGCGGACCGCCTGGCCATCGCCTCGTCGACGGATCTGACCGATCGCGAGAAGTTCGAGAAGCTCGGTGTCGGCCAGGGCGAGGTGCTCGACAAGAAGGGCCGCGACATCTTCGCCCGGATGATGGACGACGTGACGATCGACATCGCCACCGGCACGTTGCTGGGTCGCTACATCGCCGAGGAACGTGATTCGGGCCGGCTCCTCCGGGGCTGCTACCAGGCGTTGTGCGCCGAGGAGTGCTCGAGCGAGGCCAGCGGTGATGACTCGGGCTCGGGCGTCGAACAGCGGCTCGCTCGCCTGGAGGAACGCATCGAGGAGCTCTGCGCCCGGCTGGGCTGACCGAATCGGCCGGTTTCGGAGCGCTGCGGTCCGGAGAACTGTTCACACGCTTGGTACGCGGCGCTCACGGCGCCGTCACCGCGACCCGGTTGGCTTCCCGACAGGCGGGTCGTCCTGACAGGAGGTCATCGACCGTGAACCTGTATCGGATCAGATTCCGGGCGGCGGACAGCCCGGGTCGTCTCGGAGCCGCAGCGAGCGCCCTCGGGGCGCTCGGGGTGAACATCTTGTCGGTCGACGTCCAGTCCGTGGACGGCGACGAGATCGTCGACGATCTCGTCGTGGAGTTGACCGTGCCCATCGATCTGCCGGCGATCGAGGTCGCCCTGCGCGGGTCGCGGCCG
Source organism: Ilumatobacteraceae bacterium (assembly GCA_041394645.1). Taxonomy (GTDB): domain Bacteria; phylum Actinomycetota; class Acidimicrobiia; order Acidimicrobiales; family Ilumatobacteraceae; genus JAWKHV01. The sequence goes on along the minus strand of JAWKHV010000006.1, from coordinate 185,979 downwards.
TGGTGCTCCACCTCGAGCCGGTCGACCTCCACGATCTGCGCGATCCGATCACCGAATGCCTCGACGTCCTCCACCACCTGGCCCGAGGGGCCCGACCTCGGGGCGCTGGCCGACGCCGCTCGCTCGCTGGTTCGAGCGGATCTCGCCGTCGTCATCGGCCCGTCGGCCGTCACCGGGCCACTGGGCGGCATCGTCGAGGCGGCGCGCTCGAGCAACATGGCGGTGCTCGACGTCGGCTTCGTGCAGCAACTCGGCGGGCAGGAGCCGGTCCATCTCGTCGCCCTCCCGTTCGACTCGGCGCTCGTCGGCCGGGTGCTCCTCCTGGCCCGGCGGCGACCGGCCTTCTCGGCCACGGAGGTCGCCCGGGTGGCGTCGCTGTTGCGGTTCTCCCCGGTGTTCGCCGGTGACCAGCGGGTCCGGTGGGCCCACGGTGCCGCCTGAGGGCACGCGCCGTCCGAACGCACCAGCGCGACGACCATCGCGGCCAGACTGCCCCGGTGACCGCCGAGGTGTTGCTGCGTCTGGAGCACGTGACGAAGCGCTACGGATCGTTCACGGCGCTCGACGACTTCAGCGTGGACGTTCCACGCGGGCTCACCGGCCTCGTCGGGGCCAACGGGGCCGGCAAGACGACCACGTTCCGCCTCGTGCTGGGCATCGCTCGTCCCACGGCGGGAACGGTGTCCTTCGCCGGACACGACGTCGCCGCCGACCCCATCCCGATCCGCGCCCGCCTCGGGTACATGCCCGAACACGATTGCCTGCCGCTCGACCAGTCCGCCGCCGACGTCGTGGCGACGTTCGCCGAGCTGAGCGGGCTGCCGTCGCGCGCCGCCCGACAACGGGCGTCGGACGTGCTCGACCTCGTCGGACTCGACGAGGCTCGGTTCCGCCCGATCGGCGGCTTCTCGACCGGGATGCGGCAGCGGGCCAAGCTGGCCCAAGCGATCGTCGCCGATCCCGAACTGGTCCTGCTCGACGAACCGACCGCCGGCCTCGACCCGATGGGGCGAGAGGAGATGCTGCAGCTCATCGCTCGGCTCGGCGAGTTCGGGATCTCCGTCCTCATGTCGACCCATCTGCTCGACGACGTGCAACAGGTGTGCAGTCACGTCGTGATGATCGACAGCGGCCGACTGGTCGTGAGCGGCGCCACCACGGAACTGCTCGACAGCGGTGGGGTCGTCACCATCGACGTCGGAACCGATTCGGAGCGGCTCGTCGGTGCCCTGCGTCAACGCGGCGTCGAAGCGAGATCGGACGGCAGCATCGTGGAGGTCGCAACCGACGAAGCGGGACTCGACATCGTGCGCGACACCATCGACGACGAAGGACTGTCCTTGTTCCGACTCTCGACCAGCGCGGCGTCACTCGCCGACGTCTTCGTTCGCCGAGCAGGGGGAGACTCGTGAACTCGTCGGCAGGCGCGGTCTACGACCGCGGGTATCGGCCCTACGAAGGCACCCGAGGCGGCCGCAAGGCATCGGTGCTCGCCCTCGTCCGAGCCTCGATCCGACGGGCGCTCGGGTTCCGGCGTTCGTGGCGGCAGAAGTTCGCGCCGTTCGTGTTGCTCGGCATCGTGACCATCCCGGCGATCATCAACGTCGGCATCGGCTACGTGACCCGGGATTCCGGCGTCGACCGGTTCGAGATCATCTCGTATCGCGACTACGTCGGCGTCTCGTCGACGTTGCTGCTGTTCGTCGCAATCGTGGCTCCTGACGTGATCTGCCCGGACCGTCGACAACATGTCTTGCCCCTGATCTTCGCCCGACCACTCCGGGGCAGTGACTACGTGTTGGCGAAGGTCGGTGCAATTGCAACGATCCTGTTCGCCTTCTCGTTCCTGCCCCAGGTGCTGCTCTTCGTGGGCAACCTGTTGGTGAGCGACGGCGCCCTCGACTACTTCACCGACAATGCCTCGGTGCTGTGGAAGGTGCCGGTCGCGGTGGCTGTCCTCGCGCTCTACTACGCGGTGCTCGGCGTGGCGATCGCTTCGCTCACGGACCGCCGGATCATCGCGGGCGCCGGGTGATCGGGTTGTTCCTCGTCACCTCGATCCTCTCCGGAGTCCTCGTCGGGGACAGCTTCACCACCGGCTCGGGCTTCGCGCTGATCAACATCTTGGCGATGCCGCTGTACCTGCGCGACGTGATCTTCCTCGGGCGACTCGACGAGGCGTCACCGCTGAGCGGCGTGACGAACGGTGCGTGGTATGCGCTTGCGGTCTATCTCGTGGTCGTGGCGGGCGGGTTGGCGTTGTTGCTCCGGCGCTATCGGTGGACCGAACGGTGAGCCTGCCCACCCCGGCCGCAGCGTCGCCATGGCCCGCTCCGACCCGGCGAAGGTGGCGACGAACCCGGCGTTCGTCGACGACGCCACCGTGGTCGCCGACAACGTGTCGGTGTGGTTCGGGGCCAAGGTCGCGCTCAGCGACCTGAGTTGCTCGTTCGGGCCCGGTGTGACGGGCTTGCTCGGCCCGAACGGCGCCGGGAAGACGACCCTCATGCGCGCCATCACGGGCATGTGTGCGGTGAACCAGGGACAGCTGACCGTGAACGGGGTGGCGCCTCGCTCCGACCGCGAGGTCTACCGCACCCTGGCCCTCGTCCCGGAGGACGAAGCGGTCCCGGCGGGACTCACCGCCCGGCGGTTCGTCGAGTACGTCGCCGCCCTCCACGAAGTCTCCGACCGGGACGCACCGGCCCAGGCGTTGGCCACGGTCGGGCTCACCGATGCCGCCGACCGGCGGGTCGACGGGTTCTCGAAGGGGATGCGCCAGCGAACCAAGGTCGCAGCCGCGTTGGTCTGCGATCCGCGTGTGATCGTGCTCGACGAGCCACTCAACGGTGCCGACCCCGTGCAACGGTTGCACCTGATCGAGCTGTTCAAGCGCTTGGGAGCCGACGGCCGCACCGTCATCGTCTCGTCGCACGTGCTGCAAGAGGTCGAACGCCTGGCCGAGCGGGTGCTGGTGATCGTCCACGGACGGCTCGCCGCGGCGGGGACGAGAGCCGCGATCCGCGACGCGATGAACGATCGGCCGCGCCAGGTCCTCGTCCGGTCGAGCGACCGTCGGGCGCTGGCCGCCGAACTCCTGTCGCTTGCGTCGGTGACCGGGGTCTCGATGCATCGCCAGACGGGAGCGGGCGACGACGGGGTCGTGGTCGAGACGATGCAGGCGAGCGAACTCGCCGGAGCCATCGCCCGCGCCGCCCGGCGCACCGGCGTGCGCCTGCTCGAGGTCCGGCCGCTCGACGACTCGCTCGAGAGCCTGTTCCGGGAGCTCGTGCGATGAAGCGCTTCGTCGTGATCGTTCGCTACACCCTGACCTCGTGCCTGCCGTTCCGGCGTTGGCTGGCGCTGCTGTGGCCGTGTCTCGGGACGCTGCTGTTCGGCGCGCTCACCCATGCGGTCGATTCGAGTTCTGCCCGTGCGTTCTCCCACATCGCCGTCCAGGCGGTGTTCGGCCTCACCCTTCCCGTGGCGGCGCTCATCATCGGTGACGCCGTGATGGGGGCCGAGATCCGTTCGGGCACGTTCCATTTCACCTGGCTCACGCCGGTCCCGAACTGGCAGATCGTCGTGGGCCGCTGGCTCGGCGGTTCGGCCGTCGTGGCGGTGACCATCGCTCCCGCTGCCGCCCTCGCCGCGGTGATCGCCGGTGTGCCCAAGGCGGTGCCCGCCATGTACGTGGCCGCGCTGGTCGGCGGCGTCGCCTACGTCGCGTTGTTCTCGATGATCGGCTGCATCACCCGACGGACCGCGGTCTGGTCGCTGGCGGTCGTGTTCCTGATCGAACGCCTCCTCGGTGCGGCGCTGACCGGCATCGCCCAGCTGTCGCCGACCTGGGAGTCGCAGGAGATCTTCCTCGGCTACTACGACGACGCACCGTCCAGCTTGGTGCGAGACGGCATCCCCACGGAAGTGGTGCGGTGCTTCCGGCTGGCGCTCGTGAGCGCCGGTTGCTTGCTGATCGCCTGGTGGCGATTGTCGCGCCTGACCCTGTCGGGCGCTTCGGACTGACACTGCCCGAGCGTCGTCGGTAGGGTCCCGACGATGATCGCTGATTGGGCTGACGACGAGCTACGGCTGACGGACACGGTGAGCGTCCTGCTCGGTGCGGAGCGAGGCGTGTACCCGTCGGCGAACTCGCTGTTCGTGCGAGGAGCGGCGGAGCACGTCGTCATCGATGCATCGGTCACCGTCGTCCAGCGGGGTGGTGCGCCCGACCGGGTCGACGCCGTGCTCAACAGCCACTGCCACGAGGACCACATGGCCGGCAACGGGATGTTCGCGCAGGCCAAGGTGCACATCCACGAACGAGACCTGATCGGCGTGGCGAGTCTCGAGGGTCTGATGTCGGGCTACGACGCGTCGCCCGAGACCCATCCCGAGTTCGCCCGGCAACTGCTGGAGGAGTTCCACTTCTCGCCTCGCCCCGACGCCCAGACCTTCGGCGACGGGGCGGTGTTCGATCTCGGTGGCGGGACACGGGTCGAGGCCGTTCACCTCCCCGGGCACACCGCCGGCCACAGCGGCTTCCGGTGCGGGAGGTCTTCTACTGCTCCGATGTCGATCTGACCGGCTTCGGGCCCTACTACGGCGATCTGTGGAGCGACCTCGACCAGTTCCAGGAGAGTCTGGTCCGGCTGCGGGACGAGGACGCCCGCTGGTACGTCACCTCGCACCAGAAGGGCGTCATCGAAGGACGCGAGACCTTCCGGTCGATGCTCGACGGCTACGAAGCCGTGATCGAACGGCGTCACGCGGCGATGCTCGAGTTCCTGGTCGAGCCGCACACCATCGCCGAGCTGGTCGAACATCGATTCATCTACCGCCCGCACGTCGAGAGCAACTTCGTGACGGTCGTCGAACGCCGCAGCGCCGAGCTCCACCTCGGGCGAATGCAGGCGAGAGGCGAGGCCGTGGAAGTCGAGCCGGGCCGGTTCCAGCGCGTCTGACCGCTGCGTCCGGCGGACGCGGCGTGAGTATGGTCGTCGTCCGTGACCCAGGTCTCGGCAGCGACGGCGACCCGTCGAAGGAAATCGCTGCATCCGGCCCGCCTCGTCGTGCTGTCCTTCAGCGGCGCGATCATCGCCGGCGCCGGGCTGCTGGCGCTCCCGATCGCCACCGAGACGAGGACCAGCGCCGGCATCATCACCCCACTGTTCACCTCGACCTCGGCCATCTGCGTGACCGGCCTCGCCGTGGTCGACACCCCCACCTACTGGTCGACGTTCGGTGAGGTCGTGATCATGGCCCTGATGCAGCTCGGCGGCTTCGGGATCATGACGTTGTCGTCGTTGATCGGCATCTTCTTGTCCCGCCGCCTCGGGTTGCGGCAACGGCTCCGTACCCAGGCCGATGTCGGCGAAGTCGACCTCGGCGACATCCGCACCGTGGTGGTGGGCGTCGCGGCCTTCAGCGCGGTGATCGAGGGCGTCGCGTTCCTCGGGCTCAGCGCCCGGCTCATGATGCTCGGCGAATCGTTCGGGCGATCCCTGTACGTCGGGGCGTTCCACGCCGTGTCGGCGTTCAACAACGCCGGGTTCTCGCTGAACTCCGACAGCCTGATCGGCCACCGCTATGACTGGTGGACCCTGGGCATCGTCGGCTGGTCGATCGTGCTCGGAGGGCTGGGCTTCCCGGTCCTGCTCGAGTTGAAGAAGAACCATTCGTTCCCGAGGCGATGGAGCCTGCACACCAAGATCACCCTCTTCGCCACCGCGGGGCTGATCGTGATCGGCCTGGTGCTGCTCCTCATCTGCGAGTGGACGAACGGCGACACCTTCGGCCCGATGTCGGTTCCGGGCAAGGTGCTCAACGCCTGGTTCTCGTCGGTGACCCCCAGGACCGCCGGATTCAACACCGTGGACTACGGCGCCATGCGCCCCAATGCGCTCCTCGTCACCGACGCGTTGATGCTGATCGGTGGCGGCAGCGCCTCGACCGCCGGTGGGATCAAGGTGACGACCTTCGCCGTGCTGGGCTACGCCGTGTGGGCCGAGGTCCGAGGGACGCCGGACACGCACGCCTTCCGGCGCCGGATCACCTCGGCCGCCCTCCGCCAGGCGCTGGCGGTCGCACTGCTGTCGATCGGCTTCGTCGTCTCGGGCACTTTCGCCCTGCTGACCTTGGCCCCGCTCGACGGGTCGGATGCCCTGTTCGAAGCGATCTCCGCGGCGAGTACCGTCGGACTCTCGACCGGCATCACACCGGCGCTGCCGGCGAGTGGCCACCTGGTCCTGATCGCCCTGATGTTCCTGGGTCGGGTGGGACCGGTCACCCTCCTCGCCTCCATCGTCCTGCGAGAGCGGCACCTCCGCTACCGCCTGCCCCACGAAAGGCCCTCCTTGGTTGAGCGAAACAGCCACAAGCGGTCCCGCCTTCGCCGCCGCGCCGAGGTCCCCCGGCTGGGTGAGGGCTCCGAGGTCCTCGTCGTCGGATTGGGCCGGTTCGGAGCCGCCCTCGCCTCCACCCTCGTCGCGCAAGGCCACGAGGTCCTCGGCGTGGACACTGACAGCACGATCGTGCAGCGGTTCTCCACGATCTTGACCCACACGATGGAAGCCGATGCGACCGACATCGAGTTCCTGAAGCAGATCGGCGCCTCCGACTTCTCGTGTGCGGTCGTCAGCATCGGCACCGACGTGGAGTCGAGCGTGCTCACCACCGCCGCCCTCGCCGACGTTGGGGTGCGCAACATCTGGGCCAAGGCGATCACCGAGGCCCACGGCAGCATCCTGGAGCGGGTCGGTGCGCATCACGTGGTGTTCCCCGAACGGGAGATGGGCGTGCGGGTGGCGCACCTCGTGACCGGTCGGCTGCTCGACTACGTCGAGCTCGATCCCGGCTTCGCGCTGGTCGAGACGGTGGCGCCGTCGGTCGTCGTGGGCACCAGGCTGGCCGATTCCGGGATTCGCACCGAACACGGCCTGACCGTGGTCTGCGTCAAACCGGTCGGTGGCGTGTTCACCTACGCCACGCCGGACACCGTGCTCGGCCACGGCGACACGATCCTCGTGGCCGGGGCGGCGGCGCGCGCCGAGGCCTTCGCCAACCTCGTCTGACCCGTCGCCCCCGCCGTGAAGTTCGCCGACGTCGCCGCGACCTCGACGAAGCTCGCTGCCACCTCCTCCCGGCGAGCCAAGGCCGAGACGATCGCCGGGCTGCTGCGCGCCGCCGAGGCCGACGAGGTCGAGCCGCTCGTCGGCATGCTCGTCGGGTCTCCCCGCCAAGGCCGGATCGGCGTCGGCTGGGCCACCCTGTCCGGACTGCGTGCCGACGCCGCGGAACCGACGGTCACGATCGCCGAGATCGATCGGCTGCTCGACGAGCTCCAGACCACGACCGGCGCCGGATCGGTCGAGCGCCGTCAGCAGCGACTCGCCGAGACGTTCGCCCGGCTGACCGAGCCCGAGGGCCGGCTCGTCTGGGGCCTGCTCACCGGGGAGCTCCGCCAGGGTGCGCTCGGTGGTGTCACCCTCGAGGCGGTGATCGCCGCCAGCGGTGCGCCGGCCGACCAGGTCCGGCGAGCCGCAATGTTGCTCGGCGACCTCGGCACGGCGGCGCGGCTCGCCCTCCACGGCACTCCGGAGGAGTTGATGGCCGTGGATCTGACGATCTTCCGGCCCGTGCTCCCGATGCTCGCGTCCTCGGCGACGGACGTGGGCGACGCGCTGGCCAAGACGGGCCCCGCCGCCGTCGAGCACAAGCTCGATGGAGCACGGGTCCAGGTGCATCGACGGGGTGACGAGGTCCGCATCTTCACGCGGAACCTGAACGAAGTGACGGACCGGCTCGAGCGCGTCGTCCATGCGTCGCTCGCCCTCGACGCCACGGAGTTCGTCCTCGACGGCGAGGCGTTGGGCCTCGACGCCGACGGCCGACCTCGAGCCTTCCAGGACACGATGAGCAGCTTCGGCGCCGACGGCGGGGGTGTGGGGGGCCTCGACGCCACCTTCTTCGATCTGCTGATGCTGAACGGGCGAAGCCTCCTCGACGTCCCGCTCGGCGAACGGCGGGCGCTGCTCGCCGAACTGGTCGGTGCCGCCCACGTCCGAGGGGTGGAGACCGACGATCCGGCCGTCGCCGCCGACGTGCTCGCCGACTCCCTCGCGCTGGGACACGAAGGCGTGGTGGTGAAGGCCCTCGATTCCGCGTACGACGCGGGACGGCGGGGCGGAAGCTGGCGCAAGGTGAAGCCGGTGCGGACCCTCGACCTGGTCGTCATCGGGGTCGAATGGGGCCACGGCCGACGCACGGGCAAGCTCTCCAACCTGCATCTCGCCGCGCTCGACCCCGACGGCACCTTCGGCGATGCGGGTGGGTTCGTGATGGTGGGCAAGACCTTCAAGGGGATGACCGACGAGCTCCTCGCCTGGCAGACCGAGGCGCTCTCCGCGCTGGCGCTCGATCCGGCCGCGGTCGCCGCCGGCCGGGGTGTCGTGATGGTCCGACCCGAACTCGTGGTCGAGATCGCGCTGGACGGGGTGCAGTCATCGCGCAAGTACCCCGGCGGCGTGGCGCTGCGGTTCGCCCGGGTCCGGGGCTACCGACCCGACAAGAACGCCGCCGACGCCGACCACATCTCGACCGTTCGGGCGATGTTGCCCGGCGTCACCGCCGACCCGGACACGAGCCCGGCGCCGTGAAGCTCGAACGCAGGGACGGCTATTGGCTGCTCGTGGGCGGCCCCGTTCCCCGGGGTGCCGACGGCATCACCCTCGGCCCGCTGGTGGTGGTTCGATCGGGTCGCGAACGCAGCGAGCTGCTGCTTCGCCACGAGGAGGTCCACGTCGAGCAGTGGCGGCGGCTCGGCTGGGTCCGGTTCTACGGCCGCTACCTGCTGTCGTACCTCGCCGGGCGGCTGCACCGACGGGGCCATCGCGGCGCCTACCTGCAGATCCCGTTCGAGGTCGAAGCGGACTGGATCTCCCGACGCGACATCGCCCGGCGCCGGTAACGTCCTCGACGACTTCCCCGTCGACGCAGGTTCGCCTGCCGTGTCCGGAGGGAGTCACGTTGGCCGAAGTCGAGCGCCCGAGCGTCCCGGTCTCGCTGCAGGTCCGGGTGCGCGACTGGTTGGAGTTCACCGGGCCGGCCCGGGTGCTCGGCGGGATCGCCACGGCGATCGTGCTGGCGGGAGCAGGCTGGTGGCTGGTCCGAGGTTCACCGCCTCCCGTCGAACGCTCGCTGCCTTACGCCCCGGGGGCGACCGCCGCAGCAGCTCCGGTCGACCCCGCTGCGTCGGCCGCTGCGGACGGCAACGGCGGAACTGCGCCTGCGGCCGGCGGGTCCGCGACGCCGGGCGGACCCGGTGCGACCATCGTGGTCCAGGCGGCCGGGTCGGTCGCGTCCCCCGGGGTGTACACCCTGCCGGAGGGCTCCCGGGTCCACGAGCTCGTGGCCGCCGCCGGAGGACCGGTCGGTGAGGCCGACGTCTCGGTGTTGGCCCTCGCCTCGGTCCTGGTCGACGGGCAGCGGGTCTACGTGCCGACGGCAGACGAGGCCGCGTCCGGCACCTGGGCCGCGCCGGTCGGCGGGTCGGCCCAGACCCCCATCGGACCGGTGGATCTGAACCGGGCCACGGTCGAACAACTCGACGCCTTGCCGGGGATCGGTCCCTCGACCGCCCAGGCGATCGTGGATCACCGGGCTCGCAACGGTCCGTTCTCGTCGGTCGAGGACCTCACCTCGGTGCGGGGGATCGGCCCCGCCAAGCTCGACGCCATCAGGGACCAGGTGACGGTGTGACGGCGCGCCGTTCGCTCCCGTCAGAGCACGCTGCGGTAGGCGATGGCGAACGCCGCCGCGGCGCCGATCCAGACCGGGGCGATGAACCAGGCGTACTCGCGCCACCAGTCCTTCCACGTCGCCACGACGCTGGCCCGCATCGCTCGCGACGACGCCCAGGCCCCGATCCCCAGCCAGAACAGGAGGCTCGTGACCCCGGCGACGACGTACCGGGGGGTGCCGTCGACGACGGGCACGCCGAGCAGCAGCATCGTGGGCGCGGCCAGCGCGGTGAGCAGGAAACCTCCGAAGCCCCGCAGCGAACTCCCGGTCCACTGCAGCAGCGCGGCTCCGACCCCGAGGGCCACCAACGGGACGAGCAAGGCCATCAGGGGTCCGAAACGGCGCAGCTGGAGCCGATAGGCGAACGGTCCGCGAGGGACGACGCGCGGAGCTGGTTGCCTCAGAGCCACCCCGAGAGGCTAGGCGATCGTGCGCCGGATCCGGTGGGTCTCGGGTCCCGACCGGGGTCGGGGGACCCATCGTGAGCTGGCAGTCTTTCATCGTTCCCGGCGCCGGCACGCCCGGCCGAACCGGCGACGACCTGGCGCTCGCTCGGGTCGAGTCCACCGATCGGGTGGTGGTCGCCGTCGGGCTCGCCGTCGTCGCCGGCGCCGCGCTCGCCCGCCCGGTGCCGGCGATGGTCCTGGGTGCCGCGGCCGTCCTCGTGATCCGCAGGCGTGCGTCCGCGATCCGATGGGCGGTGGCGCTCGGGCTGATCGCCTCGTGGAATGGCGCTCGCCACGTGGCGAGCCTCGTTCCTCCCGAGCGTGCTCCGCTCCACGCATGGGTGCGCCTGGTCGACGAGCCCCAGCGGTTCGGAGCCGGCGTGTCGGTGGCTGCGCAGACCCCGGTGGGCACGGTGTTGCTCGGCGGATGGGGCGGCACCGCTCGGTCCCTCACCCGGTTCCACACCGGCGAGTACCTCCTCGTCGACGCCGAGGTCCGACCGCTACGCCCGGACGAGCGGGGCCGGTGGCGCAGTGCCGGAGTCGTCGGTCGCGCCGAGGTCGACGTGATCCTCGACCACGCCGACGGGTCGCCGTTGGACCGCAGCACGCTCAGGGTCCGACGGGCCCTGACCGCAGGCTCGGCCGTCCTCGGTGACGACCGCCAAGCGCTGTTCCTCGGGATGGTGATCGGTGACGATCAGAACCAGCCCGAGGCCACCCGCGACCGGTTCCGTCGAGTCGGCCTCTCCCACCTCACCGCGGTCTCGGGCCAGAACGTGGCCTTCGTCCTGGCCGTTGCGTCGCCCCTGCTGCGGCGACTCCGACCGACGCCGCGTTGGGTGGCCACGCTCGGCCTGATCGGGTGGTTCGCGGCCCTGACCCGGTTCGAGCCCTCCGTGCTGCGGGCCGCGTCGATGTCGGCCCTGGCGGCGACGACGTTCTGGCGGGGCTGGCACGCCTCGGGTGTTCGGTTGCTGGCAGTCGCCGTCGGTGGATTCCTCCTGATCTCGCCGCTGCTCGTGACCTCGGTCGGGTGGTGGATGTCGGTCGGTGCCACGGCCGGGATCGTGCTCGGCGCCGGCCCGATCACCGAGCGGCTGCCGGGACCTCGCCCCGTCGCGGCCGCGGTGGGCGTCACCCTCGCGGCCCAGCTCGGCGTCACCCCGATCTCGTTCGCCGTGTTCGGAACCGCCGCGCTCTGGTCGCCACTCACCAACGCCCTGGCCGTTCCCGTGGCCGGCTGGGTGATGGTCTGGGGCATCCCGGCCGGACTGCTCGCCGGGCTGGTCCCGGCGACGGCACCCGTCGTCCACCTGCCGTCGAGTGCCGGTCTGGCCTGGGTGGACACCGTCGCCCGGCTGGCGGATCGAGCCGAACCCGGTTGGCCCCCGGGCCTGGTGGTCACGCTCCAAGTCGCCGTGGTCGCCCTTGCCATGGTCTGGACTCGCCGGATCCGTCGGGCCCGGCCGGCCGGCCAGGTAGGTTCACTGCTCGATGTCGGTCCACCTGCTCACCGGAGATGACGAGTCGCTGCTGTCGGCCGCGGTGTCCGATCTGGTGAAGCGCCTGGTGGGCGAGGGCGACCGGACCCTGATGGTCGACGACCTCTCCGGGGACGACTACGAGATCCGCACCCTGGTCGACGCGGCCCAGACCTCACCGTTCCTGACCGAGCGCCGCGTCGTGGTCGGACGGGGGATCGGCCGCTTCGGGGCCGACGACGTCAAGACACTCGTCGCCTATCTCGGGGACCCACTGCCGTCGACCGATCTCGTGCTGACCGGAGGCGGCGGGCGACTGCCCAAATCGCTGACCGACGCGGTCAAGGCCGCCGGCGGCGTGGTCGTGGCCACCGGGGTCTCCAACCGCAAGCAGGATCGGTCGAACTGGATCGAAGAACAGCTCGTCGCCTCGGGGGTCCGCCTCGATCATCGGGCCGTGACCCTGCTCGCCGAACGCCTCGGCGAGGACATGGGCCGCCTGCGCGGGATCCTCGAGACGTTGCGGGCCACCTACGGCGACGGCCGTCCGCTCACCGCCGACGAGGTCGCCCCGTTCCTCGGCGAAGCCGGGTCGGTCCCGTCGTGGGATCTCACCGACGCCATCGACCGCGGCGACGTGCTCCACGCCATCACACTGCTCCACCGCATGACGCACGCCGGGGGCCGCCACCCGTTGCAGCTGATGTCGATCCTGAACGGTCACTACTCCAAGCTGCTCAAACTGGACGGGGCCGAGGCTCGGGGCGAGCAGGACGTGTCGGAGCTGCTCGGCCTCAAGGGGTTCCAGGCCAAGAAGCTCCTGAACCAGTCGAGGACGCTGGGCGGCGGCGGGGTGCGGCGGGCCATCGAGCTGCTGGCCCAGGCCGATCTCGACCTGCGCGGCGCGTCCGATCTCGACGACGAGTGGATCCTGGAGATCCTCGTGGCCCGGCTGGCCCGATTGACGCCCGCCGGGGCCGGGCGCCGGCGCTGACGCCGTCGCTGACTCGGCCGGGCTCTGTCGACCGCAGCCCGAGCGCGCCGAAGCCCGGGCGGACCCGGGCTTCGAGGAGTTTCGAGCAGGAACGTGAACGCCGGCGTCAGCCGGCTGCGTTCACCTTGGCCATCAGGCGCGCCTTGCGGCGAGCGGCCTGGTTCTTGTGGATGACGCCCTTGGCGGCAGCCTTGTCGATCTTCTTGATCGCCAGGCGCACTTCATCGGCCGTCGGGTCCGGCGTCTCGGTCGACGCCGCGTAGTTCAGCGCCGACTTCACGCGCGTCCGCAGCTCCGACTTCACCGTCTTGTTGCGCTCGGCGCGCTTGGCGTTGGTCAGGATGCGCTTCTTCTGGCTCTTGATGTTGGCCATCTACGTGGTCTTTCCTCGGATGCTCGAAAGGATGCTGATGCTCGAACGGGTGCTCGAAACTCGGGCTGGCCGAGTGGCGAACGGCGCCGGACGCGAACGCCGGGCCTGCCATCGACGCAAGGCCCTGTGAGGTTATCGGGCGGAGTGTCCGACGGCCACCTGGCCGGTGCAGGTCCGCCGGTAGCATCGGGCCGACGGTGACCCGCCCTCCCGACCCGGATCTCGCCGCAGCTCACTCCATGGATCTCGCCCGCATTCGCAACTTCTCGATCATCGCGCACATCGATCACGGCAAGTCCACGCTCTCGGACCGCATCCTCGAGCTGACCCGTGCCGTCGACACCCGCGACATGCGGTCGCAGTACCTGGACTCGATGGACCTCGAGCGCGAGCGCGGGATCACGATCAAGGCCCAGAACGTGCGGGTCCAGTGGAAGGACCACGTCTTCCACCTCATCGACACACCGGGTCACGTCGACTTCGGCTACGAGGTCAGCCGTTCGCTCGCCGCCTGCGAGGGCGTGGTGCTCGTCGTCGACGCCGCGCAGGGCATCGAGGCCCAGACGCTGGCGAACTGTTACCTGGCGCTCGAACACGACCTCGAGATCGTGGCCGCGCTGAACAAGATCGACCTTCCCGCCGCCGACCCCGATCGGTACGCGATGGAGATCGAGACCGTGCTCGGGATCCCGGCCGAGGACATCTTGCGGATCTCGGCCAAGACCGGCGCCGGGATCCCCGAACTGCTCGACGCCGTGATCGACCGCATCCCCGCCCCGACCGGTGACCCGGACGCGCCGCTGCAGGCCCTCATCTTCGACTCCCAGTTCGATCAGTACCGGGGCGTGGTGTCCTCGATCCGGGTGATGAACGGTCGGATGACCGGCCACGCCGACCTGCGGTTCATGCAGGCCAAGGCGGACCACGAGGCGATCGAGATCGGGGCTCGGACCCCGGCGACGACCCCGGTCGCCGAGCTCGGCCCCGGCGAGGTCGGCTACCTGATCGCCGGGATCAAGGACGTCGGCGAGGCCCGCTCGGGCGAGACGGTCACCGAGAAGTCCCGCCCGGCCAGTGAGGCCCTGCCCGGCTACCAGGACCCCAAGCCGATGGTGTTCTGCGGCCTCTATCCGATCGACGGCGACGACTTCGAGAACCTGCGCGACGCCCTGCAGAAGCTGAAGCTGAACGACGCCTCGATCAGCTATCAGCCCGAGAGCTCCGGCGCGCTCGGGTTCGGATTCCGCTGCGGCTTCCTCGGGCTGCTCCACATGGAGATCGTCAAGGAGCGCCTCGAGCGGGAGTTCAACCTCGCCCTCATCGCGACGGCACCGAGCGTGCAGTACCGGGTGACCAAGACCAACGGCGAGGTCGAGGTGGTCGACAACCCGGCCGATCTGCCGGCTCCGCAGTCGGTGGACTTCATCGAGGAGCCGTTCTTCGCCGTCAACATCATCACGCCCAAGGAGTACACCGGGGCGTTGATGGACCTGTGCCAGACCCGGCGCGGCGACATGCAGAAGCTCGAGTACCTCTCACCGGAGCGGGTCGAGTTGCACTACGTCATCCCGCTGGCCGAGGTCGTCGTCGACTTCTTCGACCAACTCAAGAGCCGCTCGCAGGGGTACGCCAGCCTCGACTACGAGCTGAAGGGGTACCAGCGCTCCGACCTCGCCAAGGTCGATCTGCTCCTCAACGGCATCCCGGCCGACGCCTTCTCCACCATCGTCCACCGCGACAAGGCCCAGGACTACGGCCGGCGGATGTGCGAGAAGCTCAAGGAGCTGATCCCTCGCCAGATGTTCGACGTGCCGATCCAGGCCGCGATCGGCGGCAAGGTGATCTCTCGCGAGACGGTGAAGGCCAAGCGCAAGGACGTGCTCGCCAAGTGCTACGGCGGCGACATCTCCCGCAAGCGCAAGCTGCTCGAGAAGCAGAAGGAAGGCAAGAAGAAGATGAAGTCGATCGGCCGGGTCGAGGTCCCCGGCGACGTGTTCATCTCGGCATTGAAGCTGGACGACTGAAGCGTGGCCGGGTGAGGCGACCCCGGCGCGATCCCGGCGCGACGCGCGGCGACGCCCTGCTCGTCCTGCGCGAACGCAACGGGCGGCTGTTCTTCGGCGGCCTGCTCGTCTCCAGCGTCGGGACATGGGCCCAGGGCACCGGACTCGCGTTGTTGGTCAAACGGCTCGCCGAGCAGAACGAGGGCCAAGCCCTCGGCGTCTCGGTGATGCTCCAGTTCCTCCCGATGCTCGTGCTCGGCGCCTGGGCCGGCGCGTTCGCCGATCAGCGCAATCGTCGCCGGCTCACCATCGCCACCCAATCCGTGCTCGCGATCCAGGCGCTCACCCTGACGGTGGTCGACTTCTCCGGGCACGCCAGCCTCCCGATCGTCTACGCCCTGACCCTCGTGCTCGGCATCGCGAGCGCGATCGACAACCCGGCCCGTCGCGGGCTCGTGCTCGAACTGGTCGACAAGGCGAACATCTCGAACGCGATGTCGATCAACACCGCCACCATGACCGGGAGTCGGGTGTTCGGCCCGGCGCTCGCGGCATGGCTGGTGATCTCGTTCGGAACGGCGTGGTGCTTCCTCGTCAACGCCTTGTCCTTCGTGGCCGTGATCGCCGCCCTGTTGTCGATGGACCCGACCAAACTGCGGACCGCACCACCAGCGCCGCACCGCACGGCCGGTGCGCGAAGGACTGGCGTTCGTCTGGGCGAACAAACGGCTGCGCCTGACGTTCGTGGTCATGGCGGTCGTGTCGACCTTCGGCTTCAACTACATCGTCGCCCTCCCGCTGCTCGCCGATCGGCGGTTCGGGAGCGAGGCCGCGTTCGGCTGGATGCTCGCCATCACCGGACTCGGAAGTTTCTGTGGATCGTTGTTCCTCGCCGCCAAGAACCGGTCGTCGATGCGCATCTACCTCGTCTCGATCGCCGGGTTCGCCACCTCCGCGATCGGGTTGGCCTGGGCCCCGAATCTCTCGGTCGCCTACCTGCTGTGCATCACGATGGGCTTCGGCGGCGCGATCTTCATCGCATCGGCGAACATCCTCACCCAGAACGACACCCCCGATCACATGCGGTCTCGGATGCTCGCCCTCACCGCGGTGGCGTTCCTGGGATCGACCCCGATCGGCGGACCGATCACCGGGTGGGTCGCCGATCACGTGAGCGCCGAATGGTCGCTCGCCTACGGAGGCATGATTTCGTTGGCGTGCGCGGTGGCGGTCGCACTCGCGTTGGTGCTGCGGTCACAATGGGTGCATGGAAGTGGTCGAGCTCTGGAGGTATCCGGTCAAGTCCCTCGGGGGTGAACGCCTGACCGTCGCGGAGGTCGGCGAGCTCGGGCTCACCGGCGATCGTCGGTGGGGCGTCCGCGACGACGAGACCGGCAACGTCCTGACCGCACGGCGCGAACCGAAGCTGCTGTTCGCCTCGGCCCGGCTGGTCGACGGCTCACCGGTCATCACCACCTCCGACGGCGACGACGTGTCGGATTCGGCGCGCCTGTCGGCGTGGCTCGGCCGTCCGGTCACCCTCACCGAAGCCGGGGACGCCGGCGGCGTGTACGAGAACCCGATGGACCCGTACACCGACTCCGACTGGGTGAGCTGGCAAGGGCCGGCGGGAGCGTGGCACGACTCGGGAAGGTCACGCGTCTCGCTCGTCTCGATGGCGTCGCTCGGCGCGTGGGACATCCGGCGCTTCCGCACCAACGTGGTCGTGTCCGGTGCCGACGAGATGGGCTTGGTCACGAAGCGGATCCGGGTCGGCGCGGTCGAGCTCGACGTCACCAAACCGATCGACCGCTGCGTCATGGTGACCCGGGCCCAGCCCGGCCTCTCACGCGACCTCGACGTCCTGAAGGCGGTGAACCGGGAACTCGACGGCGTCCTGAGCGTCGGATGCCTCGTGGCGTCGGGCGGCTCGCTGGGTGTCGGTGACCCCGTCACGATCCTGGAGGAGGCCGCCTGATGCACGGTGGACAAGCGATCCCGGCCCGGCGGCTGCGCAGCAACGATGCGTGTTGGTGCGGGAGCAAGAAGAAGTTGAAGCGATGCCACGGCGACCACGAGTCGTTCCGTCGGGCGCCGATCCGCCCGGGCACCGTGTCGCCGATGCTCGCCGTTCCCGACGGCATCGAAGCTCCGTACTACGTCGGCGCGACCAAGCGACCTCGAACCGGTGTCTCGATCGTGACCGACCCGGCCGAACTCGTGGCGTTGGAGCGGGCGTCACGGCTGGCCGCCCAGGTCCTCCAGACCACCGGGGCAGCCGTGCGACCCGGCGTCACCACCGACGAACTCGACGCCGTCGCGCACCAGGCGTACCTCGACCGCGGGACCTACCCGAGCACCCGTGGGTACGGCACCTACACCAAGTCGATCTGCACGTCCGTCAACGAGGTCGTGTGCCACGGCATCCCCGACGATCGCCCGCTCCAGGCGGGCGACATCGTGAACGTGGACGTCACGGCGTTCGTCGACGGCTTCCACGGCGACACCTCGGCGACGTTCCTCGTCGGTGAGGTCGACGAACCGACCCGAGCGCTCGTCGAGACCGCCCGGGCCGCTCGTGACGTCGGCATCTCGGCGGTCCGGCCGGGCAAGACGATCAACGTCATCGGCCGCGCCATCCAGCACTACGCCCACCAGCGTGGCTACGGCGTCGTGTCCGACTACGGCGGGCACGGCATCGGCCGCGAGTTCCACGCCGCTCCCCACATCTTCCACGTCGACACCCGCGGCGCCGACACGGTGATGGTGCCGGGCATGGTGTTCACGATCGAGCCGATGCTCAACGCCGGTGTCTCCACCCACACGATGTGGGACGACGGCTGGACGGTCGTGACCGAGGACGGGCTTCCATCGGCCCAGTTCGAACACACCGTGATCGTGACCGAGGACGGCGCAAGGGTGCTCACGCTCCCCGAGGGCTGAGCGAGCCGCCCCGCTACGGTGGCCGCCATGTTGCGGCGACTTCGTTGGAGTGAGCTGGATGCGGCGGCCCGGGCCGCCCTGATCGACCGGAGCCTGGAGAACGGGATCACCCCGGCCCTTCGAGAGCAGATCGGTGAGCTGCTCGAGGACGTCCGTCAGCACGGCGACGACGCGGTCTGCCGTGCCCTGGCCCGTTTCGACGGAGTGGACGTCGACCCCGACGGCCTCGCGGTCGGCGAAGCCGAGTTCGCCGAGGCCCGCGCCGCCGTCGACGGTCAGCTCCACGCCGCGATCGTCGACATGATCGACCACATCCGACGCTTCAACGAGGCGCTCATGGAGCGCACCGCCGATTGGACCTTCGAGACCGACCCGGGGCTCTGGGTGGGGGAGAAGATCACGCCGATCGCGTCGGCCGGACTGTTCTGCCCCAGCGGCAAGGCCAGCTACCCGAGCGTGTTGGCCCAGATCGGCACGCCGGCCACGGTGGCCGGCGTGGGCAACGTCGCGGTCGTGGTGCCTCCGAAGCCCGGAGCGAACGGGAAGGTCGACCCGGTCGTCCTCACCGTGGCCGCCGAGCTCGGTCTCACCCAGGTCTTCCGGGCCAACGGGCCCGCGGGTGTCGCCGCGCTCGGCTTCGGCACGGCGCGCATTCCGAAGGTGGTCAAGATCGTCGGTCCGGGGAGTTGGCCGGTGACGTGCGCGCAGGTCGAGATGCAGCGCTGGGGCACGGCGACGATGATGGCGCTCGGGCCCACCGAGAGCGTCGTGATCGCCGACGACTCCGCCGACCCGGTGCGCCTCGCCGCCGACCTCCTGATCGAAGCGGAGCACGGCACGGACTCGTGCACGTTGCTGATCACGCCGAGCGCCTCGTTGCTCGAGACGGTCGACGCCGAGCTCGAGCGTCAGACCCTCGAACTCCCCGCCCCTCGAGCCGAGGCCGCTCGGTCCTCGCTCGGGGTGAACGGTGGCGGCGTGCTGGTCGAGGATCTCATCGAGGCCACCGAGGTCGCCAACGCCTTCGCCTCCGAGCACCTCCAGGTCGCCGTGGCCACCGACGCCGTGGACGAGGTCGTGCGCCGGCTCCTCCACGCAGGTGAGATCCTGATCGGACAGGACACCCCGTTCTCGGCGGCGAACTTCCTCATCGGCTGTCCCGCCTCGTTGCCGACGAACGGGTTCGCCCGGGTGTCGTCCGGGATCACCGTCGACGCCTTCCTGAAGCGGACCGCCGTGGCCCGCCTCGAACGAGGCGTTGCGACGGTTGTCGCCGAGCATCGTCGCGCTCGCCGAGGTCGAGGGGTTCCCCGCTCACGCCGCGGCACTGCGGCGGCGCTTTCCGCTCGGCTGACCAGGAGCGTCAGGCGTCGTGGCGGGCCGACGATGCCAGGCGCAGGTTCCAGCCGACCAGGGCGAGGTCCCCTCGCGGGCCGGAGCTCGGCGATCGACGCCGTGTCGTTGCGCAGCACGGCGGCGAGCGACGGCCCGAAGCCGAGGAACGCCGCGGTGAGGGCTCGGCTGAGATGGCCGTGCGTGAACACCACCACGGCGCCCGGTCCGAGCGCGCTCACGTCGCTCACGAATCGGTGGGCGCGGATCATCACGTCGCCCGGCGACTCGCCACCGGGGCAGCCGTCCCGCCACAGTTCCCACGCCGGCTGGGACTGCCGGATCTCGCTCGTGCGAAGCCCGTCGTACTCGCCGTAGTCCCACTCGATCACGAGGTCCGAGGTCTGCAGCGGCACCGGCGGATCCGGCAACGCGAGCGCCGCGGTGTGCTGAGCGCGCTGGAGCGGACTGGCGTACACCGCGGCGACCGGACCATCGGCGAGCAACCGGGTGAGCACGACCCCGGCGTCGCGGGCCTCCTGCTCGCCGGCGGGCGTCAAGGGGAGATCGGTGCGGCCGGTGTGGCGTCGGTTGGCCGACCACTCGGTCTCGCCATGACGCACGAGGAGGATCGTTCGGGACGGGTCACTCATCGTCGGCGACCGTACCAAGCCGAGCAGTTCCGACCGCGTCGCACGATCGCGTCGGCGGGTTCACCGGTCCAGACCTCGACCGACGGGCAGGATCGCGGGGGAGAGGCATTGGTCACTTCGGTTTGAAATTCGATGTATTCAGGGAACAAATCGTGCGTCTCAATGGTCATACACGACCGAGATGCCGATCGAAGGTCGGCCACCCACGAACCTCATGGAAGGAATCACGAGAATGTCCCGGATGCTCACCCTCCAAGCCGGTGACGTGATCGAGTTCGCCGACGGCGCGGAGATCACGAGTGCCCTGGTGCTGCTGGCCACCGACGCCAGCGTCATTCTCGACCGTTGCGACGGCTCGACGCCCACGGTCATCACCTACGAAGAACTCGGCGAGGTCCGCCGGTTCGACCCGGAGAGTTTCGAACTCGCCGCGTGATCCCCCCAGCCGGTGTCGGTTCGGGCCCGGTCCCCCCAGGGACCAAGGTCCCTCCGGGCTCGACCGACACGGCCGCTAGCTTCGCTCTCGTGAGCGAACACGAGTCCCCCCAATCGTCTCCTCCGACCGACGGCGCCCCCGAGGCTGCCGTCGGGGAGGAGACGATCTCGTTGTACGAGGCCATCGGCGGGATGCCGTTCTTCGAGCGACTGGTCGCCAAGTTCTACGAGGGCGTCATCGCAGACGAGGTGCTCGCACCGTTGTACGACCATGACGACCTCGACGGCGCCGAGCGTCGGTTGTCGACGTTCCTCGCTCAGTACTTCGGCGGCCCGACGACCTACCTGGAGGAGCGGGGTCACCCACGACTCCGGATGCGGCACATGCCGTTTCGCGTCGGCCCGGTCGAGCGCGATCGGTGGCTGGTGAACATGCGGGCTGCCCTCGACGCCTGCGATCCGCACCCGGTGTTGCGCCAGATGTTGCTCGAGTACTTCGAGCCGGCCGCCGAGCATCTGCGCAACGACACCGGACTCCCGATCTCGTTACGACAGCAGGTTCAGACCCCGGGCCAGGAAGCGGCTCGGGTCGACCCGAACACGTAGCAGGCGATCGAGGCGGCCGCGGCGACGTTGAGCGAGTCGACGCCGTCGTGCATCGGGATCCGCACCGGCTCGACCGCCGCGAGGACCGCTTCGCTCAGCCCGTTGCGCTCCGACCCGAACAGCAGCGCCGCTCGTTCGTCGGGGCCGAGTTCGATGCGAGCCAGGTCCTGCGCCACCGGCGATGGGGTCAGGCCCAGGAGCCGGACGCCCGCGCTCCGAAAGGGTTCCAGCCCGGCCGGGAGTTCGTCGGTGCGGGCCCACTGCAGCCCGAAGACCGTGCCCATCGACACTCGCGCCGAGCGGCGGGCCAGTGGATCGGCGCTCGTGCGGTCGACGACGAGCCCGTCGATGCCGAGCGCAACCGCGCTCCGAATGATCGTGCCGAGGTTGGACGGGTTGTCGACCTCCTGGACCACGACGACCCGTCGGCAGCGCTCGACCAGCTCGGCGATCGGGGCCGGGGGCCGTCGGTGGAACAGGCCCACGACATCGAGGGTGACCGAGAGACCGGTCATGATCCGGCGGATCGCCGCGTCGGCGACGAAGACCGGAACGTCGCCCGGCACCCGATCGAGGACGGCGGGACGGCGGGTGAGATCGGCGAGCACGGCCACCGGTTCGTACCCCGCGGCGAGGGCGCGCTCGACGACGAGGTCACCCTCGGCGATGAACCAACCGTGCGGGGCCTCGGGTCGCGGGAGCCGGGGATCGAGTTCGCGGTCGCGCCATCGGAACGGCTGGAGCCGTGCGTCGTCGGCCCCGCTCAGCTCGATGAACGACGATCTCGTCATCTCATCGGGGCCGGCGCGGGTCGTCGACCGCGAACCAACTCGCCCGGCAACGCTCCGGTGAACTCGTCGTGGTCGACGATCTGGGTGCCGTTCACGAACGTCGCCACGTACCCCCGGCCGCGCTGGACCAGCCGTCGCGCCCCGGCGGGGAAGTCGTACGCCATGCGCGGTCGGTCGAACCCGAGCGAGTCGTAGTCGATGACGTTCACGTCGGCGCGAGCGCCCGGGGTCAAGACGCCTCGATCCCGCAGGCCGTACAACGTGGCGGTCTGCTGGGTCTGGCGGTGCACCACGAGTTCGAGCGGGAGCTTGGGGCCCCGGGTCCGATCCCGGGTCCAGTGCGTGAGCATGAACGTCGGCGTGCCGCCGTCGCAGATCGCGCCGCAGTGCGCGCCGGCGTCGGAGAGTCCCATGCGGGTGTTGCCGTTGCGATGCAACTCGTAGGTCATCGACAAGTCGCCGTACGCGTAGTTGAAAAACGGCGTGTACAGCATCCCTCGACCCTCATCGGCGAGGAGTGTCTCGAGCACGACCTCGAGGTCCGCCACGCCCCGTCGAGCGGCGATGGCGCGAACGGAGTGCTCCGGGCCGGGCTCGTAGTCGATCGATTCCTGATCGACCGGGAACATGCCGTCGGTCCGCTCGATCACGGCGGACCGGAAGAAGCCGCCGTCATCGGGGATCTCCTCGATCAGCCGCCGCCGACGCTCGACATCGTGCAGGGCGGCGACCCGTTCGGTGAGGGGCAGCTCGGCGACCTCGGCGTAGGCAGGATGGAACATGAGCGGATGGAGGGAACCCTCGAGGCATTGGAGGATCCCGATCGAGCGCCCCGCCACCTGCGCCACGATCGGGACGCCTTGGGCGTTCGCCTCGTCGAGGCGGCCCAGCACGTCCTGCCACAGGTCGGCCGCTCGACGATCCTGGTTCAGGTTCACGCTGACGGTCACTCCCGTGGAGCGAGCCAGGTCGACCATCCACGGCCATTCGTCCTCGACCAACCGAACGTGTTCCGGCGCGAACTGGAACACGCCCCCGCCGGCGGCCTGGATCGAACGGGCGATGCCGACCAACTCCTCCGCTCCAGCGGTCGTTCCCGGCACCAACTCGCCCGATTTCGAGCGGTGGATCGGGGTGCGCGACGTCGAGAAGCCGAGCGCTCCCGCCGCCATCGCTTCGTGCACCAGGCGGCCCATCGTCTCGATCTCGGCCGGTGTGGCCGGTTCGTTCGCTGCGCCGCGCTCGCCCATCACGAAGGCCCGCAACGGCCCGTGCGCGATCTGGGTCGCGACGTCGATCACCCGCGCCGAATTGCCGATGGCGTCGAGGTACTCCGGGAACGTGGTCCACGCCCACGTGATCCCGTCGGCCATCGCCGAGCCCGGGATGTCCTCGACCCTTCCATCAGCTCGATCAACCACTCGTGCCGGTCGGGCGCAACCGGAGCGAAGCCGACACCACAGTTGCCCATCACCACGGTGGTGACCCCGTGCCACGAGGACGGGGTGAGCCACGGGTCCCACGAGACCTGGGCGTCGTAGTGGGTGTGGGCGTCGACCCAACCGGGGGTGACGAGCAGGCCGGAAGCGTCGAGGACCCGGCGGGCCGCTCCGGCCTCGCCCGCTGCGGTCACTGCGGTCACCGAGCCATCGTCGATCGCGACGTCTGCGGCCCGGCCCGGAGCTCCGGTCCCATCGACGACGAAACCGTTACGGATCACGAGGTCATGCACGGCTCCGACCGTACTCCTGCGATCGGTCTCGGGCCCGGCTGGGGCCCGATACCGTGTCCGAGATGCCCGCCACTCCTGCCGAGATCATCTCCGGTCTGACCAGTGTCCAGTCCCCGGCGGTGTCACCCGACGGACGGCTGACCGCCTTCGTCGTGCAGCGCACCGACGTCGGTGCGAACCGCTACGTCCGCCAGGTGTGGCTCGCCCGGGTGGACGGAACCGCACCGCCCAGGCCGATCACCGCCGGTCCCGACGACGGCTCGCCGACGTTCTCGCCGGACGGTCGCCTGCTCGCGTTCACCTCGCGGCGCGGCGAGGAACGTCGGCCCCACACGCTCCACGTCGTGCCGGTGGACGGGCCGGGGGAGACGATCTGCCTGGCGCGCCGGGACGAGCCGATCGTCCATCCCGTCTGGTCGCCGGACGGCCAGCTGCTCGCCTTCGTGTCACGGAAGCGATCGGCTGCGTACGAGGAGCGCGAGGTCTCGAAGCAGGCGCCGCGCGAGATCACCCGGTTCTTCAGCAAGAGCGAGGGGCTCGGCTGGGTGCACGATCGCCCCGAGCACATCTGGATCGTCCCGGCCACGGGCGCCGAGGACCCGACCGATCTGACGCCGGGACCGTTCTCGTTCCGCTCGCCGAGCTGGTTCCCCGACTCCGCATCGTTGGCGGTGTCGGGTGAGGGCCACGAGACCTGGGACCGGGATCTCGCGACCGATCTCTACCGCGTGTCGCTCGCCGGCGAGCTCGACCGCCTGACCCAGGGGACCGGCACCTTCGTCGAACCCTCGGTGAGTCCGGACGGGACGCGGATCGCGTTCCTCGGTTCCGACGATCCCGAGCACTATCCGTTCAACGCCAAGATCGGGATCCTGCATCTCGACACCCGATCCCACGACTTCGTGAGCGAGGCGCTCGATCGGACCTTCATGCCGTTCCACGGGTCGAGGGAACCGGTCTGGCACGACGGTCATCTGCTCGCGACGGCCGAGGACCGTGGCGCGACCGTGCTGTTCGAGGTCGATCCCAACGGGGCCCGGCCGCCGCGCCCGCTGACTCCCGCCGACCGGGTCGTGACGTCGTTCGCGGCGTCGGGGCCGTCGGTCGTGGTATCGGCGGCCTCGGCCACCACGCCCGTCGAACTCGAACTCGTGACGTCCAGCGGATTGCTGCACCCGTTGACCGCGGTGTCCGAGCGCTTCGTCGCCCGGACCGCACCGCGCGCCATGGAGCACTTCCTCGCGCCGTCGTCGGGAGGCGTCGAGGTGGACACCTGGGTGCTCACGCCACCGGACTTCGATCCGGCCGGTTCGTATCCGGTCCTGCTGAACGTCCATGGCGGACCGTTCACCCAGTACGGCTACAGCTATTTCGACGAAGTGCAGATCCAGGCGGCGGCCGGGTTCGTCGTCGTCATGTGCAACCCGCGCGGCAGCTCGGGTCGCGAGGCGGCGTGGGGGCAGGCGATCAACGGTCCCCGGCATCGCAGCGCTCCCGGCACGGGGTGGGGCTCGGTCGACGTCGACGACGTCCTGGCCGCCCTCGACGCCGCGCTCGGGCGGTACCCGGCGGCCGACCGGACTCGCGTCGGCATGCTCGGCGGCAGCTACGGCGGCTACATGGCGTCCTGGCTCGCCGGGCACCACGGAGATCGATTCGGCGCGATCTGCTCGGAGCGGGCGGTGAACAACCTGCTCTCGGAGGAGTGGAACTCCGACATCGCCACGATGTTCCGGATCGAGCACGGGGTGACGCACCTCGAGGACCCGTCCCTGTATGTCGAGCGCTCCCCGGTGACCTACGTGCGCGACATGCACGTCCCGCTGCTGATCCTGCACTCCGAGAACGACTTCCGCTGTCCGATCACGCAAGCCGAGGAACTCTTCGTGGCCCTCCGGCTCCTCGACCGCGACGTCACCTTCTTCCGCTTCCCGGACGAGGGCCACGAGTTGTCCCGCTCCGGGTCGCCCCAGCATCGGATGCAGCGGGCCGAGCTCCAGCTGGAGTTCTTCAGGAAACACCTGGTGCCGACCACCTGACCCTTCGAAGCGGCCACGCAAAGTGAAGCTTGTTCACGCAGCGTGTTCGCGGTAGGTTGCTCTCCACGTCGCACCGACTCCTTCGGCGGCCCGCTCCGTGCGGGACGGGGGTCGGGTGGCGCCTCACGGCGGAGGGTGTATGGACATCGGGCGATTGTCGGACGGAAAGGTCCTGCGGGGCACGGACATCGATTCGGCGGCGACACGCGAGCGATCGCGCCAGCGCCGCTTGCTGCGGACCTCGGCGCTGCTCGGCTGCGTGCTCGTCTGGTACTGGTGGCGCCGCCTGTCCGGCAACCCGGTGAAGCTCGGCCTGCCCGTCTTCTTCCGCGACAACCCCGAGATGCTGCTCAGCGTCGGGCTGCTGTTCCTGCTCGGCGGCGTGATCCTGCTTCCGTTCCTCGGTGCGGGCCGATCCCCGCACGTCGTGCTGCGGCCCGAGGACACCGGGATCAAGCTCGACGACGTCGTCGGGGCCGAGCAGACCCGGCGTGAGGCGATCGACACGCTGAACCTGTTCCTCGCCCACCGCACCTTCACCGAGCAGCTCGGTGGTACGCCGCGCCGTGGCGTGCTGTTCGAAGGTGCTCCGGGCACCGGCAAGACCTATCTCGCCAAGGCGATGGCCGGTGAGGCCGGTGTCCCGTTCCTGTTCGTCTCGGCCAGCGCCTTCCAGTCGATGTACTACGGGCAGACCAACCGCAAGATCCGCACCTTCTTCAAGGAACTGCGCAAGCTGGCCCGCTCCGAAGGCGGCGCCATCGGGTTCATCGAGGAGTTCGACGCCATCGGCGGCGCCCGCAGCGGTATGGGCGGCAGCTCGATGCGCGAGGGCATCACCGGGGTGGTCAACGAGCTGCTCGTGCAGATGCAGAGCTTCGACGTGCCCGACGGCCCGGCCCGGATGACCAACGCCGTGGTCGATTTCGTGAACCGGTTCCTGCCGTCGCATCGTCAGTGGGAACGACCCCAATCGCCGACGCCGAACGTGCTCGTGATCGCGGCGACCAACCGAGCGTCCGATCTCGACCCGGCCCTGATCCGACCGGGCCGTTTCGACCGGATCATCCACTTCGATCTCCCGCCTCGATCGGATCGCCACGACATCGCCGAGTACTACCTCGGCATCAAGTCCCACGCCGCCGAGGTCGATCCCGACTTCGTCGCCGACATCACGAGCGGCTACTCGCCGGTCATGATCGAGCGCCTGCTCGACGAGGCGTTGGTGTGCGCACTGCGTTCGTCGCGCCGTGAGATGGTCCGCGCCGACGTGCTCGACGCCAAGCTCATCACCGAGCTCGGGCTGGCCCAGAAGGTCGGCTACGAACCGCTGGAGCGCCGTCGCATCGCCGTCCACGAGGCCGGTCACGCCCTGCTGGCCGAGCTGCTCGGTCGCCGGGTCGAGGTGGCGTCCATCCTGCGCCGATCGGCGTCGCTCGGCCTGGTGGCCCACGGCGAGTTGGGCGAGCGGCACCTGCGCACTCCGACCGAGGCCCGGGCGCTGATCCAGATCGCCTTCGGTGGTCTGGCCGCCGAGGAACTCGAGTTCGGCGAGGCGTCGAGCGGGATCGCCAGCGATCTCCAGGCCGCCACCACGATCGCGGCCCAACTCGTCGGCACGCTCGGCGGCGCCGGCAGTCGCTTCAGTCTGGAAGCGGCGGGCATGCCGACGGCGACGAACATCGTGGCCAAGGTGGCCTCCGACCAACGCAGTCGCGACGCCGCCGAATCGATCCTGTCGGAGTGCGAGCACGTCGCCATGGATCTGGTCGGCCAACACCGAGATGCCCTGTACGCCATCGCTGACGCGTTGCTGGAACAGGACGAGCTCTCGGGTGACGAGGTCAGGGTCCTCGTCGCCCGACACCGGGAACCGTCGCTCGGCTCGGCTTCCGCCGGCTGAGCCGTCGACCTCGGTCTTCAGGGAAGCGGTCCGACGACCGCTTGATCGAGATCCCGGTACCGAGCCGGGCTACGGGGAGCGCCAAGGCGCAACTCGTGGCCCGGCTCGTTCGCGTCCGGGCTCGGCGGTCAGGCGTAATCGCCGGCGGAGCGGCGGACCTGGGCGAGGAGGTCGTAGAGCGCTTTGGTGTCGCTCTCCGAGATGCCCAACTGCTCGAACACCTGCTCGTTGAGGAGGGCCGTGGCCTCCGTGGCCAGGGCACGTCCTTTGTCGGTGAGCTGGGCGAGGGTCACCCGTCCGTCGTTGTCGTGCGGAACTCGTTCGACGAGGCCCTCGCGCTCGAGGCGATCCACGGCGTTCGTCACCGAGGCCGCATGGACCTGCAGCCGGACGCCGATCTTTCCGAGGGGGAGCGACCCGGTGCGGCTGAACGACAACAGGGTCAACAACTCGTAGCGAGCAAAGGTCAGCCCGAGTGGCCGCAGCACGGATTCGACTCGCTGGAGCAGGATCTGCTGGACCCGCATGATCGAGGTCAGCGCGGCCATTCCCGGGGCAGCTGCCTCCCACCCGTGCTCGGCCCAATGCCGGCGGGCTTCCGCGATCGGATCGAATTGGAGGCTTGGATCGGTCGGCACGTCAGCAGGTGGTGTCCGCGAACACGGTTCGGAACGGCTCGCCGAAGTGTACGGCGAGGGTCGGTCGTTCGATTCGTTGGACGTCCAAGTTCACAATCCTTTGACGTCCAACTAATCTGGGAGTCGTGACTCTCCACGTTCCCGCGAACCCGGTCCGATTCGTCACCGCCGCCAGTCTCTTCGACGGCCATGACGCAGCGATCAACATCATGCGCCGCCTGCTCCAGAGCCAGGGCGCAGAAGTGATCCACCTCGGCCACAACCGGTCGGTCGACGACATCGTCACCGCGGTCGTCCAAGAAGACGTCCAGGGTGTCGCGGTGTCGTCCTACCAGGGCGGACACATGGAGTACTTCAAGTACCTGGTCGACCGGCTCCGCGAGGAAGGTCGCGGTCACGTGAAGGTCTACGGCGGGGGCGGCGGGGTGATCGTGCCGGCCGAGATCGCCGAACTGCACGCCTACGGCGTCGCCCGGATCTTCTCGCCCGAGGACGGTCAGCAACTCGGCCTGGCCGGGATGATCAACTCCATGATCGCGGCCTGCGACGTCGATCCGGCCGGTGCTGCGGTGACCTCGCTCGACGGTGCGATGACCGGCGCCCACAACGAGGTGGCCCGCCTCATCACTGCCATCGAGTGCAATGCGCTCGCCGCCGAGTTGCTCGACGAGGTCCGAACCGTCGCCGCCCAGCGCACCGTGCCCGTGCTCGGGATCACCGGCACCGGCGGCTCGGGCAAGTCGTCGCTCACCGATGAACTCGTGCTCCGGCTGCGCCTCGACCAACAGGACAAGCTGCGCGTCGCGGTCATCGCCATCGACCCGACCCGGCGCCGTGGCGGCGGCGCCCTGCTCGGCGACCGGATCCGCATGAACTCCCTCGGCGGCGATCAGGTCTACTTCCGGTCGATCGCGACTCGTGGGGGGACGAGCGAGGTGCCCGAGCAGGTTCCGGACATCGTGGCTGCGTGCAAGGCGTGCGGGTTCGATCTCGTGATCGTCGAGACCCCCGGAATCGGCCAGGGTGACGCCGCGATCGTGCCGATCTCCGATGTGTCGCTCTACGTCATGACCCCCGAGTTCGGTGCGGCCTCGCAGCTCGAGAAGATCGACATGCTCGACTTCGCCGACATCGTGGCGATCAACAAGTTCGAGCGGCGTGGAGCCGAGGACGCCCACCGCGACGTGTGTCGCCAGATCGCCCGGAACCGCGAGGACTTCACGACACCGCGCGAGCAGATGCCGGTCTTCGGCACCATTGCGTCCCGCTTCAACGACGACGGGGTGAGCGCGCTCTATCAGGAGCTGCGTTCGGCACTCGCCGACCAGGGGCTCGCTGTCGCAGAAGGCGTGCTGCCCGCGGTCTCGGTGCGCACGAGCACGGCGAGCGCGACGATCGTGCCCCCGGCCCGGTCCCGCTACCTGGCCGACATCGCGTCCACCGTTCGCGCCTACCACGGCACCACGGCCAGGCAGGCCGAGGCGGTGCGCAAGCTCCAGCACGTCGAGTCGGTCGCGTCGATGTTGGGCTCGGACTCGTCGGCCAACGCCGCGCTCGAGGCCCTGAAGGCCGAGGTATCGGGCTCGGTCGACGGGACCAGCCGCCAGATCATCGAGACGTGGCCGCAGATCGCCGCCTCGTACCAGCCCGGCGCCGACCAGCCGGCGGCCAAGGTCCTGGCCAAGGAGTCGCTGTCCGGCTCGATGATCCCTCGCGTCGCGCTGCCGAAGTTCGCCGATCACGGCGAGCTGCTGCGGTGGATCCGATCGGAGAACCTGCCGGGCAAGTTCCCGTTCACCGCCGGGGTGTTCCCCTTCAAGCGCGAGGGCGAGGATCCGGCCCGTATGTTCGCCGGCGAGGGTGGCCCGGCTCGGACGAATCGTCGCTTCCATCTCCTCGCCGAAGGTCAGCCGGCGACGCGGTTGTCCACCGCGTTCGACTCGGTGACGCTCTACGGCTTCGATCCCGCCGAACGGCCCGACATCTACGGCAAGGTCGGGAACTCCGGGGTCTCCATCGCGACGCTCGACGACATGAAGGTGCTGTACGGCGGGTTCGATCTGTGCGATCCGACCACGTCGGTGTCGATGACGATCAACGGTCCGGCGCCCACGATCCTGGCCATGTTCCTCAACACCGCGATCGATCAGCAGCTCGATCGGTTCCGTGACGACAACGGACGCGACGCGAGCGACGCGGAGGCCGCCGACATCCGGGCCCGGGTGCTCTCGAGCGTTCGCGGCACGGTGCAGGCCGACATCCTGAAAGAGGATCAGGGTCAGAACACCTGCATCTTCTCCACCGAGTTCTCCCTCGGGGTGATGGCCGACATCCAGAGCTACTTCGTGGAGCACGAGGTCCGGAACTTCTACTCGGTCTCGATCTCCGGCTATCACATCGCCGAAGCGGGCGCGAACCCGATCAGCCAGCTGGCGTTCACGCTCTCGAACGGCTTCACCTACGTCGAGGCGTATCTGGCTCGGGGCATGGACATCGACGACTTCGCGCCGAACCTGTCCTTCTTCTTCTCCAACGGCATGGATCCGGAATACACCGTGATCGGCCGGGTGGCCCGCCGCATCTGGGCCGTGGCGATGAAGGAGCGCTACGGCGCCAACGAGCGGTCGCAGAAGCTGAAGTACCACGTCCAGACGAGCGGCCGTTCGCTGCACGCCCAGGAGATGTCGTTCAACGACATCCGCACGACCCTGCAGGCGTTGTGCGCGATCTACGACAACGCCAACTCGCTGCACACCAACGCCTACGACGAAGCGATCACGACCCCGACCGAGGAATCGGTGCGGCGGGCCCTCGCCATCCAGCTGATCATCAACCGGGAGTGGGGCCTGGCGATGAACGAGAATCCGCTCCAGGGCAGCTTCATCGTCGAGGAACTCACCGACCTCGTCGAGGAGGCCGTGCTCCGGGAGTTGGAGCGGATCTCGGAACGAGGTGGCGTGCTCGGTGCGATGGAGACCGGCTACCAGCGCGGCCGGATCCAGGACGAGTCGATGCTCTACGAGCATCGCAAGCACGACGGTTCGTTGCCGATCGTCGGCGTGAACACCTTCCTCAATCCCAAGGGCGACGAGCACATCGAGATCGAGCTGCGCCGTTCGTCGGACGACGAGAAGAACGACCAGCTGGCCCGGTTGCGGGCGTTCCAGGCGGAGCACGCCGCCGAGGCGCCCGAGGCGCTCGCCCGGCTGCGCGATGCCGCACTGGCGGGCGAGAACCTGTTCAGCGTGTTGATGGACACCGTCCGCAGCTGCTCGCTCGGCCAGATCACCGACACCTTGTTCGAGGTGGGTGGGCGCTACCGCCGCAACGTCTGAGTCCCCGACGGGTCCTCGAGCAGCGTCGCATAGCGCACCTCGAGCTGGCCCGGGTCGGCGTCGATGAACGGCGGGGGATCGTCGGTCTCGACCAGCGCGCAGAGGTGGTCGAGACACATGTGGTATCCCGCGCCCACGAGCTCGGCGCCGGGACTCTTGCTGCCGAGCCGCACGGTCAGGATGAGGATCGTGCCCTGGTCGGTCGGCGTCAGCTCGAAGGTCAGGAGTTCGTCGTCCCACTCCCACGCGAAGGTGCGGTAGGGGTCCCAGGTCACGATCCGGCCCGGGAGCGCCCGCTCCTCGATCGAGTACTTCGTCGCGACGTCGTCCCAGAAGACCACGCTGACCTCGGCACCCTGCTCGCGTGCCCCGATGATGTCGCACGGCATCCAGGCGCGGAGTTGGTCGCTCTCGGTCAGCGCTCGCCAGACCCGCTCGGGCGGGTGCCCGAGCGTCCGTTCGAAGCGGAGCGACGTGCCGTGCTCGTCCCGGGTGATCGTGCCGAGGGGGTGGGTGCGGTCGGTCATGGCCGATGTCCTTTCCGAGACTCGTTCGAGGTGTCTGCAGTCGTGTCGAGGTGGCGTTCGAGCGCGTCCAGCCGCCCGGCCCAGAGCTCGCGGAAGGGAGCGAGCCAGGCGTCCACCTCGATCAGGGCGGCGGGACGGAGGCGATACAGGCGACGGTTGGCATCGGCGCGCACGGTGACCAATCCCGCTTCGCGCAGGATCTTCAGGTGCTGGGAGACGGTCGGCTGCGCGAGTCCGATCGACTCGACGATCGCCCCCGCGGGTCGTTCGCCCTCGCGGAGCAGGTCGAGGATCTCCCGACGCGTCGGCTCGGCGACCGCTGCGAATATCTGCATCGACCTATATTGGCGAAGGCCGATGGATCGGTCAAGCCCTCGAGGGCAGGACGCTGGGGCCAGGACGCGGCGGAGGGGGTCGGCGCCCCAACCCCCAGCCCCCGAGCGGCCGATGGCCGAGCCGGCGTGGCGGGTCAGTTGATGGTGAAGCGGGACACCAGGCTGTCGAGGCGCTTGGACAGGCGGTCGAGGTCGCCGGCTGCGGTGGACGTCGCCGCGGTCACCGACTTCGTCGCCTCGGCGGTGTTGGACACACCTTCGATCGTCATCGCGATCTCGTTGGTGGTCACTTCCTGTTCCTCGACTGCCGTGGCGATGCCCTGCATGTGGGCGGAGATCGAGGAGATGATCGTCGTGACCTCGGCGATCGAGGAGATCGCCTGAGCCGTGTCCTGCTGGATCTTGTCAACCCGGTCCCGGACGCCCTCGGTGGCTTCGGTGGTCTGGGTGGCCAGGTGCTTCACCTCGTCGGCGACCACGGCGAAGCCCCGGCCGGCCTCGCCCGCTCGGGCCGCCTCGATGGTGGCGTTGAGGGCGAGGAGGTTGGTCTGCTCGGCGATCGAGGTGATCACTCCGAGCACGGCGCCGATCTCCTCCGACGACTGCTCGAGACGAGCGACCATGGCGCTCGCGTCGCTGGCGAGTTCGACCGCCCGTCCGCTGACGGTGACGGCCTCGGAGGCGTTGTGGGCGACCTCGCGGATCGACGCGTGCATCTCCTGGCCGGCCGCTGCGGCGGTGCTTGCCTGGGCCGAGGTGTTGGAGGCGGATTCGCCGAGCTCGTCGCTCATCATCACGAGCGTGCCCGACGAGCTGCTGAGTTGGTCGGCGGCGTCCTGCATCTCGCCGACGACCTCACGCAGCGACGAGAGGAGGGCGACGATCGAACGACCCAGGACGTCTCGCTCGCCGCGAGGAATCACATCGGTCGTGAGGTCGCCAGCCGCGACCGCTTCCAGCGAGACCGAGACGGCCTGCACGTGATCGGCCAGGTTCTGGAACGACTGCGTCAGCCGGCCGACCTCGTCGTTGCTCGTGACGGCCTCGAGCGACACCGCCGCGTCGCCGCTCGCCACCTGCTCGGCGGCATCGGCGATGCCGGCGAGCGGACGGAGCCCCTTGGTCACGATGCGCCACACGATGATGCCGGCGATGAGGGCGGCGAGCAGCGCGACGGTCATCCACAGGTTCTGGGTCGAGGTCATCGAAGCGACCTCGGCGGTGGTGTCGGGGATGATGTTCTCGTAGAAGTCACCGCCGATGGTGTCGATCATGTCGCGAGCGACATCGAACTGGGCCCTGACGTCGGCGAGCGCGGTCGGATCGACCTCGGTACCGAGCGGTGTGGCCGCGAGCAACGCTTCGGCCGAGTCGACCCAGACCTGCCGGGCGGCCACGAAGGGCTCCCAGCGGTCGGACTCTCCCTCGGCGAGCACGGCGACGTCGTTGTAGGCCGCGAAACGTTCGTCGGTCTGCGCCGCGTTCTCACGGAAGCTGTCGATCGCGCCGGATCGGACCTCCTCGTCGGGGGCGGTGATCGCCCGTTCGAGGGCCAGCTCGGCCTGGTAGGCGTCGCGGTCGATGTTCAACAACAACAACTCGGCCGGGACCGCACGGTCGCCGAGCTCGGTGAACTTGGCGTGGAACGAGCGGACCCCGCTCAGCCCGAGCAGGGCGATCACCAACGCAAGGGCCATGAGCGCACCGGTGGCACCCAAGATCTTGTAGCGGATACTCGTCACGTCCATCCTCCTCGACGCCGGACTCACCGGGTCGAGGTGTGTATCGGCACCAGGTTTGGACGGTTCAACAAGATTCTCGAAGTTCGCCGGATCCGGTGGCGCCGCGAAATCCCTGGTCATCCGATGTATCGGAGGCCTGGGTCAGGGGCGGAAGCAGGCCGCGGCGAGGTCGTTGAGGGCGTTGGTCCGGCGCGGTTCGCGCAGCACGTGGCGGTCGAGACCGTTGGTGCAGAACGCGAAGCTCCCGCCGGTGTGGGGGTCGGCCCAGGCGATCTGGCCGTAGGCACCGTTGTGGCCGAAGGCGTGGGCCGACACCCGCCGGCCCATCCCCCGGAGGTGGCTCCGGCCGTCGGCACCCGCCGTGACCAGGCCGAGCGTCCGCGATGCTGGGATCCCCGAGATCTCGTCAGGGAGCCGATGACGTACGTGATGTGTCGCATCGTGCAACACGGCCGGCACCCACAGGCCTTGGGGATCGTGCAGCAGCGCCTGGTAGTAGCGCGCGAGGTCCGAGGCGCGCATCACGCCGCCACCACCGGGTACACCGATCCGCTGGGCGTCGGCATCGGCGAGCGCCAGCATCATCGTCATGGTGAGTTCCCACAGGTCCTGGTAGTCCGCACCGAGGGTCTCGTCGAGTTCCTCCCGGGTGGCCGGATCTCCGACGGGCGTGAGCGGGGCCGCGCTGAACCCGGTGTCGCCGAGCACCGTGGGCAGACCGAGCGGCTCGGTGACGCGATCGGCGATGAAGCGGCGAAAGTCGACTCCGGACGCGCGTTCGATCATCTCGGCGAGCACCCAATGGGCCGCCGTCGGGTGGTACTGGAACCGGGTCCCCGGCTCCCAGTCGAGCCGCCACTTGGCGAAGGTCGCCGTGCGCCCCTCGCTGGTCGCGCCGAGTTCGAGCCGCATCGGGGCGAACGGGAAGCCGCAGGTGTGGAGCATCACGTGCTCGACCGTCACGCCGTTCTTGCCGTTCGTGGCGAACTCCGGGATGTAGTCGACGACCGGGCGGGATGGATCGATCGAACCCTCGCCGATCAGGATCCACATCGCTCCGGCCACGAACGCCTTGGTCGCCGAGAACACGACGTATCGAGTGTCGTCGTCGGCATCCCCGAAGGACTCGAAGGCAACGAGTTCACCGCCCTGGGCCAGGGCGACCTGCGCCGACGGCAGCAGGCCCGACTCGACCTCGTCGCGCACTCGGTCCATCAGTGCGGCGAGCGCCGCGGCATCGATCCCCATGGCGGGGGAGACTACGGGACCTGGTCCGTCGGGTCGGTGACCGGAGACGGGTCCGGCGAGTCCGGCGAGGGGGATTCCTCGACGACCGGTCCCGTCGGCTCGTCGGGCCACGCCACGGCGAACACGCCGATGCGATAGCGCTCGGGCGCTCCGTAGGCGTCCGCTGCCATGTCGCGCGAGTTCTGGGAGATGGTCACGATCAGTTCCCCGAGCCCTCCTCGCCACGGCAACGGTTGAGCGTGATACGTGGTGTCCCGGGCACCGTCGCCGCCGCGCGGCACGATCGATGCGTCGAGCACCGTCGTCCACGGACCCCACGGATCGGTTGCCACGTCGAGGAGGAGATGGGACCCGTAATAGCCGTCCACCTTCGTGGTGGCGATCCAGCGACCGTCGAGGAATCGCGGCTGCATCGGGTTCTCGATGGCGAAGCGCGACGAGATGGCCACCGCGGCCGTGGGGTCCGGCGACCAGCCGTCCGCCGTGCGGTACTCCGGCGCCTGGCCGAGCGCCAGGCGGTCGACACGGGCGAGGTACATGCGAGTGGCCGAATGTGGCGTGTTGGCAGCTCCGCCCTCGCGAGCCAGGTTCTGTTCGAAGGAGTTGCCGAACAGGTAGGTGTGGGTCGAATCGCTGGCGACGGCCATCCCGTAGATCGGCATGACCCCGTCGTCGACGGCGGGTCGGAACGCCAACCGGCGCAAGGTCACCGGGTCGTACGTGGCGAGCCAGGTGCGGGTCGGGTGCCAGGCCAGACCGTCGCCGGGAGCGGGGACGACCGAGTCCTTGGCCATCTCGACCCAGAACACCCCCAGCCCCTCGGGCGTGAGTTCGCCTCCGAGCGGCCAGTACCACCGTTGAGCGACCGACTCGCCGAAGCCGGTTTCGAAACTCTGGGGGGCATCGGGGGAGCCTCGGTGTACGAGCGAGAAGCACAAGCCGTCCTGGAGCAGCGCCACGTTGTGGACGAACGGTGAGGTGTCGAGGCGGTGGGAGAGATCGGTGTGATCGACGAATGCGTCCTGGAACAACCACAGGTAACGACCTCCGCTCAGGTCGTAGACGTGCTGGTAGTCCGCCCCGAGCATCGGGCCGACCCGTTCGGCGAAGAACCCGTTGAGCGATTCGGCGCCGAGGTCGGGAACGCAGCCGATGGCGACGTGGAGCAGGCCGTCGGACTCGGTGGTGACACCGGCCCAGGGGTGGGGGAGCGACGGGCCGGGCGGCGTGACGGTCGGGCTCGGAACATCGCGCTCCACCGGTGCGTCCAGGCGCGTCGGCCCCGCCCCGTCGGCCGGATCGGACGCGCCGGTGACGTCGGTCGTGCCCGTGACGTCGGTCGTCTCGGTGACGTCCGACACGGTCGTGGACGCGCCGGTCGCCACGCCTCCACCGGAGTCGGACGGCGGCGGGGACGCCGGTCCGACGACGATGCGGACTCCGGGCTCGTCGTCGAAGGTCGGCCGGGGCAGGCTGAGCACCGTCGGCGTTTCGCCGCCGGAGTCCGTGCCGGCCGCGGTGCCGGTCGATCCGCACGCCGACGCGAGCGTCGCCGCGCCCACCACGAGTGCGGCGACGCGGCGACGAGCGAGCGACGGGCGGATCACGCCGTCACGCTACGGGCTCCCGTCCGATCAGTGGTCGACCCAGTTCCGAGGGATGAGGTCGGCCTCGGGGGCCCCGCTGTGGTCGTCGAAGGTCACGACCATCCAGCCGAGCACACCGTCTGAGCCCTGCTGCGGAACCTGGACCACGTCGCCGGGCTCGAGGGTCAGGTAGTCACCGGTGGTGGCGGGCGGGGCGCCGACGTTCCAGGTCGCCAGATCGCTCGCCTCCTCCGCCTCGGTCTCGAGGTCGTAGACGAACACCTGGTAGGTGAACTCGTCCGTGCCGAGCCAGCTCGCGAGGGTCGGGATCAGCATGGTGGAGGAGTTCATCGGTGCCGCGGTGAGGAACACGTCGCCCACGAACTCGTCCGTGCGGAGGTCGTACACGAAGGTGGCCGGCACGCCCTCGGGCACCCCGGCGAGCACCAGCCCGGCATCGGCGCTGAACACGTCGAGGTCGGGGATCCCGTCGCCGTCGACGTCGATGATGACGTCGACCTCGACCGAGCCCGGGTTCGACCAGCCGTCGTACAGGTTGACGGCCCAGATCAACGACGCGTCGTCGGCTTCCCCGCCGAGCGCTTCGCCACCGAGCTGTTGGAGGCCGACGGCACGCAGGTCGAAGGTGACCGGAGCGGTGTCGTCGACTCGCGGGCTCAGCGACTGCCAGGCGTAGATGTCGGCGTCAGCGGACAGGTAGCCGTTGTTCTGCAGCTCGATCACCCCATCGCCCCCGGCCGTGGCGAGCAGCGTCTCGACCCGCGGCACGGCGAGGAACGTGGTGTGCAGCACGGGGTCGGTGGAGCCCGGGAACACGGGTCGGGCGGTCACCGTTCCGCTGATCGTGAACAGGTCGCCGTACGAGGAGTCGGTCTCACGGGGGAGATCCATCACCGCGGCGGACGGCAGTTCGAAGTGCACGGAGACATCGGTCGTGGCGCCCGGCTCAACGAGCACGAAGGCCGGGAACACGTTCATCGTCGCACCCGCCGCATCGCCCTCGATCGCCGCCTGCAACGAGTAGACGATGGGTGCGTCCGAGTGGTTCTCGAGAGTGAGCGTCCGGTCGGCGAACATCGAACCGAAGGTGCTGTTCAATTCGCCGTACGAGATCGAGTTGGTGCCCTCCGGCGTGGTCAACAGGACCATGGTCGCGACGGCGGCTGCGGCGTCGACCAGCCCCGTGCCGGCGAGCCGGACCACACCGTCTCGCACCGTGGCGGCATCCGCGGTGCTCATCACGGCTGCCTTGATCTGGGCCGGGGTCCAGTCGGGATGAGCCTGCCCGACGAGCGCAGTGATCCCCGCGACGTGGGGTGACGCCATCGAGGTCCCCGAGTTGGTGATCCCTCCGGACCCCGCTCCGACCGCGGCGGAGATGATGCTGACCCCGGGTGCGGTGACGTCGGGCTTGGTCGCGCTGTCACCGGTGCAGGGCCGCCAAGGTGAAGTCGCTCGGCTGGAGATAGGTGGGGTTCACGAGCGGATCGCCCTCGGCGATCTCGACCGCGGCGCCGTCGAGGTCCCGCAACCCATCGGCCGCGGTCGCCGGCATCCCGATGAACGGAATCGTGACACCGGGGATGTCACCCTCGAACGGCGGCAACCCGTCGCCGTTGTCGACCATGATCACGGCAGCCGCGCCGGCCGCCTCACCGATGATCGCGCGGTCGACGCGAGCGCACTCGCCGCGGGCCGTGACGACGATCTCGCCCGTCTCGACATCGACGTACTCGGCGGGATCGCAGCCGAGCCCGATGCCGCCTGCCGCATCACGCAGGGCCGCGAACCGATCCGGTGACCGGAAGCGGCGCCGCGTTGGCGTCCAGTCCGACGAGATCGGTGCCGACGATCTGAGCACTCGGGAAGTCCGGTGACGAACCGTCCACGCGGCGACCGACAGCGCTCGATCGGCGGCGCCGGGATTGCCGACCATGTACGCCGCGCCGCCTTCGTTGCCGGCCGCGGCCGCCCATCACCCCGGCGAGCGAGGCGTTGTCGAGCGCCCGGGCGATCGGAGGCCTTGCCGTCGCCGAACGGGCTGCCGAGCGACAGGTTGATGACATCGACCCCGTCCTGCACGGCCTGGTCGACCGCGGCGGCGACGATGGCATCCTCGACCGATCCCGTCGCAGCCGAAGACGCGGTAGGCGTACAGCGAGGCCTCGGGGGCCGAGCCCGGCCCGATGGCCAACGTGTCGAGCGCGGCCGCGTCGTACGGGCCGGTGTAGGTGCTCCCGTCGGCCGTCACCCCGGTGCCGGCTGCGGTGCCGGCCACGTGGGTGCCATGGCCCTGGCAGTCGAGCGGGTCCGGGTCGGGCACGGGGACGAGGGCAGCGGGATCGTCGCTGCCGGCGTCGTAGGCATCGCCGACGTAGTCGAACCCACCGAGGACCTTGGCGGTCGGGAACGTGCCGTCCTCGATCACGGTCGAGTCGTTGGCGGCGAAGTCGTCGGGGTTCCCCGACCCGCCGAAGTCGGCGTGGGTGTAGTCGATGCCGGTGTCGATGATGCCGATGCTCATCCCGGCGCCGGTCGTGCCGAGCGCCTCCCAGGCCGGTGCGACCTTGGTGAGGACGTCGGCGACGGCGTTCGACGGTCGGCTGACCGCCGGTTCGAGGAGCGACGCCTGGGACACCGCGGTCACGTGGCGGGCGGCCTGGAGCCTCGGCACCGCGGATCGGGAGCGCGTGCGACCACGGCGTTCAGCGTCCTGGAGCTGGTAGAGGACCTGGCCGCCGAGCGAATCGAGGAGGGTGACGAGGGAGTCCTGCTGGCCGTCGGAGAGCGCCCGGGTCGAGGCTTCCTCCCCGCTGGTGAGGTCACCGCCGGCGTCCGCAGTGGCCTCGGCCACCGACGGAGCGTCGAGCTCGATGGTCACGGTGACGAGCTGGTCGCGGTTCGCGCCGAGCGGAGCCACGACCGGTGTCGAGGTGGGGGTTGGGCAGACGGGTGAACTCGGGTCGGGCTGCGTCGCCGGAGTCCGTCGTCGCGGCGTCCGCAGGCGCCGGGTCTCCGTTGCCGGAGGCGGTCGAGGCCGCTGGCGCGGCGATCAACATGAAGGCGCTGGTGACGGCCAGCGCAGTGCCGAAGTGTCGTGCCATGGTGTCCTTCTCGATCCCGCGTGCCCGCTGGTGCTCACCCGCTCGCGCCCCCGACGAGTGAGGAAGTTGCAGCGTCTCAGAATTCACGCAGCGTGGCAACCCTTGATCTGGTCTTGACGTGAAGTGTTCATCGGGGCGGACTCGCGGCGGCGTGGTCGTCGACCGGTGGCGGCGTGGGACCGGCATGGATCCGGGACGAGCCGATCGGGCGAAGTTGGTGGGTGATCTGCGCAACCGCCGAGCGGTCCGCTATCCTCCACAACCGCATTCCGGGATAGCTCAGCTGGCAGAGCAGCTGACTGTTAATCAGCGGGTCGCAGGTTCGAGCCCTGCTCCCGGAGCCATGATGACGGGGCCCTCCGGGGCCCCGTTGCCATATCTCGGGCCGGTAGCTCAGTGGTTAGAGCAGGGGACTCATAATCCCTGGGTCGTGGGTTCGATACCCACCCGGCCTACCCCTCGTAGAACGCTCGTCACGTCGCTGCGTCACGGTCCTGCGCCGTCCGCCGTCGCTCGGGGTCGGCCAGAGGTGTTCGCCAGGAACACGAACTCGAGTCCCGGTCGATCCGGTGCGTCGCGGACGTCGGCGACGACGAACCCGCAATCCGCTCCGAGCCCGGGTGCCGGCCGCTCCTGCCGTCCGCGGCTCTGGTGGTGGATCTCGTCACCGATGAGCAGATCCACCACCAGAGCGTGACGAAGGAACGGATCGCGGCGGGAACGGGTCGAGGGGAAGGGTCGAGGGGACAGGTCGAGGAGATGAAGGGGACGGGGTGGCCGCCGGTCAGGTGCCGGTCACGGTGCTCCGGCGTTCGAGGATGAGGGTGTCGCGCCAGATGCCGTCGAGCCGGCCGATCCGCTCGCGTCGGCCGACGATGCGGAACCCGCACCGTTCGTGCAGGGCGACGCTGGCGACGTTCTCCGGGAAGATGCCGGTCTGCACGGTCCAGATCCCACTTGCTTCGGCACTGGCGATCGTCGCGTCGAGCAGCGCTCGACCGATGCCCCGACCGTGGGCGTCGGGCGCCACGTACACGCTGTTCTCGGCGACGCCGGCGTCGGCGCACCGGTCCGACACGGGCGAGCGCGCCCATCCGACGACCCGGCCCCGCTCGCCGATGGCGACGAAGCGGTGGGCGGTCAGGTGTCCGCGTCCCAGGCGTCCCACCGCGGTGCTGCGGTCTCGAACGTGGCGTTCCTCGTGGCGATGCCCGCCTCGTAGATGGCGGCGACGTCCGGCCAGTCGGCGGGCTCCATCGCCCGGATCTCGACCGCGGCCGACGTCGTCGGCCGGTTCGACTCGGCACCGGCACCGGCACCGGCCTCGGCATCGGTGGTCGTGGCGTCGGTCATCGGTCGGCCGTCCCGTGCGGCCGCCCGTCCGGCGGTCCCGCTGGCGGGCGATCCGGCCGGCGCTTCGGTCCGCGATCGACCCGGCGTCGCCGCCGCCGCTGCAGTCGGCTCGATCGGGTCGGATGCCGGGCAGCCGTCGTCCCAACGCAACGTCGGTGAGCGCGTCCCATCACCAGTTCGGCCGCAGTGGGAAAGCCGGAGAGGCAGCGCTGGTTGATCCGCCACCAGCTCGTGGTGCCCTGCCGTTCGACGAGGAGGAAGCGGACCTCGGCGAGCAGTTTGAGGTGGTGGGAGACGGTCGACTGGCCGACGTCGAGGGCATCGACGATCTCGTTGACGGCCATCGGGCGGTCGGCCGTGGCCAACAGGTTGAGGATCAAGATCCTGGTCGGATCGCCGATTGCCTTGAACCACGCGGCCCACGTGGTGGCGTCGGATCGAGAGATGTTCATCGAGCATCGACGATGATCGATGAATGGTCGCTTGTCAAGGTCGCGTTCCGCTCGGGGTGGCGCGGACCGGAGGAGTCGGACGAAGGTTGACTCAGACGGGTTCGAAGCGGCCGGACTCGGCCGAGCGGAACACGGCGTCGATGATCCGCATGTTCGTCACCGCGTCCAGCAACGGACCGGTGGTCGGTGGCTCGGTACGGACCCGGCGCAGAACGCCTCGGCCTGGAAGCGCGTAGTGATCGGCCGCGGCAACCTCGAACCGCTCGGCGTCGAGCCCGTGGACCGATTGCCCGTGGTGCACCAGGTAGGTCACCGGATCGTGTTGGGGATGGTTGAACGGGATGGTGAGCTCCAGCCGCCCTTCGGTGCCGTGCACCGTCACCCGCTGGTGGAAGACGGCCTGGGTGCTCACCTGGAACGTGGCCATACGGCCGTCGCCGAAGTCGAGGATCGCCGAGGTCAGCCGATCGGTGCCGAACTCGGGATCGCGATCGACGAGCGCAACGACCCGGACCGGGTCGGCTTCGAGGAACCAGCGCGCCGCGACGATGGCGTAACACCCGATGTCGTAGAGGGCGCCGCCGCCCACGTCGGCCTGGTTCCTGATGTTGCTCCCGTCGGTGTTGCGGTACTGGAACGCGGCGTGGACATGGCTGATCGAACCGAGGCGGCCGGAGCGCACGAGCTCCCGGGTCTCGTGCCATTGCGGGTGGAACCGGACCATGAACGCTTCGGCGATGTGCACCTGCTCGGCGAGCGGCAACAGGACGTCGAGCTCTGCGGCGTCGATCCCCATCGGCTTCTCGCACATCACGTGTTTGCCGGCCTCGGCCGCCCTGCGGGTCCACTCGACGTGCATCGAGTTCGGGAGCGGGTTGTAGATCACGTCGATCGTCGGATCGGCGAGCAGTTCCTCGTAGGTGCCATACGACGTCTCGATGCCGGTCTCGTCGGCGAAGGCGCGTGCTCGGGCCGCGTCGCGCGACGCCACCGCGGCGATCTCGACCCCGGCTGCCCGTCGGAGCCCCGGGATGAACTTCCTCTCGCGAAGTCCGATGTCGACAACACTCCCCAGCGAACGGTTTCCATCCGTCCAGTCTCTCCGAAAATCGCGGACCTCGTGAGGCGCGAGCGGCGCCGACGAGCGACGTACCCACGAACGAGGCGCCGACGATCAAGGTCCGGCGAGGATGACCCGGCGG
The DNA here is from genome assembly GCA_041394645.1 of Ilumatobacteraceae bacterium. GTDB lineage: Bacteria > Actinomycetota > Acidimicrobiia > Acidimicrobiales > Ilumatobacteraceae > JAWKHV01. The sequence goes on along the minus strand of JAWKHV010000006.1, from coordinate 142,901 downwards.
ATGCAGGACCAAGGTCCTGCGCCACGGTTGCGGAATGCCCCGGTGTCGGTCGGGACACGAGCGCACGCTGATGTCAGCAACCAGCCCGCAGCGACCCGCTGGCCGCTCCTGGAGGAGGACCCACCATGGCACTGGCAAACCCCGTCGCAGTCTCAACGTCCGATCTGGACAGCACCCCGGTCGTCGCCGTCAAGCGGCAGACGATCGACAAGGTACTCATCGCTCTCGGCGCCGTCGTCGCCGTCGTCTTGGCTGTCGCCGGCGGCCTGCTCTCCTGGGGCAACAACTTCGCCGAGGACTACGTCCACGACGAGCTCGCCACCCAGCAGATCTTCTTCCCCGCCGCTGACGCCCTCGAGACCGAAGGCCGCACCGACCTGGTGAAGTACGCCGGCCTGCAGGTCACGACCGGCCAGCACGCCGAGGCCTATGCCAGCTACATCGACCATCACCTGGCCGGCATCGCCGATGGCATGACGTACGCCGAGCTCGGAGGCCCGGAGCGGGCCGCCAAGGCCGCCGTCACCGAAGCCACCGACAACGGCGCCAGCGCCGATGAGATCGCCGCACTGCAGGCCAAGGCCGACGGCGTGGCCAACCAGCGCAACACCCTCTTCAAGGGCGAGACCCTGCGAGGCCTGCTGCTGTCGGCCTTCGCCTGGGCAACCATCGGCCGCATCGCCGGCATCGCCGCCACGGTCGCCTTCATCGCCGCCGCCGCCATGGCACTCCTGGTGGTGTTCGGAATGTTCCACCTGCGTCGGGTGGCGCACCAGGAAGTCTGACCCCACCAGCGGTCGGCCCGCTCCCGGGGAGGGCCTGGGCCGACCGCATCTCTCCCCCTGAACCACTCCTCGAACCAACGATCGGCCCCCGGGAATCCCGGGGGCCGATTTGCGTCCTCAGACCAAACGGGCGTCGCCGCCCCAGTACCGGTCGCGCAGGAGCCGCTTGTACAACTTGCCCGTGGGGAGCCGGGGCAGCTCCGCCTCGAAGTCGATCGAACGGGGCACCTTCTGGCGTGAGAGATGGTCCCGGCAGAAGGTCAGCAACTCCTCGACCAGTGCATCGTTGGCCTCGACCCCCGGCATCACCTGAACGATCGCCTTCACCTCCTCGCCGAGGTCCGGATTCGGGACGCCGATCACGGCCGCGTCGGCGACCTTGGGATGGGTGATCAGCAGGTTCTCGGTCTCCTGCGGATAGATGTTCACGCCACCGGAGATGATCATGAACGTCTTGCGATCGGTCAGGTAGAGGTACCCGTCGTCGTCCACGTAGCCGACGTCGTTCACCGTCGTCATCCGGCCGTCGGGCGAGGTCGCCTCGGCGGTCTTGTCCGGATCGTTGTGGTAGTGGAACTCGGTGGCGGTCTCGAACCAGATGGTGCCGGGCTGCCCGACCGGGAGCTCGTTGCCGTCGTCGTCGATGATGTGCAGGACGCCGAGCACCACCTTGCCGACCGTGCCGCGGTGGGCGAGCCATTCCTCGCTGTCGCAGGTGGTGAATCCGATGCCTTCGGTCGCGCCGTAGTACTCGTGGATGATCGGACCCCACCACTCGATCATCTGTTCCTTCACCTGGACCGGGCACGGTGCGGCGGCGTGCACGGCGATCTCGAGTGACGACAGGTCGTGGCTCCGGCGCTGCGCCTCGGGCAGCTTCAGCATCCGGGAGAACATGGTCGGCACCAGCTGGGTGTGGGTGACCGAGTAGCGCTCGACCAGCTTCAAGTACTCGACGGGATCGAAGCGCTCCATGATGATCACGGTGCCGCCCATCCGGATGGTGAGTCCCACCGCGGCCTGAGGGGCGGAGTGGTAGAGCGGGGCGGGGGACAGGTAGATCATGTCCTCCCGGTAGTGCCACAGCCCGAGCAGGAAGGTGAACAACCCCATCGCGTCTCCGGGGGTCGTCTCGGGAAGCGGCCGCAGGATGCCCTTGGGGCGCCCGGTCGTGCCGGAGGAGTAGAGCATCGAGGTGCCCAACGCTTCGTCCTCGATCGGTGTGGACGGGAACTCCGAGCAGGCCGAGGCATAGTCGACGACGCGAGGATCGTCGCAGCCCTCCGGAACGCCGCCGACCGCGAGTGCCAAGGTGATCCGGGGCGATCGGGCCAGCGCCTCGAGCGCAGCGGCCGCCTTGGCGGTCGAGAAGATCAGCACCTGTGACTCGCTGTTCTCGAGGATGTAGGCGACCTCCTCACCGGTGAGATAGCTGTTGATGCACGTGTAGTAGGTGCCGGTGCGCTCACCCGCGGCGCACGCTTCGAGATAGCGATCGTTGTTCTCCATGAAGATCGAGTAGTGGTCCAGGCGGGCCAAGCCCTGCGCCCGCAGGACGTGGGCGAGGCGGTTCGCCCGTTCCTCGAACTCCCGATAGCTGACGGCCTCGCCGGTGGAGGCCATCACGAACGCCGCTCGATCCGGATGCTGCTGCGCGTACGGTCCCGGATACACCAAGACTCCCTTCGTCGTGGCGCCGACCCCTCGGCACACCGTCGGGACGCTAGTCGCGGGTCGCCGTCTCGACGCCAGCGATCGCCGGTCTGGAAGACTTCGCCCATGATCGACCGAGAGATCGACCTCACGACGGCCGACGGCGAGATGAAGACCTTCATCTATCACCCGGAACACGATGGGCCCCATCCGGTCGTGCTCTACCTGATGGACGCTCCGAGCATCCGCCCGGCCCTGCAGGAGATGGCGGAGCGGCTGGCCTCGGCCGGGTACTACGTGATGTTGCCGTACCTGTTCTACCGCGGCGGCCCGTTCCGGATGTTCGGGATGTCCGACGCCGACATGCACGAGCGTCGGGAACTGATGGGGGCCGTGACCCCGACCAGCATCCTCGGGGACGCAGCCGCGCTCCTCGCTCATGCCGAGACCGATCCGGCTGCGTCGACGGACAAGGTCGGCGCAGTGGGGTTCTGCATGAGCGGTGGCCTCACGCTGGCGGTGGCCAAGGAGTACCCCGACAAGGTGCAGGCGGTCGCTTCGATCCACGGCGCCTGGCTCGTGCGCGACGGCGACGATTCACCGCACCTGCGCCTCGACACCATGACCGCCGAGGCCTACTTCGGTTGGTGTGCGAACGACCCGACCGCGCCCGTGTCCGATCTGGAGACGATGCGCGAGGCGCTCGCGGAGGAGGCGTGACCCACACGATCGACTTCTTCGACGATGCGGTCCACGGCTACGCCCCACCCGGGAGCGAGCGCTACAACCGGCGGGCCTCGGAGCTGCACTGGGAGCGGGTCCACTCGCTCATGCGTCGGAACCTGTGGTGAGCCGGGCCTCGCGCACCCGGTCCAAGAAGCGCTCTGTGGCGAGGGTGGACTCCAGCCGCCATGCGATCACGACGTCGAGCTCGTCGCGTCGCTGATCCAGTTCGCGACGGAGGACGGCGGCCTGCTCGGCCACGAGCCGCTGCTGCTCGACGACGAGCGCCGTCGGGTCGACGCCGAGTTGCTCGGCCAGGACCAGCTTCAGCAGCAGTTCGCCGCGCACGTCTCGGAGGTGCTCGACCGGGGTGCGAAGCCAGATCCGGAATCGGGCCCGGCCAGTTCTCGACGGGGCGAGGATCGTGCGGTTCGGGCCGCTGTCGCCTCGCTCCTCCGACACGGTGCGAACCCAGCCCCGTCGAGCGAGGAGATCGAGCGACCGGTACGTCAACGGACGCGACAGCTGCCACACCCGGCCGAGGTCGCCGTCGCGGCGCAGGCGCCGGGCGACGGCCCAACCGTGAGCGGGCCCGGCGTGCAGCGCGCCGAGGCAGGCCCACTCGCCGAGTGACGGCTCCGGGAGTTCGGGCCCGCTCATCGGACCCGGGCGCCTGCGTGCCGGTGCGGTACCGATCGCACGTGACGGTGACCGCCGCTCACGCGGGATATGCCTCGATGTCGGTGGCCTTCATCGTGGCGACGACCGGATCACCGGCGCGTAGCGCGAGTTCGTCCAGCGCCCGTACGGTGATCTCGGCGGTCAGGTGCAGCGGTCCGCCCGACGCATCGGCGATCTCGATGCCGATCCGCGCCCGCTCTCCCAGCCGATCGACGTCGTCGACGATCCCGACGAACACGTTGCGGGCGCTGGTCTCGGGGACGTGGTGCGAGAGCGTGATCGACTGGGGCCGCACGACGGCGAAGGCCGGGCCGGAGAAGTCCGCCGTCACCGCGAGCTGGGCGCCCGAGGCGGCGACGAGACCAGCAGGCCCGATCTGTCCTGCGACGAGATTGGTCCCGACGAGGTCGGCGACGTAGCGCGACCGCGGGTGCGCAGTGATCTCGGCGACGGTTCCGGACTGCACGACGCGCCCCCCGTCGACGATCGCCACCCGATCCGCGAGCGCGTAGACGTCGAGGGGATCGTGGGTGACGAGCAGCCGTACCCCGTCGAATCCGTCGAGGTGCCGCCTCAGATCTCGCCGCACCCGCCGGCGCGTCCCGACGTCGAGCGCTGCGAGCGGCTCGTCGAGGAGGAGCGCACGCGGCTGGCGGGCCAAGGCTCGGGCGAGGGCGACGCGCTGGGCCTGGCCGCCCGACAGCTCCTTCGGCCGACGGCGAGCGAACTCGGCCAACCCGACCTGAGCCAGGAGCTCCTCGGCTCGACGCCGCGCCTCGACCCGGCCGAGGCCGGTCGTCCGCAGACCGAACGCCACGTTGTCCCGGGCATCGAGATGGTCGAACAACAGGTAGTCCTGGAACACGACGCCGATCGGTCGTCGTTCGGGCGGGACGAAGCGACCCTCGTCCGGCGCGTCGAGCACGGTGTCGTCGAGTGTGATGTGGCCGCCATCGATCGGAGCGAGCCCGGCGAGGACGCGCAGCAGCGTCGACTTGCCCGCTCCGTTCGGCCCGAGCACGGCGAGCAGCTCGCCCGGTTTCACCGAGAGCTGCACGTCGAGTTCGAAGTCGCCGCGACGGACGTGGGCGTCGACCTCGAGGCTCACGAGGGAACCTGCTTCGAGCGTCCGGGCACGGCGGCCCCCAGCCATCGGTCCCGGAGTCCGACCAGCACGCCGAAGCTCACGGCGATCAGCAGCAGGGCGATCAGGATCGCCTCGTCCGGATCGGTCTCCAACGCGAGGTACGTGGCGAGGGGGAGGGTCTGGGTCCGGCCGGGGAAGTTGCCGGCGAAGGTGATCGTCGCGCCGAACTCGCCGAGCGCCCGGGCCCAGGCGAGCACGGCGCCGGCGACGAGCGCGGTGCGGATCGAGGGAAGCGTCACCCGCGAGAACGTGTACCAACGGCCGGCGCCGAGCGTGCGGGCTGCCTCCTCGACCCGACCGTCGAGCTGGCGGATGGCCGCTTCGACGGTGAGCACGAGGAACGGCATCGCGACGAACGCCTGGGCGACGACCACCCCGGCCGTCGTGAACGGGAGCCGGATCCCGAACCAGCGGTCGAGGTACTGGCCGAACAATCCACGCCGACCGAACGAGGCGAACAACGCGACCCCACCGACGACCGGCGGGAGCACCATCGACAGCGTCGCCAGTGCCCGCACGATCGAGCGACCGGGGAACTCGACCCGAGCGAGGAGCCAGGCGAGCGGAACCCCGAACACGACCGAGATCAGCGCAGCCAGGAGCGAGGTCTGCAGCGACAACCGCAGCGCGGTGCGGACCTCGGGGCGACCCAACACGGTGCGCAGCGCCGACCAGGGGGCTCGCCACAGCAGGCCGAGGAGCGGCAGTGAGAAGAACGCCACCGCCACCGACGCCAGGAGCAGCGCCGGTACGGGGAGGGCCCGAGGACGATCTCGACGGGAGCGGTCGGTGGTCACGGGGCGGTGAACCCGAACGAGGCGAGGATCGACTGCCCCTCGGCGCTGGTCACGAAGTCCACGAACTCCTGCGCCGCCTCCGGGGCGGCGGACGCGGTGGTGACCGCGATCGGGTACTGCGCCGTGACGTCGAGATCGGAGGGGAGCGTCACCGAGTCGACCTGTTCATCCGCGACGCGCACGTCGGTCTCGTAGGCGATCCCGGCGTCGGCCTCGCCGAGCGCCACCTTGGTGACGACCGCCTTCACGTTCTGCTCGTACGAGTCCGGGGTGACCGACACGCCCGAGCGATCGAAGATCTCGGCGGCGTACGACCCGCAGGGCACCTGAGGAGCGCAGATCACGATCACGAGCGCGGGGTCGGCGAGATCCTCGATGGTCGTGATCCCATGCGGGTTCCCCGCGCCGACGACGATCGTCGAGTGGTTCGTGGCGAACACCGCCGGCGCGCCGGCGGCGGCCCCGGCGTCGGTGACCCGGGACATGTTGGCGAGATCGGCCGAGGCGAGCACGTCGGCGGGCGCGCCCTCGATCACCTGCGTCGCCAGCTCCGACGAGGCCGCGAAGTTGAACGTGACCGGGGTGCTGGGATGCTCGGCGGTGAACGCCGCTCCGATCGCACCGAACGCCTCGGTGAGCGACGCCGCCGCGAACACCGTGATCCCGTCGCCGTCGTCCGAGCCACCGCATCCGGCGACGGCCCCCACGGCGAGGACGAGCGCGAGGAGGGAGCGCCGGATCGGTTGCACGTGGACAAGGTAGTCACACGCTGACTACTTCGCACACCGCCGTTCCCGCGAGGCGGGTCCGGTATCTGTCAGGCGGGGGCGAACCGGGGCAGGGCGTCGTCGGAATCGGGGACCGCATCGAAGACCACCCGCACCGCCTGGCCGACCTCGACCTGATCGATCGGGACGTCGACCACGTTGGTCAACAGACGCGGGCCTTCGTCCAGCTCGACATAGGCCACGACGTAGGGGGAGTGCTCCCGATACGGGCCGGGACCCTTGCGGATCACGGTGAAGCTGTAGATGGTGCCTCGACCGGACATCTCCTCCCAGCGCACGTCTCGGCTGCCACAGAACGGACAGAAGCGACGCGGGTACCAGATCACCTCGTCACAGGCGTTGCACTGTGGCAACACGATGCGGCGGGCGGCGCAGCCGTCCCAGAACGGTTCGGTCTCGAGGGTCCGATGCGGTCGGCGAACCGGCAACTCGCTCATGCGTCCTCCTGTCCCAGGATCAAGGTGGCGCTGCCCGAGCGGGTTCCGAGCGAACCGCCGGTGCCGTGGGCCAGCACGAGGTCGCAGTTCGGTACCTGGACCGCCGGGTGGGCCTCGCCGCGCAACTGGCGTACCGCCTCGATCACCTTGGTCATCCCGCCCCGGTTGGCCGGATGGTTGTTGCAGAGCCCGCCGCCGTCGGTGTTGAACGGGAGGCGGCCGAACGGCGCCACGAGCGCTCCGTCGCTCACGAACCGCCCGCCCTCACCTCGCTCGCAGAACCCCAGATCCTCCAGTGCTTCGAGCACGGTGATCGTGAACGAGTCGTAGATCGAGGCGTACTTGATGTCGCCGGGTCCGACGCCCGCTTCGGCGAAGGCGGGCGGCCCGGACCAGATCGCCGCGGTGTGGGTGAGGTCGATTCGGCCACCGGCGGTGTGCTTCACCGCCTCGCCGTGCCCGAGGACCTTGGCGCAACGGCGGTCGAGGGTGCGGGCGATCTCCGGGCTGACGACCACGAGCGCGCCGCCGCCGTCGGTGATCACACAGCAGTCCAGCCGATGGAGCGGGTCGGCGATGAGCGGCGACTCGAGCACCTCCTCGACCGTGACCGGCGTCGGGAGGAAGGCGTTGGGGTTGTGCTGGGCGTGCAGCGAGGCGGCCACCTTGATCTCGGCGAGCTGGGCCGAGGTGGTGCCGAACTCGTGCATGTGCCGTCGGGCCGCCATCGCGTACCAGCCGACGAGGACCCCGCCCCACAGCGATTCGAACTCGTGCTCCGGCGCTGCGGTCGCGGCGCCCGACTGACCGGGCGGGGCGCCGCCGGTTCTGGGTTTGCCGGCCAGGGTGATCAGCGCCACGCTCGCCTTGCCCATGGCGATCATCGCTGCGGCGTGCCCGACGTGGGCGACGTAGGACGCCCCGCCGATCTCGGTCGTGTCGATGGTGCGGCACTTCAGCCCGAAGTAGTCCGCCATCGAGATGCCGCCGAATCCCGGTGCGTCGCCGGCGCAGTAGTAGGCGTCGACGTCGCTCATCGTGAGTCCGGCGTCGGCGAGGGCGCCGAGGGCGACCTCGGCGTGGATCTCGGCCAGCGTGAGATCGGGGATGTGGCGCCGTGGATGCTCGTATGCGCCGGCGATGAAGGCCTGACCTCGGATCGACATGTCAGGCCTGCTCCGCTGAGGTGTCCTTCGGGGCGAACTGCTTGCGGAAGTCCCAGCTCGTCAACTTCTCCACGTCGACCCGGAGCCAGGCGTGGCGCTGGTCGTGGATCATCTCGTCCTGGCCGATGTACTTGCGGGCGAAGAGCCGCTCGGGCGTCTCCAGCTCCGCGTTCGGTTCGCCGGTCCGGGGGACCTCGCCGACGACGCTGACCCGGCCCTTGATCTCCACGCCCCGCAACTCGACGAAGTCGTGACCGGCGTCGGCGACGATCGCCACGCGGGGATCGCGCTGGAGATCGACCCATCGCTGGCTCCTCACGATCGAGGTCAGCCACAGGTGGGTGCCATCCCAGACGAACCAGAGCGGAGCGTTGTGCGGCCCATCCACGCTCACCGTCGCGACACGGACCGTGCGCTCCTCGGCGAGGAACGCGTCGACCTCCTCGGCGGACATGGCGATCTTGCGGCCCCGACGTTGTGGCGTGCGCTCTTCGGACATGGACGGTCACCGTACGCACCGCCGTCGGCCGACCCGGAACCGGAGGACCGGCTCGCCGATCCGGGGATGACCGGGTCACGTGTCGGGTGGTCGCAGGAGCTCCGACAGCTCGTTCAGCACCGACCGGGCCGCCCGCCAGGACGGGCCCAGGTCGCCGAGGAGGGTGACGACCCGTTCGCGCTCGCGAGCGAGCGCGAGGTAGCCCGACAGGCACTCGTCGACCTGTTGCCGGGGGAGGGGGGCCATGGCGGCGGATCGACGGATCGACTCGATGTCGGCCGCCGTGTGAATCGAGAGAGCGCTCGGATCAGTCATCACTGGACATCATCGAACACACGTTCGATGATGTCCAGTCGCCTGGCGTCATGAATCGGCCGCGGCGACGTCTGGGTGGTCGTGCGTCCGTGCGCGCACGGGAGGTGTCGTGGAGACGGTGATCCCGATGCCCCTCCATCCGATGGTGGAGCGGTCGATCTGCCGACTCGCCTGCACTGGCGAGACGGCTGGCTGTGGTTCATCGACGCGCATGCCGGCCGGGTCCTGCGCTGGTCGCCTGCTTCGCCGCAGGTCGTGACGGTCCTGCTCCTGACCGGGGACCGACCGGGCGGGATCGCGGGCTCCCCGACGGCGAGCTCCTCGTGGCCGCGACAGGCGGGCGGCTCTTCGTCCACTCCGACCGGACGGGACGGCTCAGCGAGTACGCCGACCTGTCCGGATCGTCGCGCGGCGGCCTCGCCGACCTCGTCGTCGACTCGGGCGGTTCGGCGTACGTCGGGACGGGGCGCGAGTCCGGCACGCTCGAGCCTGCTCCGCCGGCACGATCTGGCGAGTCGATCCCGACGGTGAGCAGGAACAGATCGCCGAGGAGCTCGATCTTCCGCACGGATCTCGCTCGCCCGACGAGCAGTACCTGTACGTGGCCGAGGAGGCAAACGCCTCGATCACCCGGTTCCCACTCCTCGTCGACGGAACGCTGGGCGAGGCAGAGTTGGTGGTCACCGTGCCTCGCCGGTGGGGCCGATGGTCGAGCGTCGGGGCGTCGTTCGTCGTCACCGACGACGGTTCGGTCCTGTTTGCCGACCCCTACTCGCGTCGGTTGATGCTCGCCGCACCCGGCGCCGACGAGCTGCTCGCCTTCCCGCCGTTCGACGCCGTCGCTCCGCTCGGATGCGCGCTGGCCGGGAACGCACAGGGTGAGAATGAGGTGTGGATCGCGGCCTACGGCGGAGACGTGTCGGCGTCCCGGGTCACCCTCGGCACCGGTGCATTGGCGCTGGTGAGCCTGGACGAACCGCCCGAAACGATCGGGTGGCGAGCCGAACCCGGAGTGTCGGGCAGTTGACCAGCCGCGCGTCCGAGGCGGTCCATTTCCGTGTAGAAACGATGCATGGCTACCACTGACATCCCGCCGCGGCCCGGCAGCGGTGCCGCCCGCCGCCAGGCGGCCGCCAAGCGCAAGTCCCGCGAGAAGTCCAAAGGCCCCTGGATGCTCGTCGGCGGCCTGGTCGCCGTGATCGCGGTGGTCCTGGTCGTGGCGCTCGTCGTGTCGGGCGGTGACGACGACACCTCCGTCAGCACCGGTGGCGCCTCCGGCCTGCTCCAGCAGCGTCCGATCACCGTCGAGGGCGAGGCCCTCGCTCCCGAGCCGGATTCGGGCGTGGACGCCGCAGTCGGCGCGACCGTGCCGACCGTCAACGGTCAGACCTTCAACGGCGTGAACGTCTCGGTGCCCGTCAAGGGAACCCCGACGCTCATCGTCGTGATGGCCCACTGGTGTCCCCACTGCCAGAAGGAGATCCCGATGATGGCCGAGTGGGAGAAGGCCGGGAACTTTCCCGACGGCATCGAGGTCGTGGGCGTCTCGACCGGCTACAAGCCCGATCTGATCGGGACCTCGTCGCTCAAGGTGATCGAGGAGCCGTCGCAGTGGCTCGCCGATGAAGGGTTCCCGTTCGCCGTGATCGCCGACAGCGAGGGTGCCGAGGCCGCCGGGGCGCTCGGGGTGACCGGCTACCCCACGATGATGATGGTGGACGCCGACGGCAAGCTGGCCTGGCGCATCAGCGGCGAGGTGCCGATGGAGAACCTCACGTCGATGATCCAGGGCACGCTCGACTCGGCGGCGATCCCGCAGGGCTGAGCCTCCCCACGGGGCGCGATGGCGTCAGCCGCGAGACTCGCGGCGACGCCAGGCCATCCCGGCCAGCGCCTCGAACACCACACGGTGGGCGTTGTTGACCGTGTTGTCGGCCACGTCGTAGGCCGGAGCGACCTCGACCACGTCGAGGGCCACCAGATTCGTCTGCTGGCCGAGTGCCCGCACCGTGCGGAGCAGGTCAGCGGGGTTCATCCCACCTGGCTCCGGGGTGCCCGTGCCGGGCGCGAAGCCCGGGTCGAGGACATCGATGTCGACGCTCACGTAGAGGTAGTCGGCGCCCTCGGTCGCCTCGGCGATGGCGTCGGCCATCACCGCTCGGATCCCGCGCTCCCACACCTCGTGCATGAGGTGCCAGCGCATCCCCTGGGCCTGCATCCACTCGAAGGTGTCCTTGGGTGGCCAGTAGCCCCGCAAGCCCACCTGGACGAAGTTCCGCCCGAGGACGGCTCCGCTCTCGATGAGGCGCCGCATCGGGGTCCCGTGACTCGCCAGGTTCCCGTCGATGATGTCGGCGGTGTCGGCGTGGGCGTCGAAGTGGACGATCCCGACGTTGCCCCACCCGTACCGGTCGGCCACGGCGGTGGCGGCGGGACAGGTGATCGAATGGTCGCCGCCGAGGATCACCGGCACGATGCCCCGGCTCGTGATCTCGTGGACCCGCTCGCGGATGTTGCGGTGACCGACCTCGGGCTGCCCGTTCGGGCAATAGGCGTCGCCGAAATCGACCACCTCGAGCCAGTCGAAGATCTCGATGTCGAGGTCGAGGTGGTACGTGCCGGGCTCATGGGCCTGGGTCCGGATGGCACGCGGGCCGAAGCGGGCGCCGGGACGATTGGTGACGTGGAGGTCGAACGGAGCGCCGACCACCGCCACGTCCGGCGCCCACGAGTCGAGTTGTTCGGGCTCGGTGAGCAAGGGACGCTGACCGAAGGTCGGCAGCCCCCCGAACACGTACCCCAGTTCGAGCTGCTCGCGCAGCCCGGGAGGAAGCTCCCGGTCCGGACCGCTCACTCCTCGAAGCCGTCCTCGGGCTCGATGGCGTCCAGGAAGGCGTCCACGTCGGACTCCTCCCCGCCGACCAGCCAGATCACCATCTCCTCGGTGCCGTCCTCGGCGGGAGCGCCTGCGTGTTCGTCCCACGGCAAGATGCCCTCGACCGAATACCGGTCGACGGTGATGTCGTCGGCCTCTTCCTCGATCGGGGCGATGATGGCCAGCTCGACCTCGGAGTCCGGCGGCTGGTCGTTCAGGATGTCGATGAGCTCACGAACGAGCATGGTGGTCCCTCCAGGGTCCGTATCTGTCGATGGGCCGACCGGTCGACGAATCGACCGGTCGAGGTGGAAATGGTGCGGGTGTCGAGAACGGGTCAGGACTCGTCGTCTTCTCCGAGCCAATCCGGGGCTCGGTCGAGGAGGTAGAGGCTGACGTCCCGGCAGCGGTCGAGCACGTCGCAGAGAAAGTCCTCGTCGTTGCGCAGCACGTCGGCGAGGGCGACCGGCACCCGAGCGACGAGCGACAGGCTGCGTTCGGGAGCGTCGGTCACCGAGGGGAACGAGTCGATCGCAGAGACCTCGATGGGCAGATCCATCTTGCCGATCCCTGCCATCTCGGTCGCCAGGACCAGCAGGTCGGGCGGCTGGGGGAGGGGCGGGAGGGTCCAGGTGAACAGGAGGGTGAACTCGAAGCCCGTCGGGGGGTCGTCGTCGGGGTCTTCCAGCTCGTTCACCCGGTCCTCGAATCCGAGCAGGGCCCTGGGGTCGACGTCGAGGGCGAGGTGCAGGTCGATCGGACCGACACACGCCTCCTCCGGGTGGAGGTCGACCTCCCAGAGCTGACGCAGGGAGTACGTCTCCACGAAATGCCGTTCGTCGTGAACGTGGAACCCGTGGTCCACGGCGTGACTCTTCAGGTCGGCGACGAATCCGGCGACGTCGATGACGGCCAATGCTGCTCCTTGCGGGATCGGGTCGGGACCCCCTCGTCGGGATCGAGGTCCCCCCAGCCTGCCAGGTCGGAGGGTCCGCTCACTACCAACGGTTCGCTACCGTGCCTGAACATGACGCCCGAGGCGCTCGCCGAGCTGTTCCGAACCATCGCCGACGCGGTCGGAGCGGCCCTTCGAGACGTCGAGGATTGGGGTCCCTCGGGGCGCCGGGATGGGCAGTACGCGGCGGATCTCATCGCCGATGCGGTCGTGCTGGAGGCCCTGCGGGCCGAGGGCCTGTCGATCCTGTCCGAGGAGAGCGGCTTGGAGGAGGCCGGCTCGCCGGTCATGGTGATCGTCGACCCGCTCGACGGCTCGACGAACGCGTCGCGGGGTCTGCCCTGGTACGCCACGTCGTTGTGTGCGATCGACGCCGAGGGGCCGTTGGTGGCGCTGGTGCGCAACCAGGCCGTCGGCACGACCTACGAGGCGATCCGGGGTCGGGGAGCGTCCCGCGACGGCCTCGCGCTCGAGTCCGGCGGTTCGGGGTGCCGGGAGATCCACGAAGCGATCGTCGGCATGAGCGGTCTGGCGCCCCGCCATCTGGGATGGGCGCAGTTCCGGGCGATGCACGCGTCGGCACTCGATCTGTGCGCGGTCGCCGACGGCACCCTCGACGGGTTCGTGGACTGCAGCCACGACGCCCACGGGGTGTGGGACTACGCCGGCGCGATGCTCGTGTGCCGCGAGGTCGGGATCACGGTGGTCGACGCGTTCGGACGGGAGCTGATCGGGCGAGATCCCGAGGTGCGCCGGACCCCGCTCGCCGCCGCGACGCCGGATTTGCAGGAGTTCCTGGTCGCGTCCCGGCGGAGCTGGTGACGGCCTGCCTCCCCGCAGGCCGTCGAGCTCCGAATCGGTCGTCCTCGTCCTCAGCTGCCGGTCGGGCGCTGGTCGAGATCCTGGATCTGGTCGGCGCTCCAGAGCCGAGCGACGCTCGGATGGCGCAGCTTGCTCATCGCCTTCTTCTCGATCTGGCGGACGTGCTCGGTGGTGACGTCGAACTCCTGGGCGATGCGCTGCATCGTGAGTTCCCCGGTCTCGTCGAGCCCGAAACGGAGCCTCAGCACCATCTGCTCGCGGGGCTCAGCCAGTCGAGTTGGAGTTCGAGCGCCTCCCGTTCCAACTGGTCGGCGACGAGGTCGTAGGGCGCCGGCTCGCCGGCCAACTCCCGTCCCGATCGGGTGGCCGAGCCACCGCCGGGCAGCGCGTGCAGGGCGCGCACGTTGCCGCTGAGGGAGGGGTGTGTCTCGCTGGCGTGGTCGGGCGACGAGGCCGACGAGGCCGACCCGGTGGGAAATCCGGGGTCGTAGGGCGGGTACTCGGTCGCGGCGTCGCCCGGTTCGAAGGAGTCGTAGGCGGCGTCCAACTCGCGGTCGAGCTCCGAGCCGGCGTCATGGAGCAGCCGGGCCATGGCCTGGCGCACGTGCCAGCGAACGGCGGCATCGAAGTCGACGCTGACGCCTTCCTCGAGCCGGTCGACGGCTCGCATCAGCCCGAGGTTGCCCTCTTGGATCAGGTCGAGCAGCGGAACGCCGCGGTGTTCGAGCCGGTGAGCGATCTGGACCACGATGCGCAGGTGGGACTGGATCAATCGTCGGCGGGCTTCGTGGGCGCCGGTGTGGTCGGTCGAGGCGTGCGCCACGAAGTCGGCCTGCTCCTCGGGCGTGAGTCGCGGATGTGCTTCGACTTCGTGCACGTAGCGTCGGAGGAGATCGGCTTCGCTGTCACCGGAGCGGTAGGCCACGTCGGTCGAAGGTAGTCAGCGGGCCACGCTCCGCCGCGGATGCTGAGCGAGATAACGCCTCGCATCCTCGGGCCGACCCGAGCCGGGCTCCGAGCCGGGGCGGATCCTTGCGACGACGGCATCAGTCGGACCGTCCGGTGCTCGGAGGGGAGGAAGACCGACCCCGGAGGGCGGGCTGGGCTCGGTACGTTTCGGCCCGTGACCTCCCTCGACGACTCTCATGGTTCGGGTTTCGGCCCGGCGCTGCGTTCGGAATGGCTCCTCGACGAGCGCTGGACGTACCTCAATCACGGAACGGTGGGTGCTCCGCCCCGCCGGGTTCACGAGGCGCAGGCCGCGCTGCGAGCCGAGATCGAGCGCCAGCCAGCGATCTTCATGCTGCGGGAACTCGCCGACGAGTCCGGCTGTCGTCCCGGTCCTCCGTCGCGGATGCGGGCTGCGGCGAACGAGGTCGCGCCGTTCGTCGGGCTCGTCGGCGACGAACTGGCCTTCGTCGACAACATCACCGCCGGTGCCAACGCAGTCCTCCGGTCGCTCTCGTTCGGTCCCGGCGACGAGATCCTCGTGGCATCCCTCGGCTACGGGGGCATCACGAGGGCGGTGCAGTACGTGGCCGATCGGTCCGGAGCGACGGTGCGGACCGTCGAGATGCCGGCGATCGGCGCTCGTCCCGAGGCGTTCGTCGACGCCGTCCGGCTCGCACTGACGCCGTCCGTGAAGCTGGCTGTCGTCGATCACATCGCGGCGACCGCCGCGCTGATCCTGCCCATCGCCGAGATCGCGGCGGTTTGTCACGCTGCCGACGTCCCGATCCTCGTCGACGGGGCGCATGTGCCCGGCGCGATCCCGCTCGACATCCCGTCGCTCGGTGTCGACTACTACGTCGCCAATCTCCACAAGTGGGCGTGGACGCCGCGCAGCGCCGGGATCCTGTGGGCGTCTGAGTCCCTTCGCGCCGCGGTTCGCCCCCTCGTCATCTCGTGGGGCTTCGGCAACGGTTTCACCGCCGAGTTCGATCTACCGGGAACCCACGAGCCGACCGCGTTCCTGACCGCGCCGGTGGCGATCCGGATGCTCGAGGAGTTCGGCGTCGCCGACGTGCACGCGTACAACCACGAACTCGCGATGTGGACCGGTGGCTACCTCTCCGATCGGTGGGGGACGCGGTTCGACACGCCCGAGGAGATGATCGGCACGATGGTCAGCGTGGCGCTTCCCGAATCGCTCGGCACGAGCGCCGACGATGCCCGCCGAGTCCAGGACGCGCTGTTGTGGGACCACTCGATCGAGGTGCCCGTGGCCAGCGTCGCCGGCCGGTTGCGAACCCGCGTGTCGTGCCAGATCTACGTGGGGCGAGCGGACATCGAGCGGCTGGGCAGCGCGGTGCTGGACCTCGCCGGACGATAGGCTCCCGGTCCTCCCGGGCGCATAGCTCAGTTGGTTAGAGCGCTTCCCTTACAAGGAAGATGCCGGGGGTTCGAGTCCCTCTGCGCCCACCGAATAGGCCCAAGCTCAGATGCATATTGAGACGTCTGGCTCGTCATCTCGAACGTCCAGGTGTGCAACGAGGTGTGCAACGGCAAATCGGAGTGTGCAACGCACTTCGGAGATGCGCAACGAGCCGCCGTCGGTCTGCCAGGCCGGTACCATTCGGCCATGCGCTTCGACCGGATCAACGTCGATCACCGGATCATGGGTGGGTTGCCGTGCATCGTCGGCACTCGCATTCCGGTGGCCACAGTGGTGTCGCTCGTCGCAGAGGGCGAGTCGGCGGATCAGATCGTCGCCGCGCTCCCGCACCGCCGAGGCCGGCGATGTTCGCCAGGCGTTGGAGGACGCGGCCGCAGCCGTTCGGGAACGTGAGTTGCCGCTGCGGGCCTCTGCGTGAGATTCCTCGTCGACGAGTGTCTGACGCCGCTCGTCGCCGAACTGCTGACGGCCGCCGGGCATGACGCGGTTCACGTCGTGGCGGCGGGCCTTGGAGGACATGTGGACGTCGAGGTGATGGCTCGTGCTGTCGCCGACGATCGCGTGCTGGTCTCGGCGGACACTGACTTCGGGGAGTTGCTGGCGCTCGGTGGCGCGTCGGTGCCGAGCGTGATCTTGCTTCGCCGGCACCATGCGCCGGCGAGCCAGGCCGGGGCGGTGATCGCTGCGTTCCCGGACATCGAGGGAGCGCTTCAGTCGGGAGCGGTCGTGGTGATCACTGCGGATCGTGTGCGCATCCGTGAGCTGCCGATCGTCTGACACGATCGCCTCGCCGAACGCCCAGTGCCACGAGCGGCACAACGAGCCTCGACGAAGGCTTCTACTTCGCTCACGACGATCCGGACCGAACGCCCGATCTGGATCGGAACGAGTTCCTCGTCGGCCATCAGTTGAGAGCGCACTCGTTGCGTGGCGGAACAGCGTCACGAGCGCCGTAGGCGGCGAGGCTGCTGCCGAGCACTCCGATGAACTCGCCCGTCGATACGCGCTCGAGGGCGACGCGGCAACTCCGCGAGAGATCGAAGTCGCGGTCGCCGACGCCACCTGCCAAGCGCAAACCGATGTGGAGACGAGCTTCTACGGCGTCACGACCGAGTACGACAGAGCGCGACTTCGGCGAGGCGGTCGTCGACTATGACGCGATGCTGCGACTCCGCGTCGACGCACCGCCGCCGCTCACCGTGCGGCTTTCAGACCGTCGCGCCCTGATGCGTCGTGGGCGCTGCGCTGGGACCAACCGGGCGTGGTCGGGCACATAGCTGACAGGAAGCGAAACCTGGAGGCTCATCGTGTCCACACCGATGTTGGCGATCGGCGACGTCGAACTGCGTAGGCGGCTACGGCCGACTGCGTGGACCGTCTGGACGGCGGTGCTGGAGCACGCCGTGCTGCGCGAGGACGGCTCGTGGTTCGCCGCGGTGTCGCTCCGCAGCCTTGCCGGTGAGCTCGATCTGGCAAAGGACACGATCGCTGGTGCCATGCAGCTCCTGGCTGCGCACAACCTCGTCGAGCGCCGACGTCAGGATCACGTTGCCGGTCGCTTCGTCGCCGGCGGCTACGTCGTCCACCGGCCCACCCGCATGGTCTTCACCGCCACCGGCGCATCGACCGACCGCCCGGAGCCAGCGTGGACACGGGGTACCGGGCTTGACAGCGGCCTGGAGATTCTCCGGCGCAGCGGGACGGTGGTCACGGTCCTCGCGGCCTGCAACATGTCGACGAAGTCTTCGAGTTCGACGAAGCGCACGGAGCGGCCGATCTTCGCGGGCAACTCGGCCGTCGGCGATGAGTTTGTAGAGCGTGGTGCGGCCGATACCGGGCAGCCGTAGCGCTTGGGTGACGGAGACGAGCAACGGGCGAAGGCCGGCGGTTTGGTCCTCGGTGGTTTGCTTCGCCGCGTCGTGCGCTGCGGGCCGATCGCCGGCGTCGCCGCTGCGGACCCACGTCGGCCGATGTGCGCCGGCGGAGTCAGACGGAAACGACGGTGACGAGGTCGTCGAGCCCGGAGAAGTCGTCGGGATTCCGAGTGCACAGGGGCAGTTCGGCTGTGGCGGCTACGGCCGCGATCAGTAAGTCGACGGCGCGCGCCTCTGGCCTTGCGACCTTGCGCGACGACTGCGGCGTAGATCCTCCCGTAGGCGCGAGCAGCAGCAGCGTCGAACGGGATCGGGTCGAAGGCCGCTTCGGCGCGTTGGAGCCGATCTTGGCGTCGAGCTCGCTCGGCAGCGTCGCGGTGGCGTGTGGGCCGGCTGCCAGCTCGGCCATCGTGATCGACGTGACGGCGACCTCGCGTGGCAGTTGGGACGCGCCGAGACGTTCGAGGTCGATCACCACCGACGTGTCCAGGATGCCGCGGTCGAGCTGTTGCTCAGGCACGTGGATCGATCCCGGCGTCGGCAACGGCGTCGAGATCGGCGCGGAAACGGTCGGGATCGATGGCCGGTGCGCGACGGAACAAGCTGGCGACGGTGTCTGCGGAGACGAACCGCTGACGACGGAGCGGGCTGAGTTCGCCGACCGGCTTGCCGGAGCGGGTCACGATGAAGGTCTCGCCGGCGTCGAGCCGGCGCATGATGTCGCCGCTGGAGTTGCGGAGCTCGCGCTGGGTGATACTCGTCGTCACGGGGGAATCGTAGCACCTCGTGCTACGAAATGGCCATCCGTCTCCTCGAGCCGCGCAGAATGTTCAGCACGAGTGGCCGCCACAGTGCGCGAGAACGGCACCCTTGCGCTCGGCTTCCCGAGCGGTGTTGCTCCGAAGGGGCCAGGTGGTGCGTGTCGCGATGGTTGCTTCGGGGCGGTTGGGTCGATCGGGGCGTTTCGGAGATGCCGTGGGTCGCGGACGGGTTTCGGCGCCAGAGTCCTCAATGGTTCTGGCCCGAGGACCGAGCCTGGTTCCTCAGCACTGAGATCGATGATCCATGCACCTATCTCGCCGGCACGCCCTCCGAAGACATCCGACGAGTCGGATTCGATGTCATCGACGTCGCCCGGGCGGACCGCTGGTGAAGGTCGCCAGACCGGCGTTCGGGGACGCCTCGAGTGTCGCTGGGAGTTGATCGATAGGACTCGGGTCGCCCGATCGTCGTTGGATGTGCTGGACGGTGCTGCTCAGCGCGGCTTGTAGGCGGTGGCTCGATGATCTATGCGGTGAACCACAACGAGACGATCGTCGTCGTGAATCTCGTAGACGATCCGGTACGCACCCCGACGGGCGGAGTGGAAGCCGGCGAGTTCGCGCTGGAGGGGGCCGCCGACTCGATGGGGGTTTTCGATCAACGCACCGAGCATGAACTCCACGATCGCGACGGCGACGTTCTCCGGAAGCTTCGCCAGTTGCCGTTCGGCGGGCCCGGAGACCCGCAACGTGAACGAGCCCGGGTCGGTCACGGTCTCAGATACTTGGCCCGGAGCTCGTCACCGGTGAGGAAGTCTCCGGCTTCGTGAGCGGCGACGGACTCGCGGAGTTGGGCCACGGCGTTCGGGTCCGACAGCAACTCGAGGGTGTCTTCCAACGATTCGAGTTCGTCGGCGCTGATGAGCACCGCAGCGCGACGCCCGTTCCGGGTCACGGTGATCCGGTCGTGGGTGTGCTCGACCCGGTCGACCATCTCGGAGAACTTGGCCTTCACCTCGGCGAGCGGCAGCGTGTCGGACATGACCTGAATTCTAGTCACCAACTTGGACGCAAGTGAACACGCCATAGGAACCATCAAGCCGTGACCTGTCCCAGAGCGCGCAGGCATCAACCCCCGAGGAGGCCGGGCAGAAGGGCCGGTCGGCGCCATCTGAAGATCGCGCCCGTCGACGCCGAGATCAGTTGCTCGAGGCGTCTTCGGCCGTCAGTTCTCGATCTTGTCGTCTTCCTCGATGGATCCGTCGGTGCTGCTGAATCGCCGCATGTACAGCGTTTCGCCGCCGGCGACCACGACGGCGAAGACGAGAAACGCGGCGATCACGAGGAGGTCGGTTCGGACCCGGTAGACGAAGAACCCGGCGAAGACGACCGCGTCGACGACGATCGCCGCAACGAGCGGAGCGGACCGTGCTCCGGTCTGGTCACGAAGGTGACGAAGGTGGCCGAAGTGGATCACCATGTCGAGGGCGAGGTAGGCGAAGGCGCCGAGCGCCGCGATCCGCATGAGGTCGAGAGTCACCGTCAGGAAGATCGCCGATGCGGTCGTGACGACGAGGGAGGGACTCCCGATGGGGATCCGCCGGCCGAAGGTGACCCGGTCGTCGACGGTGGGCACCTCGTCCATGTCGCTCATCATCCCGAGCATCCGCGACGTGGAGTACATCGAGGCCATCACGCTCGTGACGGTGGCGATCACGGCGAGGCCGGCGACGAGTTTGAACCCGACCGAGCCGAACACCGGTGCGGCCGCCTCCGCGAGAGCGAAGTCCCTCGCATCCATGATCTGTCCGAGCCCGAGGTTGCCTCGCACGGCGAGTGCGACCGCGAGGTAGACCACCGTGACGATGGCGATCGAGATCATGATGGCGCGGCCGACGTTCTTGGTGGGTTCCTCGATCTCGGCGCCGGTGTTGGTGATCGTGGTGAAGCCCTTGTAGGCCAGTAGTCCGATCCCCACCGCGGCGATCAGCGAGTCGAGCGTCGGAGCGTCGGTCGCGCCCGGCTTCGTGGCGGGGAAGTCGGCCACCCACAGGCACGCCCCCGCGAACACGACGAGGCCACCGATCTTGATGATCGCCATGACACGCTCGACGTCGTTGACCGCCTTGTTCCCTGCCGCGTTGATCGCGAACGAACCGAGGAGCAGCGCGACCCCGAGTCCGGCAACGGCCGCCGTGCTGCTGTCGACGCCGATCAACTTCGTGAAGTAGGTGCCGAACGTTCGGGCGACAAGGCTCTCGTTGAGGATCATCGATGCCCACATCGCCATGGTGAAGGTCGCAGCGATCGGCCCCACGCTGTACGCCTGGTTCAGGAACATGCTGATCCCGGCCCGCCGACGGGAACGTGTTCGACAGCTTTGACGCGTACGAGTACGACGTGATCGCTGCGCATTGAGTGCCGCAGCCAGGAAGGCGACCGGGAACCATCGGCCGCCCGTTCCGGCCCCGGCGACCTGGCCCATCAAGGCGAACACGCCAGCGCCGATCATCACGCCCGTTCCCATCGACACCGCGCTCGGACAGCGTGATTCGAGCTCGACGACTCGCTCGTACGAGTCGTGTCCTGGCTCACGTCTGCGTCCTCCCCATCCGTCGGTCATGCCTGGGCCGGCGCCGTCATGCATGCCGACGGCGTGGGGCTGGCGGGCTCGCCCGGACGTCGCGCTGAGGACGGCGCACTGCAGTCATCTGGTGCGTCATGATCGTGGCCGGTCCAGGAGTCGAACCGAGGAGCACGCAATGACCGAACGGCAGTTTCCAAGCCTCGCGATTTCGCCGACCTGCTCCGGTTCCAGAAGCCCACGTCGATCGCACCGCCGCCCGTCTCGCGCGCGCTCACACGATCGACGATCTCCGCCGTATCGCCCAGCGAGTCACGCCCAAGGCGCCGTTCGACTACACCGATGGCGCAGCCGAGGGTGAGCTGACCTCGGCCCGTGCCCGCCAGGCGTTCCGGGACATCGAGTTCAACCAGATCCTTCGGGACGTCTCCGACGTCGACACCTCGTGCACGGTCGCCGGCGGACCGTCGGCGATGCCGTTCGGCATCAAGTTTTCCACCGGTTTCACCCGATGATGCACACCGCAGCGAACGGGCTGGTGCCGCGGCGGGCGCAGCGGGCATCCCGTTCTCGCTCTCGACCGTCGGCACCGCCACCCCGAACAGGTCGCTGCGGCGAACCCGTCCGGGCGCAACTTCTTCCAGCTCTACATGTGGGCCGATCGGGACCGCTCGATGGACGTCATGCAGCGCTCGCGCTAGCGGCTTCGACACGCTCCTGCTCACGGTCGACGTGCCGGCGGCAGGGGCCCGGCTTCTCGCGACCGGTACAACGGGCTGACCATCCCGCCCACGCTCACCGGGCGCACGGTGTTCAACGCCATCCCGCGTGCGTTGGTGGTTCGACTTCCTGACCACCGAACCGATCGGCTTCTCCACGTTCAAGGAATGGGACGGCACTTCGTCGCCGAGCGTTCGACATGATGTTCGACCCGACGGTCGACTTCGACGACATGGTGTGGATCCGGGATCGGTGGCCGGGCAAGGTGATCGTGAAAGGCATCCAACGGCTCGAGGACGCCCGCCGGGTCACCGAGCTCGGCGTGGACGGGATCGTGCTCTCGAACCACGGTGGCCGCCAGCTTCCTCGACCGGGCCCCGATCCCGTTCCACCTCCTGCCGACCGTCGCCAAGGAACTCGGTGCCGACACCGAGGTCTGGATGGACACGGGGATCATGTCCGGAGCCGACATCGTCGCCGCGATCGCGATGGGCGCCCGCTTCACCCTGGTCGGTCGGGCCTACCTCTACGGGTTGATGGCCGGTACGCCGGGCATGTCGACCGCTATCCAGATCCTCTCTGACGAGATCGTGCGAACGATGAAACTGCTCGGCGTGCGCTCGCTCGACGAACTCGAGCCGGCCCACGTGACCCAGCTCCATCGATACGGGCCAGGGCCCCGCTGAGGCTCCGCCCGTCGGTCAGCTCGCGACGCCGTTGGACTCGCGACCCGAACCTCCGTCGAGCTGGACGGCGACCCAGCGATCCAGCTCCAGCCAGAGGTCGTCGAACCATCGGGTCCGCTCCGGGCCGTCGGGAACCTCGGAGCGGGCGATGCGACGGACGTCGACCCGATCGGTCTGTCGAGCGGAGCGGCGTCGACGAGGTCGACTGAAGCGCCGATGATGATCGAAACCGACGTACCACCACGTCCGCATCGGGGCGGCGTCGAGGAGTGCGCTCACGCCGCCCGGGCGCGGTGGCAGGAGGTGGCGCAGCGAAGAGGCGAGCCGCTCGGTCCGGTCCCGTGCTCCCGAGCCGCCCAGGGCTGGGCCGGTCCGATCAGCTCCGGGCGGGCGAGGCGTCCCTCGGGGAACACGACCCCGACCGTTCGTGGTCCGAGGCGCGCCGCGACTCGCGCCGCGAGGGAGGCCGCGGCCGGATCGTGGTCGCGCGCGACGAAGACCGAACCGGCCCGTTGGTAGAGCAGATCGAATCCCGGATCGGACAACAACTCGGCCATCACCACCCCGCGGGTGTGGAACCCGAGCCGCTGATAGAGCACCGCCGGAAGCGAGGCGTCGAACAGGCTGACGTGGCGGCACACCACGATCGCAGGGCCGGGCCCGAGCACGTCGTCCACGTCGCTCGGCAGATCGAGACGGATTCCGAGCAGCCGCTCGGCGCGGCGATGGAGCACACGGATCGACCAGGCCTGGAGACGTTCGTGGCGCCGCTGGGACGCGTCGCCGTCGAGGCGCCGACCGAACCCCGCCGCCATCCACAACGGTCCGGCGGCGACGATCTCGATCGAATCGTTCACCACGTACTGCAGGGCGAACAGGTAGCCGCGCACGGTCGGCAACGCCCGCTTGCCCCGCACCAGGTCTCGAACCGCCGCCACGGGAAGCAACAGGGGTGCCAGGACGATCGCGGCCGCAGTCGCGCCGAGCATCGACGGGATCGTGATCCGTCGCCGTTTCCACGTCGCCTGCCGTTCCGCTCGAGCGGCTCGTGCTGCCGGGGACGCATCACGCCGGATCTGCATCCACCCATTGGACCATCGTTGCGGGCTGATCACCCCTCGCAGCCCGGATCGCCGGGTCGTCGGCGACCTCGGATGGGGCTGCGTAGGATCGCCGGCATGGCGATGTTCCTGCAGTCACTCGGGTCCCGATGAGCGGCACGATCGAGCGGCTCGTCGGCGTCTACAACGCAAATGGCACGACGTGGGGTGAGCTGTCGTACGTCGTTGGCCGCTCCCTCGGACGGGCGCACTGTGCCTTGTGCGACATCACCCACGGCAAGGTCCGGGAGAAGTCGGCGTGGCAGGAGTGCCGTTCGGGGCTTCCGGTTCCGTTCGACACGTTCCATCGCAACGATCAACCCGACGCGGTGCGCGCCGCGACCGGCGGAGCGCTTCCCGCCGTCGTGGCCGAGACGGACGGGGAGCACCTGCTGTTGCTCGGCCCCGCCGACCTCGACGCCTGTGGCGCCTCCCCGGACGCGCTGATCGCGGCGATCGAGCAGGCCGCGGAGCGCCTGGAGCTGACGTTCGACTGACGGGTCTGCAGCAGGTGTTTATTTATGACATCTGTTTGACTAAGATCGTGGTCCAGACGAGGTCGCTTCGGGGTCGATGCGGCGCGTGATGCAAGCAGGCATCCTCCGGGAGGACACGTGACCCAGCAAGCAGAGCAACCGGCGCAGTGGGACGTCGAGGCCGACGTCGTCGTGCTCGGCAGCGGGGGAGCGGCCCTGGTCGCCGCCCTCTCCGCCCACCACCACGGCGCGGAGGAGGTGGTGGTCCTCGAGAAGTCGAACATGGTCGGAGGCACCACGGCGATGTCGGGCGGGATGCTCTGGATCCCCCTCAACCACCACCAGGCGGAGCACGGGATCGAGGACTCGGTCGAGGACGTCGTCGCCTATCTCGACGCCATGGCGCCGGAACTGCTCGACCCCGACACGGTCTCCGGCTTTCTCGAAGGCGGTCCCGAGATGGTCCGGTTCCTCGCCGATCACACGCCGGTGCGCCTTCGCTTGTTCACCGGCTTTCCCGACTACCAACCGAACCTCGTCGGGGCGATGAAGCACGGTGGCCGATCGCTCGACCCCGAGGCGTATCCGTTCGAGGATCTCGGGAACATGGCCAGCCGGGTCAACCCACCGAAGTCCGGTCCACCCAAGCTCACCAGCCGGATGGAGGACTACTACCACGAGGTCGATGACGAACAGCTCGAGGAGCGTCGACGCCGTGACTTCCGGGGCCAGGGCCAAGGTCTGATCGGCTCGCTCTACCGGGATCCTCGACCGCGACATCCCGATCCACTTCGAGACCCGGGCCCGCCAGCTCTGCACCGAAGGGTCGCGTGTCGTCGGTGTCGTGGCCGAGCAGGACGGCGGCCGCACCGTTCGGTATCGCGCCCGCAAGGGTGTGGTGATCTGCACCGGCGGGTTCGAGTGGAACCAGCAGCTCGTCAAGGCCTTCCTGCGGGGGCCGATGACCGGCCCGATCAGCGTCCCCGAGTGCGAGGGCGACGGCCTGCTCATGGCGATGGACGTCGGTGCCAGCCTCGGCAACATGTCGAGCGCGTGGTGGATGACGTCGTCCAAGGAATCCGCCGCGGCCCACCGAGACGCCAAGGCCAGCTTCCTGCCCAGCCAGGTCGAGCGCACCTTCCCCGGCTCGATCATGGTGAACCGCGCCGGCCGTCGCTTCGTCAACGAGGCCCTCAACTACAACGCCATCGGCTTCGTGCTCCACAACTACGACGGCGACGCGTATGCGTTCCCGAACCTGCCCTACTGGCTGATCTTCGACAGCCGATTCCTGTCCAAGTACCGCGTGTTCACCAGCCGTCCGGGCGACGAGGCGCCGCCGTGGTCGAAGCGGGCCGACACCCTCGAGGAACTCGCCGAGGCGGTCGGAATCGACGGGTGCGCCCTGGCCGCGACGGTCGAACGGTTCAACGCCCAGGTGCGCGCCGGTCACGACGACGACTTCGGGCGAGGCGACAACACCTTCGACAACTTCTGGGGCGATCAGTCCTTCGAGCCTCCGTTCTGCACGCTCGGCGAGATCGTCCAGCCGCCGTACTACGCGATCGAGATGGAGCCTGGGGTGAACGGGACGTGCGGTGGTCCTCGAGCCAACGAGCACGCTCAGGTCCTGGACTGGAACGGCACTCCGATCCAGGGGCTGTACGTCGGGAGCAACACCATGGCCGCGGTGACCGCCGGCGGCTACGGCGGGGCCGGCGGCACCATCGGCCCGGGCATGACCTTCGGGTATCTCGGCGGTCGTCACGCCGCCCTGAAGGGCTGACCGTCGCCCTCGCCGGTCGGCCGCCGGCCTCCCCGGCCGGCGCGTCGTCGCAGCTGGCGGGCCTCGTCTCGCTCGATTTCGACAGCGGTCCTCGGTCCGCCCCAGCGCGCCGGCCGTCATGGTGAGACCCGAGACCCAAATCGGGAGGACGAGATGGAGCGGAAGGTCGCGCTGGCGGTTGCGCTGGCGATCACCACAGCGGGCTGCACCGGGGCGAGCGCCTCGGATGCGAACCCGGACCGGGTCACCGGGCGGCACGATTCGCGTTCGTGCACGCCGAGCAAGGCGCTCGGACGCGACGACGCCGCCGCGGCGGCCGATCCGTCCCCCACGTACCTGCTCGATCTCGACGACGACGGCTACGGCACCTGCGCGCACTGGGCCAAGCCTGAAACCGGTAGCCCCCTGTGGGACTCCACGGCCTACGTGACGGTCCAAGTCGGAGAGACGTTCGAGTTCTTCGACCCGGCCGGAACCGGTCTGGTCGAGGACGTCCGGCGGGTGACCGAGCTGTGGTCCCGAGACGACTCCGAAGCGATGCTGCGAGCGTCGAACGGGAGTCGGGCCCGCGAGACCGATGACGGCCTGTGTTCCTGGCGGATCGGCGAGTCGGGCGAGTTCTACGTGGTCTGTGACCTCGCCGACTTCGTCGCGGACGACAACCGGGTTCCGAGCGACCCGGACACCGGGGTGACCGCTGCCGCTCCGGCGACGACCGCCGCGCCGGCGCCGACCGAGGCGCCGACCACGCAGGCCCCGACGACCGAGGCGCCGACCACCCAGGCGCCCACGACCGTTGCGCCCACCACGGCCGCGCCCACGACCGCCCCTCCCACGACGGCCGCGCCGACGACTGTGGCCCCCACGACCGCTCCGCCCGCGACGCAGCCGCCGACCACTCCGGCACCGACGACGGCGGCCCCGGGGTGCACGATCCGCAAGCACAGCGCATCCGTGCTCGGTTGCGGCGACTCGGGGCCGTACGTTCGGAGCCTGCAGGAGGCCCTCGCGAGTCAGGGCTATCGCGTCACCATCGACGGCTACTTCGGCCTCCAGACCGAACTCGCGGTCAAGTCGTTCCAGCGGGACAACTTCCTCACCGCAGACGGGCTCGCCGGACCGGAAACGATCGGTCTCGTCGGCGCCTGCCAGCCGGGCTACTGCGCGGACTGACCAGCTCGGTCGTCGTGGCTACCGTGTCGCCGGTGGCCACGAAGCGAGCACCGCACGACGCCCTCGTCCACCTGCGCCGGGCCAAGGATCACGTCGATCGGAACTATGCGGAGGATCTCGACCTTGAAGCACTGGCGGCGGTCGCCGCCCTCAGCAAATGGCATTTCCATCGGCTGTTCCTGGCCACCTACGGACGGACCCCTGCGCAGTATCTGTCCGAACGCCGGATCGAGCGGGCGCAGGACCTGCTCCGTGCGACCAACCTGACGGTCACCGAGATCTGCTACTCGGTCGGCTTCAAGAGCCTCGGCTCGTTCACCAGTCGGTTCCACGAGATCGTCGGAGAGACGCCCGGGCAGTTCCAACGCCGGTACGCGGGCAACGCGCCCCGAATTCCTGGGTGCTACATCTTCATGCGGGGGTTGGTCGAGCGAAGAAGCGCAATCCAGGAGAAGTAGCCCGGCGGGCAGGTTCGTACTGTCACCGGCATGATCACCAACGTTTCGCTCACCAGCGTCTGGGTCAGCGACCTCGACGAGTCCCTCGCGTTCTACACCGACGTGCTCGGCTTCGAGCTCCGTGAGGACCTCACCTTGGGCCCGGACTTCCGCTGGCTCACCGTCGGGTACCCCAGCCAGCCCGAGCTCTTCGTCCACCTCACCACCCCCGGGCCGCCGTTGTCCGAGGACCTGATCGCGGCGATGCGTCGGGCCCAGGCCGACGGTGGACTTCCCGGGATCGGCCTCACCGTGGACGACTGCAAGGCGACGTGTGAGGAGCTCGCCGCGAAGGGCGTCGTGTTCCTCCAGGAACCGCAGCGTCGTCCGTACGGCATCGAGGCGCTGATCCGGGACAACTCGGGGAACTGGATCGTGCTGGTGGAGCCGCACGACTACGCGCCAGAGGACTTCGAGGGCTTCAGCTTCGACGAACCCGCACCGGCCGACTGAGGGCGCAGGGTGCCGAAAATCGCCGCAGTGACGATCTCCGGGGACCCTCACGGGAACCACCGCCCTCGATGACCTGGGGTTCTTCGGGTGGGGTGGGTTCGCTGGCCCACGACTGCGGCGATTTTCGACAGGTCGCCGCTCGACAGGAACTGACGTCGACTTCCCCGTAGCGTGATCTCGATGACCGTCAGCCCGCGCCCACGGTTGGAGGACGGCGACTTCGAGCGGCGGCGCGGACAACGGCGGCGCAGACAACGACGGCGAGCCCTGGTCGTAGCAGTGCTCGTGAGCGGGCTCGTCGGGTGCGGATCGAAGCCCCCCGAGCTCGTGTTGTCGGCCGACGCCCAGCGCGGCCAGGCCCTGGCGCTGCAGGTCGGGTGCGCCGGCTGCCACGGAGGCGTCGACGGGACCTCGACGGTCGGACCGTCGTGGGTGGGGCGATGGGGAACTCGGATCGAGCTGGTCGACGGCACCACCGTCACGTTCGACGAGGACTACGTCGCCCGATCGGTGCGAGATCCCGACGCGCAACGTAGCGTGGAGTCCGCCGACGCGGTCCGGATGCCCGCCTTCACCGAGCGCCAGCTCAGCGACGACGATCTGCGGTCCATCACCGCCTACCTCCGCGAACTCGGCAGCGCTGGATGACCGACACCGCGACGACCTGCGGACCGGGACCTACCGGGCACGCCACCTCCGTCGGCGTCGCCCAGGACCCAGATCATCGCCATCGCCGTCGTGGCCGCCCTGGTCCTCACGATCGGGATCGGGGTCGGTGTCGCTCGCTCCGGTGAGCTCGACGGGCCGAGCGCCTACGTGGAGCTCCCGGTTCCGGTCCCGCTGCCGTCCGCCGCGTTGATCGACACCGACGGCCGGCCCTACGACCTGCGCGACCACCTCGCCGGTCGGATGACCTTGTTGTTCTTCGGCTACACGAACTGCCCCGACGCCTGCCCGATCCAACTGGCCGTGCTCGCCAAGTCCTTCGACGCCTTGCCCAGCGACGTGCGCGCCCGGCTCTCGGTGGTGTTCGTCACCACCGACCCGGGGCGAGACACGCCCGAGCGGCTCCGCCAGTATCTCGACGGATTCGATTCGTCGTTCGTCGGTCTCACCGGTTCGGTCGGGGAACTCTCGGATCTCCAGATCGCGGCCGGCGTCCCTGTCGCGGTGGCGGAACAGCCGGCGACGGACGGGACGTATCTGGTCGGTCATGCCACCCAGGTGCTGGTGTTCGAGGAGGACGGATTCGCCCGCCGGGCCTATCCGTTCGGTGTCCGCCAGAGCGACTGGGTCCACGACCTGCCCTACCTCGCCGCCCAGGTCGGGAGCTGACGATGCGGTTCTGGTGTTCGCAACTCTCCGAGCCGTGGACCTGGGTGCCACGGCCGTACGTCGGGGTCTGGCTGATCATCGTGGCCCTCGTCGTCACCCGGCGGCGGGCGCTGCGGGCCCGTCGGGCCGCGACCGGATCGATCGGGATCGCCGATCGTCAACGGGTGTGGTTCTGGTTCGCCATCGCCTTGTTCTGGCTGGCGTCGGACTGGCCGGTCGGACCCCTCGGGGCCGCCTACCTGGTCTCGATCCACGTGGTCCAGTACCTCATCTACACCCTCGGCGTCGCACCGCTGCTGCTGCTCGCCACCCCCGAGTGGTGGTTGCGTCCGTTCCTGGCCCGCATCCGCGCCTATCGGCTGCTGTACACGCTGGCGCGCCCGCTGCCTGCGGTGCTCATCGCCAACGGGGTGATGCTCTCCACCCACGCTCCGTGGACCGCCGATCTCCTCCGATCGAGCCAGATCGGGTCCTTCTTCCTGGACGCGCTGTGGCTGATGTCGGGCCTCGTGATGTGGTTGCCGGTGGTGAGCCCGTTGCCCGAACACCGGATCGAGTCGCCGCTCATGCGGTCGATCTACCTGTTCGGCGCAGCCGACTGGCCCGCCGCACTCATCCCGGGCAGGGTGCTGACCTTAGCCGATGCCCCCCTCTACCGCACCTACGAGCTCGCCCCCCGGATCGGCCTCGACGCCCTGACCGACCAGCAACTCGCAGGCGGGCTGATGAACGTCGGGGGCGGCCCGATCATCTGGACGGTCATCGGCGTGATCTTTTACCGCTGGTCGGCCCGGGAACGCACCGCCGGCAAGCGGCGATCCGCCAGCTCCACGAGGACGCCCGCCGTTCCACCCCGGGTGACGGGCGTCGCCCTTTCCCTTGACCTCCCGGTCCGCGAAGGTGTCGAGATGACCGATCGCGCCACCGCCGTTGTCACCGCTCCAGGAGTACGTCGTCAGCCGCTCGACCGGCCCCGACGGTGCAGCGGCGGCTCATCGAAACGGACCCGACGTTGGGCGGGGCGGCGGGCATGCAGATCGCTTCCGACCAGGGCACCTTCATGACGATGGTCGTGGAGATGGCCCGGCCGCAGCTCGTGGTCGAGGTGGGTACGCTTCACGGGCTACTCCACCCTGGCGATGGCCAAGGGCCTGCCGGCCGGCGGTCGGATCATCGCCTGCGACGTGAGCGAGTCGTGGACCTCGATCGCACGCGAACACTGGACCGCGGCAGGGGTCGACGATCGGATCGAGCTGCGGATCGGCCCGGCGATCGAGACGCTCCGGGCGCTCCCGCCCGACACGGTCGTGGACCTCGCCTTCATCGACGCCGACAAGACCGGCTACGCCGCCTACTACGAGGAGCTGCTCGCCCGACTGGCGCCGGACGGTGTGATCCTCGTCGACAACACGTTGTGGAGCGGCCGGGTCCTCGACGAGGTCGACGACTCGGCCGACACCGTGGCGCTGCAGGTCTTCAACGACGCCCTCGTCACCGACACAACCGGGTGCGCCAGGTGGTGCTGCGTCGGCGATGAGCCTCACGATGATCCGGCGCGCCTGACGGATCAGGCCGGCGCGCTGATCAGGCGAGCCGGCGCTCGTCTCGGTGCAGGAGAAGATCTCGGCTACCGCCACGGGACGGCGAGAGAAGTCAGCGGCGAAATGCTCGGCGGCGAGCGCTGTAGGTGATCCCGTTGCCCCCGAGGCGAGAAGCGCGAAACGGGCAGGCGGGAGTCGTGGCCTCCGATGTACGCCAGACCGTCCGGGGTCTCGGCGAAGGTACCTGCCCAGCGGTGACCGACCTCGAGCTCCAGGTCCGGGAGGAACTTCGAGAACGAACTTTCCAGACCGCGAGTCTTGGCGGGGATCGCCCGCCGCCGCCGCAAGGGATCGCGGTAGGTCTCGTCCTTACCGCCGATCAGCATGCGGCCGTCATCGGTGGTGCGTCCGTAGACGTACGGGTCTGCGTACTCCCAGAACGGCAGCCCGTCAGGTAAGCGCTCGTCGAGGCCCGGGATCGGTTCGCTCACGAGGGCGAAGGTGCTGTGAAGGACGAACGGCAGCTCCGGGAGCAATCCCTCGACCTCGTAGCCAGTGGCGACGACGCACCACGACGCCGTCACCGTCGCGCCTGATCAGTCGCGACCCTGACCGTTCGGGAGGTCGACTCGAACGACGTCGCACTCGTTCGGTCGTGCACTCGAGCACCGCGTCCGACGATCGACGCCAACCCAGCGTGGGTGAGCAGGTAGGGATCCACCGATCCTCCGTGGGCCGACTCGATCGCTCCTCGACCGGTCAATCCCCAGCGTCGGGACAGGTCGTCGGGCTCCAGCCATCGGACGTCGAAGCCGGCGGACCTTCGAGCATCGAGCTCCGCCCGCAGCACCGGCAGGTCCTTGACCTTGCTGGCGATGAACACACTCGGCGATCGGCGGAAGCACGAGGCGAGCCCGAGTTGGTCGGCTCGTTTCCCGACGAGATCGATGCCACGGGCGCACTCCTGGTAGGCGGTGTGGGCGGTCTCCTCGCCGTACACCTCGGTGAGGTCGACGAGCAGTTCGTCGATCTCGTACTGGGTATGGCGGTGCTCGCCGCAGTGCTGCCATGGGCGACATCCACGCCGGTCGAGGACCACCACCTCGAACCCGTGGTCGACCAACTCCAGGGCCACCAGCGTTCCCGTGATGCCGGCGCCGATCACGACCACGTCGCAGCAGGCGTCGTCGATCGAAGCGCGTACACGTTCGGCAGACCGTCCCTCGTGAGCCAGAACGGTTCGCCGTCGTGCAGATCCATGGCACCGACGGTGGCCCGCTGGCGAGGCGGTCAAACGGCGGTCGTCGAACCATCGTGATCTGCGAGCATGTCCGGGTGGCTCCCCGGCCGGATTCCGCTACGAGCGTCGCTCCGGTGACGAGATCGTGATCTTCCACGGCTCGGTGCGCGCCACGACCTTCGGGGTCGGCGGGCGGCGGGTTCTGGCCGACGTGGAGTCGAGCGACGAGCGGGAAGTGATGGCGCGAGTCACCGGGAACTACCGACGGGGGAGCGGAGCAACGCCGCCGATCACCCGCGAAACCGGGGGCGCTGACCGCACCGAAACGGGGTGCACCGTCCCTGCCGCTTTGACCCCGAAGGGTGCGTCGCGAGAGCGTGGGCGCGTGGACCCTCTTCGGACTCGACGAGCTCACCGCGGCGATCGCCCTGGTCCGGCAGCATCGCCGACGCCCGCGCTCGTGCATCCGGTGCTCGCGGCGGAACTCGGCCTCCACGTCGTCGTGAAACACGAGGACGTCACCCCGGCGGGGGCGTTCAAGATGCGGGGGCGGCATCGTTCATGGACCGCCTCCTGCAGCGCCGGCCCGACGTTCCCGGGATCCTGTCGGCGACCGGGGAACCGCAGGATCTCGCTCTCGTACGCCGGTCGTGACCGAGGGTCCCGGTCGTGATCGTCGTTCCCGAGAGGAACTCGGAGGAGAAGAACGCAACGATGCGGAGTCTCGGCGCAAGCTCGTCGTGCACGGCTCGGACTTCGAGGGGCGCGGCAGCACGCCGGGAAGCTGGCGGCGCAGCGCGGGCTGGAAGCGGTGCCGCCGTTCCATCGGGACCTCGTGCTCGGCGTCGCCACCTACGCCGCCGAGCTGTTCGTGAGCGCCGCCGGTCCGCTCGACACGGTCTACGTGCCGATCGGGGATGGGTTCGGGGGTCTGCGGCCTGATCACCGTGCAGGATCTGCTCGGCCTGTCGACCGAGATCGTCGGGGTCTGTGCCGAAGGAGCGCCGGCGCAGGCGCGGTCGTTCGAGACCGGGAGCGTGGTCACCACCGAGGCGGCGCACACCTTCGTCGACGGCGTCGCAGGCCCGCAGCCCCGATCCCGGCGCAGCGGCGGTCATCCGAGCAGGTGCCGCTCGGGTGCTCCACAGTCTCCGACAGCGCGACGGCTGGCTGATCCGAACGACGTGGCGGTGTGCGCATCGGCTCCCGGAACCGGCAGGTGCCATAGCGCTCGCCGGTCTGATGAGCAGGAGCCGGTCGAGCGGCGGAGCGGCTTGTCGCGGTCATCAGAGCGGTGCGAACATGGACACGGCGATGGCGGCCGAAGTCCTCGCCGGTGGCACCCCGACGGTCTGACCGGCTGGGTGGATCCGCTGACCGAGATCGGTCGAGCAGAACGGCATCCCGGCGGCTCCAGGTGAGCTGGGCGAGAAGCCTCCGGAACGCAGTACGGCCCGAGGGCCCGTCGACGGCCGAGTAGGCCTTCATGAATCGCCGTCGCGCCTCGGTTTGCTCGACGGCGAGTTGCTCGACGATCCGGCCGGCGGCGAGGGCGGCCATGACGGCGGCCGGTGACGGAGCGAGCGAGCGGCTCGCCTCTCGCAGGATCGCAGCCTGGATGTCGGCGTCCTGATACGTCCGAAGCACGACGCCGGAGGGACTCGACCACACGCCACACCGGGGCGCGATCGCGAGGACTCGCCAGTCCAGCGAAGGTCTCGAGCAGGTAGCGGAGCCGTTTGGTGTCCTTGCGCATCTGGTGGAGTGCCGCGGGCGGCGACGACTCGTGGATCGATCGGCCCGACGCCACCACCGCCCGTCGAGCCCGGCGCAGCCGATCGGCCACGACCTCGGACACCGGAACATGCGCGAGCGATGGCCGTCGACCGGAGGGTCCGTCTCCAGCGCGGCTGACCAGTCGTCGCGGAACTCGATTGCGCGAGCGGACGCGAGAGCCTCCACGAGGCGGAGGCGAGCCTCAGCTCGCCTCGCGTCGATCGCCTCGACCAACGTTGGGATGCCGGCAGCGTCGGCTCCTAATGGCTCGCGACGACGGGTACCTCGCCGACCAGGACGTCGAGATCTCGAACTGCCCCGGTTCGATCGGCGAGCCATGACGCTTCCCGACGGGCGGTCTCGACGAAGTCCGCGGGAAGCACGCCGTTCGCGTGGCGGAGCAGGGTGCGGGTGGTGCGAAGCGCGATGCGCAGATCGTTACGCTGATTCGACGTCGCCGTCCCTGATGCGCGACCCAGTTCGCCCGCATCGGCGGCTCTGGATCTCCAGCGCGCCCCGGCGATAGGCATCGAACGCAGGCTCGGGACGAGCTGCGGACCGGCTCGACGCTTCCATCGATCGCCACGCTACGTCCGAGTCTTGAAGGCCGGAAACGAGGACCGCTCAGCCGCGCCCAGTTCGCCCGAGCGACGGCAGACCTTCGGTTGTTCGTCAGGATTCGATCGCTGCCGGTCACCGAGGCCGTACCAGGCAGCGCCGCGCTCGTCGGCGCGGCAGAGTCGAAGGTCAGGACCTGGACCGAGCAGGCGCCGTAGCGAGCGACGAGACCTGCCCGCCGCTGCTCGGGTGAGACGACGTCTCCGGTCTCGCTCGTCGTGTGATCGACGTAGGTGAGCAACGAGACGAGACGCTCGTCCGGGCCCGGCCCACGCGGGGATCTCGATGCCCGACACCGCTGCCTCGAAACGTGAGCCGGAATGGTGGGCGGCGATCGCCGCTGCTCCGGACAGGCCAACCGACTCGAGATAGGCGGCGCTCGAGAAGGCATGCGGCACGCGGACGCGAGGTTCGCCGGCGTGACCGATGTCGTGGAGCAGCGCGGCCAGTCGCAGCGAGCGGTGCTGCGCCTCGTCCAGCCCGAGCGGTTCGGGCCGCAGCCGTGCGATGCGGTCGTGGACCGCGACCGAATGCCAGAAGCGGGCGGGCATGCCGGCGAACACCCGGTTCAACCATGGCGTCCACGCGTCGACGTCGCCTCGATCGGGTGGGGGAGCGGGAAGCTCCGGCGCCGCCGATGAGATCCTCGAAACCACCATCTCGCCCGACGCTAGCGCCGTCGCCCAGACGGGACCGCGGCCGCATGTCAGGTGTCACTGGGGTCGACGGACGTCCTCGCATGGGTCGACGGGACCGGCCGAGCCGTGCTGTCGAGGACGGGGGCGCGATGATGGCGCCGTTGCCTCTCCGTCGCTTCCAGGAGGACCGATGACCGACACCGCCACCACCGACCGCCACACGGATGAGACCGAAGCCGACTACGTCGATCGACTCGTCGATGGCCTGCTCGCCGAGTTCTCCCTCCCGGCGACACCCATGGTCGAGTTCCTCGGCGCCCAGTTCGACCGTGGTCTGGCGTGGGTCCACTTCCCCGAAGGCCGGGGCGGGCTCGGCCTGTCGCCGAAGTTCCAGGGCAGGATCAACGAGCGGCTGTCGGCGGCCGGCGCGCCGAACCTGTTCGCCCAGAACCCGATGGGCTACGGCATGTGTGGCCCGACGATCCTCGAATGGGGGAGCGAGGACCAAAAGGACCGCTACCTCCGCCGGATCATCACGGCCGAGGACATCTGGTGCCAGCTCTTCTCCGAGCCGGGCGCCGGCTCCGACGTCGCCGGCCTCGCCACGATGGCGGTGCAGGACGGCGAGGAGTGGGTGCTCAACGGCCAGAAGGTCTGGACGTCGCTCGGGCACATGGCCCGCTGGGGCCTGATCATCGCCCGGACCGACCCGACGGCGGTCAAGCACGCCGGCATCACCGCGTTCGTCGTGGACATGCACGCCCCGGGCGTCGAGGTCCGTCCGCTCAAGCAGATGACCGGCGGTGCCGAGTTCAACGAGGTCTACTTCACCGACGTGCGGGTCCCCGCGAGCGAGATGCTCGGTCAGCCGGGGGAGGGCTGGCGGGTGAGCATCACCACGCTGATGAACGAGCGCACCTCGATCGGTGGGTCGGTCGACCCTCGCGGCTCGGGACCGATCGCCGTCGCGGTGGCGCTCGCCGGAGCCAAGGGCGCCGAGCTCGACGCCGTTGCCCGGGACGACCTCACCCGGCTGTGGATCGAGGCCGAGGTGCTCCGGTTGAACAACCTCCGTGCCGCGGCCAATCGTCGCCTCGGAGCCCCGGGACCCGAAGGCTCGACCGGCAAATTGTTCGGCGCCGAACTGAACAAGAAGATCTACAACTTCTGCATGGACCTGCTCGGGGCGGACGGGCTGCTCTTCGAGGAGTACGGCATCGCCGATCGCCACGATCTGGCGACCGATGAGGTGTCGGTGGCACGGCGCCTTCCTGCGCAGCCGGGCGAACACGATCGAGGGCGGGACGTCGGAGGTGCTGCGCAACATCCTCGGCGAGCGGGTGCTCGGTCTGCCCGGCGACGTCCGTGTCGATCGGGACAAGCCCTGGAACGAGGTCCCTCGCGGCTGACCCGAGGCGTCGCGCACCCGACGGGCGTCAGCTCCAGCGCACGTGCTGGCTGCGGCGCCAGTCGGCGGCGAGTGAGTCGTCGCCGAGGACCTCGATCGTGCCCCCGCGATTCCACAGGTGCAGATACAGGTCCGCGGCGGTCCCGCGAAGCACCGCCGTGCCCTCGGAGATCGCCTCGTCGGACGGGACCTCGACGACGGACAGCGAGCCGTCCACCGTGGCGGACCACCGGCATCCGACGTCGACGGCGTCGACGACGAAGTGCCGTGGCGTGCCGTGGTCGAGCTTCGACCGGCCCCGCGTCATGAACCCGAGGAGCAGCTCGTCGAGGCCATCCACGGCGAACGCCGGGTCGACGTGCGCCGGTCCCGAGTCCGGCAGGCTGCCGGTTCTCGCGGAGAGCGCATCGATCCCGTGCATCGCGGTTTCGTGGGCTTGGCGGCGGGCCCAGAACCGCACGGGGGTCGGCGCGTCGTTGAGGAAGATCGGCGCCTCGAGGTCATCGGGCGCGGCTTCCAGGGCTGCGAGGACGAGGTCGACTCCTTCGACGTAGAACTCGACGACGTCGGCGCGCGCCGCCACCGCCACGTCGTCGATCGCGGCGTCGAGGCCGGCGCCGCTCACCACGTCCGCCGCCCACCGATGGATCATCGTCTGGTGAGCGAGGAGGTTCCGGACCGTCCAACCGGGACACGTGGGGACCGGAGCGTCGAGGCCCGCGGCGACGGCGTCGGCGGCGAGGCGGGCTCCGTGGTCCCGCACCGCAGCGATGTGTCGAGCGCGATCGAGTGAGGTCGGCATCGGAACATCCTCGCGTGTCGGCGCGCCTGCCGTGACCGGTGTGGTCGACTGGACGCCATGACGTACGAACCTCGATCGATCTCCGACACCGAGTGGGCGGCACTCGACGATCTGGACGACTGGCGCGTGATCCTTCGATCCGCCGTGGCCGTCTTCCGATGCCCCTCGTTCTCGGAGGCGGCCGCCCTCGTCGGTCGGATCGGGCTCGAGGCCGATCGGCTCGACCATCACCCGGATCTCGACCTGCGCGATCCGGGCCTCGTTCGGGTGGTGCTGACCACCCATGCCGTCGGCGGGCTCACCGAACTCGACGTCGAACTGGCCCGTTCCGTCTCCGCATTGGCCGGCGAATCGGGGGCGCGGGCCGAGGCCCCGGGCTCGGCGCGGCTCGAACTGGCGCTCGACACGATGGAGGCGTCGAAGATCCGGCCGTTCTGGGCGGCCGTGCTCGGGTATCGGGAAGACGTGAACGGCAACCTCTCCGATCCCGCTCGGATCGGACCGCCGCTGTGGTTCCAGCAGCTCGACGCGCCGCGTCCTGGCCGAGGGCGGTTCCACCTCGACGTCTCGGTGCCCCACGACGTGGCGGCGGGCCGGATCGAGGCCGCCCTCGCCGCGGGAGGGACCCTCGTCACCGACCGCTTCGCACCGGCGTGGTGGGTGCTCGCCGACGCCGACGGGAACGAGGCCTGCATCTGCACGTGGCAGGGGCGCTGAGTCCCTGGGGGTGAACGCCGTGCCCGACGGCCGAGGGGCGCGTTCGGCGACCGTCTGCGATCCTGTGAGGGTGCCGCCCGCTGAACCCCTGTCCCCGTTGTGGTCGGTCGACCTACCGGGCACTCAGGTCCTCGGCGGTGCGGTCGGGGCGGGTACCGCGCTCGTCTCCACCTACGACGGGGAGTTGGCGGGTGACCATGCGGTGCTCGTGGCCCTGGATCTGCTGGACGGTGCCCGACGGTGGTCCGTCGAACGGCAGCGGCGGGCGACCTCGGCGGTGGCCGTCGCCGGTCGGGTCGCGGTCAGCGTCGATCGTGATGCGGTGGTCACGGCCCGATCGATCGAGACCGGGCGGATCAACTGGCGCGTCGAGTTGTGCGAGCCGGGCGCCGAGACGCCGACGTGGGGCCTGGCATCGAGTCCGGGCGCGGTGTTCATCGGGGCGGGCGGTGGGTCTCGTCGCCCTCGACACCTCGACCGGAGATCGGATCTGGGCCAGCGACGGGCCGTTCCTGGAGTTCCGTCGATCCGGTGCTCGTCGCCGGTCGGGGCCGATCCTCGCCGTCGACACCCAGCAGATCGCGCCGCTGTCCCTCACGGATCGCCGGGTCTCAAGCTTCGTGTGGGGTGACGGTTCGGGCTTCGGCCTCGCCGAGCGCCCGAACCTCCTCGCGGTGCACGGAGCGACCGCGTACGTGGCGATCGGACTCACCCTGCTCGCCGTCGATCTGTCGGGCCACGTCGTTCGGGCGCACACCTTCGACGGGGCGGTGATCGGACTCAGCGTCACGGACTCGGGTGGGATCGCCCTGCTCGAACGGGTCCGCGACACGTCGGGCGAGGTACTCCCCGTGGCGGGGGCCAGCGGGGCACGCACCGAGCACGTCCTGATCGGTCTGGACCCGGCGGGCAACGAGCGCTGGGAGCGGCGGCTGGCCGGGTTCGCCGATCTCGTGACCCTCGGGCGACGCTCGTTGCTCCTCGAGGAGACGACCGTGACGGTGTTGGACACCGGGACCGGCGGGCAGCTCGGCGAACGACGCCTCGCCCGAGCGAGCGGCCGTCTGGCCGTCCTCCCCGACGGGCTCCGCCTCCTCGGGGCCGACCGACTCGGGACGACCGTCGCGCTGTGGGATCTGGCTACGATCGGGGCCGATTCGATCGAGGCCGATTCGATCGGTCCGGGGCCGAAGACGGCCCGATAAGGTCCCCCGCTGTGAGCGGCGTCGTCCGGGTCAAACGTGGAGACAGCCTGTGGTCCATCGCCAGTGGCATGCTCCCGATGGGTGCCAGCGACCGCGAAGTGCGCGAGGCCATCCGCTTGATCGCCGACGCTTCGGGTCTGGAGATCGACGCTCGGCCGAAGCCCGGCCAATCGGTGCACATCCCGGAAGCCGTCGATCGGCTGATCGAACGAATCCGGTCCGAGCCGCTCGTCCATCTGCCCGTCTCGTGGCGGCGCCCCAACGTCGAACCGGTCGGTTCCGTACCGCTCGACGCCATCGCCAACGTTCCGGTTCGTCGAGCCCGCATCGATCGATTCGTCGACATCGCAGTGGAGAGCCTGCATCCCGATGCGCTCACGACGCTGTCGATCAGCTTCGGCCCGCTGTCGCGGGCCCGCTTCGACCACCTCCACACCTCGTTCGGCGGCACGTCGCTCGTGGAGTATCGCCGGGGCCGCTCGTACGGGGTCGTCGACTTCATGCCGCCGTACGTCCAGGCGCTCGTGAACCTCGATCTGGAGGTGCCCCGGGCCCAACGCCTCGCCGGAACCCGGGGGTGGATCCCCTCCAGTCAGGATCGTGCGCTCGAGGTCTCCTTCGATCCCAACTCGCACGGCCTCGCGTACGAGACGGTCCGTCAGACGCAACTGCCGGACACGACGGCGCGCTTGTTCCACGGCGACCGCTTGGCGATGGAGCGGGTGGTCCACGAGAGCGGGCGGTTCAAGCGGATCTCGTCGGCGACCCGCTGGATGTCGCGCATCCCGAGGCTGGCCCTGAAGCCCGGAGACCTCGTCCAGTTCTACGAGCAGACGAAGTGGTCCCGCTCGACCCGGCTGGTGCACTCCGCGGTCCACGTGGGCGGCGGGTTGTTCTTCGAGAAGCCGACGACCGAGATCGTCGGCGAGCCGGCGCCGTTCCGCCTCGGAACGTTCTCGATGATCGCGGCCCCGATCACCTATGCGGCCGACCGGGTGGCCCGGGTCGAGGTCCATCGGGCCACGTCGCCGCTGCCGTTGGCGACCGAGGCGTTCCGATCCGGCCATGCCGATCGGCTCGCCGAGAGCTCGAAGCCCGCTCGGGGCGGACGGTCGGGTATCCGATCGTGTCCTTCGCCGAGCTCGCCGGGCCGGGTGCGGGGAGGGCACGAGCAGCTCAGCGCGCTGGTGGAACTGCCCATCGTCCTCGACGACGGGGGCCGGGCTGCGCTCGAACGGGTCTGATCGACGGCGCTTGTTCGCGAGCCACCCCGGTCAGATCGGGAGCAGTGACACGCCCGTCTTGACCGCGATGCAGTAGGCGACGGTCGACGTCACGTCGGCCACTGTGACGAGGATCGGGTTGATCCCCTTGGTGCCAGCCCACATCAGGTGTCGGCCGATCGGGCGCAGCGTCACCGCCGCGATGACGATCGCGGAGCGAGAACCGAAGCGGGTCAGCGCCCGTCCGATGAAGCCGAGCCGTCCCAGGATCGCCGGGCCGTACGCTCGCCCGAGGCGGTAGTGGAACGGGTCGGCGATGCAGAGCCGGAGCGAAGCCAGGAGCACGAACGGCACGATCGAGGTGTGCTGAGCGGCCATGCCGAGAAAGACCAGGCGCGGGCTGAGCATGGCGATGAGCAACCCCTCGTGGCGGAGCACCGGCGCCAAGGCCGTCCCGACGATCGAGGCGACCGTGAGGATCATCAACGGCACGAAGTCCCGGCGCCGCTCCGTCGGGAAACGGAACCGGCGCAGGACGGACGCGGTCGCGCCGACCGGCGCGCCGCCCGGAACGGGACAGGTCGGCTGCATACTCGAGAGACCATGTCGGCTCGTCGGGCCGGTCGGACAAGGGGCCTTGTGGGAACCATGACCCAATGTCGCGACCTGCGTTGGCCGACCCGGTCCGTGTCGCGACTGGCCCGTCCGCCGGCACTCGAGCCGGGGCCGAGGCCCCGGCTCGATGGCAGGTTGGGTGACGAGGTCGGTCGTGTCGCCCCGACGGACGACGCTCGCGCCAGCTGGCCCGGTACATCGGGGTCGCGCCGTTCTCCAGGCGCTTCTCTTCCCGACGGTGGGCGTCTTTGTAGGCGAGCCGCAGGCCCCGCCGGGCCCGAGCGACCAACGCCGACACGGCATTCGGCGACAGTCCCAGTTCGGGCGCGAGTTGGGCTGGGCGCCGACCCTCGATCTCGACCGCCACGAGCACTTGGCGCCAGCGCTCGGGCAGCTGCTCGAACGCTTCGGAGATCAGGTCGCCGGTGTCGACCGTGGGCTGAGCCTCGGCCGCCTGGACCTCGGTCACGAGGCGCAGATAGCCGTCATTGGCCCGGACCGAGGCCCGTGAGCGGCTGAAGGTGATGTTGCGAACCGCCGCGATGAGGTACGGCCGAAACGCCTCACTCGGCCCACGACCCTTGCGGATCGCGGCGAGGATGTTGGCAAACGCCTCCTCGATCACATCGTCTCGTTCGCATCGCGGTACCCGCAGCGATGCCGCCGCGGCACGCGCCGCAGGCCGGTATCGCTGGTACAGGACCGCATACGCGTCCGTGTCACCTTGCCGAGCTGCGTCCAGCAGCTCGATGTCGTCCCTGGAGTCTTCGAACACCGGGTTCCCTCCCGTGTTTCAGTGCATCCGCCGATCGCACTGTGCGAGCATTGTAAGTGAGATGGCAACCACTTTGCGAGAGGTTTGAGGGAAGATGGTCCGTATGTCTCGGAACCACCCGTCGTCCTTGAATCACTCGTGACGGTGGTCGTCACCTGCGCCGATGCCCAAGCCGGGCATCCGTGCCGGCTCGCAGGCGACCTTGAGGTGCGACCAGGCGCATCGGCCCGTCCACGGTTGAGATCACCGTGCGTGTTCAGTTTCGCCACTGAGCAAGGGGGGTGCGGTCACGGGGGCCGTCGAAGGGCAGCGCGACGCGTCGTCCGAGGCCCGCTGAGCGGTACGCCGCGTGGACGACCTCGAGGACCCGCCGCCCGAAGCGGGCGTCGGTGACCGGTGGCCGGCGAGCGGCGAGGTCGTCGAGGAAGGCGGCGAGTTGTCCGACGTAGCCCGCCTCGTGGAGCAGGGTCAACTCGGTGGGGCGGGCCGGACCGGTGGGAACGGCGACGTCCTCGCCGTTGTGCACGAGCTGGGACGCCGGGCGGAGTTCGCCTCGGACCACGTCGTGCTCGCCGACGGCCTGGAGATCCCACACCGCGTCGGCGTCGTGGCGCCAACTGCTGATGAGCCGGGCTCGGGCCCCGCTCGCGAAGCCCAACACCACCTCGGCCCACTCGTCGGTCGGGTGATCGTCGGCGCCCTCGAGGCGGGCCTCGACCCACACCGGATCCTCCGTCGACGCGAGCAGGATCAGCGCGAGCGGGTGGACTCCGAGGTCGAACAACGCGCCGCCGCCCCACTCGGCGGTCAGGAACTCGCCCCAGGTGGGCCGGCCCTGCAGGCAGCGGGCCTCCAGATAGGTGATGCGGTCGATCGCCCGGGCCCGCCGGAGGAACTCGACGACGAGCGGACCGTAGGCGAGGTTCTCGGCGTACAGCAGACGGCCCTCGTGACGGTCCGACGCCTCGACGAGCGCATCGGCTTCGGCGAGCGTGCGGCACAACGGCTTTTCGACGACCACCGCCGCGCCGGCGTCCAGGTACCGGAGGGCCGCAGTGGCATGGTCGGCGGGCGGTGTCGCCACGACGACGATGGAGTCCGGGTCGGGGATCTCACCGGGCTCGACCACCCTGGCTCCGAACCGGGCCGCCAACTCCTCGGCCCGAGTCCGGGTCCGCGACGCCACCGTCGTGATCCTCAGGCCGAGCTCCGCCGCGGCGACGCCGTGGACCGACGCCATGAGCCCGGCGCCGTGGAGGGCGACGCCCGGGCCCGCCGGGGGCCGGCGCGAGGACCGACCTCGCCCGAGCATCAGGTTCCGGCGAGTTCGGCGACGACCGGAGCGAAGTCCTCCAGATCCTCTTGCCCCACCACGATGTAGGAGAATCCCCACCGCTCGCGGCGCAGGCGCAGGTCGTCGACGAGCTGGGCCGGCGTGCCCGCCAGCGCGAACGGGGTCTGTTCGATCTCGTCGCGCTCGTATCCGATGGCGGCACCGAGGGCGTCGAGCGCCGGGCCGCGCTGGTCGGTCACCTGGACCATGAAGACCCGGACGTTCATCTCGATCCGATCGAATCGGTCGCCGGCTGCGGCGCGGACCAGCTCGACCTGGTGTCGGTCTCCGCCGCGGTCATCGAGGCCAAGGCGTCCGGACCGACCGCTCCGGCCCGGAGGTTCCCGTTGATGCCGACGATGTCGGCCTCCGCTGCGCGATCCGCAGCACACGAGGACCGCCGCCTCCGATCAGCAGGGTGGCGCCGGGCGCTGGACGGGCTGGGGATGACCCGTGTA
This sequence comes from Ilumatobacteraceae bacterium, assembly GCA_041394645.1. Classification (GTDB taxonomy): domain Bacteria; phylum Actinomycetota; class Acidimicrobiia; order Acidimicrobiales; family Ilumatobacteraceae; genus JAWKHV01. The sequence continues at coordinate 99,069 of JAWKHV010000006.1, read as the reverse complement.
CCCGGAGATCCGGTAGTGCTCGCCCTCGAACGAGAACGGTGCGCCCGTGAAACACCCCTTCATCACCGTGATCGCTTCCTCGAAGCGGTCGACTCGCACCTTGGGCGAGTCGTACGGGATTCCGGCCTGCTCGTAGTCGGTGGCCATCCATCCGGCGCCGAGACCGATCTCGAGGCGCCCGTCGCTGAGCAGGTCGATGGTGGCGAGCTCCTTGGCCAACACGACCGGGTGTTTGTAGTCGTTGTCCCAGACCAGGGCGCCGACCCGAAGCGTGTCGGTCGCGTCCGCCGCCGCCATCAGGGCCGGAACCGGTGCGAGTTGGTCGGTGAAGTGGTCGGGCATGGTGAGCACCGAGTACCCGTGGGCCTCGGCCCGGCGGGCGAGATCCACCCACGCGGCACGATCGGTGGTGGCGGAGGCTTGGATGCCGAATCGGAAGGGGTGGGTCATAGCGCCCCGAACGTACCCCGGATGCACGGGCCCGTCCGCTCCGGACGGCTAGCGTGATCGGTGCTGTGCGCTTCGTGGCCTGGTTGTTCCGCTTGACCCTCGTCGTCACCGTCGCCGGATTGGGCCTGGCCGCGGTGATGGTCGGAATCATTCCGCAGACCGTGGAGATCCTGCATGCCCATGCCGAGACCGCGGTCGAGTTGCCGCCCTTCACGGACCTGGCCAAGCGCAGCTATCTCTACGACGCCAAGGGCAACCAACTCGCCTACTTCCAACTCGAGAACAGCCAGCCCACCAGCATCGATCAGATCCCCGATGCCGTGATCCAGGCGTTCCTCGCCGTCGAGGACGACCAGTTCTTCCAGCACCACGGGGTGAACCTGCGCAGCTTCACCCGTGCCGTGCTGTCCAACGTCCAGGGCCAATCCAGTCGCCAGGGCGCCTCGACGATCACCCAGCAGGTGGTCAAGCTGGAATACCTCGCCGGCATGGAGCGCGACGCCCGGTACAAGCTGCTCCAGGCTCGCTACGCCGTGCTGCTGGAGCGCGAGCTGTCCAAGGGCCAGATCATCGAGCGGTATCTGAACACCGTCTTCTTCGGCAACAACGCCTATGGCATCCAGGCCGCGGCCGAGGTCTACTTCGGCAAGCAGGTGAAGGACCTCGATCTGATCGAAGGGGCCTTCCTCGCCGGTCTGGTGCGGGCGCCCTCGAGCTACGAGCCGATCCAGCACGCCGAGACGAGTCGGGCCCGGTTCCGGACCGTGATGACCCGCCTCGCCGAGGAGGGGCTGATCGAGGAGTCGGAAGCGACCCGCCTCGCAGGGGAGTGGCCGCTTCCCGCCCGACTCCAGCGCCTCTCGACGACGACCAACGTCCGCACCCACTTCACCGAGGCCGTCAAGCAGTACCTGCTCCAGGGCTCCACGATCCTCGGCGACAGTGAACAGGAGCGCTACAACGCGCTGTTCCGCGGCGGATTGCAGATCTACACCACGATCGATCCGGGGCTCCAGGCGCTGGCCGAGGACGCCCGCACCAACGAACTCCCGATGCCGAACGCGTTGGGTGTCGACACCGCACTCGTGTCGCTCGACTCCAAGACCGGCGCGGTGCGGGCCATGGTCGGCGGTGCGCCGTTCGTCGCCGGCTCCAACGAGGTGAACCTGGCGCTGCGCGCCCGCCAGACGGGCTCGAGCATCAAGATGTTCATCCTGGCCGCGGCGATCCAGGCCGGAGCCCAACCGAACGACGTCATCGACGGCGTGCTGCCCTGCAAGCTGCCCAACCCCGGCCAGCCCGACGAACCGTTCGAGATCACCTCCGGGAGCAGCAAGGCCGCCGCGCCGCTGGAACAGATGACGTGGTCCTCGATCAACTGCGCGTTCGCTCGGCTCTCCCAGATCGTCGGGCTCAACCGGCTCGTCGACGAGCTGCGCAACCTGGGCATCCAGAGCCCGTTGAAGCCGTACGCCAGCTTTGCGACCGGCGCCAACGAGGTCACCCCGATGGACATGGCGAGCGCGGCCCAGACCCTCGCCAACGACGGGCTGCATCACGACCCGTACTACGTGGAGCGCATCGACGGGCCCGACGGCGACGTGGTGTACCAGCACTACGACCTCGGCACCCAGGTGCTCACCCGGGATGCCGCCCTCACGACCACCAGCATCCTGAAGGGTGTGGTGTTGCGGGGAACGGCCCGGCGCAGCGGCTTCCTCGAAGAGGGCCGCCAGCCCGCAGCCGGTAAGACCGGCACCCAGGACAGCAACACCAACGCCTGGTTCGTGGGCTACACGCCGCTCTACACCACTGCGGTCTGGGTCGGGGACCCGAGCGGCTACAGCCCGATGACCTCTCGTACCGTGCCCGAGTTCCGCGATGGTCTCGCCAAGCTGGGCAAGTCGACGGTCCAGGGCGCGACGTTCCCGCTGTCGATCTGGCGGGCCTACATGGAGCCGGCTCACGTCTTCGAACCCGACGAGGACTGGGACGCTCCGCCGCCCAACCCGCGCGCCGCGATGCGGCTGTACCTGCCCGGGGAGGAGTGCCTCGCCCAGAAGTCACAGGCGCCGACCCCGGCGCCCGACAGTTCGGCCGTCGAGGGCCAGGCACCGGAGTCGACCGCGCCACCCGCCGGAGCCGTCAAGGTGACGTCGGGAACCACGATCCCGCCCGACGTCGTCGATCCGACCGCCCCGCTGCCGACCGTGGACCTGCGCTACCTCGTGTACAACTGCGAGAAGGGGCTCCCCAAGCCGCCGCCACCGCCGACGACCACGACGGTGCCGGCCACGAGCGGACCCCCGCAGACCGGCACCACGACGGCACCGGCTCCGACGACCACCGCAGCGACCACGACCACCGGAGGATGACATGAGCGATGCCGACAAGGTGCTGGCCCTGCAGGAGATCGACCTGGCCCTGGACCAGATCCCGCACCGCTCGGGTCGGCTCGACGAACGGTCGGCCCACGCCTCGGTGTCGGCCGGCTTGGCGGCCGCTCGGCGCGTGGCATCCGATGCCCAGTCCGTGATCGACGCCTCGGGGTCCCGCATCGAACAGCTCGAGGCCGAGGAGCACGAACGGGTCACGAAGCGGGCCCGGCTCGACCAGCAGATGAAGACGGTGATCTCGTCCCGGGCGGCCGATGCGCTCACCGCGGAGCTGCGGATGCTGGACGAGGAACGTTCGGTGGCCGATGACGAGGAACTCGAGTTGATGGAGCTGGTCGAGTCCGAGACCGCCAAGCGGGACTCGGCGCTGGCCGACGTGGAGCGGCTCACTGCCGAGACGGCGTCGGCGGCCGCCGCGCTCGCCGATGCCGAGGGCCGTTTGGCCGAAGAACGCGACGCGCTCCAGGCTCGACGAGCCGCGGTCGTGGCCGAGATCCCGCCCGGGATGATCGACCGGTACGAGCGGATGCGCAAGGACTTCGGCGGACAGGCGATCTCCCGAGCGACCGGTGGGCACTGCGGGGCCTGCCATCTCGATCTGTCCCGAGCGTTCTTGGACGACCTCCACCATCTGCCCGACGGGGAGTTCGGAGAATGCGAGCAGTGCGGCCGTCTGCTCCTACCCTGAGCGACGATGTTCTTCTGGTTCCTGGGCGCAGGCATGGTGGCGGTGTGGAACGTGTTCCACGATCCGCGCTTCGACATTCGCCTCCTCGCCCTCGGACTGCTGTTGCCGGACCTGATCGACGGGCCGTTGGGTGGGGCGAGATTCATGCACTCCGTCACGGCCAGCGTGGTGCTGATGATCGTGTTGGTGCTCGCCACGATCGGGCGTCGTCCGCTCCGCAAGCACTTGCTCGCAGTGCCGATCGGCACCTTCCTCCATCTCGTCCTCGACGGCGCCTTCAACGACACCCGGGCCTTCTGGTGGCCGTTCTCCGGCCTGTCGTTGCCCGACGGCGGGCTCCCGAGCCTGGAGCGGCCGCTGTGGCTGAACGTCGTGCTCGAGCTGTGCGGCCTGTTGATGCTGCGCTGGTTCTGGCGCCGATTCTCGCTGGCCGATCCCGAGGTTCGGCACCGCCTGTTCACGACGGGCGCCCTGCCCGGAGCGCGAGACCCGCAAGGAGCGACATGCTGATCGTCGTACGCCATGGGCGGACCGAGATCAATGCCGAGGGCCGGCTCCAGGGCCGCACCGACCTGGGCCTGGACGAGGTCGGCCAGGCCCAGGCGGCCAAGGTCGGTGCGCTGCTCCACGGGGTGGATCGGGTCGTCGCCAGCCCGTTGCGTCGGGCCCAGGAAACGGCAGCCGCGATCGGACTCCCGGTGGAGACCGACGATCGCTGGATCGAATACGACTACGGCGAGCTGGAGGGACTTCGTGTCGCCGACGTTCCCCCGGAGGTGTGGACCGGGTGGCGCACCGACCCCGACTATGCGCCGCCGGGCGGCGAGAGCCACGCCGCGGTGTACCGGCGGGTCACCCAGGCGTGCGAGGAGCTCATCATGGACGCGCGATCGACGGGTGGTCGTGGTCACACACGTGTCGCCGATCAAGGTCGCCGTGGCCTGGGCGCTCGGCCTCGAAGCGACCGCGAACCAACGCACGTGGCTCGACGTGGCCTCGATCACCCGGATCGAGCTCCGAGGGGACCGTGCCGTGTTGCGATCCTTCAACGAGACCTTGCACCTCGCCTGAACGACGGGACCCCATGACCACACCGATCTGGACGGCGCCCCCGAGCACGACAGCGCTGATCTTCGACTGCGACGGAACGCTCGCCGACACCATGCCCGTCCACTACCGGTCCTGGACCTGGATGCTCGATCAGCACGGCATTCCGTTCCCGATCGAGAAGTTCTACGGGTACGCCGGGATGCCGACCGACCGCATCATCGGTCTGCTGGCCGAGGCGGCCGGGGTCGAGGTCCACGACATCCCGGCGATGACGCTCCGGAAGGAAACGCACTACCTCGAGTCGATCGATGCGGTGGTGCCGATCGGACCCGTCGTCGAGATCGCCAGCTCGTATCGCGGACGGCTCCCGATGGCGGTCGCCAGCGGCGGTGAGCGCTACATCGTGGAGCGGACCCTGACCGCGATCGGCACGATCGACTGGTTCGACGCCTTGGTCGGGGCCGAGGACACCGAGCGTCACAAGCCGGAGCCCGACGTCTTCCTCGAAGCGGCGCGCCGACTCGGTGTCGAGCCGGCCGGCTGCGTCGTGTTCGAGGACAGTGACCTCGGCCTGGTCGCGGCCGAGCGGGCGGGAATGGTCGGCGTCGACGTCCGCCCCTGGTACCGGTCCGCCTGACGGGAGGGCGTCAGCCGGTGTGGGCGAGGATCGCCGACACGATGCGCGGCCACATCGGTGCGGGGAGATCGTGGCCCATGTCGCCGAGGAGCAGCAGGTCGGCGTGAGGCACCAGCTCGGCGGTGCGCAGCCCGCCCGGCGGCATGATGAGGGTGTCGTCGGCACCGTGGATGACGAGCGTCGGGACGTCGAGGGCGCGCAGACCATCGGCCCGATCGCCCGACGCCCAGATCGCGGCGATCTGGCGGCCGACCCCCTCGGGGTAGAACATCCGGTCGAACGCCTCGGCGGCGCGCTGCTTGGCTCGTTCGGGATCGAAGTACCGCTTCGAGCAGAACACCGCGCTGGTGACCGAGGACTCGATGTACGCCTCCCGTTCGCTCGGCGGCGGTGCGAACAACACTTGTGATGCCTCGTCCGAGGACTTGAAGTAGTCGGCCTCGCCGGTGGTCGACATGATCGAGGTGAGGGTCAACACTCGATCGGGATGCTCGATCGCCATCGTCTGCACGATCATGCCGCCCATGGACATCCCGGCGATGTGGGCCCGCTCGATGCCGAGGTCGTCGAGGACGAGCATGCCGTCGGCGGCCATGTCCGACAGCGTGTACGGCACCTTGGACGCCTGGCCGGGGTCGCGGCGCGACTGCTGGAGGTTCGCCAGGTCGACGATCTGACCGTCGAAGTGGGTGGACAGGCCGACGTCCCGGTTGTCGTAGCGGATCACGAATCGGCCGCCTGCGGCGAGCAGCTCACAGAACTCGGCCTCCCATCCGAGGAGCTGTGAACTCAACCCCGACACGAGGAGCAACGCCGGGTCGCTCGGCTCGCCGAAGGTTTCGTACTCGATCTCGATCCCGTCGCCGGTCGCTCGTGCCATCGGCACAGTCTGCGCTCGGGGGAACGTCGGAGACGAGCCGAGCGCGAACCGAGTTCAGCCGGTCAGGCGAATGCCGACCGGTGCGTGATCCGACGGTCGTACCGCAGCCCGCTCGGCGCGATCGACCCACGCCTCGGCGAGGCGTTCGGTGACCTTCGGGCTGGTGAAGATCAGATCGATGCGCAACCCACGGTTCTGTTCGAGCTGCCCCGGCCGATAGCTCCACCACGTGTAGAGCTCGGGCTCGGGACACAGGTGGCGAACGGCGTCGGTGTAGCCGAGGGCCTCGATCGCGGCGAGACGTTCGCGTTCGGCCGGACTGGCGTGGGTCTTGCCGACCCAGCGTCTCGGGTCGTAGATGTCGGCGGAGGTCGGCGCCACGTTGAAGTCGCCGCCGGCCACGACGTCGAGGCCCCGGTCGAGTTCGTCACCGAGCTGGGCGCCGAGTCGGTCGAGCCAGGCGAGCTTGTACGTGTAGTGGGGATCGTCGAGGGTCCGACCGTTCGGGACGTAGAGGGAATGGCACCTGATGCCGGCACAGGTCGCGGAGACGAGCCGGGCTTCCGGAACGGAGGATCGCTCGCGGACGCAAAGCCGCGATGCACGTCGGTGAGTCCGACCCGGCTGGCGATGGCCACGCCGTTCCAGTGATCGATCCCGTGATGGACGACCTCGTAGCCCGCCTCGGTGATCGCGGCGAACGGGAAGGGGCCATCGGTGCACCGGGTCTCCTGCAGGAGCAGGACCTCGGGTCGGTTCCGCGCCAGCCAGGACGTGACCGCGGCTTGCGGTGTCCTGATCGAGTTGACGTTCCAGGTGACGATCCTCACGTCGGCGGAATCGGTTGGTCGAGCCGGAGCGCCATCACGGCGGCGGGCTCGTCGTGCACCGAGACCCGAGCGAGCACCTCCCAGCCCTTGGCCGCGTAGTACGCCTCCTGCCCTGCGGTGAAGAGGTGCAACCGGGTCAGCGACATGCGTCGGGCCTGCTCGACGAGATGGGCGACGAGCAGCGAGCCGACCCCGGAGCCTCGGCGATCCTCTCGGATGTACAGGCTGGCGAGCCACGGCGTCAGATGTTCGAAGCCGGCCAGGTCGTCGGTCTCCACGATGCTGATCGACCCGAGCACCGCGCCGAGGTCCCGACGGCGCCCCTCGAAGGCGACGTAGGTGGTCGGGACCCGACCCGGTTGCGACATCGAGGCGAACTCGGTTCGCGCCGCGTCCTCGTCCCACTCGTCGTAGAGGTGCGACCATTCCGCTGCGTGCCAACGCGCCAGGAGCGGACCCACTTCCGGGTGGTCGCAGAGCTCGACGATCTCGATCACGAGTCGATCACCGGTCGGAGACGAGTCGGGTACGGGCGCGTCGGGCGAACCACGAGAGTCGAGTGAACCAGGTTCGCCGGTCAGCCGACGGCGTCGGAGTCCCGGACCTCGAGGCGCCCGTCGGCGTGACGAGCGAACCGGCCCATCGAGCGAGGGTGGGTGGGGTCGGGGGAGTCCCAGGGCCAACCACCGAACTGGGTGGCTCGATAGTCGGCGAAGGCCGCCTCGATCTCCTCGCGGGTGTTCATCACGAACGGCCCGTACTGGGCGACCGGTTCGCCGATCGGTCGGCCCTGCAGCACGAGGCACTCGGTCGTGTCGTCGCCGCCGACGAGCTCGACGGGTACGTCGGCGCGAACCACCGCGCCGTGGCCGGCCGGGATCTCGTGACCGCCGAGGAACACCGACGCTCCATCGAACACGTACACGGTTCGGACCGTCTCGGGGGCCGACGCCGCCGGCAACGTCCAGTGGGAGCCCGCCTCGGCAGTGACGTGCCAGATCGCCAGATCGGCCTCGGGGCGCGCCGCCCACGAGTTCGGCGGCGGCGCCGGGGGCGTGAGCCCGGCGAGCCGACCGGCGACCACCTCGACCCGAACGGCGCGACCCTGGTCGTCGGAGTGCTCCAGCACGGGCAGGTCCTCGCCCCACAGCATCGTGAAGTACGGCTCGACCATCTTGTCCACCCGCGGCAGGTTGAGCCAGATCTGGAACAGCTCCAGCGTGTTCGGGCCGTCGGTGTCGAGCAGCGGGAACATCTCGCAGTGCTGCACCCCGCCGCCCGCGGTCATCCACTGCACGTCCCCCCGGCCGAACCGAGCCGTGGCCCCGAGCGAATCCGAGTGGTCGATGTACCCGCGGCGAACGAACGTCACGGTCTCGAACCCTCGGTGGGGGTGCTGCGGGAATCCCGGGACGCCGGAGCCGTGGTACATGTTCCAGCCGTCCTTGCCCGCGAAGTCCTGGCCGATCGCGCGCCCGTCGAGCGATGCCGACGGCGTCATCGCCTCGGTGCCGGCGGGATAGAAGTCGAGGTGGTGGACGCAGAACAGGAAGGGGTCGACGGTCGGCCACGGCCCGACGGCGAGCGGGACGACCTGCAGCACCGGATCGTCCAGCGATCCGGTGTGCTCGGAGCAGTCGTGGGAAGCCACGGATTCCATGCGTTCCTCCTGGTTCGGCCCGATCGTTCCGGTCCGGCCGGATCGTGCGAGAACGCCTCCCGGGGCGGGGACGACGCTCGACGAATAGTTCCAGATGGAAATATAGCGGGCGGCGGGCTACGATCCGACCTGTGGTGGACACCCGATCAGCGCCCGGCTCCGATCCGACCACCCGGCGCGCCGAGCGAGTGGCTGCGATCGACACCTGGCGTCGGCTGCTCGTGTTCCAACGCCGGTCGATGAACGAACTCGACGACGAGCTGCGCGCCGAACGGGGGCTCGATCTCGAGGAGTACGACGTGCTGCTCCATCTCACCGAAGCCGGTCGCGACGGACTCCGGATGGGTGAGATCGCCGACCGCGCCCTGCTGGCGAGGAGCTCGTGCACCCGAGTCGTCGATCGGTTGGAGCGGGGCGGGCTCGTGGAGCGGGCTCACGAACCCCAGGACCGTCGCATGGTGCGGGTGCTCCTCACCGCAGACGGTCGGGCCGCACAGCGCCGCGCCGCTGCGGTCCACGTTCGGGGCATCGAACGGCGCTTCTCGTCCCGGCTCTCGCCCGAGGATCTCGTCGACCTCCGGCGGGTGCTGACGCGGCTCGAGGAATCCTGATCGCCGGTCGTCGCTCGGATACCGTCGGACCCGGCGCGAGCACTGGGCCCGACGCTGCGACGAGGAGGTCGACTGGTGAGCATCGGACGTCCGCGCAAGGCGGTTGACGCGCTGCCCGCATATCGCCCCGGTAAGGGTGCGGCGCAGGCCGAGGCGGAGCACGGCATCACCAACGCCATCAAACTGGCGTCGAACGAGAACCCGCTCCCGCCGGTCCAGCGGATCGTCGACGCCGTGGCCGCCGCCGCGGCCGGCGCCAACCGCTACGCCGACCATCGCGCCACCGTGCTTCGAGAGCGGCTCGCCGGGTGGCTCGGCGTCGACGTCGCCTCGGTGACCGTCGGCGCCGGCTCGGTCGGTCTCCTGCAGCAGCTGTTCCTCACCTACGTCGATCCCGGCGACGAGGTCGTGTACCCGTGGCGGTCGTTCGAGGTGTATCCGGTGTACACGCAGCTCATGGCCGGACGGGCGATCACCACCCCGCTGACCGCGGAACTCGCCTTCGACCTCGAGGCGCTCGCCGAGGCCATCACACCCGAGACCAAGCTGGTCCTGCTCGCCACGCCGAACAACCCGACCGGTACGGCGGTGCGCGTCGCCGAACTCGACACCCTTCTCGCCGGGATCGATCCGGGCACGATCGTCGTGATCGACGAGGCGTACCGCGAGTTCCTCGACCCATCGTTCGGCGATCCGGTGCACGAGCTGCTCCCGAAGTACCCGAACGTCGTGGTGACCCGCACGTTCTCCAAGGCCCACGGCCTGGCCGGGCTTCGGCTCGGCTACGCGGTCGGGCACCCCGAGGTGATCTCGGCGGTCGACAAGACCCTGTTCCCTTTCGTCGTGAGCGCCGCCGCCCAAGCGGCCGGTCTCGCCGCGATCGACGCCGAGGCCGAGATCGGCGACCGGGTCCGGGCGATCCTCGCCGAGCGGACCCGTGTCATCGAGGCCCTGACCGGTCGGGGATGGAATCTGCCCGATGCTCAAGCCAACTTCGTGTACCTCGCCCTCGGCGCGGCGACCGACGAGACCTGCGTCGCGCTCGAGCGGCGCGGGGTGGTGACCCGTCCCTTCTCGGGGGAAGGAATCCGGGTCACCATCGGGTCGGTCGCCGAGAACGACCGCTTCCTCGCCGCGCTGGCCGCGGTCACGGGACGCTGACGACCTCGGTCCCGTCCCGGACCGAGCGGTCGTCGGCGCCGCGGCTCAGAACGCGGTCGTCGCCTTGCCATCGGCGCCCTTGACCGGCGCCACGGCGTCGATCCGGTACTTCACGGCGCTCCCGCCGAGCCGTTCGACCTGGCGCAGGACGTCGCCGGTGGCGAAGAAGTTCGGGTGCTCGAAGTGGGCGTCGAGGGTGGCGGCGTCCTCCCAGAGCTCGACGATCCGGATCCGGCCGGGGTCGACCGGGTCGGCCGAGATCGTGTAGACGACGCACCCGGGCTCATCGTCCTGGGTCGCCTTCTGGAGGTCCGCAGTGGCGGCGACCAGACGGTCCCGTTCGGTCGGGTCGACGTCGACGTGTCCGATGATGGCGATCACGGTGTGGTTCCCCTTCGTCCTGGACGCCGTGGTGGTGTTCACGGCGAGCTGGTGACAAACTGTAGACGGTCACAAGAAACACCGTTTCATCGCCAGGGGGACCCATGACTGCGCAACCGTTGAACGAACTCGGCCTGCGAGTACTGGCCAACGTCGACGCCGACCGCGGTGACTACGCCGCCGACCTGCTCCGCGTGCCGGTCACCGACTACACCGACGAGCAACTCTTCGCTCGCGAGGTCGAGGCGGCGTTCCGTCGGAGCCCACTGATGGTGGCGTTGTCGTGCGACATTCCGAATGCGGGCGACTTCACCTCGCTCGACATCGCCGATCGCCCGATCGTGGTCGTGCGAGGCGAGGACGGGGTGGCGAGGACCTTCCTCAACGCCTGCCGTCACCGTGGCGCGGCGGTCACCAACGAATGCTTCGGTCACGGCCGCCGACTCACGTGTCCGTATCACTCGTGGGTGTACGACACGGAGGGGAAGCTCGTCGGGCTGCCCGGCCGCGAGGCGTTCGACGGGCTCGACGTCGATCGACTCATCGAGTTCCCGACCCAGGAGCGCTCCGGGGCGATCTTCAGCGTGCTCACCGTCGGCGCCGAGTTCGACGTCGACGAGTGGCTCGGCGACATGGCCTCCGCCCTCGAGATCCTGAAGCTCGACCAGCTGTACCGGCACGACGTGGAGACCAAGCTGCCGAGCGGGAACTGGAAGGCGACGGCGGACGGGTACCTCGACGGCTACCACCTCGGGTATCTGCACCGGAACACGATCGGCGGGAAGTCGATCACCAACCGCAACACCTACGACCTGTACGGGCCGCACGTGCGCATCGGCTTCGCCAACAAGCCGATCCTCGATCAGCGCGACACGCCGGTCGAGGAGTGGGACATGTACGGCGCCTTCTCGCTCGTGCACTACATCTTCCCGAACATCTCGATCTCGGGTCACCCCACCACCGGGCTGATGGTGAGCCGGCTGTTCCCGGGCCCGAAGGTGGACGAGTGCTCGGTCATCCAGTACCAGTACTTCCGGGCCCCGCTCGTCGGCGAGGAAGCACTGGCCGAGGCGGAAGCCAAGCGCCAGAGGTACGCCGCGGTCACCTATGAGGAGGACTTCCTCACGGTGATGGGGATCGGCAAGCGCACCAAGGCGTTGGCCGACGACTACTTCCGATTCGGCCGCAACGAGATGGGCAACCAGAACCTGCACTCATGGGTCAAGCGGGTCGCAGTCCGCCGGCGTCTGAGCGTCCTCAGGCCCACCGTGGCTCGACTCGGCTGGCAGACCCCGATCCAGGCTCCGTTGCGATCTGCTGGAGCAGACGATCCACGGCGTCAGGATCTTACCGGCGAGCCGCCAGCGTTCCGGTGGCCAACGGCGGAAGCCCAGCGTGCGGGGGATCTGTGCGTAGGGCCAGTCGAGCACCTGCTGGAGCAGGGCGATGGTGTCGCGCAGTTCATCCTGCGTCGCGACCATCGGTCGGATCACCGATGAACAGGTGCGCTCAGTGCGCGCCGCAGTCGCTCGAGGTCGGCTGTCGCAGCCGAGGAGAACAAGCGCCACTCCCGTTTCCGGGCGGCATCTCCGATGCTGCGGCCGAGTTGGCGGTCGATGATTCGGAACGAGTCGAGTGCCACCCGAACCACGGCGTGCGTCGAGTCGATCGGAACGAGCTCGCCCAGGTGTGCGAGCACCGAACCGAGACCGTCCCAGTTCCGGAGGCCCGACTGACGGTCGTGATGGGCCACGAGTCTCGACCTCACGGCGGAGAGGCGCGGGTCGTCGTTCGCGTCGAACCGCAGCAGGCGCCGTTGCGTACATGCCCAGCAGCTGATCGAGTGCTTCTGCAGCGGCGTCGGCGTCGAGCGTCTCCTCGCTGAGTTTCGCAAGGACCACGACTCGGAGCTCACCGCGGGTCTGGTCGACCCGAATCATCTCCGTCGACGCTGCATCGCCGTTCCCGTCCGAGATCGACCGAGCGTCTGCATCTCGTCCTCGGCTGGCGGCGATCTGCGTGGAGACCCCGTCGTCCTCGTGCCGCAGCGACCAGCCGCTCGCCATCTGCTCGATGGAGTCGACGAGGCTCACCAGTGAGCTCGATCTCGTCGTCGCTTCTTTCATCGTTGCTGCGAGCGAGGCCAGCAACGACGCTCGATCTTGCCTGATCGAGAAGGCTCGTTCGACGGCCGAATCGGCCAGGTCCTCGAGCAGGATCTGCGAGAGATAGGCCGACATTGCTGCGAGGACGAGCAAGAGGCTCGAACGACCGGCGAAGTGCGCACCGTCGATCGGGTCGCTCATAACGAACACGAGCCCCAGCTTGATCAACGTCGCCAGACCCCACGACGCAATCAGCCCGAAGAGGGGGCCCGAAGTCCGCAGTGCCGCCTCCAACACCGGGAGTGCGAACGGCATCCCACGTCGGTGCCGTCGTCGAAGAACGTCGTCGCGACGGACACGGCGGCGACGGTGTCGAGCAGGAGTTCGGCGACGACCAGGCCGGTGACGCCCTTCGTCGTACGGAACCGTGGCAGGGCGGACCCCAGGCGTTGGCCCCGGCGAGGTACATCCGAGGAAGACGACGAGGACGAGTTGGGCCCGATGGTCGTGGCGGACGTCCTGCCAGCGATTCATGCCGCCGAGGACGACACCGATCACATACAGGACGCGAAGGCGTTGGAGCGCGAGCTCGAGCATCGGACGGTCGGAGCGCGCCGCGCTCATGACCGTGGTTCTCCGAACCGCGTGAGGTGGCGGACTCACCCACTTCGGCAGGCCGGTGCGAAGCTGCGCGAGATGATGGTCGGTGATCGGCGTAGGAGGCGCGGGCAGGTGGTCCTCGTTCCGACGGAGGGCGAGATCCGTGAATCGCCGAGGCGATGATGACGACCTCGACGAAGGCGCCAACGGCCAGCGGGCAGCGGGATCGATGCGTGAGCCACAGCGCAGGCAACCCGATCGACGGGAGGACGGCGCGACCGACGCCCAGGATCGACGGCTCGATCGACGCTCGAGAGCTGTCCACGTCGGTGTTGGCGTCGCCCCGAGTTCGTGCCGTGTCCTGGCTCGTCCACTCCACCAGGCGATGGAGCGAGGGGCACCTCCCCGTCGCGCTCGACGAGGACCACGGCGCCTGCGGTCGGGTCGGGGACCTCACGGACGATCACGATGTCGCCGACGTGCAGGAGCGGTTCCATCGAACCGGACTCGACCACCACGGCGTGCCAACCAGGAACCGAAACCGAGGCCGAGCACGATCAGGTACAGGGCAGCCTGGAGCGTCAGGGCGAACGAAGATGCGAGAGAAAGCCAGTCGTCGACGAAGCGGTCAGCGACGAGCCGGCGGAGCCGCTTCATCGACGCTCACCTCAGCTCTGGACTTCCCACGTGAGCGTGAACTGAGCCGTGGTGTTCTCCGCCGCGGTGCCGAGCACGTCGAGCGTGACGATAACCTGAACTCCACCTTGACGCCGGATTCCAGCCCGCCACCGCGTGGGCGTAGTCGTAGTTCGCAGTCGTGAACGCAGTGATCGTGTCGGCGGCGAAGATCGTCGTCGCGTTCGAAGTTGGTGCAGGCCGGAGTGGCCGGGATCCGAGTTTGCCGTTCCAGTCGCCCTGCTCGACGGTGATGTCGACGTGGTCCTCCAGGCCGTTGGACACGCCGCCATCCACCGCTCCGTAGAGGCGGACCTCATTGGGATCGATGGTTCCGTCGTAGGTCACCTGGATGCAGCGAACGACCTGCGCCCCGGGCACGAAGCTTGGTCGATCGTTATCTGTGTGCCCGAGTCGTTGGCGAGCAGAACGATGTTGCCGGTCGACACCTTGTTCGGCGTGTTGTCCACCTGGTCGGAGAACGCCGAGCGAGATCGGCCGATGACGAGGAACGTCACGACCAGCAATGCAGCAGCGATGGTGATGGCCTTGGCCATCGCGAAATCTGATGATCTTGCTCGAACCGACATTTTGCACCTCCGCTGCGCACCTCATGCGGCGTGGGGTGTATCGGCACCATGTGCCCTCGTTCAAGGGCACGGCGGACGGCCACGCCCAGCGATGCGCGCTGAGCCTCCGCAATCTTCCCGTTGAAGCAAGCGGCGGACGGCCGATGAGTGGAGCAGTGCGGCCGGTCGAACCCGGACGCGCTGCCACCGATGACATCACCGCTTCGATCTCGGGGCGACCGGGCTCGACGCCGGATCGCCGTACCTCGCCGTTCGCTGATCGTGCGCGTCCTGGCCATGATGCTGTTGGGGGCTCCGCCGCATTGCTCCCGAGCGTGCACGCGGCCTTCTCCGATCCGTCCACCAACTCGCCGAACAAGCTGACGACCGCAGCAGGTCTCGCGGTTCGGGATCTCCGTCGTGCAGTTGGACCGGGACCAACAGCCTCCGAATCGACTGGACGAACACGAACGGGGCGGCCGCGACGTCCCATCGGATCGAACGATCCGAACTCCAGCGGGACCGGCTTCGGCCTCCTTGCCACCACCAGTCCCGGCAGCGTGCAGACGACGACCGACCCCAATCCGGCACGAGCAGCGCTGCGCTACTACCGGATACGCGCCGAGGGAGGCGCGTGGACCAGCCCGTACACGTCGGAGCTGGTGTCCAACACGTGCAGCGGCACGATCGTCGAGTTCATGGCGAGCGGGAGCTACTCGTTCCCGGCCGGAATCACGTTCGATGCGGCAGGCAACCTCTACGTGGCTTCGTTCCTCTCGAACCGTGTGTACAAGGTGACTCCCGGCGGGGTGTCCTCGGTCTACGCCGGGACCGGGACGTCGGGGTTCTCGGGCGATGGCGGCGCCGCGACCGCGGCCCGGCTGAGTTCGCCCACCGACGTCGCCGCCGATCCTTCCGGCAATCTGTACATCGCCGACTCGGGGAATGATCGGATCCGAAAGGTGACCCCCGGCGGCACGATCTCGACCGTGGCCGGAACAGGTTCTGGGGGTTACTCCGGCGATGGTGGCCTCGCCACCAGTGCGCAGATCAACGGGCCGTACGGGATCGGCGTCGACGGGTCCGGCAACGTGTACATCGCCGACACCTCGAACCACCGGATCAGGAAGGTCGCCGGATCGGGCATCATCACGACCGTTGCCGGTACGGGGTCCTCGGGATTCTCGGGCGACGGCGGAGCGGCGACCTCGGCGAAGCTGTCGGGGCCGTATGCCATCAAGGTCGCGAGCAACGGCGATCTGTACATTTCCGACACCGGCAACGGTCGGGTCCGTCGAGTCGCGTCGGGGACGATCACGACCATCGCGGGCGGGGGCGGCAACACCTCGTGCAGCTACTCCGGCGCCGCGACCAATGTCTCGCTCAGCAACCCGGACCGTGTGGCGATCGACGCGAGCGGCCGCGTCGTGATCCCGGATTACGGACACAGTTGCATCAGGCTGTACGACGCCGGAACCATCGCTCCGTTCGCCGGAACCGGCTCGACGTCGTCGAGCGGGAACAACGGACCTGCGGTCGCCGCCGCGGTCGACGTCTCGGTTGGCGTGGCCTGGTCGGCCGCTGGGGATCTGTATCTGTCGGAGTCCGGCAGTGGCGGCATCCGGCGCGTGATCACCCCCTAGCTGGGTGCGGCCGCGTCGCCGGGCGACGCCGCCGCCCATCCGTGGACGACAGCGTCGCGACGCCGCGGTCGGGTCAGCCCTGGGCGACCAGCTTGTCGCGCAGTTCGCGCTTGACGAACTTGCCGTTGGCGTTGCGGGGCAACTGCTCGTCGAGGAACCACACCTTGGCGGGGATCTTGTGCTTGGCGATTCGCTCACCGAGGAACGAGCGCAACTCCTCCTCGGTGAGGGTGGCACCCTCGGCGAGCACGATCGCCGCTGCGACCTCCTCACCGAGCCGCTCGTCCGGGATCCCGAACACGGCGACCTCGGCGACCGAATCGATCTGGTAGATGATGGTCTCGACCTCGCTGCAGTAGACGTTCTCGCCGCCGCGCAAGACCATGTCCTTGGCCCGATCGACGATGTACACGAAGCCGTCCTCGTCGATCTTCGCGATGTCGCCGGTGTTGAACCAGCCCTCGCGGATCGCGTCGGCGGTGGCTTCGGGCCGGTTGATGTACCCCTTGATGACGACGGCACCACGCACGCAGAGCTGGCCGACGGCATCGGGCGAGGGCTCGATGTCGTTGCCCTCGTCGTCCACGAGCTTGGCGTCCAACGTCGGCACGACCGGGCCGCACGACGACGGCTTGGCCAGGTAGAAGCTGGAGGAGTTCGCCGTGACGATGCCATGGGTCTCGGTCAGGCCGTACCCCGTGCTCGGCGCACCCTTGGGCAGCGCCTTGTCGATCTTTTCGACCAGGTCCGGCTGCAGTGCGGCGCCGCCGCCCCCCATGCCCTGGATCGAGGACGTGTCGCGCGTGGCCCAGTCCGGATGGGCGAGCAGCTCGCGGCTCATCGTCGGCACGCCCGAGAAGTTCGTGACCCGCTCCCGCTCGATCAGCTCCAAGGCCCGGGCCGGGTCCCACTTGTAGGTGAGCACGAGCCGGGCGCCGGTCAGGGTGGCCGGATAGAGCAGGCAGTTGTTCGCCGTGACGTGGAACAGCGGGGTGGGCGCCATGAACACGTTCTGCGGCGGCGGCTCGGCGCCGGCGGCAGGTGCGGCGGCCGGGGCCGCGCCGCTGGCGGCAGCGGCCTTGGCTTCGCCCATCAGCACCGCGGTCGACATGAAGGCGATGTTCAGCACGTTGTGCACGCAGCCCCGGTTGGTGAGCTGGGCACCCTTCGGGAAGCCGGTCGTGCCGGAGGTGTAGAAGATGCACGCGTCGTCGTCCGGATCGATGGTCGCGTCCGGGAGCGTGGCCGGGGCGGTGTCCGGCTTCACGACGTCGGCCCACCGGCTGGCGTCGTCGGGCAGGTCACGATCGGAGCGAACCGTGATGATGTGCATCGGGTGATCGGCGCGCACCGCGTCGAGCACGGCGAGGGTCCGCTCGAAGCGCTCGTCGTCGGCGATGAGGACCTTGGGTCGGGAGTCGGTGAGGGCGTACTCCATCTCGGCCGGCGTCCACCAGGCATTCATGCCGACCGCAGCGGCACCGAGGGCGGTGATCGCCCAGTAGCTGAACACCCATTCGGGGTAGTTGCGCATGGCGATGGCGACCCGGTCGCCCTCGCGCACGCCATGGGTCTCGCGGAGCAGGTGAGCAAGGGCGCTCACGATCTTCCACGCGTCGGCGTAGGTGTAGCGCTCGTCCTCGTAGACGAGGTAGTCCTTGTCGGCGAAGGCGACCGTGCCTTCCCACAGTGAGCGGACCGAGGGCGGGGCGGTCGAGAAGACCTTCATCGGGAAGCCCCGTACCTCGATCGTCTCGATCGCGAAGGGGGCGCCGGGCGCCAACAGTTCCTGCCGTGCGAGTTGGTAGTGATCGATCACGTCGCCCATCTTGGACCAGGAACGAACCCGCCGGTGAACCGTCCTACTGCGGAGCTCGAACTCGGGGTGGGAGCGTCGCCACGACGACCCCGACCAAGACGGCGACCACCCCGATCCCGTCGGCCGCTCCCAGGTGCTCGTCGAGCAGGGTCACCGCCAGGATCGTCGCGCTGACCGGCTCGAGGAGGGTCACGGTGACCGAGTCCCGCAGCGGGAGGCCGAGCCCGAACGACCAGAGGCCGTAGGCGAGCGCGGTGGCAGCCAGGCCGAGATACAGGACCGTGGCGATCGCTTCGGCGTCGACGCCGGTCGGCGGATTGGTGGCCAGCGCGACCATCGCCGGCACCGAACCGGCGAGGAAGATCGTGGTCATCGCGGTCAGCGGGGGCGATCTCGAACGAGCACCTGGGCCGGCGCGGCGTAGACCGGGAACGCTGCGCCGGCTGCGATCGCCGCGATCCAGCCGGCCGGCGACGATCCGCCGCTCCCGCCTCCCGAGAGCAGGACGATCCCGACGACGGCGAGGGCCACCCCGGCCACCCAACGCCGGTGCACCGGTCGCTTCGACATCAGGCGGTCCAGCAGCCCGGCGGCGACCGGGGCGGTGCCGAGGCTGACGATCGTCGCGTTGGCCACGCCGATGCGATCCACGGCGGCGAAGAAGGCGAACTGGTACCCGAAGACCGAGACGGCTGCCGCCGCCACGGGACGCGGATGCCATCGGTGAGCCAGGACCCGCTCGCCCCGCCAGCGAGCCGCGACCAGGAGCCCGATCGCGCCGATCACCGTGCGCCACGCCGCGACCGACAGGCCGTCGAGGCCATCGGAGCCCAATGACCTCGCCGTCCCGGACGTGCCGAAGAGGACCGCGCCCGCCGCCACGGCGAGGAGGGATCGAGTCCGGCGCACCTCGCGTGATTCCATGGGGCGCTCATTCTGGCCCGATGCCCCAGTCCCCCGGAGGATCACATGTCCACTTCCTCGAATCCCCTTCCCCTCGACGGCGCCGTGGTCGTCGTCACCGGCGGGAACAGCGGGATCGGGCTGGGGATGAGCAAGGGGCTCGTCGCCGCCGGCGCATCGGTATCGATCTGGGGCCGCAACGAGGGCAAGAACGAACGGGCCGCCGAGGAACTCCGATCGGTTCGCGACGGCGCCGACATCCTGCCCCTGCGCTGCGACGTGTCCGACCTCGACGCCATCGTCGCCGCCATGGATCGCACCGTCCACGAGCTCGGCCCGTTGACGGCGTGCGTCGCCAACGCCGGCGTCTCCCAAGGAGCGCCGTTCCTCGACATCGATCCCGAGACGTGGCGGTCGACGATGGCGGTGAACCTCGACGGGGTGTTCTTCACCCTGCAGACGGCAGCTCGCCAGATGGTGGCCCAGGGCACGCCGGGCGCGCTGGTCGCGACCTCGTCGACCAGCACCGTGCACGGTGCACCGAACAACGCCCACTACGGCGCCTCGAAGTCGGGCGTGATCGGATTGGTGAAGGCGGCCGCCGTCGCCCTCGCCCGCCACCAGATCCGGGTGAACGCCCTCGTCCCGGGATGGACGAAGGCCGACCTCACCGAGGAGCTGTTCAAGAACGAGAAGTTCGCGACGGCGGCGCTGAAGCGGACCCCGGTCCGTCGCTGGGGTGAGCCGTCGGACTTCGCCGACATCGCGGTGTACCTGTGCAACCCGGCGCACGGTTTCCACACCGGCGATTCGGTGCTCATCGACGGCGGCTACACGACGTTCTGAGTTCGCTCGTGGGCGCATCGACGATCGATCTTCCGGCGTTCCGGCGGGTGGGCGAGTTCCTCCACCCGGCGCCGTTCACCCAGAGCGGCTGGGGGCCGATGCTCATCGGTCGCTACGTCGCGGCCCTCATCGCGTCGGCGGCCGAGCCCCACGGCGAGGAACTCCATCCGGCCCGGCTGACCGTCGACCTGTTCAAGCCGGTTCCGCTCGGTCCGACGTCGATGACGTGCCGGGTCGTGCGGGCCGGTCGTCGCATCCGGGTGATCGACGTCGACGTGCTCGTCGAGGGAACCCACGTCGCTCGCGGCACCGTCGTGTTCCTGGCCCGGGGTGGCGACAGCCCTGCGGAGCAGTGGCTGCCCCCTCGGGTTCGACTCCCCGAACCGGACTCGCTGGTGTTCTCCCATCCCGCCGGCGGCCCGATCCCCTGGGATCAACGACAGGTCGGCACGTGGGGCTCGCTGGCGGGCGCGCTCGATCGAGCGGCGTGGTACCGGGAGTCGGGGCCCTTCATCGAGGGCGAGGCCACCACCCCCTTCGTCCAGGCGGCGCTGTGCGCCGATCTGGGCAGCGGCGTCGTGAACGCTCATCCGACCGGGCTGCACTTCATCAACGCCGATCTCACGCTCACCCTGGCGACGCTGCCGCGTGGACCGTGGATGGCGATGGTTCCGATCTCGCGCGCCGTGGACGGTGGTGTCGCGGTCGGAACGTGCGACGTCTACGACGAGTCCGGGCGTCTCGGCCAGGTCTCCTACATCGCCCTCGTCGACCCCCGCAACACGGTGGTCGGCGAGATCACCGATCGATCCGGCGCGTGATCGCTACCTGAGGTAGAAGGTGAAGCCGATTCCGAGCAGCGATGTGTGCATCCTCAGCCGCCAGGGCTTGGTGGACCCGGAGACGCCCACGCTCAAGAGTTGCGCCAGCCCGACCACTTGACACCCTTCCAGTACTTCCAGCGCACCGCGCCACAGAGCCGCCACCGAGGCGCCGACCGAGCCGATCGAACCCTGATCTCGGCGCAGATCCAAGGACACGGTCATCTTCACGCTCGCCGATGCCTTGGCCTTCACGGCGCCGAGATTCTCTCGAGTGTCCCTGGCTGGCCCACCGACCACGCTGCCGGAGATCCGAACTCGAGTACTCGTGACGACCACCGTGATCTTCATGTTCGGTGGGACGCCGAACGCGCTTCCAGACCGCGAACGAGAGTGACCCGCCGTTGGTACTCGAGAAGGCCACGCTCACGGTCGAGGAACCGACGACCGAGGTGCGAGGGCCCCACCGATTCGGGCTATGCCGCCGACCGAGAACCCCGATGGGCTCATACCTCGATGTCCAGACCGACCGAGCCGAGGACCGCGACGCCGAGCGATGCGGTCCCGATGAAGCCGACGATCGTCGTGCACGACGAACTCCAGCAGTCACGCGGTCACGGGTCGGACCGAACCCATCATCGATCTGAGGGTGCCTCGATCGTCGGTGCCGGAGGCCTTGGAGACGCGAGCGACGACGAACGATGCCGCACCGATCGACAGCCCTGCCGGAGCGACGGTCGAGGTGCCGCTCAGCGTGAAGTAGGTGCCTTCGCCCGGCTCGCGGACGAAGCCGCCGGTGACGGTGACGGAGCCGAGGTCGGGCACGGAGGTGATCGCGCGAGCAGAGATCGAGGTCCGCCATCGCGACACCAAGGCCGTGAACTCGGCGCCGACGAACGTCCGTCCCGCCAGCGACACGTTGCCCGTGCCGGTCAGACGCAGCTCGCTCGACGAGTCAAGGTCCGCACCGACGCGAATCTCGGCCGACGCCGCTCCCGACAACCCGAGGACGAGTGAGGCCTCCACGGTGGTGAACCGACCGCCGCGAGACGCGATCGTCACGTCGGCTCCGAGTTCGAAGCCGGCGATCCCGAGCGAGACGTCATCGGCGCGGAACTCGAAGTCCCCGATCCGAGCATCCTCGGGGATGCCACCCGGGACCAACGACACGTTCCGGTTCGCCAACCTCGCCGGGCCCGTGGCGATCCAGCCGGACAAGCGGGCGTCGAAGATGCCGACGGAGAACGTGGCCTGCATCGACAGACCGCGCTCGTCGAGGCGTCCGTCGACGTCACTGAGATGCAGCGGTCCGGCCTCCGCCGTGCCGCGGAAGGCGATGATCGGGGGCTGCCCCGCTTCGATGTCGATCTCGGCGTTCGCGTCGAGTTCCAGGAGGCCCAGATCGAGGACGAGTGTCGCGGTGCCGTGCGCCGTCTGCAGCCTGCCGTTGGCGACGGCGAACTTCGAGGTTCCAACCGATCTCGTTGCTCAGCACTCGAGACGATCCTGCGGCGAACACGCTGATCGAGTGCATGCGGTTCCACACCCGGATCTGGGCGTCGAGGCGTCCGAAGGAGATGCGCCGCTCCATTTCGATGCCGGGGAACGAACCGGCCAGGTCGAGTTCGACCCCACCGGCCGGGGAACGACGGGGAATGCTCGTTCACGACGCCCTCGATCCGAGCAGTTCGAGGGCGCCGCTGAACTCGAGGATCCTGAGCGGTGGGGGAGGACGAGGTCGATGGTGACGTCCTCCACCGACAACCGCGAGCGAGATGTCGTCCAGCGGCGAGATGCGGCCCGAGGGCGGCGTTGGCCGGATCCATATCGAGATCGAGAGACGTCGAGGCCGACGCCGAAGACCGTGCCGTCGAAGGCGAACGAGAAGCCAACGACGAAGTCGCCGGACGTGCAACCGGTCGGAGCGATGACGAAGGCGGCGCGCTTGGCCGTGATGGCTCCGGCGTCGAGCACGTCGATGGCCGTCCGCGTCCCGTCCCCGATCTCGAAGGCGAAGCAGCTCGCGGCGAAACCGGCGCCGCCGATGTTGGCCGCGAGTGTGATCGGCGTCGAGGACGTGATGCCGAGCGGCCCGGCGATCGCACTCGGCAGGACGGCCGTGCCGGCCACCCCGAGGCTGGGACCCGCCCCGCCGACGCTCAGCGCCACCGACAGCGCATCGACGCGGAGCCCTGGCACTCCGAAGGCGTCGCGCCAGCCGCCCTGGGTCCGCAACGACATGGACGCGGTGAAGCCGGAGGCTCCGCCGACCCGGAGAACGTGAGCGGGAAGCTTGACCGCCGGGAGCCCGGCGATCCCGGGAGCCGCATGGTGACGTCGCCCTGCAGGAGCGTCATGCCGCTCGGCCCGCCGGCCGAACGGAAGCCCAGTGCGAGTCGGTCGGACGTGATCGTGACACCACCGATGTCGAACAACGTGACCGAGCCGAAACCGAGGTCGGCCGCGAGTTCGGGAAGGGGTCCGCTTGGAGGTCGTCGACGATGCCGAGGAAGCGGACCCGATCGGCGCGAATGCCGATGGTGCCCAGTCCGGTACCCCGACCTCGCCCGGACATCACCAGGCCTCGTGCGGGAGCAGCTGCAGACAGATCGCCGTGACGGTGCGCCTCGCGCGGCGTAGAGAACTCGAGGTCCGTCATCGCCGGGACGCCGTCACCGAGCGAGATGCGATCCATGGTGAGCACGATCACGGACTGGCCGTCGACCTGCTCGACGTGCCTCCGGTCGTCGCGGTTCCGAGCAACGTGCCCGCAGCGTGATCGCCACGTCGGTTCCGCCCGCACCATCGGAGGTGACGTCAGCGATCAACGAGTCGAGATCGAGGCCCGGAACGAGCGAGACCCGATCCAACCTCGGCGTGCAGCGCGAGAAGCTGCCGTCGGCAAAGGAGATGGTGCCGTCCACGATCCCGCCGACCTGTGCGCCCACCACGTCGAGGCGGACCGCAGCGGTCAGAGCGAGCTGATCCGTACACGTCGAGCCAGTGGTGCAGGTCGCTCCCACCGTCACGGTGGCGTCCCGGAAGTCCAGACCGGAGAACGGCGTCCACCGGGCCGTGGACACGGAGAGCTCCGCCGTGGTGGTCGTCGCCGAGCGGCGGATCGAACCGCGAACGGACGGCGCCACGAACTCGAGCCCCGGGGCGACCCGGAGTCGGTCGGCGCTACTGGTCACGGAGATCGACCACTGCTCCCGGGATGTCACGGCGACCTGGCCGTCGAGCCGGAACGAATCGCCCACGAGCACGGTCACCGACCCGGTGATCGTGCCGGCGGCATAGGTGACCTCGGCGTCCTGGAGGGTCACGTCCCCGACGCTGATCGGGTGCTCGACGCGCCCCGAGACCGCCGTCGTGAATCCCTGCGCACCGGCGGCGCGCACGACGGTGCCGGTCAGCGTGATCGAACCGTCACCGAGGTCCACGAGCCCGGTGGCCGTGGCGACCAGATCGATCGATCCGCCCGTGTTCACCGTGCCGGCGATGCGCAACACGCCCGCCGAGGCGGGCGGGGCAGGTACGCCACCGACGATCGGGACCGACGTGCCGGCGTCGTGGGCGACCGCGAGGAGGGCCAAGCGGCGCGCTCCGGCGTCACCCGAGAACGACAGACGGGTCGTCGCCGTGAAGCCCGACGGTGCCGGGAGGCCCACGAGTCCGTCGGCGACCACGGCACCGGACATCGTCGGTGCGGCGCCGAAGGTGATGACGAGACCTGGGTCGAGGATTCGGAAACGCAGACCGTCGAAGGCGCCGTCGGCGAGGGCGATCGTGCCGGACGTCAGCGTGACACCGCCGATGCCGATGGTGCCCGACGCGTCCGACAGGGTGATGAGCCCGCCGAGGGAGACGCGACTCTGCGCGAAGCTGGCCGTGACGTCGCCCGTGCACCGCGTCGACGACACCGAACCGGTGCCGAAGGACGCCGTCGCGATGCTGCCCATCGAGACCGAGCCGCGCGCTGACACCGCGCCGAGAACTTCACACATGCCGACCGGGGCGGAGGTGGGCAGTGTCGCGGCGTGCCGGACCACGACGTCGGCGGTCGCCTGCTGACCGTCGGGCTGGGTCACGACGACCTGGAACTCGAGCACACCTGATCCGGACGCAGGGGCGGTGAATCGGAGCGTCGCGGCGTCGAGGGCGACACCCTCGAGCGCGGCTGCGCCGGACACCTGGCGCCAGCGATAGCTGACGCTCGTCGCGCTCGTGGCGCGGGCGACGAGTGACACCGCTGAGCCGTTCACGACGTCGAGCCCGTCGTCCGGAGCGTCGATCTCCACCGCTGGCCCGCCCGCGAAGCGGACCGGACCGGTGCGGGCCGACGTTCTCGACGCCGAGCCCCATCGGTTGGTGGCGGTGACAACGATCTGCAGCCGCTTGGAGGCCTCGCCCGATGTCACGAGGTGGGTCGGCGACGTGGAGGCGTCCGGAACACGTCGTGGACGAGCACGCCTGCCAACGAAGGGTGACGGTGGGCGGAGGACCGACCGAGGCGACCCACGTTCCGAGGTTCGCCGACAGAACGGTTCCGACGATCGGATCGCCCCCGATCCCGACCGACGAGTTGGGCTCGAGACGCGGGTCGGGTCGAGCACGACGCCGGTGCGCAGCGAGTTGGCGTAGACGTTGTTGCCCGACTCGGTCATCGGTCGGACTCGGAACTCCAGGCGGCTCCCGAGGTCGTCCAAGGTGATGGTGTAGACGTGTTCCGTGGCGCCGGCGATGTCGAGGCACACCGACCCGTCGGCGGTGCAGCGGATCCACTGGACCTCCCACGCCGACGGGTCCAGGGAGGAGTCGTTCGATCCGACGGGCAGTTCGAAGCTGCCCTCGCTCGCGACGATGGTCTCGCCGACGAAGCGCGACCCCGTCGAACTCCATCGGCAGGCCGACCTCGGGCGGTGCGAGCTCGGTGATCTCCTCGGCGGTGATCGGGCTCGACGGAGTCCGGACGGCTGACCCTCGGTGGTTCCGGTGGCGTTGGTGCCGAAGCCCAACGTGCGCAGGTGCCGACCGACGTCGGCAGGCGTCAAGCGGTACGAGGTGCCGTTCGCGCCGGGGATGTCGGTACAGGTCTGGACGTCGTCAGGATCGGTGCAGCGGTACCATCCGCGCTCGAGCGTGGGGGACCACGCCCAGGTTCCGTCGGTGACCGTGAGCGCGGATCCGATCGACAACGCCGGCACGACGATCGAGGGCGGGGAGGTCTCGGCCGGGAGCGGGAGGGTGACGGCGACGCTCGCGCTCGTGGACGGGCTCGACGACTGGGCGACGGCAGTGCCGGCCATGTTGGTCGCCACGACCGACACCCTGACCTCTCCTCCGAGCGCGCCCGGTGAGATCGAGAAGCGTGCCGGGTCCGGAGGGATCCACGACTCCGAGCTGTCCCGTGCAGGGTCCGGGTTGCGGACAGACCGGGACGCAGCCGTTCGCCGTCGTGCAGACCTGCCAGTCGTAGGTGTAGGCGACGTCGTACTCGCCGCCCCAGGTGCCGGGGACCGCGACGTACGCATCCGAGGCGCTCGGGTCGCGAGTCACGGCCGGCGGGGAGAGGTTCGACGGAGCGGGTGCTCCGACCCGGGCGGCGGCGAAGATCGTGCGGGCCGAGCCGATCGACGGATGCACCGTCCATCCCACGCTGAGGTAGTCGGCTGCTTGATCGGCGGTCGGCACGTAGGTCGTGGTCGTCGCTCCTGAGATCGCGACGCACGAGGCTCCGAGTTGATCGTCGGTCGTGTCGTCGGCAACTCGTACCACTGCTGGACGTCGGCGCCGGCCCGTCCACCCACCGGGTGCACGGCACCGGGCAGTGACGCCGTGGTCGTCTGGTCGACCTGGGGCGGGAGATCGACACCGAGATCGCCCCGTCGGTGTAGACGCCGCCGAGGGCACCCGTGATCGATCGGGTGACTCCCGCTCCGCTGACGGTGGAGTACCCCGTCACGGTGCGCTCCGGGGTGATCTCGAGCTGCAGGCGGTCGCCGGCGTCGATCGCGGCAATGGTCGGGGTGACGTCGAGCGTGGACGAGGTGACCGGGACCGTGGTGCCGCCGGCGGGCCAGCCGGGCGCCTGGGTGCAGACGTTCGCCGCAGTGCACCACGAGGCGTTCGTGACGTGCAGATCGGTGGCTCCGTATCGCCAGCCGCCGAGGTCGACCGTGACCGGGTCGGCGACGTCTGCGCCGCCGGCGACGAGGGTCGCCGGACGAGCGGATCGTCGGACGGGACGGTGGTGACGAACTCGAGCGTGTAGGACGCGACGAACGAGTCCGTGGCAGGGTCGTAGACACCCGCCGAGAGCCGGTACTGGGTCGGTTCGGCCGATGCGGTGGCGGACCAGGTCGGGTCGCCGGGGAAGGTACCCGATGCGCTCATGCACACCGAGGTCTGGACGTCACAGACGTCGTAGGCGTAGATGAACGAGTCGTACAGCACGCTCGGATTCGCGGCCGTGGCGAACTGCGGCGCAGTCACCGTGATCGTGGATGCGACGGGGAACGCCCCGGCGTCGGGCGCGAGCGTGACGGTCGTGTCGGTGAAGACCGGGACGTACACCACCGGGTTCTGTGACGTGCTGTAGAGCGCCGACACCTCGTCGATCGGCGACAACGCGTCGAGCGCCAAGGCCCGCGCCTCGGCCGGCTCCAGGCCCGTCGCGGATGTGCCCGTGGACTCGGCGCTCGCCGGTGGTGTCGTCGGGAGGACGTCGCGCGGGTCCACGGTGACGACCACTCGCGTCGACACCGCGGCGGATCCATCCGCCGGCTCCACGCTGAGTTCGAACGTCAGCGTGGTGGTCTCGTCGACCGACGGTGGAAGGAACCGGACCACGCGGCCGGTCCGCTGGTCGTCGACGAACGAGACGGCCGGCGCCGAGCTGCGCTCCGTCCTCGACCTGACGCCAGCGATACGTGCCGTCCCCGCTGCTGGCGCGTCCGTCCAGCGTCACGAGGTCGGTCGACGCGCTTCACCACCTCTGGCGGCGCGCTGGCGATCGGCCGCACGGCCGCCCCCGACACGACCCGAAGCGAAGCGATCTCCGATGCCTCCACCGGCTCCGGAGCGATCGGCGTCGGTCACGACCACGTCGATCGTGGCGTCCGAGCCGAACGTGGAGGAGTCGACCACGTGAACCGGCACGACCAGCGTGGCCGTGGCTCCCGCAGCCAGTTCATCACCCTCGCAGATGACGGTACGCGATCGCAGCGAGATGCCGAGGTGGTCCGCGTCCATCGCTCGGCACCCGTCGTCGTCGGCGAGCTCGACGCCGAGCGGAAGGGTCACTCGGGCGCGCCACGCGCCCGACGCGTCACCGTCGTTGCGGAGGGCGATCCGGATGTCGGCCGGTCCGCCCGTCGGCAGCAGCACGGGGGAGGCGTCGACGGAGAATGCGGCGTCGGCACCGTCGATCAT
Organism: Ilumatobacteraceae bacterium; assembly: GCA_041394645.1. Lineage (GTDB taxonomy): Bacteria > Actinomycetota > Acidimicrobiia > Acidimicrobiales > Ilumatobacteraceae > JAWKHV01. The sequence continues at coordinate 70,910 of JAWKHV010000006.1, read as the reverse complement.
CAGGTCGGCGACGAAGTCGACGGTCGTGGGTTCACCGGCGTCCCGATGTTCCACCGAGAGCGTCGCTGGCACCGACAGAACGAGTTCACGCCGGTCGGCGAGGCGTTCGACGGACAGTTCGAGGGGGTCCAGTTCCTCGTCGATGCCGAGTCCGGACGCATCGGCGGTGCAGTCCCATCGAGCCGCGAAGCGAAGTGCCGCCTCGCCGAGCGCCGTCGTCTCACACGTCCACGCACCCGTCGAGCCGAGGTCGAGTCCCGTCGGGAGGGTGAACCGGAGTCGAGCCACGTCGCCGGCGGCCGCCGCCGCAGAACCGACGTTGCGTGCGCCGAACCCGAACCGCCCGCCCTCGCGGAGGGCAACCGGGCTGCCGTCGGTGATCCGCTCGAGGTCGGCCGCCGCCGAGGAGGCGACGTAGATCAACGGCATGGGTTGCGCGGTCTCGGTCGCGACGACCTCGACCTGGCGGGTCACGGTGTGGTCGCTCTCGACGTCGTGCGAGCCGGGAACATCGAGCGATGCGGTGAGGGCGAGGCTGCCGGTCGGCGTGTCGTCCGGGATCGCGAGGTCGAAGGTGAGCTCGTTCGGGACGACGTCGCCCCCCGGTCGTCCCAGGACTGCGATGTCGTCCACGACACACCGCACCGATGGGGCGGATCCGTCACAGGTCCAGCCGTCGGGCGGAGCCACGTGGATGACGGCGCCAGGTGCTTCGATCGTGACGGCGATGTCGCCCGGCGCAGCGTGGGGTCGATCGACCGAGACCGTTGCGACGTACGAGAGCGTGGCCGGTGCAGCGGTCGTCTCGAGGTCGTCGGTGGTGAGGGTCAGCGTCGCGGCCGCAGCCGGTGACTCGATGAACTCGGCTTCCTGCTCGTCGCTGAAGGTTCGTGCCGTGCCGTCGTCGTCGAGTTCGACGATGGTCGTCCACGTCAGGACCTCGCCCGGCTCGTGGCCGTCGGGACCGAGGAAGGTGACGCGCAGGATCGGTGCGTCGTCGCCGCTCGCGACGGGTGTGGTCGTGGTGCAGCCGGCGTCATCGCAGTGCCAACCGACGCTGTCGCTGGCGACATCGATCGATCCGTCGGGCGTCAGCCCGGTGACCCGGACGGCACCCGGAACGAATGCCGCCGACGAGGTGTTCGTGATCGACACCTCGACCCCCGAGGCGCCGAGGCGTTCCAGCTCGGCGGGTGCATCGACCTCGACCAAGCCGGGGAACGAACCGTCGGATCCGTTCGTGACGACGACCGTCTCGGTCGCGAGCTCGACGCCTCCGGCCGACAGCGTGATCGCCACGGAGCTCGACTCGGGAACCGTCGACGACGGGTCGAGCTCGTAGCTGAGCTCGACCGGGGAGATGGCGCTCGCAGCGAGCGGGATCGGCTGCTTCGTGGCCGGGTCGACCAGTTCGCAGACGTCGTCGTCACACGTCCACGAACCCGCTCCTTCGAGGAATTCGAAGTCCGACACCTCGGCCAGATGCGCGGCTGCCGGGAGCCCGCTGATCGACACTCGCACCGGCGTCGCGAGGGCGGTGTCGGTGGGGTTCACGACCGTCGCCGCGAGCACCCCGACGCCCCCGGGCGAGAACGGGCTGCGCGCCACTGCCAACACGCCCGGTCGACCGCCGAGTTCGTCGCGGAGGTCGTCGGGGACTTCGATCTGGAGCGTCGGCGACGAATCGGTCGGCGCAGGGTCGGTCACGGACGGATCGACGAACGCAGGGTCACTCGACTCGGTCACCGACGCCGACGGGTCGGTCGTCGTCGGGTCGGTGGTGGTCGGGTCGGTGGTGGTGGTCGGGTCGGCGAAGGCCGGAGCGGCGCTCGGGAGCACCAGACCGGTTGCGACCAGGAACGCGACCGCAGAACGTCGGAGGTTCATCGATGCTCCTCGAACTCGTCGGTGCCGGTCAGCCGTTGATCTCGATGCCGCACACCGTTCGCAGGTGCTCGACGATGGCCGAGCTGGCGAGGTCGGTCTCGGCGACGGCCGCCTCGTCCGCCAGGACCATCAGGTCGCCGACGGCGAGGGCCCGATAGGTCTGCGACAACCGTGCTCCTTGTACCGACAGCGAGTCGGGGAGCGCCGCCGCGAGCCGCTCCACGTCGGAAACGACGGCTTCGTCGACCACGTCTCGCTGGGCGATCGAGGTGTACGCAGCGCTGACGGCGCCGCAGTATTCCGGTGCCGAGCCCAGGGCACCGGCGACCGGTGTCAAGGACGTGGGACCCGACCGTGTCATCGCGCCGCCGACGAAGCCTGCGCCTCCGACACACACGACCGCGGCTGTCATCCCGAGCAGGCGTCGGGCCCGGGGCCGCGACGCGGTCCGCTCGGATGCGTCGCCCACCTCCGGGTGATCGTCAGACTCCTCGTGGTCATTGTCCCGCACCATGTCGGTCAGATCGGGCGCTTGAGGAGCCTTTTCAAGCGCTCCTCTGCGCTCGTTCTGCGGCGGGTCTCGTCGGCTGCGACGAGTACGCTGCCTCATCGGGGAAGAGGCCGTCGCTGGGGCGGCGGTCGAGCAGGAAACGAGGAGGGGATCGTGACCGACGCGGATCGGATCGAGTTGCCGCCGGTGGTCGATTGGCTGCACGACTGGGACTGGCTGGACGATCAATGGGGATCGAACGCCATCGACATCTGGAACAGCGTCCGCGAACAGTGCCCGATGGCGACCACCGAACGGTACGGCCGCGCCTTCATGCCGGTCACCATGGACGCCGTGTCACAGGTGGCCCACGACACCGAGCACTTCTCGTCGGTCTGGGTGAGCGTCGCCCGGCCGGATGCCGTGCGCTCGCCGGCCCCGCCGATCACGTCCGATCCGCCCGATCACCTCGGCCATCGTCGGCTGCTCCTCCCGGCCTTCGGTCCGAAGAAGGTCGCCCAGTTGGAGAGCGAGCTGCGGTCGTATTGCCGATCGCTCATCGCTGCTCTGGACGGGCGGGACACCGCGGATGCCGCGGTCGAGTACAGCCAGCACATCCCGGTGCACGGCATCTGCTTGCTGACCGGACTCCCGGAGGAGGACGCCGACCTGTTCCGGGACTGGATCTTCCGGAACTTCCAGCTCGCGCCCCGTGACAACGCGGTTCGCTACCAGCTGATGCACGAGATGGGGGACTACGTCGACGAGATCCTGAAGGACCGTCTGGCGAATCCCCGTGACGACATGCTCTCCGACATCGCCCACGCCGAGATCGACGGAGAGCCGGTGGACTGGACGCTGAAGCTGGGGTACGTCCGGCTCATGATCGTCGCCGGGATCGACACCACCTGGAGCGCGATCGGCTCGGGACTCTGGCACTTCGCTCAGCACCAGGTTCAGGTGGAGCGTCTCGTGTCGGTGGACAACTCGGATCTGTTGTGGCAGCTCGGAATGGAAGAGGTGCTGCGGTACTACGCGCCGGTCACCATGGCACGAAAGGTGATCGCCGACACCGAGGTCGCCGGCTGCCCGATCCACGCGGGCGACCAGATGCTCGTGACGTTCCCTGCAGCGAACCACGACCCCGCCGCGTTCGAGGACCCGCACGAGTTCCAGCTCGATCGTGAGCACAACCGCCACGTGGCGTTCGGGCTCGGCGTGCACCGTTGCGTCGGCTCGAACCTGGCCCGCCTCGAACTGCTCGTGGCCTTGCAGGAATGGTTGCGCGCCTTCCCGTCGTACTCGCTCGACGAGTCACGGCCGACGACGTGGGCCAACGGACAGGTCCGCGGCCCACGCTCGATCCCGGTGCTGCTCAACCGCTGATCGCTGTGGTGGCTGATCGCTGCGGAGTGGCCCGCCGCGGATCAGCCGGGGAGTTCGATCACGGTGACCTGGCCGGTGTTGCCGTTCACCTCGATCAACGCTCCGTCGGGGATCCGCTGGGTCGCTCCGACCGCCGAGACCACGCACGGGATCCCGAGTTCGCGCGACACGATGACGGCGTGGCTCATCGTGGCCCCGACGTCGACCACGACCGCCTCGGCGGAGAGGAACAACGGCGTCCACGACGGGTCGGTGATCGGGGCGACCAGGACGTCGCCGGGACCGAGGTCGCGCGGGTCGGCCGCATCGAGGACCACCTGGCTCGGCCCCGGGCGACGCCCGGGCACCCGGCGATGCCGGCGAACACCTCACCGATCTGGGCCGGAGCACTGCGGTCGGACCGCATGGCCCACGTGTCGACCGGGGGACCTCGCCTTGCACGATGAAGGGCGGGATCCTGTCGGCGAGCCGAGCGTGGAGGGCGGCTCGCTCGTCGACCACCGCCGAGAACGGGACCGGATCGGCGACGGCGGCAGGGAACTCCGAGCGCGTGTACAGACAGGCCTGCCAACGCTCGGCCGGGCCGCCCCGCTCGGCGATCCGTCGAGCGAGTTCGCGGTGGGCGAGCCGAGCCCCCTGAATGGCCGCGATCACGGTGGTCTTGGAGCGCTCGCGGGCCTGGGAGAACACCGTGGTGGCGGCGAGGGCCTTGTCGAACTGGAACCGATCGGGGGCCTTGAGCAACGCCCGGAGTTCGGCCACCGCCGTGGCCCGCTCCTCAGCGAGGCGTCGGGCCTGGGTCACCGGAGCGTGGGACTCGTCGGCGGAGCGCATGCGATCGATCGCAGCGAGCGCGAGTTCCGGCCGGAACGCCCACGGGTCCGAGCCGAGATCCCACTCGTTCGGGCCACGGGATCCGAACGCCTCCAGGAACGTCCCGAACGACGCCAGCCACGGCTGAGCATCCGGCTCGTCGGCCAGCCGATCGAGGAGTCCGGAGACCCCGTGGTCGAACTGTGCTGCAACCGTCGGCGTCGCCGCGGCCTGACGGGCCAGGTCCCACATCGACGCCGACGGAGCGGCGGACTCGACGTCGCCGATGCCACCGAGGGCCGCGACGAGCAGGTCTGGCCGCCCGGCCTTGGTGCACAGGTCGGCGAGCGCTCCGGAGACCAGCGCGACGGAGAAGGTGTTGTCGATGTGGCGGGCGAAGAGCCGTTCGAACAGCGGCTCCAGCGTCTCGATGTAGGCGATCAGGTCGGCGTCGGAGGCGTCGTCACCGGGGTAGGCCGCGAGGTACGCCGCGACGGCTTGCTTGTCGTCCTCGAGCGCCGGTACGGACTTGGTGCCGAGGAGCCGGAACACGGTGCGGCCCAGCTTCAGCGACGACTTCAGATTCTTGTCACCCGGCGACGGTTGGTACGGGGGCGCGTCGGATTCGCCGAAGAACTGTTGATCGATCGCCTCGACGGTGCCGCCCGGCGCCCGGACCCCGAGCAGGCGCACGAAGCTGGCGTTGATGTAGCAGTAGCCGCCGAACACGCTCAGGATCACCATGGTCTCGGACGGATCGAAGTCGTCCGGCATCAGCAGACCCATCTTCACGAAGGCGCTCCGCCAGCCTCGCTCGGCCGCGCCGCCGTACAGCGTCCACGTCAGCGGGAGGACGACCTCGGGGAACACCTCGCCGACGTTGCCGCGCGTGTAGAGCGGCCAGTCGACGCTCGGCGGGTTGTCGGTCGCCCAGATCGGTGTCCAGTCGCGCCCGGACCGGACGACAGCGGCGCCCGCCCCGGCTCCGGCATCGGCATCGATGGAGATCGGGGACATCTTCACGCCGGTCATGGCGATGCGCGCCAGGCGTCGGGGGGCGTTGTCCAGCACGTGGAACGGTTGGAGTCGGGCGCTCGGTCGGACGTAGGGCTTGCCGAGGGCGACGGCGTCGACGACGTCGCGGGCGACCGTCTCCGGGTCCACCTTCGGCAGGTACTGGAGCAGGCGGAACCGGCGCAGCGCCGGCGTCGGCCAGGATCGGCCCGTGTCGAGCCGATCCCACATGTCGGTGTCGACCGGACCGGGGGCGGCGACGGTCAGCCCGACTCCCGTCCCCTTCAGTTCGACCCGGAGGGTCTCGGTGAAGTGGGTGAGCCCGGCCTTCGAACCGGCGTAGGCCACCATGCCGGGGAACGGGACCGCACCGGCGACCGAGCTCATCTGAACGATGTGCCCAGAACCTCGGGCGAGCAAGTGGGGGAGGATGCGCCGGGTGAGGAGGAGGGGTGCCTCGAAGTTCAATCGAACCAGGGTGCGGATCTCGTCCGGGGACAGGTGGGCGAAGGCGTCGCTGGTCTCGATCCCTGCGTTGTTGACCCACACGTCGATGTGTCCGAGTCGATCCAGGCACCGGTCGACGAGGGAGTCGACCGTGGCCGCATCGGTGAGATCGGCGGCGATCCACTCACCGTCGAGACGGGCCGCGATGGTCGCCAGCCGGTCGGCCGAGCGCGCCACGAGCAGGACGCGAGCGCCCCGGCGGGCGAACTCCTCGGCGATCTGCTCGCCGATGCCCTGCGATGCGCCGGTGACCACCACCGTGCGTCCCTGCAGCTTCATCGATGCTCCCTTCTCGCCGATCGATCCCCGTCGACCGGCTCGTTCGGAGCACGACGGTACCCGACCGGTCTGTGGGCGATGCCGGGTCAGCTGGTCGCGAACTTCGAGAAGGTCTCGGCGACCGGGAGGATCAGATGCTTCCGGAGTCCCTGATGCCGATCCACCGATGCCTCGGCGTACTCGGGCGACGTCATCGTGTCGACGAACGCCTGGCGGCTGGGGTAGCGCACGAGGACGGCATAGTCCCAGTCGTCGTTCGGCCCGCCGATGGCGACGCCGGTGACGTCGCCGGCCCACAGGATCGTGCCGCCGACCTTGCGCAACAACGGCACGAAGGCCTGCGAGTACCGGACGTAGGCGTCCCATCCGGACCCCGAGCCGTCGAGCGCGTCCTCGCGCAGGGCGACCAGGTTGAGCATCACCACCGGCTCGCCCGGTCGGTCGGTGCTGAGTGCGGCGAGTTGTGCCTCGGTCGGGTCCATCCCTGCCCCCTTGGTGGTCGCGGTTGCCGTGACAGTACCGGGACCACCATCGACGTCGAGACCCGGTCGGCCGCGGTCGATATAGGGTCGGCCACTCCAGAGAGGGGACCGCGGATGGCAACGACGCGATGGGCGATGGTCGGCACCGGATTGATGCTGGAGCTGATCGGACGGGACTTCGCACTGACGGAGAACGTGGAGCTCCAGGTGATCGTGTCGCGGACGCAGGCGCGCGCCGACGAGGCGGCGCACCGATTCGGCGTCGCCGAAGGGTCGGGCGACTTCGAGGCCGTCCTGGAGCGTGACGACATCGACGTCGTCTACGTGGCGACGCCTCACTCCGAGCATCTGGTGCAGGCCAAGGCGGCGCTCGATGCGGGCAAGCACGTCCTGGTCGAGAAGTCGATGACGCCGAGCGCAGCCGAGACCCGCGAGCTGTGCGAGCACGCCGCTTCCCGGGGTCTGTTCGCGATGGAGGCGATGTGGACGGCGTTCAACCCGGCGATCGTGGAGCTGCGGCGCCGCATCGCCGACGGGCAACTCGGCGACGTGAGGCTGGTGCAGGCGAACTTCTGCATGAACGCGCCGTACCGGGCGGACTGGCGGCTGTGGGCCAAGGAACTCGCCGGAGGTTCCACGCTCGATCAGGGGGTGTACTCGTTGTCGTTCGCCCACTTCGTGCTGGGAACGCCGGACCGAATCGCAGCGTCGGGAACGATCGAGCACGAGGTCGACGCCGAGGTGGCGGCGACCCTCGAGTACGACGGCGGCGGGCGCGCCGTGTGTCTCTCGAGCCTGCGAGCGTTCTCGCCGTTGAACGCCTTCGTCGCCGGGACCGAGGGATGCATCGAGATCCCGGGAGCATTCTGGTCGGCCGGCAGCTTCCTGCATCGCCGGGGTGGCGAGGACGAGGAGTTCGGCTACGAACGCGAGGGCATGGGGTACGTGCCGATGCTGCGGGCCGTCAGCGATGCGATCCTCGAGGGTAGGACCGAGCACGCGCTCCGGACGCACGCCGAGACCATCGCCGTTGCCGAGACGATGGATGAGGTCCTCCGCCAGGTTCACGCTGGTTGACGCAGCGTCCTCGTCGCGGATCGCTGGGCGAACGCCACCCCGACCATCGGCAGTGCGCCGAGTGCCGTGATCGATCCGGCGACGGCGAACGCGGCACCGGTGCCGGTGGCGCGGGCCGTTGCGCCGAGCACGATCGCGCCGGCGGCGACGGCGATCTGGGTGGTGAGCGATTCGATCGACAGCAGCGTGGTGCGATGCTCCGGCCCGACGGCTCCGTGGACGATCGGACCGTTCAGCGCGTTGACGGGTCCGGACACCACCATGGCGATGAGCACGGCCGCGACGAGGCCGCCGATCCGGCCCGCGCCGGCGGCAGCGAAAGCGACGCCGGTCGACATCGTGAGCCCGGCACTGGCTCGGACCCGGCCGACCCGGCGCGCTAGCCAATTCGCCGCGCTTGCGCTCACCGACTGCCCGCCGTACGCCAGCGCCGTCACCACGCCGAAGATGCCAGCGGCGTCGGCAGGATCGGCGAGGAGCTTCCCGAGCCGGATCGGCGAGAGGAGTTCGAACGCGAGGAAGCCAACGGGGACGATCGCCCACCGCAGGAAGAACCAGCGGAGCAGGGGTTGCCCGCTGACGAGCACGATCCCGCTGCGTACGGTCGCCGGGACCGACGCTGCGAGTTCGGACATCGAGGAGCGGGACCGCGGCGGCTCGTGCATCCAGCGCACGAGTGCGAGGACGTCGGCCGCCATCAGGGCGGCGGCGAGCAGGAACGGCACCGAGAGACCGATGACCGGCGCATCGCCGCGAGCCGGTAGACCGAGCGACACGCCGAGTGCGCTGAGCCACCCGCCCGAGACGCTGCCGACCGCGAGCGCGATCGACAACGCGGTGGTCGATCGGGACAGCCCGTGGGTGATGGCGTCGTCGCGCCGGTCGGCAGGGACGATCGCGTTGACTTCGTCGACGTACCACGAGACGAGCGGTCCACTCGACAAGGCCCGGCCGACGGCGAACAACACGAGACCGAACACGATCACGGAGTGGCGGGAACTCGTGCCGGCGCACATGAAGCCGAGCGCCATGATCGATGAGGCGGCGACCAGGACCACGCGCCGCCCGGCGACGTCGGCGAGGCCGCCCGTCGGGAGTTCGAGGACCAGCGTGACCAAGGCGACCAGGGCGATCAACGCGCCGACCCCACTCGCGGAGAACCCGCGCGCGGTCATGAGCAACACATAGACCGGGACGAGGAGGCCGAGTGGGAGCGCAGCGAGCGCGCTGAGCAGCGCAATCGGCGGACCAGCAGACGTTCCGTGTCGCTTGCTGCAGCCACGGTCAGTAGCCCAGATCGTCGGCGATCACCGGTACCGCGGCCACGTAGCACGCAATCGGTCGCACGTCGGGGGTTCCGTCGGCCCGGAGTGCCTCGCCGCGCTCGGAACTCGTCGTGCACGGCGAGGATCCGCTCCCGGAACTCCCGCAGTGTCGTGGGATCGAGATGAATCGCATTGTCGGCCGACATCGCCGCGTCCCACCACACGGCCGGCTCGTCACGTCGAGCGAAGTTGGTCACCTGGCGCCGGAGCCGATCGAGCTGCAACAGCACCAGTTGCTCGACGATCGCCGACCCGGCCGGATCCTCGAGCAGAGGAATTGGAGCCACCGTCGTCGCCTGCGCCGTTGCCTGCCACCGCTTGGTCCGGCGGTTCGGCTGGATCGGTGCCGGTTCGACGAATCCGAATCGTTCCAGTTGCCGGAGGTGATAGCTGGTCGATCCGCTGCTCTGGCCGATGCGTCGGCCGAGTTCGGACGCCGACGCCGGGCCGTCTCGACGCAGCAGCCCGAGCATCGTCAGCCGGAGCGGGTGGACGTACGCCTTGAGCGACTCGACCGATTCGACCTCGTTGACCCGTTGCGTCGCGTCGCTCGGCTCCACGCCGACTACGGTAGATCCGCAGAGAAATCTTTGCAAAGGTTTCTTTGCGAACTTGGGTGCCCTCGGCCGCCGTCGAGCACGTCGGTCCGTGAGTGACGAGTCGGTACCTTCGAGGCATGCGCAGGCAGGACAAGGCCGATCGGATCGGGAGATCCTCGACGAGTTGTATCCGGAGCCGCCGATCCCGCTCGACCACTCCGACCCCTACACGCTCCTGGTCGCCGTCGCCCTGTCGGCCCAGACCACGGACAAGAAGGTCAACCAGGTCACCCCGGCCCTCTTCGCCGAGGCGTCGACGCCCGAGGCGATGCTCGCGCTCGGCCCCGAGCGGATCCTCGAACTCATTCGGGAGGTCGGGCTCGCACCCACGAAGGCCAAGAACCTGTGGACGGCAGCCGGCCAGATCGTCGACGCCGGAGGCGACGTGCTCCCCAGCTGGGGGTTCCTCGAGTCGCTGGCCGGGGTGGGACACAAGACGGCCAGCGTGGTGATGTCCCAGGCGTTCGGTCATCCCGCGTTCCCGGTCGACACCCACATCCATCGGCTCGCCCGCCGGTGGGGTCTGTCGGACGGGTCGTCGGTGGAGCGAACCGAGCGCGACCTGAAGCGGGTGTTCCCGATCGAGACCTGGAACCGTCGCCATCTGCAGATCATCTTCTTCGGGCGCGAGTACTGCCCGGCGCTCCGTCACGATCTGCTGTCGTGCCCGATCTGCTCGTTCAGTGCCACGAAGAAGACGGTGCAGGCCGAAGCGGCGCCGTCGAAGCGCATGAAAGCGCCGGCGTCGGCCCGGCCGAGATCTCGCGCCGAGTGACGTCGAGCGACGATCGGGTCGGTCAGCCGTCGAGCGCCCACTCGGTGGTGTACCGCTCGGCCGACGGCAGCGGTTCGGGTACCGGCTCAGGTTGGGGCGGTGCCGGAGCCGGGGTGGGAACCGGTTCGGGGGTCGGCATGGGGGTCGGCGACGGTTGAGGAACGGGCGGAACCGGCACATCTGAGCCCCGAAGCAAGTCGTCGCGAGACTCGAGCACCAGCTCGCCGTCCATGACGGGGGACGAAGTGAGCGTGGCCATGGCTGCATGTTCCCCCCGTCGACGCGGCCCGAACCCTCCGACGAGATGAACACCCGATGGCATGAACGGAGCGCCCGGAACCGGCGGTCCGGGGAGGGACGGGGCAACGGCCGATGATCGACCGTTGCTCCTTCCCCTGACCCCCGGTTGCGCATTCTCGGTTGCCGGTGGTGGATGACTGGATCTCAGATGCCGATCGCCAGAGCGATCAGCACCCCAATGTTCTGGTACTCATCGATGAACTGCCGGGCAGCATGCGCGATGGCGTAGACCCCCACGCACGCCAACACCAGCAACATCGTCAACACGAACAGGAGGAACTTCGCGACGCTGTGCATGAGCCGATGGTCGGCGAGCGCCGGCCCGTCGTCTCTCGGCGATGTGCGAACGATCGGGCCGATTCTCCGACACTGTTCCGCGTGCGCAGAGTTGGATCATTGTTCGTTCACCGGAAGTTCTCATTTCGCGAACTTCGAGCACTACGGTCAACGCGTTGTGACCGAGGTGCGCAATGACGCAACCGAACGAGCGCTCCACGAGCCCGACACGTTGGTTCGGTTCGCGTGGGCCGCCCAGCTGGACGCATATCGAACCAGACCCGGTGGCACCGGCCGGACCGGCCGCCAGGAGCTCGCTCGTGCGTTGTCCATCAGCGAACCACGTCTCAGCGCTCTGGCGGCCCAGGGGGGCGACCGGCTGGCGTCGCTCGTCGACGAACTGGAACAGCGAGGCTTCGCCGAGCACGGTTCGGTCTCCCGGCTGGCCGAGGCCCTTCAGTTGCGGGCCGAGCACCGGTGGAGCGTCTCGCCGCGTTGGTGGCCGATCCTGCGAGACCAGCATCGCCTCGGGCGATCCGAAACGACGCCGCGCTTTGCGACGCCGTTCGAGGTCGTCCTGGTGGCGGAGGCCTTCTCCGCATTCCACGCCCATCTGCTCCACGATCCGCCCAACATCGTCCGCAGCGAGTTGTCCGATGCCGATCAATTGGCGTGCCGGCAATTGCTCGCCTCGTTGTGTCGCCTGGGTTCCGGGCCGTACGGCGTGGCCCATGACGCGCTGCGATTGGTCGCTCGGCTCGCCCCGCTCGAACCGGATGTCGTGGCCGAATATGTCCGGCTCGGCGGTCCGCGAAGTCAGCTCATTCGAGCATGGGAGCGTTCGGAGCGAACGACGAGATGGAACTCGAACGTGCGCCAGGAGTTCGCTTCGTTGCTGGCGACGCCACCGCCACTGATCTTCCGTCGGGTGTTCTGGATCCGAGGGCTTCGGCGCCTGCGCTTGTCCGACAACAAGAGCGGCGACCTCGGACATTCGCCGCGCAACTGGGTGACCAAACAGCTCCGATTCGCCGTGTTCGGCGAGCGGGGATATCGAGGCGCCCGGGCGACCGATCGCCGATTCGCCCTCTGGGTCGCGGCGGAGGTGACGCTCGACGAACTCCAGTGGTCGTCGCTGGCCACCGACGTCGCCGACGATCCGGTGTTGGCCTCGTTGTTGCCGTTGGCACAGGAGCTCCGTGCCTACCTCGCCGATCAGCCGCTCGCCCGTCGGGACGCCTTCTGGTTCACCCCACGGTCCGGGTGGCCCGTGCTCACTACGCATGCGCCGACGGCCGAGGTCTTGGATGTCTCGCTCGCCAAGACCACGGCGTGGAGCCAGTACGGCCGGTGGCGGTGGGCCCGCCGGGCCACGAGATGGATGGCGGCGCTCCTGATTCGAGACGGTGTGCTCGCACCGTGCGCCGTGCGTCAACGCTCGGCCGCGGAGGCCTTGTTCGCCGGGGGGCCGGAGTCTCGGCGGTCGGCGTCCGGCACGATCGCGGATCTGCTGGCGGCGGAGTTGTCCGCTCCCGTGCCGCATCCCGTGATCGTGCAGCGATGTCTGGTCCTGCTCGGGATGCTTCGTTGCCGGGAGGGCATCCAACCGGTGGAGGACTTCCTGCGCGCCCCACTGGTCGACGAGGTCGACGGCCGAGGACACATCGCTCAGGCGCTCACGACGGCGGGAGCGCTGGCCAACGCCCATCCGGAGGACTCGGTCGGCCTGGTGGCCTGGGCGGTCCGTCGTGCCGCCGACCACGCCGACGACGAGGACGTCGCCCTCGCCGCCATCCACGCCCTCGTCGGATGCGGCAAGGACCCCGCGGTCGAACTCGCCGGCCGTCTGGTCGACACCCCCACCGTCGAGTCGTCGTTGTCCTGGGCAGCCGAGGTGTTCGGCGACGAGTTGTTCGCGAGCCCGAGTCGCCCGCGGTGACGAGCACTGCGGCGTCGGAGGCCCGGTCGGTCAACGAGCCAGCGTCACCTCCACCACCGTGCGGATGATCTCGGGGCATTCGGGATCGGTGCCGCAGCCGCCCGGGTCGTAGGCGACGATCTCGATCGGACCGGTCCAGTCCGAGAGCGTGATGGTGGTGTCGAACGGCTCCCAGTTGCCCCAGGCGCCGGCCCATACCGGGGCGACGCCGCCGATCTGGCGGCCGTCGGCCCAGACCTCGATCGGGAACTGGCCTTCGTACACGTCGCCTTCGCCGCTCACGGTGAACGGGCTACGCACGGTCGATCCCGGGGCCGGCTCATCGATGATGACGCTGCCGGTGATCGTGCGATCCATGTCCATCCGCGCTTGGGGCTGGTCGAGTGCGAGCCCTTCGCCGCCGAGGGCATCGATCGGAACGCCGTTCATCCGGAACGTGGTCCGGTCGACGTTGTCGAACTGCGTGGCCGTGAACACGACCTGCGCGAGGCGCGTCGTCATCGACAACGTGCCGCCGCCGTCGTCGAACGCGTCGCTCAGATCGATGGTGGCGATCCCGTCGGCGAGGTTCACGCTCCGGAGCTGGGTTCCGGCCGGGACGGACGTGGTCAGCCCGGAGGTTCGCTCCGAACCGGTCGGACCGGCCATCAGCTCGTCGAGCGCGGCGTGCAACACTGCGGGTCCGGCCACCGTCCGATGGGTGACGGCCAGCCGTTCACCCCGAAGGAAGTAGACCTTCACGTCGGTCAGGGCGACGTCGTCGGTGGTGGTGGTCTGGGAAGCGGACGTGCTGCTGGTCGTCGAGACGGGCACGGTGGTCTGGGCTGTCTCCGACGTCGGCGTCGCCGTGGTGGGTGCGGTGGTGGTGGGTGCGGTGGTGGTGGGTGCGGTGGTGGTCGACTCGATCGTCGACGACGTCGTGGTCTCGGCACCGGAGGTGCACGACACGACGGCGGCGAGGAGCCCGGCCACCAGGGCGGTGCGAATGCGTCTCATCGCAGGCTCCTCTCGACTCGCATCGTGCGCCGTTCGATCGCCCTGCGACAAGGGGCCTCATTCCCTCCGCGGCGTGCACGTGAGCCAGGCGGCACGGATCTCGGCGACGGTCTCGTCGGCCAACGGCCCGATCAGGTCGTCGCCCGTCACGGCGGCTCGACAGCCCTGGCCCGACGGTTCGACGGTCTTCCCCAACGGCGCTCGTGGACCGCCTCCGTGGAGGGCGCGGGTGGTACACCTGCGGGATGAGTTCGTCCGAGACCTGCCCGATCTGCACGATGACCGACCTCCTGGTCAGTGACGATCACGTCGAGTGCGCCACCTGTGGCCACGAGTGGACCGCCTCGGTCGACGACGGAGACCTCGTCGTGAGCAACGCCAACGGCACGGTGCTCGCCAACGGGGACAGCATCGTCCTCGTGCAAGGCGTCCCGCTCAACGGCAAGGCCAACGCGTTCAAGGCCGGCACCAAGATCAAGAGCATCCGGCTCGTTCGCGGTGACCACGAGATCGACTGCAAGGTCGACGGCCGCTCGATCCTGCTGAAGGCCCAGTTCGTCAAGAAGGCGTGAGTCGCGCTGCTCTTCTGGTGCGCTGGGGCGTCGAGGAATCACCCACTCTCTTGCGCCCATCGGCTGGCCAGATCGACGCCGGACAGTCACTCTGCCCAGCGGTTCTCGTTCTGCCGACCCAAATGCGTAGAAGCCTCGAACATCGGGAGTGTCTTGCCCGAGGTGGTGACGGTGAGCCGGCCTGTAGGCGGGATTCTGCTCCGAAATGCCTCTGACCTGGGCTCTTGTGGCCGCCGGGAAGGCCTCAGTCCTCAGCTCGTCCTCAGCCCAGCGAGCGGATAGGGCGATACGAGGCGCTTTTGCACGGACTCCGGAGGCCACGGTGAGTCGACCTATGTTGGGTCGGTGCCCCGCCTGAGCGAGTTCTACGGCATCGCGATCTACATGTACTTCGCCGACCACAACCCGCCGCACTTCCATGCGATCTACGCGGAGTACGAAGCGCTCGTCCGGATCGATGACGGGGTGATCATCCGTGGCGAGCTGCCGACGACGGCGATGCGGCTCACCGAGCAGTGGAGGGTCCTCCATCGGGAGGAGCTCGCAGCGAACTGGGCGACAGCCCAGGAACCTGCCGCCCTCTCGCCGATCGAGCCCTCCGGTAGCCTGGGCCCATGGGAACGCTGGCCCGTGTCGCTGATGTCGAGTGTCTCGGTGGTCGCGTCCTTCGGGTCGTGTTCTCCGACGGGTTGGTGCGCGAACTCGACTTCGACGGGAAGCTGCCCGGCGTGCTCGCGATGATCGACGACGACGTCGAGTTCGCCAGTGTCGCCGCTGGACCCGGTGGCGGGCACGGTCTGCTGGGCGGCCAGCGTCGACTTCGATCCTGACGTGCTGCACGGTGGTGAGGCGGCCGAAAAAGCGGCCTCCAGCCGCGGTTGGTGCGGGAGTACCGCCTCCAGCAAGCCGGCTGACGCCGCCCGACGATCGTCAAGGTGCGGCGCATTGCGCCAGTGATCCTCGTCACAGCGTTGGTGGACGTCGTGGCACGCGACGACACCGACCGTCAGCAAGGATCACTGGACGGTGTCTGACGACAGCAACACCCCTCGTGAGCAGGCATTTCTTGCGTTGACGGCCGGATTC
The DNA here is from genome assembly GCA_041394645.1 of Ilumatobacteraceae bacterium. Classification (GTDB taxonomy): domain Bacteria; phylum Actinomycetota; class Acidimicrobiia; order Acidimicrobiales; family Ilumatobacteraceae; genus JAWKHV01. Next base: position 55,107 of record JAWKHV010000006.1, on the reverse strand, counting down.
CAGGGGAGTACTCACCGTCGTTGTGACGGCGCCGGAGACTGACTTGAACACCGGTGCGGAACGGAACCGGCGCGAGACGATGGTGAGCCTGTCCGCGGGATCGCCGGCGACGTCGAGGTCAGGTCGGCTGCGATGACAGCGCGCACGGTCGGTCAGCAGCTGGGCGACGACTTCTTGAACAGACAAGTGCCCGATTCGGGCCTGGACCGCTGATGCTGCGGGTGCGGACGTTGTACGCCTCGTCGGCCGGGACGACCGCGGCGTACTACACCCAATACCTGACCGCGTCGCCCGATGACGTCCCCGGTGTGTGGGCCGGACACCAGGCGGCAGCGCTCGGGCTCACCGGTGCCGTCAGCGCCGAAGCGTTGGAAGCAGTGCTGTCGGGCCGTGACCCCAGCACCGGGACACGGCTCGGCCGAGCGCTCGCCGATCGCACATTGTCCGACGGGCGAGTGGTGCGGGCAGTCGCCGGGTTCGATGCGACCCCAGGTCCTCAGAAAGTCCTCAGCATTGAGGACGACAGGACGGCATCTGGGAGCATCAGACGACACCAAACGACAAGAAAAAGACCAGGTCAGAGATAGTCTACGGGAGATCGGCCGAGCTGGTGACGGTGAGCCGACCTGTAGGCGGGATTCTGTCCCACGGTCCGTTTCCGGGGTCCGTGTGTGTGGCCATCCATCTGTGCGGCCTACCCGAGGGGCACCGTGTCACCACGGCTGACGGGCCGTCGTCCCCTCTGCTCGGCCTTGCTCCGGGTGGGGTTTACCGAGCCGCCCGGGTCACCCCGGACGCTGGTGATGAGCACGGTGTGGAAGGCGCACGGCGTTGTTGATCGCCAAGTTCCCACGCCTGTTGGGGATCAGCGTGCTGACGCTCCGAGCCGACGGATTCGACGGCGGCTACTCGACTGCGATGACCCGCGAACTGCGCACGATCCGTAGGCCCTCGGTTCCAGGCCGCAGAAGCGGCGTCGATGCCGATCACCGACCCAGGTGAGGAAGCCCAGTTCGGTTCTGCGACCTGTCCGACTGGGCGGCCCGCTGGGGTTGGCCGACGCCGTTGTGGGTGCTTCGGGGATGATCCTGTGCTGGTCGCGTTGGCGGATGTGGTGGTTCACCACCTCCGAAGACCGCCAGCACGCGCTTCGAAGGCATCGCCCGGTTCTTCGGCGCGGCGGGCGGGATCCCAGCTGCGCGAACCGCGCTGCCAGTCACGCCAGGCATACTCAGCCGATCCCAGGACAACGGTTTCGTGCTACCCACCGTCGATCGGGTTCGCAGCGCATCACGCCACCACGATCACCTCCTGCAAAGCCGCGATGCCAAGCGGAAGGGGAAGGTTGAGCGCCCGTTCCGTCAGCTGCAAGGAGACGTTCCTGCGGAGCTCGAAGCGGACGGGGTTCCGCTGGATCTCGCGGAGTTGAACCGGCGAGCCGAACGCGCTGGCTCGCCACCCGAGTCCACGGCATCGCGTCGAGGACGACGGGTGATTGCCGTCCGAACGGTTGATCGTGGAGCGGCCGTTCCTGTCGCCGTTGCCAACGGGTGCGGTTCGACACCGACTACGTCAGAGGCCCGCCGGGTTCACAACATCGTGCCGTTCATCTCCGTCGACGGCGGCCGCTATGGCGTTCCGCCCGAAGTCCTCGGACAGCTCGTCGAGATCCACCGCCCGGTCGACGGCCGTGAGTTCACCGTCCGTCGCAGGGCGGGTCGTGGTCACCCACACCCTCGACCCGGACCCGTCTGCCGACCAAAGACATCATCTGGCGACCCGAGCACCGCCGAGGTCGAAGCCCATCGCCACAGCGCGGCCGCTCGAAGAGCGGCGATGGTCGTCTGCTCACCTCGTCACCCCCGAGACCACCCACACCTGGGAGCAGTTGGAGCTCGGCGACGGCGACTTCGACGTCGACACCCCCGACCTCATACAGCGCTACAGCATCGACGTCGAGGACCTCGCATGAGCACTGGGTTCTATGAGCAGATCAAAGCCGACCTCGGCTATCTCCATCTCGACGCCGCCGCGGCCTCGTTCGCCACGCTCGCCGAAGAGGCCAGGACGAATGAGTGGTCGCATGTCGAGTTCGTCGCCGACAAACGGCTCGAACCCGCCGAAGAAGCACTCATCTCCCGAGCGATCGAGCACCTCGCCGGACGACGACTCGTGTTCGACCTCCACGACCTCGCCCACGTCATCGCAGAACTCCCCGCCGAGCTACTCGCTCACCCCGAACTCGTCCGGCTCACCGAACTCGAGCTGCGAGCCGCAGCGAACCCGTTGACGTTCAACCTCAACAAGCTCCTCACCCGCACCCTGCGCGGCATGTTCGACGGCCCCACCACCGTCGCCATCGACTGGGACAACGGACTCGGCGTCATCATCGACCTCTCCGCCGTCTTCGAGGACCGCGAAGCGCTCCCACTCGTGATGATGGCCGCCACCTCCTGGCTCCAATCGGCCATGACCGCCCTGCGAGGCGAACGACGCGGGCTGCAGGTCGACGACGAAGTGTGGGCATTGCTCGAGAACGAGTGGACTGTGAAGCACCTCCAGGCCCGCCTCAAACTCTGCCGCCACTGGGGCATCTGCAACATCCTCGTGTGCCACAAGCTCTCCGACCTCCGCGCCCAGGCCGCCGACGGGTCAGCGGCTCAGAAGGTCGCCGCCGGCCTCCTCGCTGACACCGGTACCCGCGTCTTCTTCCAACAAGCACCCGACCAGATCCCCGACGCGAGAGACCTCCTCGGCCTCAGCGACGTCGAAGCCGCCCTGCTGCCACGACTCGCCCGCGGACGCGCCCTCTGGCGTGTCGGCGACCGAGCGGCCGTCGTGCAGCACATCCTCGGCCCTAACGACCACTGGACGAACACCGATCAGTCGATGTCGGCCTGAACGCCGCTGCCGGCGGCCGCGGGAGTGTCCGATCGTTTGTGTAAGCGGTCGTGATGGTCATGGTCAGTAGTTGGCGATCCGGTCGCCGTAGTGGATGGTCAGGGTGTTCAAGATGGTTTTCCAGCCGTTGATCCGTCCGCTCGGGTTCGATCGGTTCGGGCGGTGCTCGGTCGCCACGAGGTAGAGCACCTTCAATGCTGATTGCTCGTTGGGGAAGTGACTTCGATGCCGCACAGCCTTGCGGAACCTGGCGTTGAGCGACTCGATGGCGTTGGTCGTATACACGATCTGGCGGAGCTCGACGGGGAACTCGAGGAACGGCACGAACTCGCCCCACGCTGATTCCCACGTGGCGATCATCGCGGGATACTTGGCCCGCCACGCCTCAGCGAACTCGGCGAAGCGGGCCTCGGCAGCCGCGAGGGTAGGCGCTGTGTAGATCTCGCGCATCTCCCGACAGATCTGACCCCAGTGCTTCTTGGAGGTGTAGCGGATCGCGGAACGTACGAGATGCACCACGCACAGTTGGACCTCGGCCAGCGGCCAGGTTGCTCGTATCGCGTCGGGCAGGCCTTTCAGCCCGTCGCAGCACACCACCAACGCGTCCGCGATCCCGCGGTTACGGAGCTCGGTCAGCACCGTCGCCCAGAATTTGGCGCCCTCGCCACCGGTCGGGCCGACCCACATCCCCAGCACGTCGCGTTGCCCATCGAGGTTGATCCCCATCGCCACGTACACGGGCCGGTTGGCGACCTGACCATCGCGGATCTTGACCACGATCGCGTCGATCAAGATCACCGGATAGACCCGGTCCAACGGCCGGTTCTGCCAGGCGATCATGTCCTCGACAATGGCGTCGGTGATTCGAGAGATCGTGTCTCGGGAGATGTCGGTCGAATAGGCGTCAGACAGATACGCCTGGATGTCACCGGTCGACATGCCCTTGGCGTACAACGAGATCACATTCGCGTTCAGCCCGTCGAGGCGACGCTTGTGCTTCGGGACGGTGACCGGGTCGAACTCACCGTTGCGGTCCCGGGGCATGTCGATGGTGACCTTGCCGATCTCGGTGGTGACCGTCTTGGGGTAGGACCCATTGCGCGAGTTCCCGCTCCCGCGGCCCTCGACAGCGTGCTTGTCATAGCCGAGCTGCTCGGCCAGTTCGACGTTCAGCCCGGTCTGCAGCACCTGACGGACCAGCGCGGTCAGCAACCCGTTGTCCCCGGTCAGCTCGACCCCCGAGGTGCGGGCCTGGGCGACCAGGGCCTCGGCCCACTCACGCATCGCCGGTTCGTCACCCACCAACGGAACGTTACGTGTCGCCGGCGCACGGCCAGACGACGGAACCAACGAAGAAGAAGTTGTGGTCATCGGAAGTGATCCTCTCCAGCCCACGACCCTCAGCCGTGGACCCTCAGATCACGCCGCTTACACAAACTCCCGGACAGTCCCCGGGCAGTCGCCGGGTTCGATGCGACCTTCTCGGCGCCGAAGTCGTTGTCGATCCTGGCTGCGCTCACCGGTGATCCCCGCTACGCCGACTGTCATGACGCCGCAGTCGCGGTCGTGACCGAGTACCTGGAGCGGTTCGGTGCAACGACTCGGGTGCGGGCAGATGGCGGTCGTTTGCATCTCGACACGGGCGGTTTGACGGTGGCGGCGTTCCGGCAGGCGACCTCGAGGCTGGACGATCCGCAGTTGCACACCCATGTGGTGGTGTCGGCCAAGGTCCAAACCGTCGATGGTGGATGGATGGCGTTGGACGCTCGGTTCTTGAAGCAGCACCAGCGCTCCCTGGGCGGTCTGTATCAGTCAGCGCTGCGGGCCGAGGTGGGGGAGCGGTTGGGGCTGAGGTTCTCACCGGTCGTCAACGGTCAGGCCGAGATCGCCGGTGTCCCGACGGAACTCCTCGAGGTGTTCTCGAACGAGCCCACCAGATCGACGCGGTGATGACGTCACGGGTCGCCGATTTCGTCGCCCGGGAGGGAAGGGACCCTGGCCCTTACGAACGGGCGGCGATGGAACGCGAGGTCGCGGTTGATACCCGTGGCCGAAAAAGCGGCGTCGACCACGTCACGTTGCACGACCGCTGGCAGGCGGAGGCGGCGGCGATCGGGATCACACCGTCGGGTCTGAGCGTCATGGTGCGCGACGCCGCCCGAGAGATCGCCGAGGTAGCTCACGTCGCACTCATCGGCGCCCCGAACGTGACCGACGTGAAGCAACCGATGAGCTCACACCGGATATTGGGGCGCGGCCTAACGGCCCTTATGCGCGCCCTCTCGGAGCGATATTGCTCGCGCGGTAGGGGACGCACGCCGGTCGGAATGAGCTGCCGATTGGTCCACCGGCCGCGAGCCGATCAGTAGCTATGGCTTGCGCCTACGGAGCCACCGGCGCCGCCGACGTTCTGACGACGAGATCGGCGTCGGTCCCACAAACAGCGAGCCGATCGAAACGGGAACGCGTGGACGACCTGATGCGAGGTCGTTGGCAGCATCAGCGACTTCTGCGTCGATCGCATCAACCGAGCCTGTGACGACGCCGTCTCGAATCATGTCGTAGTAGTCGTCGAGCCCCATCCAGGTGTTCAACTCAGCCGGATAGCCAGCCTCAACATAGAGACCGGTGAGAAGTTTCGTGAGTCGCCGGGCATCCACGTCTCCAGCCAGAAAGGAACGTGCCAGTTGCCTTCCGCCTTCGATGAATGCGGCTGATGACAACCGAGTTTCGATGTCGAGACCGAGTTCGGCGAAGGTGACTGGTGCGAGTTCGAGGACCTCTTCGTCCGCGGAGAAGCGCGGCGTTCCCGCGAGCACGCGAAGCGTCGGCGAGTCGAGGCCCGCTGCGAGCGCTTCCGCGGCTGCGTCGACGAGAGGCTGGCCCCGCCCCCCAGCGGCCCAAGCGATCGCTGCCTCCCGAAACGCGTCGAGCGAGCGCGCCTCTTCGTCCATTCATTCATCGTCGCGCACGGACCGCTTCGCCGGCGCCGAATACCCGGTTCCGGTACCCCGACGCCGCCGACGTCCTTTGCTGTCCACGGGCGCCGGTCCTGGAATGCAGCGCGCCAGCGAGCGCTGCGATCGATTGATCTGCTACTGCCCGGTGACGGCTACGCGCCAGGTCTCGGCGGGAAGGCGGCTACATCCCCGGCGGGGAGTCCGACAAGCTGCGAACCATCGGGCATGAGCACTTGCCAGTTCTCGTAGGCATCTCCCGGCGCGACCTCGATCAGCCCTCCATCGGAAAGCTCAACCCGTAACGCCCCCGAACGCATTGCTCGCACCGCCGTCACGGTGCGGTGCAGAACAGCCATGACTGCGCCGACACCTTCGAGCGTCTCGGGAGCCACCGCAACGGCCCGGCCGTCGATGGTGGCGGTAAACGGACTCTCGATGATGACAAGCGTGCCGTCGTCGAGCATGAGGCCGAACCGGAAGTCGACCTGAATCTGGTCGATGCGACGTGGATTCCCGAGCAATGACCAGGCGTCCGCATCATCATCAATCATCTCGGCCACGTCGAGCAGGATGCCCGTTGTGGCGCTTCAATGCCAGACGGGCAGCGTTGACACTGGCGCCACGGAAAGCCCCGCCTGATCGTTCTCACGGGTGGCGGAAGTGTCTCCCAAACCGGAGGTATCTCGTACCGCCCACCTGCGGCCCAACCGGATGTGCCCCCGAACCCCGGGCGTGTGCCCTCGGCGATCTCTGGCTTGCCCTATGGGAGTCTGTCCGGCGCGGAGGTCACGTGCGGATCGCCCGGTGAAGTCTGCGCGTGGCGCTTCCGGAATGCAGCGCGTCTGAACCGCCAGCCGATGACGTCGTCGGCAGGTTGTGACGGCGGACGCTGGCGGACATCGGCTGCCTACCGCCGGAGCCGGAATGAGTCGAGGAGAAACAGCACGGTCGCGACCAGGAAAACGGTGGCGGGCGCTTGCTGCGGGTACTCGTGAGCGCGGAGATCGAATCTGAAGACGAGTCCAACACCCGCAACCGGATGACCGCAGCCAGGTTCCCGGTCGACAAGACCCTCGATGAGTTCCGCCTCGCCGAATCATCGATCCCGAAAGCCAGCAACGACTACCTCGTCACGCTCGAGTGGATCCACCAGGCCAGCAACCTCTGCCTCGTCGGACCCGCGGGGACCGGCAAGACCCACTACCTCATCGGTCTCGGACGAGCCGCAGTCACCGCCGGCTACAAGGTCCGCTACTTCACCGCCATCGATCTCGTCGAGCACCTCTACCGCGCGGTTGCTGACAACTCCGTCGGCAAAGCCGTCGAAGCCGTGTGTCGCAACGACTTGATCATCATCGACGAAGTCGGGTTCGCCCCGCTCGACCACACCGGCTGCCAACTGCTGTTCCGACTCGTCTCCGCCGCCTACGAACGACGATCCATCGCCATCGGCTCACACACACCGTTCGACCAGTGGGGCAAGTTCCTGCCCGACCAACCCACCGCCGTCTCGCTGCTGGACCGGCTCTGCCACCACGCCCACATCATCACCACCACCGGCGACAGCTACCGGCTCCGCCACCGAACAGGAGGCCCCACCACCACCTGACCGCGAGGACTTTTCATGGCCACCAGCGAGGACCTCCGATAGCCACACGCGAGGACACCAACTTGGCCATTGACAGCGGATGCCGTCGAGGAAGCGCTCGGCGTCGGCCTTGCGATCGAACTGTCGGGTCTTCTGCGGACCGCCCGGGTACTCGCGCCACCGGGCCCGATATCGGCCGTCGGATCGCTTGTCGATGCTCGTCATGCCCACCTCCGAGTAGAGGTCTCCGACGGGCCGCTTCAGTCCTCAAAAGTCCTCAGGTCCTCAGAAAGTCCTCAGCATTGAGGACGACAGGACATCTGGGAGCATCAGACGACACCAAACGACACGAAAAGACCAGGTCAGAGATAGTCTACGGGAGATCGGCCGAGCTGGTGACGGTGAGCCGACCTGTAGGCGGGATTCTGTCCCACGGTCCCGTTTCCGGGGTCCGTGTGTGTGGCCATCCATCTGTGCGGCCTACCCGAGGGGCACCGTGTCACCACGGCTGACGGGCCGTCGTCCCCTCTGCTCGGCCTTGCTCCGGGTGGGGTTTACCAGCGAAGCCGCCCAGGTCACCCGGACGCTGGTGCGCTCTTACCGCACCGTTTCATACCTGTGCCTCCGGACGAACCGGGGCCATCGGCAGTCTGCTTTCTGTTGCACTGTCGTCTGGTCGCCCCGACCTGGCTCTCGCCAGCACCCGCCTGTGGAGTCCCGACCTTCCTCAGCTCTTGCGAGCCACGGCTTGCACCGGCCAGCTCACCGTCGGCGAGGGAGCGTAGCGCCTCGGTGCCGCGACAGGGCCAGGCGCGCAACGAGGGTGGACGCCAGAGCGTCCACCCCCGTTGAAGAGCTCAGTGTGATCGGGCTCAGTACATCATCGAGTTGAGGCTCGGGGTCTCGATGTTGAGCGTCACCCGCTTGGTCGCGTCCTCGACACCGGCCTTGCCCAGCACCACCTGGACGGCGGACAACGTGCCGAAGGTGGACGGGATCATGTACACTCCGACCTGGTCCGAGGTCGGCTCGCTGGCGGCGGCGGTGGTCTCGGTGACGGTGTCCGACGGCAGGCCGGCCAGCTCATGCAGCAGCTCGGCAACCGTCACGTAGTTGTTCGGTGAATCACGTGGCGATCGCCTGCCGGCCCGGGCGTGGCTGATTGGGCCAATGGACCGTGCCACCGGTTGTGGCTCGGTGGCCAGCTCGACGAAGGCCTGATGCGTCTCCGCCGCGAGGGCCGCGATGGCATGTAGCAAGGTACGGCGCATCGGCCGCCGGATCGTCGCCCACGTCGAGCAGGGCGATGGCGGGCTTCACGACCCGCTCGTCGATCACCGGGTTCGAGTCGGTGTAGGCCTCGCCCCCGCGGTCGTGGCGTCGGCTGGCGCAGCGGCCTGCTTCGTGAGCATCTCCTTGTAGGCGGCGCCCACGGCCTTGATGTCGTTCGACACGCCCGCGGTGTTGCTCACGGCGTCGACGACGTCCATGGCGTTGTAGTGCAGCGAGGTCGCAGTGCGCAGGAGCACGATGTCGTCGACCGGCTCGGTCGGCGTGGTCGCGAGGGGCGGGCGAGGTCCCCGCTGCCGCGACGCCGACGGGACCGGCGCCTTCGCTCTTGCCTGCAGCCACGACGGCGCTGAGCGCCACGACGAACGCCACCGATGCGGAAGAACCCGCGACGGTCGAAGGTGGGGGTGGTGTCGGGCATGGTCACTCGGCTCCTGCGAAGTCGGCGGCGGAGTAGGCCTCGGCGGCGGAGAAGGCGGCGTCGGTCGGCATCGGATCGCCGCCGGAGATGGCGGTGAGCGCCGCCACGTGGCGAGCCTCGACCGTGGCGATCGACGCCAACAGCTTGGCGTGCCCGACGTCGGTCACCGTGCCGACCAAGCCCAGGTGGGTGGCGGCGAGGCGACCCTCGACCTCGATCGCGGTCGCGACGACCGCGGCGGAATCGGCGGGGTTCAGCTGCTCGGCGAGCGGAACCTCTTGCAGGTCGATCAGGCTGCTGCCCAGGGCGCCGGCGAGCGAGTCCGCGTACGCCCGATGGTGCAGGACCAGGACATCGATCAGCTGCGCCACCACGACGGGCTCACCGCCGAGACCCTCGGCGGCCTGCTCGTACAGGGCCAGGGCACTCAGTTCGAGCTGCTGGGCGAGGCGCAGCGAGGCGATCTCGTCGGACGGGGTCGCGGCGCGCGGCCGAGCGGAGCCGGCCGCTCCTGCGGCCCGAGCGACGACGGGCAGCGCACTGAGGGCGCTCCCGAGGCCGACGGCGCTGAGCAAGCGACGGCGTCCGGCGGTGCGGGACTCGCCGTTGGCGGTGATGTCCACGTTGAGGGTGGTCCTTTCCTGGTATCGATCCGAGCATCGATAGCTGCACGTGCAGGTCCCAAGCCTTCCCGCCCGAGACCAGGCGGAGCAACTCTAGAAGTCCAGAGCCGAAAGTTCAGGCATCTGCGGCCTGATCTGGTCGTCGATCTTGGGGCCGATCGGCCGGGGGTCCGATCAGAACTCCAGGGCCGAGAGTTCTGGATACCACGCTCCGGCGCGCTCGACGGCGCGGCGCCATCGGTCCCGGTCGGCGATACCCGTCGGATCGCACACTCGCACCGGCGCCCACAGCGAGGTCGTCTCGTCGAGTGAGGACCAGACCCCGGCGGCGACACCGGCCAGGTGAGCGGCTCCGAGCGTGGTGGCTTCGGCGACCGGCGCACCTCGACCGGACGACCGCACGCGCCGGCCAGGGCCTGGGCGAACACGGCGTTGCGGACATCCCGCCGTCGACTAGCAGGTGGGATCCGAGCCCGGAGTCGGCCTCGGCCGCCCGAGCAGGTCGGCGCTGCGGTGGCGATGCCCTTCGAGGACGGCTCGCACCACGTGAGCCCGGCCCGTGCCTCGGGTGATCCCGAACAACCGCCCCGGGCGCCGTAGTCCCAGTGTGGGGTGCCCAGTCCGAGCAGGGCGGGGACGTACACCACCATCGCTGGTGTCGACCGAGGCCGCCACCGCTTCGGACCTGCTGCGTTCGAGAGCAGGCCGAGGTCCTCGACGAGCCACTCGACGTTGGTCCCCGCCGACAGCATGATCGCCCGGTTCCCCCACATCGTGGTGCCACCACGGGACCACGCCACGATCGGGAACGTGCGCCGTGTGGACCGGTTGGCCGACCCAGGGCCACCTCGCCGGTGCAGATCCAGCATTCCGCCCGTGCCGAACGTCGCCTTGGCCATCCCGGGCCGGACGCAACCCTGGCCGACGAGGGAGGCCTGTTGATCACCGACGATCGCTGCGATCGGCGGCGCCGGGCAGCGCCGTGGCCTCGTCGATGACGCCGGAGGTGACGAGCTCGGCTCAGGCCGATGCCGTCCAGCCTGAGCAGCCCGACGACCCGCTCGCCCTCGACCGACCCGTCGCTGCGCAGCAGCCCGGTGACGCCGGGCGTTGGACCGGTCGGTGACGCCGGCGCGCCCCTCGGCTTCAGCCGCCACACCAACCACGAACTGACCGTGCCGAGGCACAGGTCCTCGCGACGACGGACTCACCGAGCGACGCGAAAGCAGCCACTGGGCCTTGGTCGCGGTCTGGCTGGGCGCCAGGGCCTGAGCTCGGCGCGCCGAGACACTCACCTGATCGTGCGCAGGTCCTGCCAACCGATCCCCGGTCCCACCGGCTCACCGGTCGAGCACCGCCACATCACCGCCGATGCCCGTTGATTGCGATCCCGACGCCGACGACCGGACCGTCGTCCAGGACGGTGGAGGCCACCTCGATGACCGCATCGGCCACCCTGACGGGGTCGAACTCGACCAGTCCGGGGAACGGGCTCGGGACGGCGCGAACGCCTGCACTGACCCGGCTACTGCCCCGGTCTCGGTGACCCGCGCCGCCCGCAGGCCGCTGGTCCCGACATCGATCACCAACACGTCGTGCGAACCGTTCATCGGTACGGGACCGCCCCCTTGCGCTGGAGGAACCCGCCGAGGATTCCGCCGAACAATCCACCACCGAGCGCCAGGGTCAGGCTGACCGCGCATCCGGCCCCACGGACCGGGTCGCCCATTCCGATCCGGATGGCGGTGAACACCGCTTGCACACCGAGGAAGACCGCGCAGCACGAGCACTGGGCGCGCAGCGACATCGGGGTTCCTCGGTGCTGACGCCAGGCGGCCACGCCCGCCCCGAGCACGAAGCCGAGGAGGGCGCCGAGGGCCAGGAACGCCGACCAGCCACTGCTCGACTCGCCGTCGCTCCCTGCGAGCAGCCGAGCGATCAGGGTGCACGGGACGACGAGCATGAGCGCCACCCCGCCGCCGTCCTTCAAGGCCTGGCGGTCCCAACGATCGTCGAAGCCGTGCTCCAGTTCGCCGAACGGCTCGGTCATGGCCACGACACCTCGCCGAACGGGTTCGGCAGGCCGAGCTTGCCGGGGTTCAGGATCCCGGCGGGGTCCAGTGCATGTTTCACCGCGGCGAGCACGTCGAGCCCGTCGCCCAACGCCTCTCGCATGAAGCGGCTCCGGTTGAGCCCGATCCCGTGGTGATGGGAGAGGTTGCCGCCGTGCGCGAGCACGGCCCGCTGACCGGCGTCCCACAACGCCACGTAGGTGGCGTCGACCTCTTCCGCCGGCGGCGATCCGGCGAACGTGAAGTACAAGCAGGCGCCGTCGACGTAGCTGTGGGACAGGTGACAGGTGGCGGCGCGGGCGTGGGGCACGGCCAAGATCGCGTCGCGGGTGACGTGGAAGATCTCGGAGAGTCGCGACCACGGGGCGGCGATCTCCATGGTGTCGACCACGAGACCCTTGTAGGTCAAGGCTTGCAGGCCGCTGGTGTCGTTGCGGTGGCCGAGCCATTCGGTGACGAGGGAGTCGTCGATCCGGCGTCCCCCCGCCGTGCGGCACTCGTCGTCGACGATGGCCATCACCGTGTCGACCATCCACGAATCGCCCTCGTCGAGCACGAGGAGGACGCACTCGTCGTCGGTGGCGTGGTACGCCCGCTTGGACTCGACGGCGTCGTACAGCCGGAGCACCGCCGGGGTCGCGCCCCGCCGGATCGAGCGCCGGCAGACCTCCAGGCCGGTGTCGAACTCGGCGAAGGCGTACGCCGCATGGCGCTCGGCCGGGGGAGCGGGGTGGGCCCGCATCCACACCCTGGTGATCACGCCGAGCGTGCCCTCGCTGCCGAGGAACAGCTGGGTCAGGTCCGGGCCGGTCGAGGCGCGCGGCGCCCCGCCGGTTCGGATGATCCGGCCGTCGGCGAGCACGACCTCGAGGCCGGTCACCATGTCCTCGATCTTCCCGTAGCGAGTGGAGTACTGGCCGCTGCCGCGGCACGCCACCCAACCACCGACGGTCGAGATGTCCATCGACTGCGGCCAGTGGCCGAGCGTCATGCCGTGCACCGCACGCATGGTGCTCTCGAGATCCCGACCGAACGTTCCCGGCAGCACCTCGACCACGCCGCTCGCGGCGTCGACCGAGACGATGCCCTGGAGTTCGGTCAGGTCGAGCACGACACCACCGAACGCCGGCACGGCTGCGCCACACACCCCGCTGCGACCGCCCGACGGGGTGACCGGAACCCCGGCGGCGCTGCACTCCCGCATCACGTGGGCGACCTGCTCGACATCGGTCGGCTTGCACACCGCCCAGGCCCGGACCGGGACCTGTCCGGCCAGCGACCAATGCAGTGAGATCGGCCACCAGTCCCGGCTGGCCTCGGCGACCTCCTGCTCGACGGTGGTCGTCGTGACCGAGGCGCGCAGCCGGCTCAACAGCTCACCCGGAATCGGCGCCTTGTCCGCACCGAGGTGCTCCTCGGTGCCGGTGAGTTCGATCGGCGGGGTGGCTCGTGTCATGTCGGCTCCATCCGGCACACCTCAGATCGACGCATCACGCCGACGCATCAGCATCGTGCCGTTGCTCGGCAGCTGCTTCGTGTGCACACGACGCACGGTAGCTGGCCACCTGCTCGGTCACCGTGGCCGCATCCCACCCCAGCTCCGGAGCGATCAGTTCGGCGACTGCCTGGGCCGCCGCCACGCTCGCGTCACGATCGAGCAGACGGGCCCGGGTCCGGCGCGACAGCACGTCGTCGAGGGTGAGCGCCATCTCCTCGCGCACCGCGTAGAGAGCCTCGGCCCGCAGGTACGGCAGGCCGTCCACGAGCGGCTCGCCGAGCGACGGATCGGCGCTCACGAGCGCTTCGACGTCCTTGGTCATCGAGCCGAACCGATGGGCGAGATGGCTGGCGGCATCGTCCAACGACGGCCGTTCGAACCCATCGGCGCCGACCAGCTTCAGCCGCGCCGTCCGACAGCGCGCCTTGCTCGGGACGGCCAGGCGTTCGAGGACCTCGTCCACCGTGTCGTCGGCCATCTCCCGGTAGGTCGTCAGCTTGCCGCCGGCGATCGAGACGACGCCGCTCGCGGACACCGTGACCCGATGGCGGCGCGACAGGTCCGCGGTCCGTCCGCTCGACGCCGACTTCACCAGCGGGCGCAGGCCCGCCCAGGTCCCGGTGATGTCCTCGGGCGTGACGTCGGTGGTGATCGCGTGGTTGAGGGCGGCGAGCACGTAGTCGACGTCGTCCTTGGTGCACTGCGGATCGTCGAGCGGGCCGGAGTAGTCGGTGTCGGTGGTGCCGATGTAGGTGTGCTCGAACGTTCCGTCGGCCTTGGCCCCCCAGGGCACGACGAACAGGCTCCGCTTGTCCTTCGGGACCGGGATCACCACGGCGATGTCGTTGCGGACCTTCTCCCAGGGCACGGTGATGTGCACGCCCTTGGCCGGCCGGATGCTGTCGGGGTCGGCGCCGGTGTCGAGCTCGCCGATCCGGTCGGCCCACACGCCCGTGGCGCTCACCACGACCTGGGCCGCGATGGGGAAGCGTTCGCCATCGGCTTCCACGACGACCCCGTTGCCGCCCTCGGCGTTCTTGGTCAGCTCGACGACCTCGCACCGGTTGGCCACGGCGGCCCCGTGGCGAGCGGCGGTGCGAGCCACGGTGAGGCACAGCCGGGCGTCGTCGACGGTGGCGTCGTAGTAGAGATAGCCGGAGGCCACCTTGTCGGGCGGCATGGTGGGCATGTGGGCGAAGGTGGCCTCGGCGTCGAGCCGGCGATGGAACTTCCCGATCCGGAATCCGCCGGTGAGGTCGTACATCCACAACGCCGAACCCAACGCCCGGGCGATCTTCTTGGAGATCACGCCGTCCTTGGTCAGGACCGGGATCGCGAAGGGCAGGAGCCGGACGAGATGCGGGGCGTTGCGGCTGAGCCGTTGGCGTTCGCGCAGCGCTTCGTAGACGAGGCGGATCTCGCCCTGCTGGAGGTAGCGAAGCCCGCCGTGGGCCAGCTTCGAACTCTTCGACGACGTCCCGGAGGCGAAGTCGTCCCGTTCGACGAGGGCGACCGAGAGCCCTCGGGTCGCGGCATCGAGGGCGACGCCAACCCCGGTGATGCCTCCGCCGATCACGACGACGTCGAAGGTCTCGGTGGCGAGGCGGCGCAGAGCGGCGGACCGGTCCAGATCGGTGGCGGGCACGGGGCGATCCTAGGACGGCTCATCCGGGTCGGGCATCGTCCAACGTTCAATCATTGATTGTTCGCAGTTGTTGCAGATAAGGCTCGGCGCGGCGTAGGTTCTGCGCTGTGCGTAGCCCGGCTGAGCTGACCGAGACCTTTCGGAGTCGCGGTTTGCGGGTGACCCCGCAGCGGCAGCTGCTGTTCCGACTGTTGTACGACAACGGAACTCATCCGTCGGCCGAGGCGTTGTTCGCCGCGGCGACGGAACAGATGCCGGGAATCTCGCTACGCACCGTGTACCAGACGTTGTCCGATCTCTCGGAGCTCGGCGAAGTCCACCCCCTCGACCTCGGGACCGGCGCCACCCGCTTCGACCCCAACCTCGTCGATCACCATCACCTGGTGTGCGAGCGTTGCGGCGACGTGCGTGACGTCAGCCTGGAGTCGGCGGCGAAGCTGCCTCCTCGCGAGCAGTTGGGCGGGTTTCGAGTCGCCACCACCCAGGTGGTGTTCCGAGGGCTCTGCGAAGTCTGTGCCGGGGGCGATTCCCGCCCCGCCGAAGAGTCCGCACACCTGTGACAAGGAGCAGTTCCATGCCCGATCTCAACGGGACCAAGACCCACGAGAACCTGAAGGAAGCGTTCGCCGGCGAGAGCCAGGCCAACCGCCGTTATCTGTGGTTCGCCCAGAAGGCCGACGTCGAGGGCTACCCCGACGCCGCCGCCCTGTTCCGCTCGGTCGCCGAGGGCGAGACCGGCCACGCACACGGGCACCTCGAGTACCTGGCCCAGGTCGGCGACCCCGCCACGGGTGAGCCGATCGGTGACACCGAGGCCAACTTCCGCGCCTCGATCGCCGGGGAGACCTACGAGTACACCCAGATGTACCCGGGCTTCGCCAAGACCGCCCGCGAGGAGGGCTTCGGCGAGATCGCCGACTGGATGGAGACCCTCGCCAAGGCGGAAAAGAGCCACGCCGGTCGCTTCCAGCAGGGCCTCGACGCCCTCTGATCCCGCCGGTGGGTGTCACCGCCCACCCGCCAGCCCGTGGGCGTGACCGCCCACCCGACCAGCACGACGGGTTCGCCCGTTCGTGACGGCACGGATCTGCTCGGTCCCCGCTTCGCTTCGAGGCGGGGACCGATCCGGTCCGGTTTCCCTCACCCCGACCCCCTGACCCGTGTTGCCGAGGAGCACCCGTGACCACGACGTACGACCCGAACCATCCGAAGTACCTCGACGAAGCCGACGTCCGCGAGGAACTCACCAGGGTCTACGACCTCTGCCATGGCTGCCGGCTGTGCTTCAAGTTCTGCACCTCGTTCCCGACGTTGTTCTCCTACGTCGACGCCCACGACGACCAGGACGCCGGACGCCTCACCCCGGCCCAGCAGGACCAGGTGGTCGAGGAGTGCTTCCAGTGCAAGCTGTGTTACATCAACTGCCCGTACATCCCTGAGCTACACGAGTGGAACCTCGACTTCCCCCGGCTCATGTTGCGGGCCCAGGCCATGCGCCACGAGAACGGGCTCATCCCGATCCGCGACAAGGTCACCACCCAGGCCATGGCGCACACCGACCTCGTCGGCAAGGTCTCGACCGTCGCCGCGCCGATGGTCAACAAGGTGATCGGAGCCGAGACCGGTTCCGCGGTGCGCAAGGTTCTGGAGAAGACGGCCGGCATCTCCGCTGATCGCAAGGTGCCGCTGTTCTCCCGGGTCCGGTTCACGACCTGGTTCAAGAAGCGGACCAAGATCTCGATCGGGTCGCCCCGGGCGAAGGCCGCGGTGTTCCCGACCTGCCTGATCGAGTACCAGGAACCCGCCATCGGCAAGGACCTGGTCAAGGTCTACGAGCGCAACGGCATCGAGTGCTCGCTGACCAAGGAGACCGGCTGCTGTGGCGCTCCGTGGCTCCACTCCGGCGACATCAAGAACTTCACCAAGGTGGCGGCCAAGAACGTCGCTGCCCTCGCCGACACCGTCCGCGCCGGCAACGACATCGTGGTCGCCCAACCCACGTGCGGCTACGTCCTGAAGAAGGACTACGTCGACTACGTCGGTGGGCCCGATGCCAAGCTCGTCGCCGAGCACACCTACGACGCGGCCGAATATCTGATGAAGCTGCACAAGGGCGACTCGGGTCCGCTCGACACCAACTTCACCGGGCCCGTGCCCGAGAACGTCTCGTACCACACGCCCTGTCACCTCCGGGCCCAGAACATCGGGTTCAAGAGCCGTGACCTGATGAAGCTGGCCGGGGCGAAGGTGAAGCTGGTCCAGCAATGCTCCGGCATCGACGGCATGTGGGGGCTGCGAGCCGAGAACACCGAGTTCTCGCTGCCCATCGCCGAGAAGCTCAAAGGTGAGCTCGAGCGGGCCGGCGGTGACGTCATCGCCGGTGACTGCCATCTCGCCAACACCGCCATCGAGGAGCAGACCGGGTCCAAGCCGCAGCACCCGCTGCAGGTCATCGCTCGGGCCTACGGCATCGCCGCGGAGGACTGACATGACGACACCGCCGAACGACCACCAGCCGTCCTCGCGCAAGCTGACCATCGAGGACATCGCCGACGTGCGCGCCTACGAGCGCGAACGCGCCGAGCTGCGAGCCCGGGTGATGGAGCTCAAGAAGCGGCGCCGGGTCGCGCTCGGGACGCTGGTGTCGATCACCTTCGAGAACCGGGAGACGGTGCGCTACCAGATCCAGGAGATGGCCCGGGTCGAGCGGTTGGCGACCGACGCCGCGATCCAGGAAGAGCTGGACACCTACAACCCGATGATCCCCGAGCCGGGTCAGCTGTGCTGCACGATGTTCATCGAGTTGACCACCGAGGACCAGTTGCGCGAGTGGCTGCCGAAACTGGCCGGGATCGAGCGCACGATCGTGTTGAAGCTGGCCGACGGCAGCACCGCACGGTTCGCCCCCGAAGCCGGTCACGACGCCACCTTGACCCGCGACGAGACGACGGCGGCGGTCCACTTCCTCCAGGCGTCGCTGACCCCGGACCAGGTGGCCTCGCTCGAGGCCGGGCCGGCTCAGCTGGTGTGTGAGCATCCGGCCTACCTCGAAGTCGTCGAGCTGGCCGACACCACGCTGGGTGAACTCCGCGCCGACGTGCGTCAAGACTGAGGCAGCTTCGCCGCCCGAGGCCGGGTGTCCAGCCGGTGAAATTCCTGCTCCGGGGTCTTTCCAAGCTCGACCGAGGAACCTACGATCGGCCCCGCACACCACGCACGGTGTTGCCCGGTCATCGGGGGAACGGATGCCCGACACAGACATGACATGGCGAGATCTCGGGGCCTGCAAGGGGCTGGATCCCACGATCTTCTACCCGGACGACGACGATGACGGCTCCGACGCGAAGATCGTGTGTACGGAGTGCGCGGTCCGGGTGACGTGCCTCGAGTTCGCCCTCTCCCATCGTGAGAAGCAGGGTGTGTGGGGCGGCGCGACCGAGCGCGAGCGGCGGCGGATCATCCGCCAGCGCCGTCGGAGCGCCTGACGCCGTCCCAACTCCGTCTCGGGCACGACCCGGCGACTCCCGCCGAAGACTCCGACGTGGGCGCCGGGCGACGTCCGAAGCCGGGCCACGGCGAACGGGTCTGACACGCGCCCTCGCGATTTGGCAGCATCTGCGCCCATGACGACACTCGCCGACCTCGGGGGCTGGGCTGCGCTGCTCGACCGCCTCACCACCGCCCAGGATCTGACTCGCGCCGAAGCGTGCGTGGTGATGGCGACGATCCTCGACGGTTCGGCGAGCCCCGCCCAGCTGGCTGCGTTCCTGATGGGCATGAAGGCCAAGGGGGAGACGGCCGAAGAGATCGCCGGCCTGCTCGATGCGGTGTACGCCGCGGCGACGATCGTCGAGCTTCCGGAGGACCTGCGCCTGCGGTCGGTCGATCTGGTCGGAACCGGTGGCGACGGCAGCGACTCGATCAACGTCTCCACGATCGCCGCGTTGGTGGTCGCGGGAGCCGGTGTCCCGGTCTGCAAGCACGGCAACCGCAGTGCCTCCTCGAAATGCGGCGCCGCCGACGTCCTCGAGGCGTTGGGCGTCCGCCTCGACGTGGGTCCCGACGTCGTGGCGCAGAGTGTCATGTCGGCGGGCGTCGGCTTCTGCTTCGCACCCGGGTTCCATCCCGCCTTCCGGTTCGCCGGTCCAACTCGCAAGGAACTCGGCATCCGCACGGTGTTCAACCTGCTCGGACCGATGGCGAATCCTGGTCACGTCGGTCGGTACGTACTGGGGGTCGCCGACCCAGCCGTCGCCGAACGGATCGTCGGCTCGTTGGTGGCCCGCAACGTCGCTCACGCCTGGGTCGTGCACGGATCCGGCATGGACGAGCTGACCACCGCGGCCGCCTCCGTCGTGCACGAGGTGAAGGGCTCCACGGTCAGCAGCTTCGCCGTCGATGCCTCCGACCTCGGACTGGCTCGAGTCGCCCCGTCGGCCCTCGTCGGAGGGCTGCCGGAGCAGAACGCGCGGTACGCCCGCGCCGTGCTGGCCGGCGAGCGCGGCGCCCACCGCGACATCGTCGTGTTGAATGCCGCGGCCGGCCTGGTCGTCGGCGATGCGGCACCGGATCTGGCCACGGCCCTGGCGATGGCCGAGACGAGCATCGACTCGGGCGCCGCCGCGGCGGCCCTCGAGGCGCTCGTCGAGATCACCAACGCGTGACCGTGATCGTTCGCCCGGGCTCCTCGGCCAACCTCGGGCCCGGCTTCGACGCCCTCGGCCTCGCCATCGCCCGCTACGCCGAGGGCGGGTCGTCGGTCGGACCGATCCTCCCGACGGCGCATCGCTCGCCGACGAGTCGCATCCGGCGACGATTGCGTACCGGCGCGCCGGCGGCACCGGCGCCATCTGGCTCCGGAGCCAACTGCCGATGGGGCGGGGCCTCGGCTACTCCGGCGCGGTGCGGGTGGTCGGGGCCACGCTCGGCCTGTTGGAGCGGGAGCCGAGCGCGAGCATCGTCGGAGATGCCGCCCACCGTTCGCATCCCGACGCGCTCCGGCTGCGTGCGGAGGTCCTGACGATCTCGGCCGCGCTGGAGGGACATGGCGACAACGCCGCGGCCTCGGTGTACGGGTCGGTCGTCGCCGTGGCCGACGAGGTCTGTGTCGAGGTGCCGCTGGCCCTCGATCCGGCCATCGTGGTCTGGGTTCCCGACGCCACGACCGGTACCGACGCCTCCCGGCGTACCCTTCCCGAGCAGCTCTCGCGTGACGACGCCGCCTTCAACGTGGGCCGGGTCGCCGTGCTCGTGGCCGCACTGGGAGCCGGCCGCATCGATGCCCTTCGAGTCGGGGCCGAGGACCGCATGCACCAAGACCACCGACTCGCCCACCAACCGCGCTCGGCGGCGACGCTCCGGGCGCTGCTCGATGCGGGGGCGTGGTCCGCGTGGCTGTCGGGGTCCGGCCCGACCGTCGCCGCCTTCGCCGGGCGAGAGGATGCCGATCGACTCGCGGCGGCGCTGCCCGCCGAAGGACGAGCGATGGTGCTCGAACTCGATCGCCACGGAGTCATCTGGGAGTGACGGAGGGCTGCCGGCAGGCTTGAGCCGACACGGTTCCGGGCAGGAGGTAGTCATGTCCGCGAGCCGTCAGCCAACCGCCATGCAGCGATTCGCGATCCGCTGGCGTCATCGCCACGTCCGGGATCCCGACCTCTGGCAGACCTCCGTGGCGTTCGAGGAACTCGTGGCGGCGAATCAGTGGGACCTGGCCGACAACTTCGACGACCTCAACGAGCGGTACCCGCGGGGCCCCTACTTCGACTGACCCGACCCGGCTCGGCTCACCCGGGGGCGGCGAGCGAGCCGCAGCCCGACACCGTCACGGTGCCGCTGGCAACGCCTTGGTTGCCGAACGAATCTGTCGCCAGTACTGCGTAGCGCCATGTCCCGTTGGTCGAGGTCACCGGGACGGTGCCGGTCCAGCCGGTACGCCCTGCGGACATCGACGCCGTACCGTCCCCGCCCGGACCGTTCCACTGGAGAACGACCGACGAGAGCGCCGAGTCGTCCGTCACCTGTGCCGCCACCGAGGCTGCTCGGGTGATCGGACAGCTCATCTCGGTGTCGGCCCGCAAGATCTCGACCGCGGGCGGACGGCTCGTGGTCGAGGCCACCTCGATCACCGACGCAGTCGAGGTCGCGGCATCGGTGTTCATCTCCAGGACCCGCACCGTCGTGCCCTCGCTGGACATCGCCCGGTCGATCGACACGCTGATCGCCGTGGATGCGCCCGGTGCGATCGAGCCGTTGGCCGGGCTGATCGAGAACGGCGACCACGATCCGCCGAAGCTCCACGACAGTGCGGTGCCGCCGGTGTTCGACAGCTGGAACGAGGCCGACGTGGCGGTGGACCCGAG
The DNA here is from genome assembly GCA_041394645.1 of Ilumatobacteraceae bacterium. Taxonomy (GTDB): domain Bacteria; phylum Actinomycetota; class Acidimicrobiia; order Acidimicrobiales; family Ilumatobacteraceae; genus JAWKHV01. Next base: position 33,747 of record JAWKHV010000006.1, on the reverse strand, counting down.
ATCGACGAACGTCGTCGACACCTCCAGCCGAGCAGGCGTCGCCGCCACCGTGACCTCCGGCGTGGGTGGCACCGTCGGGGTGTCGGTGACCTGCGGGGGATCGGTCACTCGTGGCGGATCGGTGACCGTCGGCGGATCGGTCGGGTCGGGCGGTTCGAGGACCTCCGGAACCGCCGTGGGCCGAGTGGTGTCCTGGGGCGGGTCCACCTCCGTGTTCGGAGCAGGCTCGTCGGGGGCCGCTGCGGTGGCGCTGCCTGACGATGCGACCGCATTCGGAACCGTGGTGGGCGCGAGCGCGGCGGGCTCGGTCCCGGTGGACGCAGCGACCCGCGACCCGGCGTCCGACTGCCAACGCGTGACCGCGAGCGCTCCGCCACCGAACACGATGGCCAGGATCGCCACCGCGGCAACGGCGAGCCGTGCGAGGCGACGTGCCGTCGCGGCCGGCCCGGGGAACCCGCGCCCGTCCCAGTGCTCGACGCTCGTGCCGGGTGCCGGCGGCGCAGCTCGGGGCGCCGTCGGCTCGCGGGACGGGTCGGACGGGTGTGGCGCAGTTCGGTCCGCGACGCTGCGCAGGACTCGATCGCGAAGGTCGCTCGGCGCGAGCGCCGCCGGCGCCACAGCGACCAGCGAGAGCACCGGGTACGCCCGTCGGGTGTCGGCACAGGTCGCGCAACGGTCGACGTGTCGCGCCACGCGCTTGCGCACGAGCACGTCGAATCGGCCGTCCCAGGTTCGCAGGAGGTCGGCCAGTTCGTCGCACTCCCGCCGGCCCATGCGGGCAACGGTCAACGCTCCCAGGCTTCGTTCCACCCGCTCACGCATCCGGTGCAGCAGTACGCGGCTCTGCTCGACGGTCACGCCCAGCGCGTCGGCGAGGTCCTGTCCCTGGAGTCCCTGTCGAGCACTCAGCTCGAGCACGAGCTGGTCGCGACCGTCCAGGCCTCGTGCGGCATCGCGTACGAGCGTTGCCAGGGCGTCGGCCTCCATGCCCTGGCTGGGCTCGTCAGCGCTCACGGGACGTTCTCCGTCGTGCGCGCTCGACAGCACCGCGGGCTCGGTCGGTCGTTGCCGCCCGCGGTGCTTCGTTCGCCGGTAGACGTCGTGGCGCAGGATCGCGAACAGCCACGGGCCGAGCCGGTCGGGTTCTCGCAGCCGGGGCAGCTGCTCGACTGCGGTGAGGAACACCTGTTGCACCGCATCGGCTGCGTCGTGGCGATCGCCGAGCATCGCTGCGGCGGTGTCGAAGAGCCGATCGCCGTAGCGCTCGTAGATCTGGGCGAACGCGGAGCCGCCGCCTCCGAGGAAGGAGGCGACCAACTCCCGATCCGACGGATCGGCGGATGGCGTGAATGGCGAGCTCATGATCCCCGACCAGTGTGACCCATCGTCGGTCGACCTCAGAACGCCGAGACACCGTAGGACACCAGTGCACGGAACCGAGGAAAGTCGTTGCCCGCCTCGACCGACTCGATCCACGTGCAGCGACGCGTCGCCAGCGATGCCTCGACGAGACCAGGAGCCAGCTCGGCGCACGTGGACAGGTTCGAGATCGAGCCGGGCGTCATGAGGCCGGTGCCGGCGACGTTCCACGTCAGGTCGCAATCGGCGTTCCGCCCGGGGTCGGAGGCGTACCCGGCGAACATGGTGCAGAACTCGTTCAGGCCGTCCGAATCTCGCTCGAAAGCGTTCACCCATGCCGGTGAGACGAAGTCGTCCTGCTCCAGCCCGAACTCCATGTACTGGTCTTCCCACATGTCGAACTCCACCGAGCCTCCATCGCCGATCCTGCGTTCGGCGATGGAGCCGACGAGCTGGCCGGCCATGCCCCAGGCGAAGCTGAGCTCGCCCTTGTTCGACCCGGAATCGCCGTCGTGGGTCACCTCGATCCGGTGGATCATCGTGCTGACGACGAACGTCTCGGGCTCGGGGTTGGTGCGCACCGGTGCCGGTGCCGTGTGGAACGAACCGGTGACGTAGCTCGTCGCGCCGTGGTCGTCGGTGGCCTCGACCACCACCCAGTAGGTGGTGTCACCGGTGAGTCCCGTGAGGGTCGTCGCCCAGTCCTCGACGTAGTCGATGCCGTTGCTCTCGTACAGCATCTCGTCGCCGACGCGCGGCGTCTCGCCGTCGTACTGGATCTCGGCCGTGCCGACGTGGACGCCGATGCGGGCCGCCTCGTTCGTGGCGACCGTGAGCTGCTGCACCGTGTGATCCGCGCCCGGTTCCACCAGGGCCGTGCGGATGCACTGATCGGCGCAGCCTCGATCGACGGTTCCGAACGAGCCGCCCTGGTCGCCGATCGGCGTCGGTGCGGTGAACGTGTGGTGCGCATACGAGGTGGCACCGCGGTGATCCGTTGCCGAGATGACGAGCGAGTACTCAGCGCCTGCCTCGAGGTTCTCGAAGACCGTCGACCATTCCTCGACGCCGTCGGCCGAGGTGGCGGTGGGCGACACGCCGGGAAGCGTCGGGACGTCGCCGTCCATGACCACCGGGTGCTGCGAGAGCTTCACCGCCATCGTGGTGGGGATCGACGTGGTCATCCGGAACCCCACGTTGGTGTTCTGGAAGTTCGGGATCAGCCGTGCCGAGCGGATGCAGTTCTGGGCACAGCTGCCCTCACCGTTGGTGAAGGTGGGCTCGATGGCGAGATCCGACCCGACGACGGGCTGGAACGCATGCACGTCGACGTAGTGGTTGTGACCAGGCTCGGACACCTTGATCTTCAGGTCGATCGCTCCGGGCCCGTAGGCGCTGTCGTCGATGGAGAACGGCACCTCGAACGACTCACCCGGCAGGACGGTGCCGGTCGGGCTCGTCAGCGTGACCGTCGGCTTCGACGCTGCGGTCCACTCGACGTCGCCGTCGCTGCAGTTGAGGAGGGTCACCGAACCGTCGAAGACGCCCGCGTCGAGTGCGATCGGGTCGAGCAGGACGGCGAGCGAGGCACCCGGTGCCAGCCCGCTCACGCACGGCTCGGGCTCCGAGGTGTTCTGGGGATCGGGACTCAGATCGACCGCCTCGCCGCCGGACGATCCGTCGTCGGTGTCGGGCGCCGGGTCCGGCACGGTGTCGACCGGGGCGGGCAAGGGGGGCGGTCCTTGGTCCGGGAAACCCGTGGAGTCGTCGGACAGGTCGTGGTCGTTCTCGATCTCGTCGGACAGTGCGGTGGAGACGTCGATCGGGCCGCCGCCGATCGGGCGGCCCGTCGAGTCGGTGGCGACCGGTGCCGCCTCCGTCGCCGACTCGCCGCCGACGGCGAGGCCTCCTGCGACGCAGGCACCGAGCAGCACGGCTGCCGAAGCGATGCCGGCGGCGAGTCCTCGGCCCATCCTGGGCCGGTGATCCGTCGGGCCGGCCACCGGCGAGGACGCGGTGGGGGCCGACCAGTTCGGGGTCGAGGGCAAGATCGTGGTCGGGTGTCCGGTCGGGTCGAGTGTCGGGTCGAGAGTCGGGTCGACGGCCTCGCCGCCGAGTTGCTGGAAGTGATCCCACATCGGGTCGCCGCTGGTGGGATGGTCCTGGTGCTGCATGAGAGGTGCTCCTGTGCGGTGTCGACCCCGTGTGGGTCGGACACGGGAAAGAGCCACCTCGGGCTCGCCCATTGCAGAAAACGACGAAAATTCTCTTGGCGGTTCAGAGACCGAGTCGACGGCGCAGTTCGGACGCCTGGCGCCGTGCGACGGAGACCTGGGTCGCCGCGCGATCGTTCATGACCACGTCGACCCCACCGCTGAACCCCGGGCGCAGCTCGCGGATCTTGTCCACGTTGACGAGGTGGGACCGATGGACCCGTACGAAGGACTGGCCCAGCCGTTCCTCGAGTTCGGCCAACGAGAAGTTCACCAGGACCCGCTCGCCGTCGAGCTGTAGGTACGAGTACCCGCGGGCTGCGCTCGCCACCACGACGTCGTGATCGTCGACGAAGATCGTTCGTTGCCCGACCTGGACCGGGATCCGTCGTGGCCCGCCCCCGTCCGGTGGGCGCACGCCGCCGGCGGCGGTCCCGGCAATCCCCGTCGGCGTGGGCGCCGGTGCCGGTGACGGGTCGGACGGCGAGTCCGTCGGGACCTCGCCCCGCTTGCGGGACGCGACCCGTGCGATGGCGCGGCCAGGCGGCGCTCGTCGAGGGGCTTGAGCAGATAGTCGGCGGCGTCCAGTCCGAAGGCCTCGACCGCATGGTCCGGATAGGCCGTGGTGAACACGATGGCGGGCGCCCCCGGCGTTCCCCGCAGGCGCTCGGCCAGCTCCAGGCCGTCCATGCCCGGCATGTGGATGTCGAGGAACACCAGATCGTGGTGGAGGGCGTCGATGAGCACGGCGGCCTCGTCGGCGGTGGCGGCGGACCCGACGACCTCGACATCGTCGAGCTGCTGCAGCAGGTAGCGCAGCTCGTCGCGCGCCGGCGACTCGTCGTCGACGATCAGGCACCGAAGTGTCGCCATGGCTCCTCCCCGGGCGAGATTCTGGCATGTGCCGCGGTCATCGCAACGGGACCTGGAGGTCGATCCGGGTTCCCTTGCCGGCGCTGGACCGGATGTCGAGTCGGTACCGCTCGCCGTAGAGATGCTCGAGCCGTTCGGAGATGTTGGCGAGGCCGACCCCGCCGGTCGGACGGACGTCGAAGTTCCGGTTCACCAGTCGCTGCAGCACCTCCTCGCTCATGCCGACGCCGTCGTCCCGAACGCTCAACCGCACGGCGCCGCCCAGCGAATCGACACGAGCCTTGAGCGTGAGCCGGCCACCGCCGGTCTTGGGCGCGATCCCGTGCTTGACCGCGTTCTCGACCAACGGCTGCAGCATCAGCACGGGGATCTTCACCGAGAGGACCTGAGGATCGATGTCGAAGTTCACGTCGAGGCGTTCCTCGTAGCGAGCTTGCTCGAGCGCGAGGTACGTGCGGACGAAGAAGTACTCGTTCGCGAACTCGGCGAGCTGGCCGTCCTGGCGGATCGAGTACCGGAAGAAGTCGGCGAGCCGTTGCAACAGATGCCTGGCCTCGTCCGGCGCGGTGCGCGACTTCGACGCGATGGTGTTCAGCGTGTTGAACAAGAAGTGCGGGTTGATCTGGGCCCGCAACGCGTCGAGTCGGGCGTCCGACGCGAGTTGCGCTTCCTGGGTCAGCTCCGCCAGTTCCAGATGGAGCGACACGAGGCGGGCGAGGCCTTCGATCCGTTCGACCGACGGGCGGGCCGCGCCCTGGTGGAAGACGGTCATCGATCCGGCGGTGCGGGACCGGACCTGCAGCGGGACCGACACCGCGTGGACCGCTCCGCCCGTCACCCGATCGTGGACGACCGGCGACCGCTGGAACCGCCCGAGGTCGACCACCGGTGGGCTCGCCGGGACCACGCCCGCCGTGCCGAGCACCCGGTCCGAGTCGCTCAGCGCCACCCCGGTCGCCCCGGCGAGGGGGAGCAGGAGCTCGGCGACCTGCGACGCGGTGTCGGGCGTGAGGCCGCCTCGGAGGTAGGGCAGGGTCCGGCCGGCGGCGAGCACCGATTCGGTGAGCTCCCCATCGAGCCGCGCCGAGGTGGAGGTCCCGCCCCAACTCCGACGGCCGCGAAGGACCGACCCGTAGCCGAGCACCGCGAGGAGGCAGGCGCCGAAGGCGAACGCGAGGGTCGGCGTCGTGGACAGCGGCGGTGTGGCGATCCGCTGGGTCACCAGCCAGACGACGACCCAGATGCCCGTGATCCCGAGCGCGAGTGGGGTGGTGCCGGTCCTCACGGGACGGGTCCCGAACTCATGGCGACCGCACCCGTCCGCTCGCCCCGGCACTGCTCCGCGTCAGCGACGCGAGTCGTTCCACGGACCTGTCCTGGGCCGAACCGTGCATGACGATCCACAATTCGTCGACATCGGTCGTCGGCTGCGTGAGCCGTGACACGACCACCATGACGAGGATCGCCAACGTGCCGCTCACGATCGTGGGCGTCGTGAGCACCGATGATGCCGAGTCGGAGAAGAGCCCGAACCCGATGCTCACCGTGGACGTGGCGAATCCGACGACCATGGCCGCGACGGCGCCGTGAGCAGTAGCTCGCGGCCACCAGATGCCGATCACGATCACGGGCGCGAGCGTCGATCCGGCGATGCCGAACGCCGCGGTCACCAGCCCGGCGATGACCGACGGGATCGACCCGGTGAGCTGATCGGGATCGAGCAACAGGCCCAACACCGCCGAGACCACGGCGAGCACGCCGACGGCAACCCGTCCTGCGGCCAGCGCCTGGCGGCGGGACGCCGCCGGATTGATCCAGCGCTCGTACACGTCGTTGCCCCAGGTCGCAGAAGCGGCGAGGAGCAGGCCGGCGACGGTCGACATGATCGCGATCACCGCGCCGGTGGTGACCACGCTCAGGCCGGCATCGCCACCGAAGAGACGCCCGAGCGAGATGAGGGCGTACTCCGGCACCTCGAGCACGCCGTCGATCGTGAGGGCGCGCAGCCAGGCGTGGTCGGCGGTTGCGCCCGGGATGAGGCTTCGGGCCGCCGTCCCGAGCAGGACCGCCATCGAGTAGAACCCGCCGACGAGGCCGACCACCCAGACCGCGGTCATCCGCGCCGCCCGACCCGACGGGCTGGTGAGGAAACGGTTCATCACGTGGGGGAGTCCGGTGGTGCCGAACACGAGCGTGACCACCAAGGCCACCTGGCCGAAGGCGCCGTACCGAGTGCCGGGATCCGAGAAGCGGGCGGGCTCTCCGGTGATCCGGCTCACGACCGTGGCGACGCGAGGTACCCCGTCGGGCCCAGCGGTCAGGCCCTGCAGGGGTTCGGCGGACAGCCGGGCCACCTCGGCGCCGTACGAGAAGCCGTCGCTGAGCACGGCCAGGACGAGCCACGTGAGGATGCCGACGAGCACGACGAACTGGAGCGCCTGGTTCCAGGTCGTTCCCCGCATGCCACCGATGACGACCATCGAGGCGACCAACACCGTCGACACCACGATCCCGGTGCCGTACTGGCTCAGGCCGGGGAGCGATCCCTGACCGAGGAGCTCCCAGGCCAGTCCGGCACCGACCGCCTGCGGGAGGAGGTAGGCGAGGATCACGAGTTCGGTGATGACCACTGCGACCTGGCGGACGACCTCGGAGCGGTAGCGGCGGGCGAGGAAGTCCGGGATGGACCGCTCGCCCAGGCGGCGCAACGGGGCGGCGACGAACAACGCGACGGGCACGAATCCGGCGGCGAACCCCGTCGCGTACCACACCCCGTCGAGCCCGGCGGAATAGACCGCGGCGGCGACGCCGAGGAACGACGCGGCCGACACGTAGTCGCCACAGATCGCCAAGGCGTTGGTGGTGACGCCCATTCGGCGGCCGGCGAGCTGGAAGTCGACGACGGTGCCGGCGTTGCGGAACCGGGCGATCGCGACCACGATCGCCGACATCGCCACGGCCGCTCCGAACACGAGCGCGCCGGACGTCCTCACGTGCGTCGCTCCGGGCCGTCGCCGTCACCCGAGGTGCCCCGGCCCATCATCTGATCCTCGACCGCGTTGCTCAGCCGGGCGCCGGCGATGACGATCACGAGGAAGACGGCGTAGAGGGCGAGGCCTGCACCCAAGAAGCCCGGGGTCATACCCCCGAGGACCCGGCCTCGGGTCCACCAGCCGAGTGCGAGGGTGGCCGCCGCCGTCCCGGCGATCGCCACGGCGAACACGACGAAGTGCCCGAGCGCGATCCTGCGCTGGCTGTGGAATGCGGCTCGGACCTCGGCGTTCGAGTCGACCTCGTCGTACAGCGCCGTGGACTCGGCGTCGGCGAACAGGTCGAAGTCGTGCGGATCGAGCCGCCGGTCACCCCCAGGTCCCGACTGCATGGCGCGGGTGACGTTAGCAATCGCTCGGTCACGCGGCGACGGGTCGTCTCCAGGTCTGCCAGGCCGACACCAGGGCGGCGATTCCGGCGACGAACACCACCCAGAGCCCGGTGCCCGGCGACCAGCCGGTGAAGCCGACCCGCCGGAAGAGCCGGAGGAACTGCCACGCGGGCAGGCTGACGGCGACGGCGCCGGCGACGAGGGCATGGCCGAGGGCGACCCACCGCACGGGAACGAGGGCGCCGGCCAGCGCCAACACCCCGACGTAGAACGTCCACAGGCCCGCCCCGGCCACGCCTCGGTACATCCCGAAGCCGGTCTGCACCCACGGGAGGAACGAGCCGATGATCATGCCGCCGGCGGCCAGCAGGAGCACGGAACGCCCCGCGGGCGCCGGGCGCCGAACGGCGCGAGGCGTCGGACGCGCCGGCGCAGTCGATGTGATGGTCCCCATGGGCGGCACCGTACGACGACCGCTCGCGGGGTGACCAGCGTCACTCGACGGGCGGTCATCGGGGCGGTCCGAACGGTGAGGTTCCGCCGCCGAACGGTCGAGTCCCGTCGTCGGGAGCCGTCAGCGACCGTTCGGGGTGTGACCGACGTCGCTCGCGGGCCCGTCGGGACCGCTCGTGCGGTTCCTCCTTGAGGCCCGAGCGGCCGGCGTGTGACATGGCGATCGGATCGCTCGGGGGAGCGGCCCACCCGCACGTCGGGACGTCATTGAAGGGGGTTTCATGGATCACGCCGACCGGCAGGCCTACTGGCGCACGAACTTGCGTCTCATGGCCGTGCTGCTGTCGATCTGGGCCCTGGTGTCACTCGGCGCCGGGGTTCTGTTCGTCGACCAACTCAACAAGGTCAACCTCGGGAGCTTCAAGCTCGGATTCTGGATGGGGCAGCAGGGGTCGATCTTCACGTTCGTCGCCCTGATCGCCGTCTACGTCTGGAAGATGGAGCAGCTCGACGCCCGCTACGGGCTCACCGAGGGCGAGGACCAGCACCACGCGGTCTCCATCGACGACGACCGCTTCCACGAGAACATCGATGAGGCCCTGTCATGAGCACACTCGGTTGGACCATCTTCTGGGTGATTCTCACCTTCGGCGCGTACCTGTACATCGCGGTGCGCAGCCGCGCCAAGACCACGGGCGACTTCTACGTCGCGGGCGGCGGAGTGCCCGCCTGGGCGAACGGCGCCGCCGTCGCGGCCGACTGGATGTCGGCGGCGTCGTTCATCTCCATGGCCGGCATCGTCGCCTTCCAGGGCTACGGCGGGTCGGTGTACCTCATGGGGTGGACCGGCGGCTATGTGTTGCTCGCCCTGCTGCTCGCCCCGTACCTGCGCAAGTTCGGCAAGTACACCGTCCCCGACTTCGTCGGCGACCGGTACTCGAACACCGCTCGCGGCATCGCCCTCGTGGCGGCGATCTTCGTGTCGTTCACGTATGTGGCCGGCCAGATGCGTGGTGTCGGCATCGTGTTCAGCCGCTTCCTCGAAGTGAGCGTCACCACCGGCGTCGTCATCGGCATGATCGTGGTGTTGTTCTACGCCGTGTTGGGCGGCATGAAGGGCATCACGTGGACCCAGGTCGCGCAGTACTCGGTGCTGATCGTCGCCTACCTGATTCCGGCCATCGCCATCGCCAATCAGCTCACCGGCAACCCGATTCCGCAGATCAGCTTCGGCTCGATCGTGCAGAAGCTCGACGCCGTGCAGACCGACCTCGGGTTCGGGCAGTACTCGTCCCCGTTCGCGGTCACGTCGCGCCGGAACCTGTTCCTCATCACCTTGACGTTGATGATCGGCACCGCCGGTCTGCCTCACGTGATCGTGCGGTTCTACACCGCCAAGTCGGTGAAGGGTGCCCGGCGCTCGGCGCTGTTCGCCCTGTCGTTCATCGCGATCCTGTACACGACTGCCCCGGCCATCGGTGCCTTCGCCAAGTACAACGTGATCGACACCGTGCACGACGCCAAGGTGGAAGAACTCCCGGGCTGGGTCGACTCGTGGTCGAAGACCGGCCTGCTCACCGTCGAGGACAAGAACGGCGACGGGATCATCACCTACGCCAAGGACTCCGCCGTCAACGAGATCACCAACTTCGACCGTGACATCCTCGTGCTGGCCAACCCGGAGGTCGCCGGCCTCCCGACGGTCATCGTGGGACTGGTCGCCGCCGGTGGGCTCGCCGCGGCGCTCTCCACGGCTTCGGGGCTGTTGCTGGTCATCTCCTCCTCGGTCGCCCACGACCTGTACTTCAAGATGGCCAGGCCCAAGGCGACGGAGAGCGAACGGCTCATGGTCGGTCGCATCGCCATGGCGGTCGCCATCGTCATCGCCGGCTACTTCGGGATCCATCCACCGGGATTCGTGGCCGAGGTGGTGGCGCTGGCCTTCGGTCTCGCAGCAGCCAGCTTCTTCCCGGTCATCGTGTTCGGGATCTTCTGGAAGCGAGCCAACGCCGCCGGCGCCGTGGCCGGCATGTTGGTCGGGCTCATCTCGGCGAGCTTCTACATGTACCAGACCCAATGGGGCGGAATGGCTCCGTGGTGGGGAATCAACAAGGCCGGCATCGGAGCGATCTGTGCCGCCCTGAACGCCATCACGATGGTGGTGGTCTCGCTGATGACCAAGCCGCCGAGCCAGGAGATCCAGGACCTGATCGAGGAGGTGCGCTACCCGGGAGCCGTCGCCCCGGAGCACGTCGCCGCCCACTGAACGTGTCGGAGGTGCGAGGTACGCGCGACGAGCTCCCGCTCATCCGGATCCCCGCCTCGCGCCGCCGGCCGGAACACGGTGGCCCGTCCTCTTCGGAGGGCGGGCCACCGTCGCGTGGGCGCTCCCGTGCTCGAGCGGTCGGTCAGGCGGCTTCGGATCCCGCGGCGGCGCCGCCGGGGCGCGCGAGGTCATCGGGAGCGACGCGAACCGGCGGCCACGACAACGACGCCACCACCTCGAGCCGTGCCCGGAGCCGAGCATCGGACCAGGGATCGCTCGCCACCCACGATGCCGGACGGCGCCGCAACCAGCGAGCGATCACCTTCGAGCGGGCCAGCGTGGCCGCGTCGAGCACGTCCGACGGCGACTCGAACGCGGCGGGGTTCGCGGTCGTCGCGCCGCAGACCGAGCCGCCGCACAACTCGACAGCGTCCCCCTCGATCACCAGATCGAGCCGACCCGCCGTCGCCTCTGCGGTGGCGCGATCCCGGTGGGCCGCGGCATAGGCGGCGATCCGGTCGCGCAGGGAGACCGCTTCCTCGAACCGCTGCGCCGTCGCGAGCGCGGTGAGCCGATCGTGGCGCATCCGGATGATCGGCACCGGGTCGCCGGTGAGGGCGCGTCGGGTCGCCCCGAGCACCCGCTCGTGTTCGGCGGGCGGGGTCGGCGCGGCGCACGGGCAGTGGGCGAGTCCGAGCTGAGCCGGCGTGCAGGGCTCCGCTCGGATCGCCCGGTCGGCGCGCGGGCGCGCCGTACACCGCCGGATCGGCACCGCGGTCTCGATCGCTTCCTGGGCCCGGCGAGCCGTGGCGGTGGAGGTGAACGGACCGAGTGCGTCCGACGCCGGTCGTGGTCGCGCCGTGACGAGCAACCGCGGGAAGGCCTCGTCGGTCAGCGTGAGCCAGACCGGTCGCTTGGGGAGGGCGCCGGCTCGGTTGAATCGGGGCCGGCGCTCGTGCAGCACCTCGAGTTCGGCGAGCTCGGCGAGGAGCGAGTTGGGGTACTCGCGGTGACGGATCTGGTGGAGCGAGCCCAGGATCGGCCGGATCGAACGGCGATCGTCGTTCCCGAAGTAGGAGCGCACCCGTTGGCGCAGGTTCGTCGCCTTGCCGACGTAGACCACACGGCCGTCGCAATCGAGGAACTCGTAGATCCCCGGCGTGCGAGGGAGGGCGTCGGTGAGGCGCAGCTTGTCGGCGAACGGATGTCCGGCGATCCGATGGAGGGCGAGGAGATCGTCGAGGGCGAACACCCCGTACCCTGCGGCGCGCTCGATCAGCAGATGGAGCAGGTCGGTGGTGGCGAGGGCGTCGGTGAGGGCCCGGTGGGTCGGGCGATGGTCGAGGCGTAGCCACTCGGCGAGGGTGCCGAGGCGGCAGTCGGGGACCTCGTCGCGCAGCAGCCGGCGAGCGAGCGTCACCGTGTCGAGCACCGGCGCCTGCAGCGGGGGGAACCCGTGACGGTCGAACGCCCGGGCGAGGAACCCGAGATCGAACTTCACGTTGTGACCGACGATCACTGCGCCCCGGGCGAAGTCGGCGAACGAACCGAGGACGTCCTCGGGCCGCGGCGCATCGGCGACCATGGCGTCGGTGATGCCGGTGAACAGCGAGATCCGGGCCGGGATCGCCACACCGGGGTGGACGAACGTGCTCCACGTCCCGTCCACCTCGCCGCCCCGGACCCGCACCGCAGCGAGCTCGGTGATCGCATCGCTTCCCGGGGCCCCACCAGTGGTCTCCAGATCGATGACGCAGAACGTGACCTCGGCGAGCGAGCGGGCCTGCTCGACCGAACCGTGGGGTTCGACCCGGGAGGCGGTGCGAGGAGACCGAGACGTCACGGCGCCAGTGAACCTCGAACGTCCGTTCGAGTCAAGAACACGTGTTCGATCTCCGGTTGGATCTCGTGGTCGATCCCACGAAACCCGCCCGGCCCGCGGCGTCACCTCGGCCCGCCACCGATCCCCGGAAGCGTCCGGTCCCGAAAGGCGCCCATCGGTACCATGCAGGGGGTGAACCCCACCGACGAGCAGCTCCGCCCCGCGCTGGAGCTGGCGTTCGCGGTGGCGGTGGCCGGACAGCGATTGAAGCCGGCGATCCCGGCTCCGAGCCCGCTCAAGGCGTTCTTGAAGTTCCAGAAGCTCCCCGCCAGCGCGCTGCCCGTGGTTCGCAAGGTGGTCGACGAGGACGACGAGTTCCGTGCTCGCGTCGCGGCGGTGGCGGAGTGGGAGCTGATCGGCGAGCTCCCGACGGTCTGGCTCACTCGTTCCGAGGGCTGGGCCGACCAGGTGCGCACGCTGGCCGACGAGGCCTCGGACGAGTCGGCCGCGACGGGTCCGTCCGCCGACACGGGTCCGGCCAAGCGCAAGCGTCTCGCCGCGGAACATGCGGCGCGAAAGGCGCGCGCCGAGCTGTCGGCGGCTCGCGAGGAGGCCGAGCGCGAACGCGCTCGTCGGCGCGCTGCGGAACGAGTGGCCGCCGAGGCGTCCCAACAGGTCGAGGACCTCGAGCGGCAGCTGGGCCTGGCACGAGGCTCCGCCGAGCGGGCCAAGGAACGCAGCGCCAACTCCGCCGCCGACGCCGAGCGGGCGCACGAGAAGAACCGGGCGTTGCTCGATCGGATCCGGGACCTCGAGCGGATCCTCGACGAGGCACTCATCGCCCGCACCGACGCCGAGACCCGGGCCGACGATCTCGAGCGCACCGTGCGGACCCTCAACGATCTGGCGACCACTGCGCCCTCGTCCCCGGCGGATTCGGCGGTTCCCGCTCCGTCGCCCCGAGGTCTGGACCAGGCGGCCGGAGCACTGTCCACCACGGCCGGTGCCCTGCGCGATCTGGCCGCCGCGCTCGATGCGACGAGCGGTGCGCTGCGGCCGCGCCTGGAATCCGACGAGTCGCCGAACCGGCTCGACGACGGTCTCCGGCACTGGGCCGACGCCGTGCAGGGCACGCGGCCGCTTCGGCCGGGACAACCGGGCGCCGTGCGACGGTCCGAGCCCCGCCGCGACCGTCGCGCCGCCCTGCCGATGCCAGGTGGCGTGTTCGAGGACTCCGTCGAAGGCGCCGACCACCTGTTGCGCCAGACCGGCGCGATGGTGATCGTCGACGGGTACAACGTCGCCAAGCTGGGTTGGCCCAACCTCACCTTGGAACATCAGCGAGATGCGGCGGTCTCGGCGCTGGAGGACCTCACTCGGCGGGCGGGCACCCGGATCGTGGTGATCTTCGACGGCTCCGATGTCGTGCGATCCGTCCGCCGGCGCTCGCTCGTGCGGGTGCGGTTCTCGACGCCCGGGGAGACGGCCGACGACGCCATCCGGCGACTCGTCGACGATCTCGATCCCGGCGTGGCGGTCGTCGTGGTCACCAATGACCAGGAGATCGTCCGTGACGTACGACGAGCCGGCGCCAACGTCGTGTCATCGGATCACCTGCTGACCGTGGCCAAGCGCTGACGGGCCCGCCGAGCGCTCCGGCAACTCTCCGACACCCCTCTGCGAGCGTGCCGACCATGACCGCTCTCGTGATCTCCTGCGACACCTGCTCCCACCAGCACAGCGCCCATTGCGCCGACTGCCTGGTCACCGCGTTCTGCGATCGCGCCGCCGATGAGGCGGTGGTGCTCGACCTCCACGAACTGCGGGCCACCCGCCTGCTCGCCCGAGCCGGGCTGATCCCAGACCTGGCCCACGAAGCGGTGTAGCGGCGCGGCGAGGACCCGGTTCCACCCGGACCCGGCCGGTACCGTGGCAGGCGTCATGGCCGCCCCCCGACTTCCCGCCCCGGCGCCCTGCGTCGCCGAGGATCTCCGCCAGGTCGGACTCGCCGCCGGGCTCGACGCGGTGGGCTTCACCGACACCGCCCCGCTGCTCGACACGCGCGCCGAGTTGCACCGGCGGATCGCGGCCGGACTCCACGACACCATGGCCTTCACCTACCGGAACCCGGAGCGATCGACCTCCCCCGACCGCCTCCTGCGCTCGGCTCGTTCGCTCGTCGTCGGCGCCCGCTCGTATCTCGTCGCCGAGCCGGACGAGGTGCCCCCGCTCGCGGCGCGCGTCGCCCGGTACGCCTGGAACGACCAGTACGCCGAACTGCGCGCCGCACTGAACGTCGTGGCCGACGCCCTGCGCGCCAAGGGCTGGCGGGCCGCGGTCTACGCCGACGACAACGCCGTGGTCGATCGAGCCGTGGCCCAGCGGGCGGGACTCGGGTGGTACGGAAAGAACGCCAACCTGTTGCTGCCGAAGGCCGGCAGCTGGTTCGTGCTCGGCTGCGTCGCCACCGACGCGCCGATCGAGTCCGACGCCACGCCGGTGCGAGACGGCTGCGGGGCCTGCACCCGATGCTTCGCCGGCTGCCCGACCGACGCCATTCCCGAGGCGGGAGTGATCGACGCGTCGCGCTGCCTCGCCTGGCTGCTGCAGAAGCCGGGGGTGTTTCCTCGCCGGTTCCGGCGAGCGCTCGGGTCGCGCATCTACGGCTGCGACGACTGCCAGGAGGTGTGCCCGGTCAACGAGCGGTTCGCCACGGCCCGCCGTGACGACGAGGTCGCCGGAGGCGCCTTCGTCTCGGTGCTCGAACTCCTCGCCCTCGACGACGAGGCGCTCCGCCGCCGCAACGGCCAGTGGTACCTGTTCGAGCGGGACCCGCGGTGGCTCCGACGCAACGCGCTGATCGTCCTCGGCAATCTCCTCGCCGACGACGCCGGGGAGGGCGTCGCCTCGGCCGATCGCGTCGCGGCCGAGGCGCGTCTGGCGGCGGCCGTGGCCGATCCGGATCCGATCGTGCGCGCCCACGCCATCTGGGCGGCGCGACGAGCAGGATTCGATCATCTCGTCCCGGATCAGGACCTCGACCCGGTCGTGGCGGCCGAACTCGTGGAGGGAGACGGCGTCGAGTCCGTCGACGTGATCCCGACCCGGCGGCAGTGGGAGCGCCGGTGACCAAACACCTGCTCGTGACGAACGACTTCCCGCCCAAGATCGGCGGCATCCAATCGGTGTTGTGGGAGTGGTGGCGTCGCCTGCCCGCCGAGTCGTTCGCCGTGCTGACCAGTCCCTACGAGGGGACCGCGGCCTGGGACGCCTCGCAGCCGTATCGGGTGGAGCGGACCCGCGAGCCGTGGCTGCTCCCGCATCCGTGGATGGTCCAACGGACGAATGCACTCGCTCGGGAGATCGGCGCCGAACTCGTCGTGCTCGACCCGGCGGTGCCCCTCGGCATCATCGGACCGTCGCTGCAGCTGCCGTATGCCGTGGTGCTCCACGGCGCCGAAGTCACGGTGCCGGGCCGGCTGCCGATCTCGAAGCAGGTGCTCGGCCGCACCCTGCGGGGCGCGTCGGTGGTGATCGCGGCGGGCGGCTACCCGGCACGCGAAGCGGAGCTCGCCGCCGGGCGCGCCCTGCCGACGACGGTCGTTCCGCCCGGGGTCGACATCGAACGGTTCCGCCCCCTCGACGACGAGGGCCGCGCCGCGGCGCGGCTGCGGCTCGGGTTGCCCGTCGACGCGCCCGTGGTCCTGGCCGTCAGCCGCCTCGTCCCGCGAAAGGGGTTCGACACCGTGATCCGTGCGATCGCCGAGCTGCAGCGGACCCATCCCGAGGTCGTGCTGGCGCTGGCGGGGTCGGGCCGCGACCGATCCCGGCTCGAACGGCTCGCCCAGGAGCTCGACGCCCCGGTGCGGTTCCTCGGCCGGGTTCCCAACGAGGACCTCCCCGATCTCTACGCCTGCGCGGACGTGTTCTCGATGCTCTGTCGGAATCGTTGGGGCGGGTTGGAGCAGGAGGGCTTCGGCATCGTCTTCGTCGAGGCGGCGGCCAGCGGCGTCCCCCAGGTCGCCGGCCGCAGCGGCGGAGCCCACGAAGCGGTCTCCGACGGCGAGACCGGCTCGATCATCGACGACCCCCGAGACCACCGGGCGGCTGCCGCTGCGATCGGGGCGATGCTCGACGACGAGTCCCTCCGGCGTCGGATGGGCGCCGCAGCACGCCGACGTGCCGAGCAGGAGTTCTCCTACGAGGTGCTCAGCCAGCGCCTCGGACGTACCCTGGGGGTGTTCGAGTGACCCTCGACCCCGATGATGCGATGACGAGCGCCGACGAAGCCCCTGCCGACCGCCCCGAGGCCGTCGCCGATCACGAGACCAGCGCCGCGGCCGGCGCCGGCCCGTCGGTCGAGACTCCCGATCCAGCCGTCACCGAGCCCCTTCGCGACCTGCCCGGAGCTCGGGTCGTGCGGGCCGACCTCGTCGGGACCGCGCTGTTCTGCGTCTCCGGCGTCCTCGCCAGCGTGGTCCATGCGCTGCGCTGGCCCTTTGCCGTGCTGTCGATCGCCCTGTTCGTGATCGGGATCGCCGGGTTCGCCTGGTCGTTCCTGGTGGCGGCCGGGCGAAGCCGGGAGCACGAGATCGGCGTCGCCAACCTGTATCTGCTGACCGGCCCGACCGCCCCGCCGCCGGTGAAGCGGGCGATGAATCTGTCGCTCACCGCCCAGACCGTCGCCTGCATCGCCTTCGGAGCGATCGGGTTCAGCGGGATGACCGCGAGCGAGGTCAACCCCATGGCGTGCGGCATCCTGGTGCCGACCCTGGGCTTTGGACTCAATGGGGTGTGGGCTGCCCGACATGGCACGTTCGGGCCGCGTATCGTCACTGCCGCACCGACCTCGCGGCGACGAACTGCGGGGCACGAGACGCCACAGACCACGCCCCAGGGCAGCGAGATGGAGCAGAATGACCGTCATGACTGAGTCGGCCTCCCAGAGCATCACCACGACCGCCTCACCGGAGCGCTGCTTCGAGGTGGTCATGGACTTCGAGTCGTATCCCGAGTGGGCGAGCGACGTGAAGGAGGCGGTGGTCCTCGACCGGGACGCCGACGGCCGAGCGACCGAGGTCGAGTTCCGGGCGTCCGCGCTCGGGCGGAGCACCCACTACACCCTGGCCTACGACTACGCCGAGGCGCCCAAGGCCGTGTCCTGGAACCTCGTCAAGGGCGACATCACCCGGGCGATCGACGGGAAGTACGAGTTCACGCCGACGTCCGACGGCGGCACCGAGGTCCGCTACGACCTGAGCGTGGAGCTGGTCGTGCCGCTCCCCGGTTTCGTGAAGCGTCGCGCCGAGGTCCGCATCCTCAACACGATTCGCGAATTGCAGGCTCGAGCCGAGGCGTGACGCGCGCCGCGGGAATCGACGTCGGGGGCACCAAGGCGCTCGGCGTCGTCATCGGCGGCGACGGCACCGTGCTCGAACGCCACCGGCTCCCGACGCCCCACGGGGCCGACGCCATCATCGAGACCCTCGCCGAGCTGGCCGGGTTGCTCGCTCCCTACGACACCCTCGGTGTCGGCATGCCCGGACTCGTCACCCGGTCGGGAGTGCTGCGCGCCTCACCGAACCTCGTCGGCATCCGAGAATTCGCGGTCGGCGAACGTCTGAGGAGCCGCCTGGGGCAACCCGTCGTGATCGACAACGACGCCACCTGTGCGCTGGCCGCCGAATGGCAGTTCGGCGCGGCCAAGGGCGAGACCGACGTGGTCATGGTCACGCTCGGAACCGGGATCGGCGGCGCACTCGTGGCGGGCGATCGACTGATCCGTGGTGTCAACGGCTTCACCGGCGAGATCGGGCACATGGTCGTCGATCCGGCCGGCCCGCCGTGTCCGTGCGGCCGGGCCGGATGCTGGGAGCGCTATGCGTCGGGCAGCGGCTTGGCTCGTCTCGCTCGCGAGGCGGCCGCTGGTGGTCGGCTCACACACATGGTGTCGATGGTGGGGGGCGACCCGGAGGCGGTGCGCGGCGAGCACGTCCGCGACGCCGCGCTGGCCGGCGACCCCGAAGCCCTGCAGGTCGTCGATCAGTTCGGGCGATGGGTCGCGCTCGGTCTGGTGAACCTCACCAACGTCATCGACCCGGGAGCGTTCGTGCTCGGCGGTGGGCTGGCCCAGAACGGGGAGCTGTATCTCGAGCCGATCCGCCGATGGTTCTCCGAACTGCTGTACGCGCCCGAGCTCCGGCCCCACCCGTCGTTGCGATTTGCGGCCTTCGCCGAGTATGCGGGCGCCATGGGTGCGGCCGTGCTCCCGCTCATCGCCGACCGTCTGGCCTGAGGCCGACCCTCGATCCTCGCCAGCGGCTGGCGGTCGCCGTCAGCCCTCGTAGACCGTGCGGCCGCCGACGATCGTGCGGACCACGCCGATCCCACCGATCGCGTCGGGATCGACCTGCACCGGGTCTCGGTCGAGGATGGTGAGGTCGGCGAACCGGCCCGGCTCGATCACGCCTTCGTCGTCGGCGTGCACCTGCCAGGCGGCATCGACGGTCTTCATCCGCATCGCCACCTCGACCGGGACTCGTTCCGCCGGACCGAGGACCTCGCCGTCGTGGCGGAGCACTCGCGTGACTGCGGTCTGCAGCTCGCGCATCGGCTCGAACTCGGTCACGGTGTAGTCGCTGTGCAGGCTGGCCCGCAGCCCGAGCGCGACGGCGGACGCCACGGGGTCGAGCCGGGCCGCCTTCTCGGGGCCCATGATGTGGTCGCGAAAGACGTGACCCCAGTAGTAGACGTGCCCGATCAGGAACGACGGGGAGATCCCGAGGTCCGCCATCCGCTGCAGGTCTCGGGGCAACGGATACGAGCAGTGCTCGATCCGGTCTCGGAACTCCAGTCCGCTGCGTCCGTCGAGGGCGGCGGCGTACGCGTCGAGGGTCTGGCTGATCGCCGCGTCACCGTTCGCGTGGATCATCATCGGGAACCCGTGTTCGTGGCCGGTGCGGATGCTCTCGATGAGATGCTCGGTCGGATAGTTGGGCTTGCCGCAGTGGTCCCGGCCCAGGTACGGCTCGAACTGATAGCCGCTGTAGCCCTGGTTCGAGCCGTCGCCGACCACCTTCCAGTGGACGAGCCGAGCCATGTCGTCCCCGTCGCCGGAGCGCATGCCGTCGTCGATGGCGCGGCGAGCCGCCTGGTCCAGCATCGCGTAGCTCACCCGGCCGGCCAGGCGATCTCGTAGCCCGTACATGATCGAGGGCTCGTCGGGCCCGAACAGTCCGCCGGTGGCCGCGTCGTGGGTCCGGGTGTAGCCCTTCGATGCGGCCCGCCGGTTGATGTCGAGCAGCGCCGTTTCGAGCTGGCTGCGATCCTGGCGGGGCAACAGGCGCATGAGGGGCGCCATGGCGGCGATCTCGCCGATGGCGCCGGTGAGCCGCCCATCGCGCTTCACGTACTCGCCGCCGGGTGGCTGGGCGACGTCGTCGTGGATCCCCGCCGCGGCGAGCGCGGCGGAGTTCACGTACGCCCAGTGCATGGAGGCGTTGATCACGAACACCGGCGTGTCGGGATGGATCCGGTCGAGGTCGTCGCGGCTCAGGTCCCGCTCACCCTCGACGAGGGAGGGGTCGTAGAGGCGGCCCAGGATCCAGCCATCGACCGGCTCGGTGTGCCGCAGGAGCTCGAGCACCTCGTCGTAGGAGCGACCGGACCGGGTACTCACGTCGGTCCACCCGAGGAACATCGCCGACGCCCAATAGTGCATGTGCGGCTCGACGAATCCGGGGTAGGCGACGTGGTCGCCGAAGTCGATCGCCTGGGTCCGGGGGCCCCGAAGTCCTTCGATCTCGTCACGGGTACCGACGGCGGTGATCCGACCGTCGGTGACGGCGACGGCCTCGACGACCGGCGCCGCTGCGCTCATCGTCACGATCCTGCCGGTCAGGATGGTGTCGGCGACCGTGGGGACGACGAGCGGACGCAACGTGCGTCTCGGCATCGACTCGCCGGACACCGCCCCGAGATCCGCGAGCACGCCGAACGCCGGGTCGAGGTGGCAGGCGCACGTCGCGGCGTGCGAGGCATGAGTCGAGCGCATCCACCCAGCGTGTCAGGTCGCGGCTCGTGCCCGGTGGTCGAAGGACGCGCTCCGACCGGAACGTCAGTGCTTGTGGCTGCCGAAGTTCGCCTGATAGGTGGCGCGACCGGTCTCGATCTCACGCCAGGCGGCCTTGCGGTTCTCGAAGCCCTGGGTCGAGGCGAACTTGTCCGGCTCGAGTGCCTTGTAGACGTCGAAGAAGTGCTTGAGCTCGTCGAGGAGCTCCTCGGGAAGATCCTTGAGATCCTCGACACCCTTCCACCGGGGTTCCTTGGGCGGGACACAGATGATCTTGGCGTCGGGCCCGGCCTCGTCCTGCATCCAGAGCAGCCCGACCGGCTTGGCCTCGACCCAGACCCCCGGATAGACCGGGTCCTCGAGCAGGACCAGGGCGTCGACCGGGTCGCCGTCGCCACTGATGGTGTCGGGGATGAAGCCGTAATCGGCCGGATAGGTCGTGGCGGTGAACAGGCGGCGGTCGAGGAACACTCGTCCGGTCTCGTGATCGATCTCGTACTTGTTGCGGCTGCCGCGAGGAATCTCGATGCAGACGTGGACACAGCCGTCCCGGGGTTCGATGCTCATAGCGCCGCCATGCTCGCACAGCTGAGCGGGGCCGGGTGTAGGCCGTTCGCCACGAACCCCGCCGATTGCGGTGTGTCACCCGTCTCCGGCCGATGGCGCTCGCGTCCCCCCGAGCGCCGCCGAGTCGGCCCCTGGTCACACCGTGGTTCGTCACACGATGGACACGAACTCGATACGAAACGGGTCAGGCCCAGAGGTACGGTCACGCACCGTGTTCACCTATGTGGTTCGAGTCTGGGTTCCTGACCGTCCCGGGGCCCTCGGGCAGGTCGCGAGCCGGATCGGCGCGGTCCGGGGCGACGTGGTCGGGATCGAGATCCTCGAACGGGGCGCGGGCATGGCCATCGACGAGCTGGTCGTGACGATGCCCGACGGCGATCTGGTCGACTTGCTCGTCGCCGAGATCGGGCAGGTCGACGGCACTGCGGTCGAGGAGATTCGCGCCGTCGCGCCGGACCGCCCGGACACCTCGATCGTCGCGTTGCAGTCCGCGGCGCAGCTCATCGAGGTCCACCCCGACAAGCGGCTGGACCGGTTCTGCCACGAGCTGGTCGAGCTCATGGAGGGCACCTGGTCGGCAGCCCTCGATCTCGACGCGGCCCGCTCCCTGGTCGAGGTGGGGGATCCACCCGAAGCGGTGTGGTTGGCGGCCTTCATCGAAGGGAGTCGTCATCTCGACCCCCACGCCCG
Source organism: Ilumatobacteraceae bacterium (assembly GCA_041394645.1). Lineage (GTDB taxonomy): Bacteria > Actinomycetota > Acidimicrobiia > Acidimicrobiales > Ilumatobacteraceae > JAWKHV01. The sequence continues at coordinate 12,048 of JAWKHV010000006.1, read as the reverse complement.
AGAGGCTCAGGCACCCCCCGACGTGGCCTGGGCGCACCTGCCTCGGCACGGCATCGCGGTCGCGGTCGGTCGGGCCGGCTGGGCGTTTCGCGCCCGTGAGCGCCAACAGATGGACCTGCTCGGGCAGATCGCCGACGGGTTGCTTCCCGACTGAACGGCCTCAGTCCGATGCCCAGGCCCGGGATCGTTCGACGGCGCGCAACCACCGTTCGTAGGCCGAGTCCGCTGCAGTTCGGTCGGGATCCGGGGCGACATCGGCGGCGAGCTCCCATCGGGCGCTGAGCGAGTCGGTGTCCCACACTCCCTCCGCGATCCCGGCGAGGTATGCCGCGCCGAGCGCCGTCGTCTCCTGGTCCGCAGGTCGCCGTACCGCGACTCCGAGCTGGTCGGCCTGGAGCCGGAGGAGCAACGGCATCACCGAGGCGCCCCCGTCGACGCGCAGCTCGGCGAGCGGGGTGCCCGACGCGCGAACCATGGCGTCGACGGCGTCACGGGTCTGGAACGCCATCGACTCGACCACGGCGCGGGCCAGGTGCGCTCGGGTCGTGCCTCGCGTGATGCCGAGCAACGTGCCCCGGGCGTAGGGGTCCCACCACGGGCTGCCGAGGCCGGCGAACGCCGGCACGAGCGCCACACCGTCGGTCGATTCCACCTGCTCGGCGAGGGGGCCGATCTCGGCCGCTTCGTCGATCAGGCACAGCTCGTCGCGCATCCACTGCACCGCGGCGCCGGTCACGAAGATCGACCCTTCGAGCGCGTAGTGGGTCGTCCCGTCGGCCAGCGTCCACGCCACGGTCGTGAGCAGTCCCTCGGCCGGCTCGGGACACGTGCTCCCGACGTTCATCAGCACGAAGCTGCCGGTTCCGTAGGTGTTCTTCGCCGTCCCGGGGGAGTGACACAACTGGCCGAACAAGGCGGCCTGTTGGTCACCGGCGATCCCCGAGATCGGGATCCCGGCCCGCACCCCGCAGCGCGCCGAGGTGACCCCGACCCGGCCACTCGAGGGTCGGACCTCGGGGAGCGCCGAGATGGGGACCCCGAGCAGATCACCGAGTTCGTCACTCCATGCCAGGGTGCGGAGGTCGAACAACATCGTTCGGGAGGCGTTGGAGGGATCGGTCGCGAACACCTCGCCGCCGGTCAGGTTCCAGATGATCCAGGCGTCGATCGTGCCGAGCGCGAGGTCCGGGCCGTGCTCGACGCCGTGCTCCAGGAGCCAGGCGAACTTCGTTCCGGAGAAGTACGGATCGAGGACGAGACCGGTACGAGCGCGAACGAGATCGAGCCGGCCCTGCTCGGCCAGGTCGTCGCAGCGACCGGCGGTGCGACGGTCCTGCCAGACGATGGCGCGAGCGAGGGGGAGGCCGGTTGATCGGCTCCAGGCAACGACGGTCTCGCGCTGGTTGGTGATGCCGATCGCGGCCGGGACCTCGCCGAGCTCGTCGAGCTGGGCGAGCACGTCGGCGAGCGTGGCCCGCACCGCCTCCCAGATCTCGGTGGCGTCGTGCTCGACCCAACCGGGTTGCGGATAGTGCTGGGTGAGCGGCCGTGACGCCGCGAGCGGGGCTCGGGCGTCGTCGAACACGGCTCGGGTCCGGACACTCGTGGTGCCCGCGTCGATGGCGAGGACGACGGTCATGGCGGGCTCAGCGTCGCTTGGACTTCTTCTTGCGGTTGGGCCCGGTGCTGGTGCGGCTGGTGGGGCCGGGCGGGGCCGAGGCCCCTCGGTGGCGACCGGCTGGACCCCGCCGTTGCGGCGGGCCGCCTTGGCGGCCTGGCGCTCCAGACGGGCCTGCGCCAACTCTTCACGCGAGCGAAGCATGGGCAACGTCCAGCCGAACTTCACGAGCACCGCCAGGGCAACCGCAGCGACGATGACTCCGACCAGCACGCTGAGCAGGGCGGACGCGAATCTGTCTCGTTCGGTCAGCGCCGACACACCCAACATCACGCCCGCGTACAACCCGAGGAAGATGCCGAGTCGTTTCCAAGGAACCGGTCGCTTCGAATCCCAAGCCATGGGCGTCGTTCTTAGCAGGTGCGCTGGTCGGTACCCTCGTCTCCATGCGAGTTGGTGTTCTCACCGGTGGCGGCGACTGCCCGGGCCTGAACGCGGTCATCCGCGCGATCGTGCGCAAGGGGGAACGGCACTACGGCGACGAGATCATCGGCTTCCTGGATGCCTGGGACGGGGTGCTGAACCGCAGGTACATGCCCCTCGACGTGCGGTCGCTTCGCGGCATGCTGCCCAAGGGCGGCACCTTGCTCGGCACCCGCCGCGGCAGCCCCTACGACTACGACGACGGCATCGCCCGGGTCCGAGAAGCGCTCGCCGAGCTGTCCCTCGACGCCTTGATCGTCATCGGCGGAAATGGATCGCTCACCGTGGCATCGCGTCTCCACAGCGAGGGTGGGATCCCGGTGATCGGGGTGCCCAAGACGATCGACAACGACATCGTCGGCACCGACGTCACCTTCGGCTTCCACACCGCCGTCCAGATCGCGACCGATGCGATCGATCGGTTGCACACGACCGCCGAGAGCCACGACCGGGTCATGGTCGTCGAGGTCATGGGCCGGCACGCAGGATGGATCGCGACGTACGCCGGGATCGCCGGCGGTGCCACCGACATCCTCGTACCCGAGCGTCCCTTCGACCTCGACGAGGTGGCCCACACGATCCTGCGGCGCCACGAGCGCGGACGATGGGCGTCGATCATCGTGGTCGCGGAGGGCGCCGAGCCCAAGGCGAACTCGATCGAACTCCCGGATCAGGGCTTCGACTCCTCGGGACACAAGCGGCTCGGCGGTATCGCCAGCTTCATCGCGCCGGAGCTCGAGAAGCGGACCGGATTCGAGGCGCGGGTCGTCCAGATCGGCCACGTCCAGCGGGGCGGCACGCCAACGGCGTACGACCGGGTGCTGAGCACCCGCTACGGCCTGGCTGCGATCGACGCCGTCCACGAAGAAGCGTGGGGCGACATGGTGGTGCTGCGTTCGACCAAGATCCAGCGGGCGCCGATGACCGAGACGGTCGGGCTGACCCGGACCCTGGACATGAGCCTGTACCGAGGACGTCGCCGAGGTGTTCTTCGGCTGATCCGACCGCAGGTCAGGTCGGCTTGGGCGGCGGCGGCAGCGGGTTCGGATAGGCGGGCTGGACCGACGGATTGCGCTCCGGGAAATCGAACGGCGTCAACTCGCTCGCCGTGAGAGCGAGCCGTCCCCCGTCGGCCATTCCTGCGGCTCGCCGTCGACGAGCAGCTGCACCCTGGACACCTCGGGCAACTCCACCATCGTGAACACGATCTGGGCGAGGGCGTCGACGAGGGTCGATCCCGACAGCGAGTACAGCGCATCGTTCACGTCGAGGTACACGAACATGCCCTGCGCCCGCGGGGCGAGACCAGTTCGAGGTCGGACGGGATCGCCGTGCGGACCCGGGCATCGCGATCGGACTCGGTCGGGCCCTGGAGCAACGCTTCGAACAACCCCCGCAACGTGGTCGACACGTTGCGCGAACGCCGCGGAGCTGGCTCGGGGACTGGGGCGACAACAAGAAGATGCGGTACGGGGCCTCGCTCGTGTCGCCGGCATCGGTGGCGGTGTCCCCGCTGGCCACGCCGCTGTCGTCGATGATGTTGCGGCCGCGCTGTTCTGACCCCGCATGCGGCCAGCGCCATCGCCCCGACCACCAGCGCCGCCCGTGCCCTGCGCCTCACAGCTCCTCCGCCGGAAGCTCGATGACGAACCGGGCGCCGGATCGACCGTCGAGGCGATCCTCGACCCACACCCGTCCGCCGTGCATCCGGACGTGCTCGGCGACGAGGGCGAGCCCGAGCCCTGCACCGTCGCTGGTGCTGCGTCGCTCGGCGGTGCCGCCGCGCGAACCGTTCGAACACGACATCGCGCTCGTCGACCGGAACGCCTGCGCCGCCGTCCTCGACGGCGATCCACGCATGGGCCAGGGGCTCCTGTTCGCCGTGGGCCTCGCTGACGTAGACCGTCGATCGCCGCCGCCGTGGAACCGGGCGTTGTCGATGAGGTTGGCGATGACCCGGGCGAGGCGACGTTTGTCCCCGTTGATCACCAAGTTCTCACCCCGGTCGGAGACGACCACCTCGAGATCGGGAGCGCTGCTGACCGCGACCGCCTGGCGGACGAACTCGGCGAGCAACAGCTCGTCGAGGTTCAGGCGGATCGCGCCGGCGTCGAACCGGGAGATCTCGAGCAGGTCTTCCACCAGCCCCTGGAACCGGGTCACGTCGGCGACGAGGAGATCCAGGGCAGCCTGGGCCTTCTCGGGCATGTCGTCCCGCCGGGCCTGCAACACCTCCGCCGAGGCGGCGAGAGTCATCAGCGGCGAGCGCAGTTCGTGGCTCACGTCGGAAGCGAACCTCGCGTCTCGTTCCACGCGTTGTTGGAGCGCCGTCACCATGTCGTTGAACGCGGTCGACAATGCATCGAGGTCGGGGTCGTCGGTGAGCACGAGCCGGGTGTCCATACGTCCCCGGCGATCGCCTTTGGCCGCTTGCGCCGCATCGCCCAGGGGGCGGACCGAGCGGCGGGCCACCATCGACCCGAGCAGGATCCCGAGGCTGGTGGTCACGACACCGGCGGCGAGCAATGACCGCCTACGTTCGACAGCGTCGACTCGACCTCGCTCAGCGACACGAACTCGAAGTAGGCCGCGCCGTAGTCGGGGAGCGGGACCCCGACCTCGATCACCCGCTCGTCCTGGACGGTCCAGATCATCCGGGCCGGCTGGGCGGTCGAGATCACCCGTTCGTTGAGCGACTCGGGGATCGCGGTGCGACCGAACTGTGCCGCGGCGGCCAGCCATTCACCGCGGAAGCAGACCGCGCCACGCGAGTCCAATCCGAGGAGCCACTCCGAGATCTGCGTGATCGTCGGGTTGGCGTTCAACTGGACCTCGAGATCCTTGGCGTTCGCCGTCGCCTGCCGGATCGCGGCGCGGTCGCGCTGGCGCATCAGGGCGCTCTTGGTGAACCCGTAGGTCGCGCCGGCGAGGAAGGCGGACAGGGCGAAGGAACCCAGCGCGAAGGTCAACAGGATCCGGCGGCGCAGCGGCAACCGCACGCCGCTCAGCGACAGGGCGAGCCGGCGCCGCCACGAGTCGCGCGGCACGGCCGGCGTCGGGACCGCGAGGTCGGTCACCAATGGCCTATCCCTGGAGCCGATACCCGAGCCCGCGCACCGTCACGACGTGACGCGGGTTGGCCGGGTCGGCTTCGACCTTCATCCGCAGCCGCCGCACGTGGACGTCGACGAGCCGGCCGTCCCCGAAGTAGTCGTAGCCCCACACCTTGTCGAGCAGCGCTTCGCGGCTGAACACCCGCCCGGGGTTCTGGGCCAGCTCGCACAGGAGCCGGAACTCGGTCTTGGTCAGATGGAGCTCCTGGCCGCCTCGCGACACCTTGCCCTCGTCGGGCACGATCTCGAGTTCGCCGAACGTGAGCCGGGAATGTCCGGGCTGAGCAGGCCGGGCTCGGCGCAGCAGGGCACGGATCCGGGCCGAGAGCTCCTTCGGTGCGAACGGCTTGGTCAGGTAGTCGTCGGCGCCCGCCTCCAGGCCGGCGACGACGTCGTGGGTGTCGGCACGCGCCGTGACCATGACGACCGGCACGGCGGAGGTCCGGCGGATGGTGCGGCACAGCTCGAATCCGTCGATGCCCGGCAACATGATGTCGATCAGGACGACGTCGGCCGGCTCGCGGTGGAACACCTCGATCGCTTCTTCTCCGCTGCCGGTCTCGATGACCGTCCAGCCCTCGTCCTCGAGTGCCAACTTCACCGCCGAGCGGATCCGCTCGTCGTCCTCGACCGTCAGAATCCGGGTGTCCACGTCGACCATGATGCCTGACGAAGGGCCTTCGGCGTCGTCTCTCGGTGCCGAGACCATCGTGACCGGCGCCGACCGCGTCGTTCCGACCGCCCGCCCGGGAGGGTGCGCGGCGTCACGGGGCGCAGGGGAACCGCGGGCTCAACCGGCGTCGACGACGAGGGTCCGCAATGCGTTGCACAGCGCGGGTGGGGCGGCGAGGAGGCCGTTGGGTTCCCCAGGGGAGCCGGCAAACGTGGAGACCACCGCGCCTGCCTCGCGTGCGATCAGCGTTCCGGCGGCGACATCCCACGGGTTCAGGTACTGCTCGTAGTAGCCGTCGAGTCGCCCCGCCGCGACATAGCAGAGGTCCGCGGCCGCCGCGCCGAAGCGGCGGATGTCCCGGATCGAGGGCAGGAGCCGGGCGGCCCGTGCACCCTGGGCGGCGCGGCGCTCCGGCGTGTAACCGAAGCCGGTGCCGACGAGGGCGGTGCGGACATCGGTCAGCTCCGAGCAGCGGATGGTGGCGCCGTTGCACCGGGCTCCGCCGCCCCGCTGCGCGGTGAACAGTTCGTCGGTCGCCGGGAGATAGACCGCACCGACCAACCCGCCCTCGTCGTCCTCGGCGGCGATCGACACGGCGTACCCGGCCAGGTCGTACAGATAGTTGGTCGTCCCGTCGATCGGGTCGATCAGCCACCGCACCCCGGTGGTCCCGTCCTGCTCGGCACCCTCTTCGCCGAGGAGGCCGTCGTCGGGGCGGTGGCGGCGGAGCTCACCGACGATCAGTTCCTCCGAGGCTCGGTCGTAGACCGTGACGACGTCGGTCGAACTGGACTTGGTGTCCGCCCCGAGGTCACCGCGTCGCCGGCCCTCCCGGACGAGCGCACCCGCTCGCAGCGCCAGCTCGCCGGCCAGGGCGAGGAGGTCGTCGAGCACGGTGCCGTCCGGGGCGGTGCCATCCGGTGGGGTGCCGTCGGGGCCGGTGCCGCTCACCGCCGCCGGTCCTGGAGCTCGCGCCATTCACCGCTGGCCCGCAGGGCCAGGACCGCGACCACGGCGGTGCCGACGGCTGCGACGAGCGCACCGACGAACCCGCCCGCAGTGGTGGCGGTGGTGCAGTCGCCGGAGCACTGCACGTCGATCAAGGCCCAACCGACCAAGGCACCGGCCGGCCGGCGACGAGGATGGCGAGAAAGGCGATCGCCCGGGCCCACCGAGGCGGCAGCGCGGACAGCGGCTGCTCGGTCGCGGCATCGGGGCGGGGCGCGGGGGCGGCTCCGTAGGTCGACACGGGGAGCATCGTAGGCGCCGAGCACCTCGACGCCCCCGTCCGTTCGCCGAACACCCGTTCGGCACCCGAGTAGGCTGCTGGCCGTGCCCCGCTCGATCCTGCACGTCGACATGGACGCGTTCTTCGTGTCGGTCGAACTGCTCCGGCGCCCAGAGCTGCGGGGCCAGCCGGTCGTCGTCGGCGGGACCGGGGAGCGAGGCGTGGTGGCCGCGGCGTCGTACGAGGCTCGGCGCTACGGGATCCATTCGGCGATGCCGTCGGTCGTCGCCCAGCGGCGCTGCCCGCACGCCGTCTTCCTCCCGGGCGACCACGCTCGCTACTCGCAGGTGTCCGCCGAGGTGTTCTCGGTGTTCCACGAGGTGACCCCGCTCGTCGAAGGCCTGTCCTTGGACGAAGCGTTCCTCGACGTGAGCGGAGCCCTGCGCCGTCTCGGGCCGGCCGCAGAGATCGGACGTCGGATCCGGGCCACCGTCCTCGAACGCACCGGCCTGTGCTGCTCGGTCGGCGTGGCACCGAACAAGTTCCTGGCCAAGCTGGCCAGCGAGTCGGCCAAGCCGCGGATCGTGGGCGGCCGCATCCGCCCGGGATCCGAGGTGTTGGAGGTCCGGCCGGGCGAGGAACTGGCCTTCCTCCGACCGCTCCCGGTCCGGGCGATGTGGGGAGTCGGCCCGGCCACCTTCGCCAAGCTCCAGCGGCTCGGCGTCGAGACGATCGCCGACCTCGCCGACCTCGACGAGTCGACCCTGGTGGCGTCATTGGGCGCGTCGGCCGGCCGTCATCTGCATCGACTCTCCGGTGGGCACGACGAGCGTCCGGTGGAGCCGGAGCGAGCCGTGAAGTCGATCAGCCACGAGGTCACCTTCCCGGCCGATGTCTTCGAACGGGACGAGCTTCGTGCCGAGGTGGTTCGCCAGGCCGACGCCGTCGCCGCCCGCCTCCGGGCGAACGGCCATCCCGCCCGCACGATCACCCTGAAGGTCCGCTTCGCCGGCTTCGACACCATCACCCGAGCGCGAACGCCGGGCACGGAACTCCGCTCCGGTCCGGCCGTCGCTGCCGTGGCCCTGGAGCTGCTGGAGGCGGTCGACCTCGATCGCGGGGTACGCCTCATCGGCGTTGCGGCATCGGGTTTCGAGCCCCACGAGGTGCCGGTCGAGCAACTCAGCCTGGACTCGATGTTCGACCAACCCGTGGCCGCGGGCTCGGCCGGTCGGCCGACCGACGACGCCTGGGACGAGGCCAGCTCGGCGATCGACGCCGTGCGGGCCCGGTTCGGCGCCGGGGCGATCGGTCCGACCAGCTCCCTCGTCGCCGGCCGGCTCTCGGTCACCCGGAAGGGTCAGCAGCAGTGGGGGCCCGACGCAGCGCACCCGGATGGCGACCCGCCGCGCGCCGCGCCCGACCTGCGACGAGCGGCCACGAGCCGACCCCGGCGAACAAGGTCGCTCCAGGACGGATCCGACCACGGGCCCGCGTTGTGAATCGCTTCGTTCCGTGGGAAGATGCCAACCGGGTAATCCGTATCGGGCCGGCCGGGATCAGGAGACGCCATGCCGCTCTCGGAAGACGAACAGCGCATTCTGCGGCAGATCGAGGAACAGTTCTACGAGAACGATCCGAAGTTTGCTCAGCACGTGGGCTCGGCCTCGCTGTATCGCCACGCGCTCCGGAACGTTCGTTGGGCCAGCGTCGGACTCGTCGCCGGACTCGTCTTCCTGGTCGCCACGCTCCAGGTCCATTTCCTGCTGTCGTTCCTCGGGTTCCTCGCCATGCTCGGCGCGGCGTTCGTGATCGAGCGCAACCTGCGGGCCGTGGGCCGGATCGGGATCCAGGACCTCGCCGGGGTCATCAAGTCCCGGCGCCCGATCGAGGATGCCAAGCTCCGCGATCGCTTCAAGCGCCCCTGACCATCACGCCCCCTCGAGATCGCACGCCCCCTCGAGACTGCACGCCTCGCGAGCTCGCCGTTCGCGATCACGCGTTGACGGGCGCCCCCTGACCGATTCCCGGTCCGGCGGGACGCCGCACCTGGCTCGTCATCAGCCCTCGGCGCAGCCGCCGCCGCGGCGCGGCGTCAGTTGACGGCGAGGGCCGCCGTGCGAGGGTCCGCCCGGCGCAGGATCCGCTCGGTCCAACTGGATCGCCGGTGGACGATGCGCACGATCTGGTCGCGCAGCTCCTCGGCTTCGTCGGCGGACGTGTCGTCGGAACCGTCGGGGTCGAATCCCGCCGAGGTCGTGAGGGCGGCGAGGCGAACGAGCGCATCTCGGTCGCACCCGGCCGGGCGCCAGGCCCGAGCGGCGTACTCGGTCGGGGTCTCCGCCGGTGGGCGAGGAATCCCCACTCCACCGAGCGCCCCCTCGACGTCGCTCCAGGCTCGCATCGTCCGGCGCACCGAGCTCGACTCCCCAGCGCGAAGCGCTCGCATCACGCCGGGCAGGACGAGTGCCCACAGCGCCGCCGCCACGAGGATCGCGGGCAGCGTCCACCACCACGCGGCGCTCGGACCGCCGGTGGTCGACGCCGGCGGCGCCAGCGTCGGGCTCGGCGTCGGCGACACCGAGTTGTTGGGCCCACCCTCGACGTCGGCCACGACGTTCGACGACGTGTTCGTCCCGGGGAGCGAGGTCGCCGGGCCGCGGTCCTGGTTGGTGAGCACCTCGGCGCCGTCGAACACGCCGGTCCCGATCGGGGCCACCCCGGTGTACTCCTCGGCCCCGGGGGCGCCGCGACCCGGAGTGGGCTCGAACAGCACCCAGCCGATGCCGTCGAACCACACCTCGGGCCAGGCGTGCGAGTGCTTGCCGAGCACGTGGAGGACGCCGTCCTCGTCGGCCTCGCCGGGGGTGAAGCCGACCGCGACGCGCGCCGCCAGGCCGAGGGAGCGGGCGAAGGCGGCGTAGGTGCCGGCGAACTGCTCGCAGTAGCCCTCGCGAGCACGAAGGAACGACTCCATGGCCCGCTCGCTGTGGCCCCGGGGCACGTTGACGTTGTAGGTGAAGTTGGCCCGGAACCAGTCCTGGAGCGCGATCGCCTGGTCGTAGGCGCTCGACGTGCCGGACGTGATCTGGGCGGCCAGGGTCCGGAACTCGTCCGGGTAATCCGACGGGAGGGCGAGGTACTCGTCGCCGGGCGCAGAACTGGAGGTCGACGCGGCCAACTCGGCCGCGGTCGCGGTCGGGGGCTCGGACACGACGGTGTAGCCGAGGCCCCGGAACAGTTCGCCGTTGGCACGGATCACCGAGGCGGTCTCCGCGTTGTACCGGGTCACGACCTCGGCGCTGATCCCGACCGGGGCGAACGCCGTCGGAAGCCAGATCGAGCCGAGCGACGTGATGGAGAACCGTTGCCTGAGCCCCTCTCGCCCGCCCGCCCCGCGGATCGCGTCGTCGTCGGAATAGTCCTTCTCCTGGCTCCACTGGCTGCCGTCGAAGGCCTCGAGGGAGGTGAGCCGCCAATACTGGGGCGCGTCGGCGGCGACCGTGAACAACTCCACGTCGGACCGGTTCACCAGACGGGCCTGGATGTCGACGAGGGGGCTGACGACCTGGGTGCCGTCGCCGGCCCGATTCCGGGTGTCGATGAGTGCGTCCTCACCGTGGCCAGGAAGTCGAGGGGCCACGATCTGCGCGAGCAGCCCGACGGCGACCGCTGTCATCGCCGCGCCTGCGAGCCAGCTGCCGAGCCGAGTCGCGGTGGTCCCTCCGAGCCAGGGCACCGTCGGTTCGCGATGGGCGGCGCGCAGCAAGGCCACGGCGACGATCGCCGTGGCGACCCAGAGCACCGTCGCTGCGGTGCGGTAGCGGTCGTACCCGACGGATGATGCGATGACGAACAGCAGTCCGGACGGCACCACGGCCTCGGCCCGGCCGAAGGCGCGAAAAGCGAAGGTGTCGGCGAGGAACGCGATGCCGGCGACCGCCAGGCCGAGCACGATTCCGTAGCCGCCCTCGAGCGGCACCGGCGTCACCGCCGTGGAGAACTGACTGAAGGCGTCGGCGACGGAGATCCACGCCGCGTCCCACGTTCCCTTGGTGGGAACGAACCCGAGGATGGCATCGCCGGCGAGGAACAGGCGGGTCACGAGCACGACCGAGACCGCAACGACGCCGGCCACGGTGGCACCGAGCCGCCAGCCACGAGCGCGGCTCACGAACCCGAGGGCATGAACCGCCAGGGCCACCAGCCCGAGCCGGGGGAGGAACGCCCATCCTGGGAACACCCGGCACAGTGACCACACGGCGGCCACCGTGTTCGCGGCGAGGGCCATCGAGGCGACCGCGGCCGTCGGGGTCACTCGCGGCCGGGAGCGCCGAGCGGGCGACGAGGACCCGCGCAGGGGCGCCTGGGACGGGCGGGGTGGGTCCAGCACGGCGTTCATCGAGTGGCTCCTCCGAGCACGATCCGTCCCTCGGGTCGGGCGGCGCGATGGTCCACGCCGCCGGATCCGTCCGACACCCCGACGAGCAACCGCCACGCGGTCGGGAAGACGTCGTCCACCGTCGCGTCCACGACGAACGCCCCCGGACCCGGCGCCGGCGCCGGGTCGGCGCAGGCCACGAGGACCACCGCGTCGGCGGCCGGGGTGCGTCGCACGGCGGCCGCCATGCCCGGGCTGATGGCCCCGCCGACCACGATGAGCAGGCCCCCGTCGACCCGGGTGTTGAGCTGACCGATCACCACGTCGAGCGTGGCCTCGCTGACCGGGTCGAGCAGAGCGAGATGTTCGAGGAGCAGGTCCAGCCCGACGGTTCCGGTCGAATGCTCGAATCCGGCCGAGGTGAAGAACCGGATCGGTCGCTCCTCGTGAGCGGCGCTCACCACGATCGAGGTCGCGGCCGAGATCGCCCGTTCGAAGGACTCCGGCGTGTGGGAGGCCGCGCCGACGTCGAGCAACACGCTCAGCTGTTTG